>NZ_JAMQBK010000001.1:0-27143 GCF_023701485.1 Aporhodopirellula aestuarii
GGGTCCTAAGCATGGCGAAATACTGGGCTTTGCCCAACAAAATTTGAGTGGTGCTTGTACCGGGGGGCTCGCGTCCTGCCGCAAAAACTCATAGCGGAACGGCGCGAGCCGTCCGGTAACGCGGGACCGGACGGCTTGCGCCGTTCCGCTAAAAAGAGCACTATAACAATCAATGTCCCGAGAGACTCATCTACGTGAATTTCGCCTTCTTCGGTATGGCAAGCGTTGGAACTTCGCGACTATCGACATGTGCAATCGCAGGAATTGTTCGCGATACGCAATAACAATGCTTGTGCCTATTCCGCGAACTGCTTGAAGAAGTCTGGCGAGGGGCCGATGTAACATTTGCAGTTCTTGCAGACGGATACCGCTTCACTCACATCGCATGAACAGAGCGGGCAGGTTCGCACGTTTTGAGTGTTGTCAGGCTCGATTTCTTGCGTGGGAGCGACGAAGTCGCCGAGGATCCGCATCACGCCAGTATCCGATAGAGGGTCGCGTTTTTCGGCCGGCTGCATGTGCGGACGTGAGATCGAACGCTGTGCATTCGACTCGACGGAATCCTTTCTCATAACCGTTGCCGGCTTGGTTTCAGACGCTTTGGCGATGGGTCCACATTCCGATACCGCCACCATTTCTTTGCAAATGGGACAGGGAAGTGTCTTGCCGATTGCACGGAGCGGGGCATGCAATTGGTGACCTTGTGGACAACTAACGGTGAGCGTTTGCATGGGATTCGGTCCGTAAATTCCGTTTGCGAGTTGGGTACGGCGATCTAACACCAACCTGCAACTTGGGTAGCGGACGAATCACGCTTTTTTTGGAGGGAAAGAATCGCACTTCGAAAAAGCAAGCGATTCGCGGTGCGAAACGGGTGCGACAATGTCTCGCAGTTAAGCGAGGAGGATCCATTCGCGATATCGTGCGTCCATTCCACACTAACGCCCCCCCCCCAAACGACGGTCTGACAAGAACACACGCGGTACCGTTCCGTTGCCGGCACATTACTCCGGGGGAGAAGACTCGTACTCAGCTCGTTTGCGGCGGGCGGCGAGGCTGATGCCGGTGGCGAGCAACGCTACTCCCGAATACGTCAGCTTGGACAATTTGCGAGGCACATACGTGGAATCGAGAACGATCGATTGTCTTGGCTGTTCGGCGGCAATCGCATTTAAGATCGCTCCTCTGACGTCATCGGATGTGATGTCGGCGACGGTCATTGTTGACGCGATTAAATCAACGCTGCGATGGAGCCCGATTTGTGCGTTCAAAACCACGTCCACAATCGACTCACTTAAATCGACCGGCGATTGCAAACGACCGGTCGCTTCAATCTCCATGAGTCCGGTTTGATTACCGAACCA
Source organism: Aporhodopirellula aestuarii (assembly GCF_023701485.1). Taxonomy (GTDB): domain Bacteria; phylum Planctomycetota; class Planctomycetia; order Pirellulales; family Pirellulaceae; genus Rhodopirellula; species Rhodopirellula aestuarii. Next base: position 1,365 of record NZ_JAMQBK010000001.1, read on the forward strand.
GGACGCGATCACCGCATCAGTCGGCCTGCTCGTTGGGTCGTCGTTTGTTGTCGCTGAACCAATCTCTGCTCCTGAGGCCTCCCGCACCACCTCGCGTAGACGGTCAATCGAACTCGGAGCGACCGCCCATTCTTGCTTTGGTCCACTTCCGTCAACTGGTTGCTGCTCGCGATGACGCAGTGGCAAGGACTCAATCAAGCCGCCGATTTCGTCGTCCGCGATCTCCGATTCAGATGTTGTTTCGTGCCCCGCATCCACAGGCATTCGATCAACACTTCCGAACGGCGACAATCTTTCTTGATCCGTCTTAGATTGCGTTTGGCTACCTTCTTCCAATTCGCCGCCATCCGTAATGTTTGTCGCAACAACGTTTGGCGAAACGGTATCTGCGGAAGTTTCTCGAGCGTTCTCGCTGGGTACTGACGCGACGTCTTTGCCGGATGCCATCTCGCCATCCATGGGCATCATCATACTAACCAAAGTCGATGCGTCATTATTCGAATCGGACCGATCCGAACTACCGCTTGATTGCGATCCCATCATTTGGTCCGTAGCCGACATGTCGGTCTCCAATACCCAAATCACCCACTCACCACGTTCGGTACTGGGCGTTGACTGTCCTCGTGTTCGCTCAATCGATTCGCTGGGCGTTGAAGGGGACACGTCAAATCGCGAAGCAATGTCGGGCGACGATGGTGAGTTTTGAACTAACTGGTCATTGTCGCGTCGACTTCCATGACCACGCCCGTCACGGTCTCTTCTATCCGGAATATCGCGCTCGCGGCGAGTGACGTGATCGGTCGATCGCTCAACACCGACCGAGCGTATTTCGGCCGCACCAGGGTTCTCGTCAGCACGATGGTTGCGATGAACATGATCGGAGGTGTGGTGATTGCCGAAGTGCGTGAAAACGCCGGCCGCCATCAGGCATCTGGACTCAAGTTGTTCAACCAACAACCTTCGTGGGCATTCGTGAAGGCACATGTTTCCGTTGTGAATCATGATTTCCTCGCTTCATCAACCGGTGTGATATCGTCGTCGGTTGCCGGCAACACTGGTTGGATGGGCGAATTCGGCGATGCGAGGTTTTCGTGGTGTTTGCGGAGGTATTGCTGGTAACGCTTCACTTCCGGAGCCAACTCAACGGCTCGTGTTTGTGCCTCAATCGCACCTGCGAAAGACTTCTCCGCTTCGTCGCTTTGGCCAAGCTGTTGTTGCAAAAACCCGAGGTTGTTGAGCACACCACCCAACATCGATTGGGTTTCGGCGTCGGCTGGGAACGAGCTACCTAATCGCCGTCCGTGCGTGAGTGCCATTTGAAACGTTTGAGTCGCCTTCCTCAGACCGCCTGCCTTGGAATAAGCCAATCCGAGATGATTGAAACCGACAACGAGGTCGCGACGATAGGTGGGTTGGTCGGGCCAACGATCGAGTAATTGCTCACCGATTTCTACGGCCCTCAACAACGTCTCAATCGACGATGCGGTTTGACCGGCCGCCGCCTGTGACGCCCCTAGCGTGTTAAGCGTTACGATCACACGCGTGGCCAATTTAGCGTTTCGCGGATCTGCTTCCAATGTGTCGGTTTGATAATCCAGTGCTTGCTTGGCGTATTGCGTTGCCCGAACCGGTGAGGACTTTGCGAGCAAGCCGCTGAGGTTCGCCAGCACGGTTGCGAGTTGCAACTTGGAATCACCATCTGCGAGCGTCGATCGATCGTCCTGCAACAGTGTGATCGCTTCCAAGTAAGACTGTTCAGCTTCTTCAGTCGCGAGTACGTCTGCTAGCAGCAACCCGAGATTATTAAGTGACGTCGCGAGCGATTGCACCACCGTGTCGCGATGATTGACGATCGGAAGATGCGGCGAATTCGTTGGCGTTTCTTGGGTCGTGTCCAACAGCGACCGTTGCGTGTGAATTGCCCGCGCGAAATACGTGGCGGCTTCCTCCAGTTGCCCGGCGGCGGTCAGCGTTTGAGCCAGATTATTCTGGCTGGTGGACCAATTCAGACGCAACTGATCATTGCGATCGGCAAGATTTCTGTACACCGCCTCACACCGGCGAAGTGAGGCGATGGCTTCATCCAATTCACCGAGTTCACCTTTCAGTTCGCCGATCTTTCCCAACGTGATAGCGAGATCTTCTTGGAACGCTGGATCCTCACTGGCTCCGGCAACGAATGTTTGATAGTAAGCCAGCGTTTCGGTTAGCAGCGTGCGGCGAATGGGATCCGCCGACGGGATATCGGCGAGCAATTCAGCCATCTGCGATCCCAACCGATCGACGGCTTTCCGCGCGAGCTGTTCGTTGCGTGACGCACGGTCTGCGTTTTGATCGGACACTTGTTTTTCAGCGGCTATCATCGCGGTGCTGGCCGCAAACCCAACCAGGCCCAACATGCCGATCAAGACCGTTGTCAAAACCGCCAAACGATGCTTCGCTGCCAGCCGAACGATTCGATCAGACATCGTCGGCGGGCGAGCGATCGTCGGCTCGCCGTCGAGAACGCGTTGCAGATCATCGGCGAACGCCTCGGCAGTTTCATAGCGACCGTCACGATTTTTCGACATGGCTTTGGCGACAACCGTTTCGAGATCACGCGGCAGATCGGCGCGTACTTGGGAAAGCGACACCACCTCTTGCTCGACGATCATTTTCATAATGGCGGGGGCGTCTTCGCCGTCATGCGCGGCCTGCAATGTCAACAACTCAAAGAGTGTCACGGCGAGCGAATAAACATCCGTGCGGCCGTCGACGAGTGCGTGCTGCCCGCGGGTCTGTTCGGGGCTCATGTAACGCATCGTTCCGACGAGGTCGCCAGACTTGGTTATCGAGTCATCCGTCTGACACCGTGCCAACCCGAAGTCGGTGATCCAAATCTTGCTTTCTCGATCGAGCATCAAATTCGATGGTTTCACATCACGGTGGACCACACCGGTCTCGTGGGCCGCATGCAGCGCCCGTGCGATGTCGATCGTCCATCCGAGAACCGACCGCCAATCGGTCCGACAGTTGTCGCGTGCATGCATGGCCACCCATTCATCCATCGACACACCGCTGATAAACTGCATTGCGTAATAGTGCACGCCCCGGTCGCTACCAACGCTGTACACCGGAACGATATTGGGATGCTGCAACAACCCGGCGGCATGGGCCTCATTCTTGAAACGTTCAATTTGACGCGAATCAAGCAGCGACGCGATCGGCAATAACTTGATCGCTACCTTGCGTGAGAGTGACTCTTGGATCGCTTCATAGACGATCCCCATTCCTCCGCGGCCGATTTCACGTTGGATCGTGAAATCCCCGAGCTTCGTTTTGCCGGTTTTGATCTGCTGGAGCGTCTCCTCTTCACCTTGATCGCGGAAACCAACCGCGACGCCGTACAAGGCGTTGAGTTTTTCCAAATAGCTGGCAAATGCCTCAGCGATATCGGGGTTTTTACTTGCGAGTTGATCGGGGTCGAGAGGTTCGCCGTTCTCGAGGCTGACCAAGTATTCATCGAGTTGCTGAGTCAACCGGCTCTGTTGGTCTTTGGTCAGTCCCGCAAGTAACGACGGTGCGGAATCGAGGCTGGCGTCCACGATCGATTGGTTCAACGCTACCACTATTTCATATCCTCGGAGGTTTTGAATGCGGCGAGTGCCCGTAACCACAGCATCCGTACCGCCCCTGAATTGCGATCCATCCGTTTGGCAATTTCGTCAAAAGAAAGCCCCTGGAGAACTCGCATCGTGATCACGTCGCGGTAGTCCGGCTTGAGTTTTCCAAGCATATTCGCCAGCTCGACGCCGCGTTCGTGAGCACGCATTGGAGCACTCGGCGATGGGCCCTTTGCGGGAATCATTTCGGCGAGGTTTACAGCTGACTCATGGAGCCGATTGCTAAGCGTCTCCAACGCAACTTCGCGACGGACATCACGTTTCTCGACTTGGACGTGTTTTCGGAAACTCTGGTGCAGCGTGTGGATCAGAATTGTTCGTAGCCAACACAACAACTCGGCTTGGGTCTCACCACGGAAATCGTCAAAGTCCTGGTGAGCAGCGAGCATCGCTTCTTGAACGATGTCGGACGGGTTGAGTCGCCGTCGAAGTCGTCGGTCGAGCTGGGTGGTCGCCAGAATCGTCAGATAGTTGCCGTACCACTGCAGCAGCCGCCCGAGTGCGTCGCGGTCTCCGGCACGGGCGGCCGAGAGCAATTGATGGAATTCGACGCCCTCGGTTTGGCCATGCAAGAATTGGCCGAATTGAATGGAGTCGGCGGCTACCATAGGAGCTCCTGAGTATCGACGATGACACACGACGCTACGAGCGGGCCGTAACAATCGCACGAAAAATGGATCGACGAACGTGATTGTCCCGGTCATGGTGAACCATTCTGGGACTCAAAGAATAGAAAAAGACAAGAGTTTGGATGGCGTCATGAGCGAGAATCACTTCACCGCCGTCGACGCCTGAAATGGAATGCTGATCGTTAGCGGCCTCGACCCAAACGTGACGAGCGTGATTGGCGATTTGCCGTGAGCTGTCCAACCGAAGGGGCTCGGCCAATCGCGGCGAAGATTTCGTCGGAGGCGTGATGATGGCGATGTCGCAATCCGCCTTGGGAGCCTTCTCGTTCGGCGGCCTGCTCGGCGAAAAATGTGTCGAGTTCGTCCAACGAGACACCGGCCACGGAATCGATGTCGGCTTCAGCGATTTTGCTCCAGAACCGCTCGCTGACTTCGTCTTCGCTCCAAACACCGTCATCGTTGGTGTCCCGCTCGTCGAACGCCGCTTGACGGGCAGTCTCGATCGCGGTTTCAAGTTCAGCGAGAGTGATCAGTCCATCCGAGTCGGCATCGCCCCCCAGTTCCGAGAGTTTTTCCCACAACCGGCTGGACACTTCGTCTTCCGACAACGAAGCATCGCCGTCGGCGTCGAAACGCGTCACAAGAGATTCCGCATCGCCTCGGAAGACGCCGACATTAAAAACACCAAAGCGAGATTGGTGTCCCTCATTGCAATGCTCGTCATCCGAAACATCTTCATCGGTTACTTCTTCGTCCGACTCATCGGTTTCGTCTTCGGTGTCTTCTGAATCGTCGATCATCCCGCCGTCGTCGATCATTTCATCCAATGAGTCATCGGCCGATTCATCAGTCGAGTCTGTTTCATCGAGATCGTCGACTTCGTCAACGGGGTCCACGACATCGTCGATAGGGTCGTCAACCGTTTCGGAACTGTCGTCGGATTCGTTCACTGGTGTTTCTTGATCCGACGTTTCATCGGCAAGAGTTTCATCCGCTGGCGTTTCGAGCCCGTTGTCGATACTGTCTTCGAGCGTTTCGTCGTCGATGTCGAGCGTATCATCGAACACGTCTGGCACTTCGACGCTTGCGGAAACCGCACCGACGGACTCCGTGCCACTGTTCAATGCATTAATCACGGTGAGTGCGTCGAGGGCCGTGATCGAACCGTCACCATTGGTGTCACACAAGCCAGCGATATCTTCCCCGTCGGTAGTCGACACACCGAGGTTGAGCTGGTTGATGATCATCAACGCATCCACGGCGGTGGTCGCGTTATCACCGTTGACGTCGGTCGGGTTGATGTAGTTGTACTCAGGCGTCGCGGCATCGAGACGACCACCCCACCGATTCCAATTCCCACCGCGGCGCCACCGCCAACGCGGGAACGGGTCGTCTTCGTCGTCGGGAACACTGTTGTCGTCACCATCGTCCGAAGGTGTTTCATCGGAGGGTGTTTCGCTGGTTGGCGTTTCGTCGGTTGGGGTCTCTTCGGTGGGTGTATCGTCGACGGGTGTTTCATCGACGGGCGTTTCAGGCACACTCGTGTTGTCATCAACCGTTCCGATATCGGCAGCGGCATAGACTTCTTGCGCCGCTGCGACATCGACCGCTGACAAACTGGTAAAGAACTGGCTCGGTGACACAAACGGCGCCAACACGCTGCTTAACGAATCACTGTGGTCGAGCCCTAGCGAGTGGCCGATTTCGTGCACCGCGACGTAAATCAGATCGAACGCACTGTTGCCGAGCGAATTACCGACTTCCCATGCGTCGGAAATATCAAATTCGATGTCCCCCGCAATCCGCGCGGGGTTCACGTCATCGGGGAAATACGCCTGAGCGAGCGTGCCACCGATGCCGTCAATCGTCGTAAAGGAGATATCGATCGAATCCCGCAGTCCACTTTGGGTGGTCGGCGTGAACGTGATATCGGCGGCATCGGACCAAGCCGCCAACGCCGTCTCGATCGCCGCGTTGGTTTCTTCCTGCGTGAGTGAATCAGGGGAATTAGCGATGTAATACGTTAACTCAGCACTTCCTAACCCGGGACCGTCCCAGCCGAGACTCGCGGCGAGAACGCGACGTTCCTCCAGCGGTTGGACCATGAGACGGCGTTTGGCTGGCTGGTGACGTTTCATCGATAAAAACTCCGAGAAATAAGGACAAGCGAGAATTTCCGCTATCCGTAGGGGCGTTTTTGAGACCACTTTGTCACGCCAATTCAGCGATTTTTTTCTTACCGCTGGCTTCATCGCCTGTTTCACGGGGTAATCGACGTTAGATAAAAACGGAGTTGGGACCGCGCCCGATGAAGTCGACTGCGAACGGTGCCAACCTTGATTCGCAGCGTTTGCGAGATCTCGCGGTAGTCTTGCTGTTCGTAGTCACGCAAAATCAAGATCCGTCGATGGGCTTCTTCGAGCTTTTGCAGCGCGTGACGAACCCGCTGGCGATCTTCGCTCAACTCAGCCATCGCCTCTGGTTGCAGCGAGGCGGGAAGGCAGAGCTCTGCCAGTTGAGGGTCCATCCATTCCGATCTCGCCAAATGCTTCGCGGCACCGTAGTACGCGCGGCGTGAATTCATCGCGATCCGGTAAAGCCAAAAGAAAAAATTGCCATCGGCACGCAGTTGATGCAAATTCTGGTACGCCTTGATCCAGGCGTCTTGAACGATGTCGTCTGCAGTCATGCGACACGCGACATGGCGCAGGATCGCATTGAGCAGCTTGGCGTGGTAACGGGAGACGAGTTGTTCAAACGCCGATTCCATGCCACGTCGGGCGTCGCGAACAAGCTGAATGTCTGACGCGGGCGTCAGCGCGAGTGTCGTGATGCTGCTTCTCATGATGTGAGTTTCGCCAATATTGGCTGTGTCTTATGCCTCATCGAGTTCCTCAGCCTCCGCGACTTCCAGCGGCGAGTAGATCGGCATGTGCCGGTAGTAGACTTCGAGGCAGTACAACGAGAGACACGTTGTGTAGAGACGACCGGCGTAAATGCCCCATGCATCGCCCTCCGGCGACCAGCTGCCGCGTTCGGCTCCTCGACGCGTCTGTGCCGTGGGCAGATCCACCTTCATCTTGTCGTTCCACTGGGTCCACAGCGGTCCGCCATAATGATGCAACGCTTGCGTCGCGTAGTACCAGTAATACACATCCCTTTCACGCGGGTTCATCGGATGATTTTGCACCAGCGAGATCAGCCCGCTTCGCATGCCAGGCATGTTGCGATGCCAACCGAGGTACTGACGGCACAACAACCCTTCGGCCGTCATCGAAGGTGACGCCGCATGACCGACTTGATACGAATACCCCACGGCGTAGTAATCGTTCGCACGATCGGCCTGAACCGAATTGAGGTACTCATCAAAACGCAGGAACACATATCGGTCCACCTCAAGCCCGGCCGCTTCGCCGCTCTTCAACCCCACCAAGAACCAACCCGAAACAGACGTATCGGAATCAAACCGCGGGCGATAACGCCAACCGCCTTGCGGCGATTGCGCGGCACATGCGAAGTTGCACGAGGCTTGTGCGTAAGGGCGGATCCACGAGTCACCCGTCATCGCGTACAACTCACACAACGCGATCATCGCTTGTGCTTGCGAGTACATCTTTTCATGATCACCAGCCCGTGCGGCCATGAATCCATCACGGTCTTGCTGTTTGACGAGCCATCGAACCGCCCGCCACAGCACCTTCTGATATTGCCCGCCACGATGTGTGCTGCCGGCTCCCATAAATGCCAACATCGCCATCGCGGTGGCCGACACCTGGTTCTCCGAACGCGAGCCATGAGCGTACGGGCCCACGAGGCTCCAACTGCCGTCTTTCAACTGATTGCGACGCAGCCAATCCAAACCAAGTGCTACGGCGTCTTCGGTCTCCACCGTTCCACCGAATGCTTTGAGCAACTCTTGCTTCCTGGATCCAGTTCGACCTGCGAACATGTTCAGTGATTCGCCCGCGAGATCGGTGGACGGAAGATTCACCGATGCCTCTTCCGTCACAACCTTCGGTGATATCGATGCGAAACTGACGGGCGTTTCGATCTGAATCGGTTCAATCTCCAGTTCCGTTTCGCTCGGACTTTCTTCGGACGGGGTATCGGGGACCTCCACCGGATCGAGCGAAAACTCGGCCAACTCGGTTGTGATCTCATTTTCACCTTGCTCAACCGTCAAAACGATTCGGCCGACGACTGCGGGCGACGTGGTGATCAATGCCAGCACGAGCAGCACGATCACGTGGAAAACCAGACTGACCAACCACTCAGGTGCTTCGGACACTTTTTTTTGCATTCGCGCAATCACTCGCCACGCGATCACCGAAATCTTTTCTTTTGGCTGCTCCTCAGCGTGTGCGACCGAAACGTCGCCTCGCACGAGTTGCGATCTGTCCGCTTTCGGACGATTCACAACACCCCGTGCTGTCGCGATCGGTGGCGGCAATACCGCGTTCTCACCAACAGGCTCACCGACAGTCGCCATCTTGCGACGACCTTTGACAACTCGCGGCGGGAGCACCCGAACTGGCGTGGGCGGCGGTGTCACTGCGTCAAGTTGAGAGACGTCTTGCATCGTGATCACTGGGTTAAAAACAATGCCGCATGCGTCCGCCCCTCGGTTGCATCGAAGCGTGAGTCATCCCGCGCGGCGGGGAGATCTCATCGTCGAAGGGCGAACGGAAACAAGAGGAACGCTGGCGATCAATCGGTGCTCGTTGACGTCAACATGATCTCGTCCGACGAATACGTTTGTTCTCGCAATCGTGTGGCGATACGATCGGCTTTTGCCGCACGTTTGGCCTCCGCACGCGCGAGTCTCGTTTCCTGGAGTTCCGCGTTGCGTTGTTGTCTCAGAAGCCGTTGCTGTTGAGCGGTTTGATATGCCATCGCGTACGCTTGACTTTGAGCGAGCAACTGACGCTGCTGATACTGCATCGCAAGATTCGCAGGCGAAGAGGTCAGCGTGTTCGATGAATACGCGTACGCTGAATTCAACGTCGCGGGACTCCCCGAGGGCATCCGTCCGCCACCACCTCCGCTGCACTGCGCCGAGGCGACATTGCCGCTCAATCCGACCGCAGACACGACAACCGCAGCCACCACGCGGAATCCCCATTTACAAAACATCTTGAACCTCCGTACCTACCAAAGAAGAGAGAACAGACGAATCGGCAAGTCGAGATGCCGATTCGTCGTACCTATTAAAAGGACGATAACTGTGAACGAATGTCACACCCGCCCTTCGAAGTAAAATCAAAGTCTCAGTTCGAAATCCAGCCCCTCGATCTGCGTCTCCCCATTGGAAACCAGAAAGTCCAACGTATCGCCGTTGTATGGGACGTGGATTTGATAGTCCCCCGTCTCCGGAAAATCATCGAAGCTGTAATTGCCACTACTATCTGTCACCGTCGTGTCGACCACCTCGCCGTCGCCGTTGAGCAACTCGACCGTCACACCCTCGACCCCGCGACTTTGCCCACCGCGAGAATCGTTGCGTTTATCAGAGCCTCGCGAACGGGATGAATTCGCCACCGTTGTGGTCACCTGTCCGCTGACTTCGATATTTAGGAAGAAAACGTTTTCCTGCAAACCTTCAACTTCGGTGTTTCGTTCGATCACATCAGCGAGCGTCGTGCTATTGATAAACTTCAGGTCCGCACCGGAGAAAACGTTTTCGTAGTAGAAGCGGTCGCCATCTCGAGTGCGTTCGAATTGGTCTGCAATGATCGTTCCGGTCAACTCACCGACCGACGCTCCATCGACATGGTCTTCTGCCATTAGGCCGACCCACAAATCAATGTTGTTGACGTCGCCGTACAGGCCCGCCAGTTTTTCCTGCAGCGAAACATTGCTGGTGATGTCAGCGAACGACTCCACGGGGTCGAGTCCATAGGCGACGCGAGTGGAGTTGTAATCGCTCAAGCCATGATCGCGCCCACGCTGGATATTGAGAGCCACCAGATCAAAACCACCCGATCCCGGTTCACCGAACAAGAAATTGCGAAGACCATCAACGACCTCCAAATCAATTTCTTGAGAAAGCGACGAGGCGTCATACTTCAGGATCGAATCGATGCCGGTTTCTTCAAGCAACGCGCCATTGAAGAACGCGTCCCTCAATTCGATTTCGTCGCGAACCTCTCGTCCATCGTTCCCAAAGAATTCGATGTCATCGTTCAACGTGCTATGGCCGAATCGGTAGGCAGCCGTTGAGAATTCATTCGCGATGCTCGGATTGACGGATGAGTCGTAGCCTTCATAGCTATCGATGGCCCCTTCACCCAATAATGCCGGCAGAAACTCGTTGTACGTGATCGCTTGAATTTCGGCGATCACCACCGCTCGGGCGCGCTGATAGATTTCTTCGTCCGTCGCATCTGGATCGGACGCGGCGATTTCATCGGCTAACCGATTATGCTCGCGAACAAACAGCGTTTGCATCGCAGCGAGAGCGATGTTTTCGCTGGCGCGAATGTCACCCGCGATCACTTGCCCGAGCTCGTCGAGCGGCAATAAATCATCTTCGGTCACGACCATCCGTCCGCCGCTGAACGTTCTCAGCGAATCGGCTGTCTCTTGATCGCTACCATACACCTGCGATCCGTCGAGGTATGATGTGATCAACGTGATCTGCTGGGCGGGATTGTCTTCGGACGTTCCGGTTCCCTCGGCGACGGTGGAACGCGTCAACGAGATCACCTCTTCACCGGTACCGTTGGGATCGAACAACGCATCATCTGCGGGAACCTCAATGTCAAACGACTCGTTGCCATCGGCTTGCTCGTTCAGACTCAGGTCGTGGTCAATGAATTGCCCCCACACGTAAATGAACGCCGTCAAACCTTCGTCGCTCTTGACCTCTTCCCCCACGACATCGGAAAGCGCGTTGCTGATCTCGCGGGCACTCGGCCGATCTTCGCCCGCCGGTGTCGAGATCCCGTCGCCGTAGTCAGCATCGGCAACTCTTAATAATGGCTGGCCGGCGCTACCAAGCAACGGATCGTCGAGGTTGTTTCCGGTCCCATCGATCGATCGGACTTCATCCTGCAATTCTGGAATCGATGTTTCGTTGTTGGTGTCATTATTGTTGTTACGGTCATTGTCACGTGGTGAGTCATTCCTTCCAAACGAATCACGTCCACGATTAAGCCGATTGATCACCCGCAAGGCATCGAGGGCACTTCGTTGGCCATCATTGTTAACATCCGTGAACATACTCGAGTCGAAGCTATCTCGTCGGTTGATCGCGTTGATGATCGTGAGCGCATCCACTGCCGATACTTCACCATCGTTATTAACGTCTTCGGCATCGAACGCGTTATGTCGAAACCCGTCGAAATCGGCAGCCATCAAACGCCGACCTTCGAGAGGTTCGGCGCGGAGTCGACGGCGACATCGCTTGCTAAAACTGCGGATGCTGCTTTGACGTGACGAAGGAGTTCGATTCGAAAAAGCTGTTCGCAGTACACGTAACGGATCAGAAAATGGTCGCATCGCAGACGCCCTCGCGCAAAGGAAGAGAAGTGTGGGGGAGATGCGACTCCGATAGAGACGGAGCCACTCTTCTTAAGGGACGTTTTCGGTTGCAAACGTCACGCATGGATGCGCAGATTCCCCTCACCCACCGACAACGCAACTCGCTGCGGCCGTCATCTGGACTCCACTGGGGACAGTTGCCGGCCCCCACGTGGTTAATGCCTTCCGTGTTAGCGGTCTGACGAAGGACGACCTTGACGGCGTTCGCCAAAGCCTTGGTCCCCGCCACCTCGCTGGCCGCCAGGCCCTTCTTTGAGTTTTTGCAACTGAGCCGTTGTCAGAATCTTTGCCAATTCTGCGTCAACTTGGGCCTGCAGCGTTGCAATTGCGGCGCGTTGCTCGCTGGTGAGACTGAGCTCATCGGCAGCGAAGGGCGGAATGATTTGCCCGACGGGAGGAGGTCCACCTTGGGCTCCGCCACGTCCGCCGAATCCCTCACGTTCGCCCCTGCCTCCGGGACCACCCTGTCCGCCCTGTCCGCCATCACGGGCAGCACCACGACCGCGTCCACCGCCGTCCGCGAACTGCGCCGCCATGGCGGCCAACTCAGCCTTCGTGACCACGCCGTTCTGGTCCTTGTCGGCTCGGTCGAGCACCTGTTTCATCCGCGGGTCGGTAACTTCGTCGGCGGAGATCTGCCCATCGCCATTGACGTCCAACGCCATCAAGCGATCAATCGGTGGACCACCTTCCCCGCCACGGCCACCGCCTCGACCACCCGGAGGCTGTGCGTATGCGTAACCGGTCATCGTGAAGACGGCCAAACCACAAAGAAGCATTGAAAAGGTTTTCATCATCTATTCCTGAAAGTCAGTAGGGAGGAGCGGACTCGTGTCATTGCCAATCAAAACCAAATCGATTCGCGATCCAATCGCAAGCGATTTGGATAGAACCGCAACTCGTCAAACCGTTGCGGCGATCAAACACCGTCCATACCGCACCAGTTGCAACGAATAGAAGGAACCGCCGCATGTTTTTTAAAAAGAATCTTCCTTTAGCTCATCTCGCGACCGAGTCGCGGTCAGCCTGATCTCGACACGCCGTATGCACCCGGCACGCCCTATGCATTGGAGATTGGAGCCGTCCCGCCATTTCGCCGACGCACATCGCTGGTTGGAATCCTTTCTCAATCCCCCAGCACGTTCGCGGCCGCTGCGGTCTCACTTGTTCGATCACCATTGGGAAATCACTCGATGCATCCAAGCCGGATTGGAAGAGGCTGGTACCTCGTCCGTTACACGCGGCCCAATTTCTCGCCCCGCCTGATCACGCAGGCCGGGGCACTTGACCCGGCGTTTTGATCGCAATTTTTTTTCGATCACACACTTGCGTTGAATCAACTCAATAGCCAAACTCTTTGAGACTGATTCGCAATAAGTCAGTTTCGTCGACGACGCAGCAAGCAATGGGCTCACTCTCGCCCTCCAGCCAGCCACGCTCGATCCCATCTCGAAGAACGTTCTTCTGAGATTGATCCATCTTCCGTGTGCCTTCCCGTTGGAGCCTTTTATGAAGTGCTTGTATGCATGCATGCCCGCATGCCAATTCTCAGCCTCGTCGCCCATTGTCCGCCGACGATCACGACTATCCGATACCTACCGATCCGCCTTCACGCTGGTCGAACTTCTCGTCGTGATTGCGATCATCGGCGTGCTCGTCGGGCTGTTGTTGCCCGCCGTTCAAACCGCCCGCGAGGCCGCTCGGAGAATGTCGTGCAGCAACAATCTCAAACAAATCGGTTTGGCACTCCACAACTATCACGGCAGCTTCAACAAATTCCCCGAAGGCTCACGTCTGAGCAACTTCATCGGACCACTCGCCGCAGTCCTGCCCTATCTCGAGCAAGACAACACCTACTCGCAGTTTGACTTCAGTAAATCGTATTCGGACCCGTACAACCAAGAGGTCGCCGCACAGGAGATCGCGACGTATCTTTGCCCCTCGATGCCGCTGCCTCGATTGGTTCCCGATACCAGCAACGGCGAAACGGGCGGCCCGTCGAGCTACCTGGCTTGCGAGGGCACGGCGTCGTATATGCCCAAAAACGATGGTCTGTTCGGCTTGAACTGGACCGCCTACGGATTCAACAACCCGGCAACGGGATTTCGTGACATCACCGACGGGGCGAGCAACACGTTAGCGTTTAGTGAAACGACCTATGACATGGCCGACTATTTGTGGACGCCCCCAGCCGCTTCGGCGGGACAGGTTAAGTGGGGAACCGCTCGTTGGGTTGTCGGATACCCGGTCGTGTCTCTCGGTACGACGCAAAAAGAACTGAACATTCACAACGCCGCCAACAACGGCGGATTTCAAAGCATGCACCCCGGCGGCGTCCACATGCTCTACGGCGACGGCAGCGTCCGCTTCGCATCGGAATTTATGGACCGCGAATTGCTCGATGCATTAGCCACGCGCAACGGTCACGAAGTTTTGGAGGAACCACGGTGAACACGCGAATCGACAAAATTTGTTGTTTCACCGCACTGACTGTGTCATCCTTCATGCTGATCGGATGCGACCCAGACCCAACGGTGGAACGATTGCCTGTGACCGGCGAAGTGACGCTCGATGATCGACCGCTCTCCTCGGCAACGATTCGGTTCATTTCCGACCAACGCAGCGGAGATGCCGCGACGGTCATTACTGCAGGAAAGTTTCAATTTGACCAGGAGAACGGACTCGCACCGGGAGCCTATGACGTCGTCGTGACGCCCAATAGCCCGGAACTCAACGAAGCCATCGAGGCCATTCAATCCGGTGATCGTGATCCACTGCAAACTCGCACCGTTCCCGCACGCTACCAGCGGTCAGGAGCATTGCAGGCAACAATCGATCCCGACGCTGACAATCACTATCGATTCGAGTTGTCTAGCCGATAGGGCTCAACACTCGTCTGTACATTGGCAATTTCGACCGAACCTCACAGTCGCCCAAACGCGGGCAACTTCAAATACTCAGTCCCTCACCGAAGATAAACATGAACATCAACAAACATTTACTTGCGATCGCCGCGATGCTTATCGTGTTCGCCGCCAACACCGTCCATGCTCACTTCCCGTGGCTATCCACCGACGACGACGGCAAACTCGTGTTGTGGTTCGGCGAATCGCCCGATGACCGAACCTACGTGATGCCGGAATCGATCCAATCGATCCGACTCACTCGCGATGGATCCGGCGAAGCGATTCCGACCACGCCGGTAAACACAGATACCTTCGTTGGTCTACAATCCGGCGCACCGGTTGATCCGAACGCTGAGATTTCAGGGTCGGTAACCTACGGCCTCTACCATGGAACCAAATTGACTTACCACGTCGAACATCTCGCGGAGCCTGATCCGAAGAGCTGGCCCACGCAGCCGCGTGAGAACGCTGCGTTGCAAACCATCGTTCGCGCCGCTGATGAAGGCGGCGTCAGCATCACGGTTCTTCACGATGGCAAACCGCTGGCTGACACGAAGGTGGCGCTATACTGCGAAGAGGGTCACGAGGAAGCCTCCCGCGACACGGACGAAGAAGGCGTCGTTCGATTCACCGCCAATGAAGTCGAAGACGGACTCAATGCAATCGTTGTTGGCGTGAGCGACAAAGAGGCATCAGGGACTCACGATGGGCAGTCTTACAACAGCACCACCGATTATCTCACCGCGACGTTTCGCATTTCACAACCGAAGGAACCGAAGGTGGCTCCCCATACCGCAGCTTCGATCGTCCCGTCTGGATTACCCGATTTGCCGGAAGAATTGACCAGTTTCGGCGCCGCCATCTCAGGTGACCGGCTTTACGTGTATGGCGGACACACCGGCAGTGCCCATTCGTACTCGATCGCGGAACAATCGAATCGTTTTTGGACCTTGGATCTTTCCGAGGGAAGTAACGGTACTTGGAAGGAACTGCCTTCAGGACCATCGCTTCAAGGACTTGCCCTTGTCTCCCACGGTGACCGAGTGATTCGCATTGGCGGATTCACCGCGATGAACGAGGAAGGCGAAGAGCAAGACCTGCGTTCCCAGACGTCGGTAGCGAGCTTTGATCCGCAAAGCAAAGAATGGACAGAGCTTGCGGATCTTCCTGAACCGCGTTCATCGCTCGACGCGGCAGTATTGGGCGACACCGTCTACGTATTCGGCGGGTGGAGCCTTCAGGGCGAGAGTGACGAAAGCAAATGGCATCAAACCGCATGGTCTCTTGACTTAAGCAACCCCAATGCGACGTGGCAACCGCTCGCCCAACCCCCGTTTCAACGTCGAGCGATCAGCGTCGCGGCACACCACAACAAATTGTTTGTTATCGGCGGAATGGGCCCCGAAGATGGCCCTACCACTCGAGTTGACGTCTACGATCCTAAGTCGGATTCGTGGAGTGAAGCACCCGGGTTGCCAGGCAAAGGCATGTCCGGTTTCGGCACAGCGTCGTTTGCAACCGGAGGAAAACTTTACGTCAGTACCATGGACGGATTCGTGCATCGACTCAGTGACAACGAAAGCGAATGGCAAACGATCGCCCAAAGCGATCCCGCAAGATTTTTCCACCGCATGCTCCCTCGTAGCGAGAATGAACTGCTCATGATCGGCGGAGCCAACATGCAAATCGGCAAGTTCACCAACATCGAGTCGGTAAAGCTGAACGGCAAAGACGAATCTGTCGGAAAGCACTGAGTCGCCAAACCAGCTCAACTTCAGGCCCCAAGTTTTCAAGCCTGAGGGCTGACACAACCCATGCAGGGGCCGACAGGCCCCGGACTGTTGTATCGCCCCTTCAGGGCTTGGCGGTTTGAAGAGGCATCGGTCACCGGGGGTTCACACCCCCGGCAAAGGTTGCACCGGCCCTCCGGGCCTGACTGGTGCGTGAACCGTCCGGTCCCCCAGTTTCCAAGCCCGGAGGGCTGACACACCCTATGCCGGGGCCGACAGGCCCCGGACACGTGCCCCAACCCAACCCCAAGGCCCGGAGGGCCGACACAACTCGGTCATCACAACCCGGCAGGTGAGAGTGTATCGCCCCTTCAGGGCTTGGTGGCTTAAAGAGGCATCAGTTACCGGGGGTTTACACCCCCGGCAAAAGTTGTGCCGGCCCTCCGGGCCTGACTGGTACGTACCGTCCGATCCCCAAGCTTTCAAGCCCGAAGGGCTGACACAACCCATGCCGGGGCCGACAGACCCCGGACGCCTGCCCCAACCCAAACCCAAGGCCCGGAGGGCCGACACAACTAAGCAATCAAGACCCGGCAGGTGAGAGTATGTCGCCCCTTCAGGGCTTGGTGGTTTGAAGAGGCATCGGTTACCGGGGGTTCACACCCCCGGCAAAGGCTATGCCGGCCCTCCGGGCCTGACTGGTGCGAACCGTCCGGTCCCCAAGCTTTCAAGCCCGAAGGGCTGACACAACCTTTGCCGGGGCCGACAGGCCCCGGACACCTGTCCCAACCCAAACCCAAGGCCCGGAGGGCCGACACAACTCAGGCATCAAGACCCGGCAGGTGAGAGTTTGTCGCCCCTTCAGGGCTTGGTGGTTTGAAGAGGCATCGGTTACCGGGGGTTCACACCCCCGGCAAAGGTTGTGCCGGTCCTCCGGGCCTGACTGGTGCGTGAATCATCCAATCGGCCCCCCGCTTTCAAGCCCGAAGGGCTGACACAACCTATGCCGGGGCCGACAGGCCCCGGACGCCTGCCCCAACCCTAACCCAAGGCCCGGAGGGCCGACACAATTCAGTCATCACAACCCGGCAGGTGGTAAAACGTGTAACAGATTTTGGTTCGTTAACTCGTTTCCCCGGGCTAATTCGGTGAGCACCCACCAACAGTTGCTGTATCACATCGTGTTCAGCACCAAGAACCGAGTGCCGTATCTGCGGAAAGATGACTTTCGAGAACGCGTGTTCGCGTACATGGCTGGCACATGCACCGAACTGACCGGCAGTCCTCTTCGAGTCGGAGGGCACTTTGACCACGCTCACTTACTTGTTCGCATACCCGCAAAGATCGCAGTCGCCAACTTTGTTGGCAAAGTGAAAGCGAACACCAGCAAACACATCAACGAGACAAGCGGGTCGCTTCGCAAGTTCGGCTGGCAGGACGGCTACGGAGCCTTCACCGTGAGCACCTCTCAAAAAGATCGCGTCGATCGGTACATCGCCAAACAAATGCAACACCACACCAAAGAACCCTACCAGGTCGAGTACCTCAACCTGCTCACCAAGCATGAGATTGAGTATGACGAGCGATATGTGTGGGATTGAACATGCAGTTGTATCGCCCCTTCAGGGCTTCGTGGTTTGAAGTGGCATCGGTCACCGGGGGTTTACACCCCCGGCAAAGGTTGTGCTGGCCCTCCGGGCCTGACTGGTGCGTGAACCGTCGGATCCCGCCCCAACGCGCCCAAGCCCGGAGGGCCGACACAATTCGGTCATCATGACCCGGCAGGTGAGAGTATGTCGCCCCCTCAGGGCTTGGTGGTTTGAAGAGGCATCGGTCACCGGGGGTTTACACCCCCGGCAAAAGTTGTACCGGCCCTCCGGGCCTGACTGAGCCCACACTCCCACACTCCCACACTCACCACGGGCCCGCGGCGTCAAGTTCCTCGGCGGGCCAATTTTGGTAGCAGACTGGACGGACGAAGCGACGGAGGCTTTCGTAGCCGACTGATGTGCTGTTGCCGTCAAGGCTCGCGGGGTAAGGACCGCCGTGCTGAGTTGCTGGCCCGATCTCCATTCCCGTCGGCCAACCGTTGTAGATGATCCTTCCGGCGAACCTTTCTGCGATCGGTAACCAACGTTCGACAAAGCCGTCGTCGGTGCTCCCGCGATGCAACGTGGTCGTGAGCGAACCGTGGAATTGCTTCGCAATCGTTAGCATCTCCTCCTCGTCACAGCAACGAACCAACAACGACACGGGCCCAAACGTTTCACTGTGCAACAGACTGCCCCGGTGCACATCGTGGTTCTCCATCGCGGCCGACGCTTCGACCGCAAACCAATGTGGCCCCCGATGCCACGGGCCCAGCGACTCGTCTCGCTCCGCTCCACCGCTGCCGCCTTGGTGAAGCGTTTGCACTTCCGCGGCGGATCGGTAGTTCGCGATGCCGCGATCGAACGCTTCAGCCACACCACCGCTCAAAAGGGGCAGCGGTGTTTGTTTTGACATCTCGCCGATCACTTGGTCAACGAACGGTTGACTGACATCTTTCGGCACCACGACCACACCGGGCTTGGTACACATGTGACCATTGCCGAATCGTAGCGAATCGGCGAACCCCTTCGCGATCACCTCGCAACGCTCCTCAAGGGCCGCGGCGGTGATGAACACCGGATTGGTGGACCCCAGTTCCGCAAAGATTGGGATCGGTCGATCACGTTTAAGAACCGCTTCGGCGAGCGCCCGACCGCCGACGGGACTGCCCGTGAAGCCGACCGCGGCAATCGCCGGGTGCTGAACCAAGCTGATGGACGTTTCCGGTCGCCGACCATGCAGCAACGAAAACGTGCCGGCGGGCATGCCGAGTTGCTCGACGGCCTCGCACACGACTTGGCCCAGCAGCTCGCAGGTCCCCGGATGGGACGGATGCGATTTCACGATCACCGGACACCCCACGGCGATCGCGGCGACAAAATCGTTCCCAACGACCGAGATCGCCAAGGGGAAATTACAGGCTCCGAACACGGCAACGGGTCCCACCGGAACCAGCCGCCGCCGCATTTCCGGCCGAGGAACAACGAGCCCAGGGGCCAGCTCGCGGTTGGGATCCGCCGCGGCAATTTGTCGCTGGTCCCAGTAGCGGTCACGGGTGAGTCCCGCAAAGGCCCGCAATTGTCCGCTCGCTCGACGGAACTCCCCGATCACTCGCTCGGGCAAATAACCGGTTTCAGTGACGCATCGCTGCACGATTTCGTCTTGCCGAGCGTCCATGCCTTGCGCGACACGTTCGAGCAGTTCCGCTCGCCGCGCGGGCGGAGAATGAGCGAGCCACTCGGCGGCCTCGGCCGAACGCACCGCCGCCGCGTCAATCTCGGCAGCCGTCGCTTCCGCAAACCCCGGCTCGATCGGCTGACCGGTCGCGGCATCGAACGCGTGAAAGATGTCAGTGGACGTAAGACCATCGGCATTTCCCATACATTGGGGGGATTCATTCATCTTTAACTCGCTGATAGTGGAAAACCGAAATCGCGAAACTGTCGGGCCGGAGACAATCTGTCACGACGTTGCTAAACTCTCGGTTTCAGGGCGGACTCTCAGGCAGGCATTATCGCCGACGCCATCATTGCAATTCGACGAAGGAAACCAACCAGTGACTGCGGATTTATTCGGTGCACGCGATCAGTTTGAAACCGGCTCGGGCAAAGCTGCCCTGTATCGTCTCGAAGCATTGCAAAAGCAAGGCTTTGGACAAATCGACCGCCTGCCGTTCTCAATACGCGTCCTGCTGGAAGCCGTGTTACGCAATTGTGACGATTTTCAGATCTCTCAGGACGACGTCAAAAACCTCGCCGGTTGGCAAGCCACCGCGGTGGCACCGCACGAAGTCCCGTTCAAGCCGTACCGCGTTGTCCTGCAAGACTTCACCGGCGTGCCCGCCGTCGTTGACCTGGCCGCGATGCGATCGGCAATGGAACGAATCGGGGGCGATCCGAGCAAAATCAACCCGCTGATCCCCGTCGACCTGGTGATCGACCACTCCGTCCAAGTCGACTTTTTCGGCAGCGAAGGGGCCTTGATCCGCAACGTCGAAATGGAATTCCAACGTAACCAAGAGCGCTACGAGTTCCTGCGATGGGGGCAACAAGCGTTCGACAACTTTACCGTCGTCCCGCCCAACGTGGGCATTGTTCACCAAGTCAACCTGGAATACTTGGCTCGCGTCGTCGCGATCACTCAGGACGAACAAGGCCCTGTCGCCGTTCCCGACACACTCGTCGGTACCGACTCGCACACGACGATGATCAACGGCCTTGGCGTTCTGGGCTGGGGCGTCGGCGGCATCGAAGCCGAAGCGAACATGCTCGGTCAACCTCTGTACATGTTGATGCCCGAAGTCATCGGTTTCGAATTGACCGGCGAACTCCCTGCCGGAGCCACCGCGACCGACATGGTTCTGCGGGTCGTCGAAATCTTGCGTAACGAAGGCGTCGTCGGCAAGTTCGTCGAGTTCTTCGGAACCGGCATGAACGCGATGAGCGTCGCAGACCGCGCAACGATCGCCAACATGGCTCCCGAATACGGAGCAACGATGGGCTTCTTCCCTGTCGACAACGTGACGCTGCAGTACATGCGTCAAACCGGACGCACCAAAGAAAACGTCGATCTCGTCGAGCGATATTGCAAAGAGCAAGGCTTGTTCCGCGTCGACGATGGCCCCAAACTCAACTACACCAAAACTCTCTCGCTCGATCTGTCGACGGTCGAACCGAGCCTCGCGGGTCCGAAACGTCCGCAAGACCGCATCACGCTTGCGGACATGAAGGGCGAGTTCAACAAGTCGCTGACCGCACCGGTCGGCAAGTCCGGATTCGGTCTACCTCCTGAAGCACTGACACGCATCGGCAAGGTTTCCGACAACGGACACAGCAGCGAGATCACGCACGGTGCGGTTGTGATCGCTGCCATCACGTCCTGCACGAACACCTCCAACCCATCCGTCATGATCGGTGCGGGCCTCGTCGCCAAACGCGCCGTCGAACGCGGCCTGAGTGTTGCCTCGCACGTGAAAACATCGCTGGCCCCCGGCTCACGCGTCGTGACGGACTACCTCAACCGTGCGGGATTGTCTGAATCGCTCGACAAGCTCGGCTTCAACACCGTTGGCTACGGCTGCACCACTTGCATCGGCAACTCGGGACCACTTCCCGAACCAGTCGCCAAAGCAATCAAAGAAGGTGACCTGGTTGCGTCAGCGGTTCTCAGCGGCAACCGTAACTTCGAAGGCCGCGTCAATCCATTGACCAAGGCCAATTACCTCGCCAGCCCTCCGTTAGTCGTCGCCTACGCTCTCGCCGGCACCACCGACATCGATCTCGTTAACGAGCCGATCGGCAAAGACAGCGAAGGCAAGGACGTCTACCTCAAAGAACTCTGGCCGACCGCTGAAGAGATCCGTGAAACGATCACCGAGTGCATCAAGCCAGAAATGTTCACCGACGAGTACGAAGCCGCGGTGAAAGGCAACGAACTTTGGAATGCGATTGATGTCGCCGGAGGTGCGTTGTACCCGTGGGATGAAAAGAGTACCTACATCCATCACCCACCGTTCCTCGATGCCGTCACCGGCGACGCTGTTCCCGACATTGGCCCGATCAAGGGAGCTCGGGTTCTCGCGTTGCTCAACGATTCGGTCACGACGGACCACATCTCGCCCGCCGGTGCCATCGCAACGGACGGCCCTGCGGGACGCTACCTGCAAGAGAACGGCGTGCCCGTTCGCGAGTTCAACTCCTTCGGCTCACGTCGCGGTAACGATCGCGTCATGGTCCGCGGAACGTTCGCAAACATCCGCATCCGCAACCAACTGGCCCCAGGCACCGAAGGCGGTGTGACCCGCTATCTGCCGACCGACGAAGTGATGAGCATCTACGATGCGTCGATGAAGTACCAAGCCGACGGTGTGCCATTGGTCGTTCTCGCAGGCACCGAATACGGTACCGGCAGCAGCCGTGACTGGGCAGCCAAGGGAACCATGATGCTGGGCGTCAAAGCGGTCATCGCAGCGAGCTTTGAACGGATCCACCGCAGCAACCTAGTCGGCATGGGTGTTCTCCCACTCGAATTCGCTGAAGGAGCAACTTGGGAGTCACTTGGGCTCAGCGGTGAGGAAACGTTTGATATCGTCGACTTGTCGAACGACCTCAAACCCCGTTCGCTAATCACCGTCACGGCGACGGATCCAAACGGCAAGAAGACCGAGTTCTCCTGCCGCGTCCGCATCGACACGCCGGTTGAGTTGCAGTACTACCAAAACGGCGGGATCCTCCCAACTGTGCTGCGAAACCTCCGCGGTTAACAACCTGCATGAACATCCTGTGTCTCAGCAGTTCACCCCTGAATTTGCTGAGACCGATGCCTCCAAGCGTTGACAAGACGTTGTGACGATCGACTTTGCGTTATGTCGGAACCTGTGTCTCGTACACAGGTAACGCGTTTTCATAATTGAGAGGGGATGTAGGGCCCGTTCCTTCCGGCCAAATCGAGGCCGTCTGGTGGAAAGTGAACCTACGTCGTTTGCAAAATGGCTCTCGTCACGATTTCGACGACATGCACTCTCCTCGGACGTGAGTCCGTGACCTGGGTTTAGACAATCACTCGTCGTCGTTCTTGCTGGCTTAAAACGTCACTTCGCGGGGCAGCGTGACCGTCGAAGTGACGCTCTTTCCGAAGAAGTATTTAGGTGCGATGAAGGCGTTCTCCGACGTGATCGGCACCGTCACCGTCACGGTGATTGACTCCGTTTTTGGCTCAATTTTCTTCGGAGTGGCGACCGCGGTCGCACCTTTGACGTCGATCAACTTCAGAAGTTGTTCCGCCGCTTGCTCGCATTCCGAAGACGTTGCCCCTGGCACGATTCCCATTCGAGCACCTTCGTAGGCCGCATTGATCGCGGTGTTTCGAATCATGTTGACGCGAGAGAATTCGATACCTGCAAAAGTAAACAACAGCAAAATTGGGAAGGTGCAGGCGAATTCAACCATCGCAGCTCCGCGACGTGGTTTCCTCGATCTGGTCATGGTGATACTAGGTGTTCTCAAGGAAGTTACTGGGTCAGGATAGAAAGCGAACCCGCGATTTTGCTAAATGCTTGGTTGAGCGTTTCCGCGTCTGGTGCATGAAAGTGCAGTCCTCCACCCGCCTCGGCGGTAGTCTGCATCTGCAAGATCACTGGTTCGGGACAAGAGCCGAACGTAATCGTGTGCACTTTGATTTTGTCGTTCGCAGCTTTTGCCGCGATGTCTGCCGGATGCGTGTCGTTGGTATAGGCTCCGTCGGTCAGCACGATCATGACCTTCTCGGCGGTGGGGCGGGCGTTGCCGCCCTTGAGCTCTTGGCGAGCCAGCGACATGCCTTTACTCGTTTCGGTGTTGCCGCCCCAAATCGTATGGCTCAAGTTATCCATCGCGGCCGCGATACTCGCCGTATTGAGGGTCAGGGGCTGATCCAGCGTGGCGTCCTGGTTGTTCACCCCGCATGCTGTGTAGTTACTGGCGTAACTCACAATCGAGATTTGTTCTTCGGCGTATGTATCGTTCATCTTGTCCATGAAAATACGGATAGCGTCATCGAGCGCGATCCATCGGCTATCCGCCCACGGAATATCACATGCACGAGGATCGCCACCGCCCATGCCGGTGGAGGTATCTGAAACCGCCAATTTCATCGAACTCGAGCGATCGAGTACTAAGCAGATATCAGCATTGATAAAACCGGCGGTCGCGATCGCGGTCGTTGGAAAGCCTCCGCCATCAAGGAGATCCGAGAAAAAGAGGTCGACTTCACCGTCGGGGGCGGCCGATGTACGGCGACCGTTGAGTTGTACCGCGTTGATAGGTGACGCATTGGCGGTAAATGTCCATTTGCCAGACGCCGAGCGAACGGTATTTCCAAATACAAAATCGGCATCTTCAAGTGACAGTCCCTGACCGGCGACCGTATTGGCCTGGGCGATTTGCTTTCCTTTGGCGATCGCCGACGCGACATCGCCGGTCCTCGCTAGCTCCGAGGAAGCGGCTTTGGCAGCCAAGTCCGTGGCCGCTCGCAACTCCGCCCGCGACAGTTGCATGTAGGCAAGGTCAACTGAGAACCCGATAAACAGGAGCAGTACGGGGAGCAAGATGATAAACATCACCGCTGTCGCACCGCGACGATGCTGCGCGGTCGGCCATCGGCGGCAATGGATTTCTGAACGTTTCATCGCAACTCCACGAGTTATTGCTTAACGGCTGACAAGCTGCTGGATAAAGTTTTGGCAAAGCCAAACAACTGGGGACCGACGGCGTTGTCATCAGTCACCGCGTCAACGGTCACGGTCACCGTGTCGCCACGCTCCACTCCACTGAACGCCGTTCCGTCAGCTCCCGCGACGAACACGTCCGCTGGCGTGACGCCGCGGGATGCAAGCGTTGTGTTGACTCTTGTCACCACTTCCGATGCCGTTGTGTTGGGTTTGGATGCAACCAGTGCACCCTCGTAGGCTGCTTCGCAAATGATCTGTTTCATTGAGATCATGTTACAGGCCTCGATCGAGGCGAACACAATCAGAAAGAAGATCGGCATGCAGATCGCCAACTCGACCAGGGCTGTCCCCTTTCGATTGGATTCTCTGCCGGTTCGCACTGGTCGCTCACCCGAGCCGAGAGGGTGGTTGCGCGACGACAGCCGAGCGACTCTGAAATCGACAATACGAGTACAGTTGATTCTCCCAAGCATCCGAGTTCTTTAATTGGGCAAGGGGCAAACGAGTGAAGCAACTCCAGCGAGCGGGAATTCCCGGCGGAGACCATGCGTGTCTTTCAAATAGATAGGTCAAGCCTCGGCCTCAGGCCCCCGCGACGGAGCTAACCGGGGGGGAATCATCGTCGCAGGACTCGGCTGTAACAGTTGCAGCGGTTGGTTGGCCACGCAACAAAAATGACCCAACCATCGAATTGATGTGCAACTCTCGAACACATCGAGAATCAAACAACCATGAACGGCCCGTCGATCCCGGTCGGGCGTCCACGGCGCTGGTCTGCCGTCGCTATCGCGAACAAGAATCGAAAAAATATTGCTTAAGCTTCTTTTCCACGTCGTACCAAGGACTTATCAGCTCAGGCTAACTCGCAGACGGCAAATAAGATTCTGCTCCATGCTCATTGCACGGCGGAGGCCACTCGAACTCGGTGAACATCTGCTTCCAAATAGAACGCGACGTGTCGTTAAGCAGGTACATAGAAGTGATTCGGTAGAACGACAATTCCGCTGATCGTGA
>NZ_JAMQBK010000001.1:27151-105357 GCF_023701485.1 Aporhodopirellula aestuarii
TTCGCGGCAGTTTCGCCAGATGATTCCTGCATACCTGCTTAGCGATCGTTTTTGACCACGGCGTTTTTTAATAGCTCTTTGAGACGACTCGGTTCCGTGGCGGTGACCTTGGCGACGAAGCCATTTTTGTGTGCAAAACGAACGTCGTCACAGCTTTCAATTTTCGAGAAATCCATACGCGGGTGATCGTTGTAACGCGACAACCCGTATCCGTCGCCCCGCCGATCAGGACAGACGATCGCGTGGAGCTCATTCTGTTTTCCTTCGCTCTCGATAAAGGCGTACACCCCGAACGAAGGATCTTCCAAAAGCGTGTCGCTCTTTTCCAAGAACAACACTTGGATCGGCTCGCTTTCGGTTTCGATCGACCAGTATCGAGCATGCGTTTTTAAGTAGTCGAGCCGCTGTCGTAACGACCTTAGGTAACTGACGATATCTTCACCCACCATACACATGACTTGGTAGATCGGATTCTCAGGTTTCAGCTCGGTCTGCTTGGCGAATCGGTTGAGGAGTGTCGTATCGAGCGGTGAATGGAGTGCTCCCAGAGCAGAACGTGGAATTTCCATCAATTCGGCGGTTTTGTTGGGGCCCATCGTATCGAGCCACTCTGCCGGGCGAAGCCAGGCGTAGAACCTGAGTGCGTCTTCGTAAATCCCCATGCTCTGAAGCACCAGCGACAACGCACACAGCGGCGGAGCATCGCGAGGGAACTGATGATGATCAAAGTTTCCGAGTTTTGGATCGTGAACTCCACCCACATCAACAACGCAGATCGATGGATCAGCCAAGTCCTCGTCCGTTGGCTCGCGTCGCTGGATCGGAACCTGGTGCAGGAACGCCAGCAGGCTGCAGGCAAGAAAGTCGTCTTTGTGGGCGCTGCCCGGATGGGTCACGATCAGCTGCATGTTCATCAAGCTCTGCTATTCCGCATTAGGATCCGATCTAAAATTCATCGCCAGCAAACATACCCGCAAATCAGATTCGCGGAACCGGTTGATCCTGGAGGCTCACCCCAGCGCGGGCTCTGAGCAGGTGGGCAGGAGCCATCGGCCCGATTCCGATTCGCCGTTCGGGCATGCGACTGGGCCGCTAGAACTTTGCAAAGTCATAAAAACGAAGGCTGCGCTAGCAATAATTCGATTCATCGTCGCGACGCGACGACATGCCAAAGCCCCGGACGCCAGTCCCGGGACGACTCCTAGTTCACTTCCATCCATTCAACCGTCTTCCATCTCATGTTTGGTTTTTGCTTGACGACTCGACTGCAGGGACAGGAGTTGTCTTTGGGACACCCGACCTTTCGATGGCGTGACGAACATGATTGAATCTCAATTAAAACTGTTAGCGATGTCCACGCAAAACCGACGCCTGCATCTCAAACGCAATATATTGCTGTGGTCGGAATAGATAAGACAAGTGCGGCGAAATCGCCGGACGGGTTCTCCGGCGGCAGGTTCGTTATTCGGCTTCCGGTTTGAGATTGCGTTCGACAGCATTCTGAGACGCTAACTGCAAACCAACTGCAAACGGAAAGCGGCCAATCACGCTGGCGGTCTGACGTCGCCCGGGCTTCACAAAAGTCGCAGCCAGAATCGAGTCTTTGCGTTGGTGAATCGTCGAACCCCGATTCCCGATCCTGATCAGGAGGCGCATTTCACAAAACCTCTGAGTTCACAAAGGCCTGACCAACACTTATTCTGCTTCAACTTGATACCGTTCCCACCAATGCTTCGTCCTGAAGCGATTACGTGCCCTCCCGAGTTAACGAATGCACTGTTTTTTGAATCGAGTCTTGCCGGTTTTTCTCGCGGCAGTTCTGTACAGTTCATCGCCCCTTGCCCAGGACAGTGCCCAACAAGCCACTGAGTACAAAACCGAACAAAATGTGTTGTATCGTTCCGGTGAGAATCTCGGTGAGGACATTCAACAAAGATGCCGACTGGATGCCTATTATCCCGTCAATCGAAAAGGCTTTGCGACCATGGTTTGGTTTCATGGCGGTGGGTTGACCGGCGGGAACAAGTCGATACCAGACGGCCTAAAGGGCCAAGGCATTGCTGTCGTGGCAGCAAACTATCGGCTCAGCCCATCAGTTCGCTCACCCGCTATTATCGACGACGCCGCTGCGGCAGTCGCTTGGACGATGAAGAACATCGAATCACGCGGTGGGGCGCCCGATCGCATTTTCGTCGCGGGGCATTCCGCTGGTGGTTATTTGACCAGCATGGTCGGACTGGACCGCAGCTATTTGGCGGCTCACGGTTTAGATCCGAATGATCTCGCCGGATTGATTCCCTATAGCGGCCATACGATCACGCACTTCACGGTTCGCAAGGAACAGGGCATCGGGGGAACCCAGCCGATAATTGACAAGATGGCACCGCTGTTTCATGTTCGATCCGACGCCCCGCCAATTCTGCTGATCACCGGAGATCGTGAACTGGAGATGCTCGGACGATATGAAGAGAACGCCTACTTTTGGCGAATGCTAAAGATCGTCGGGAACAAAGACGTCGAATTATTGGAACTCGATGGTTACGACCATGGACAAATGGCAACTCCAGCCCATCCCTTGACGCTTAAGTTCATTCGCAAAATCGTCAGCACTTCCGGTCGAGACGAATAACGGGTTAACCACCCGATCGACCCACGTTGGCTTTGCGGTTGGCCACGATTTGAGTGGCGATCTGATCGAGCATTTCCTCCGATGCATCGTTGGGATGCCCAAAACTGGATAGTGGCTTTCATTACCTTTTTCCATCGGGGCAGGGTTTCCGGGGCGCTAAGAATTTCGATCGAACGGGCGACTCCTGGTTGCCGCTTGATCAGTCCCTTCTTCTCGAGTGTCTTGAGCATTCCATTGACCGAAGGGGTGGAGACATTCATCGCATCCGCAATTTCCTGCATCGAAGGCGGCTGCCCAAACCCGTCGGTGTAAGCATGTATGAAAGAAAGGCATTTGCCTTGGGTATCGGTGAAATGGGGCACGGGATTCCTTTCAATTCAAGCCAAACGCATTTAAAAGACCGCATTTTACACATAACAGCCACACGGCGTTCGCCAACGCCTTCGATCAATTCGCGATGACGCACCAATTCACAATACTACTGAATTTGAACCACGCCGTCTGGGTGATGAAGAAGTAGAAGATGGCAAACCCGTTGCCGGTAATTCCAACGTGTTAGTTATTTTAGTCTCCCATGGCTGAGTCACCGGTCAACAAATGGATCGCGTTGTTGGCGATTCGTACTCCTGTGGCAATGACGATCGAGTAAACCGTGGTCACGGAGAATTCATTTGACCGGTCGGATTTGCGAATTTGAAATGGTTCGCCTTGCCGCTTGAGCAAACCTCCACGAGTGTTGATGAATCATGGTCTTGCTTGACTGGTCTTGAACAGCGGGACAAATCGCGGAGCGATTTGGCGACAGTCGCCCATTTGCTCCGCAAATGGCCGCAACACGGCCAACAACCGCTCCTTTCAATCGCGCCAACCAACCCATCGGTCAACTCCACCAAGACGATCGCAATTCCATTCACACTTCCTCGGCGACGAGTGAACCCGAGTAAATTGCTCGGCGTTCGTTGTCGGAAAGATAGACTGCTTGATAGCGTTTGGGGTCACCGATGTCTTTGTAGAGCAGGTCGCCTTTCATAAGAAGGTTTTCTGCGCCCGGTTCTCCGAACAACATCCGGCTCTCGGTGGCCGAAGTCATCGTCAATCCGACGCGACCGGGCAAGTTGGTTTGGATTGCGCCGGTGATCGTTTTTCGGCTGGGCTGCTGAGTTGCTAATACCAAGTGAATACCGCTGGCTCGCGCCTTGGCTCCTAATCGCGTGATACGCATCTCAATCGCAGCCCGCTGGCTGGCCGAGCCCAACATCAAATCGGCGTACTCGTCACACACGCATACGATGCGTGGGATCGGTTCACCGCGTCGGTCAATCAGCTCGGCCAATGACGAACAACCTTCGAGCATCGCGTAACGACGTTCCATCTCATCGATTAACTCATCAAAGACTTCCACCATGTCGGCATCTTCGTCACCCGGGAACACGACGGGGCGACGCAAATACGGCGAGCCTTGTAAGTCATGAAATGCAACGCGTTTCGGGTCGATGGCAACGATCTGTAATTGTTCCGTCGTGTTCGTCGCAATCAGCCCTGCCACCGCCGTGCGTAACCACTCGCTCTTGCCGCTTCCGGAAGTTCCAGCGACGAGCAGGTGATAGCTGGCCGTATCCGCCAAATCGGCCGTCTGCAGCTTCCCATCGATCCCGACTCCCACAAGTACCTTGGCGCAGCCGTGCAGCGGATCGGAGACAGGAAGCTCGATCGAACTCCATGGGACAATCTGACGATCCGGACGCTGCAAGTCGATCGTGATCGATGCGCCGATCTGGATCACGGGCGGCCGCTTCAACTGCATTCGCACCTGTAGCAGGTCGCCACAGCCTAAGAATTTCTTAGGGGCAATTCCACGTGCTGGACTCACCGTAAAACGGACAAACGTAGGCCCCAGAATCGGGGCACCGACGAACGTTGAATCGCATCCCGCTTCGACGAGCGCCGCTTTGAGTTGTTTCCCTAGCTTTTCAATACCGACCAATGACTGCTGCGTCGTGGCCGTCGGTGTGAGATGCGGCCGTGAGCTTGGCGTCGGAGTTGTCTGCGGAGGCGACGGTCGACTGGATGACGACGATTTCGTCACGTTCGCCAACTTGCCGATCAGCGTTTTGAGTCGTGATTGCGTTTCTTTCAAGTTCGATCCATCGAGCATCCGCTCTGATTTCTCGGGCAAGAAACTAACGACGGCCAACGAATCGACGGCGTCGCCCTCGAGCATCCAGTGATACAACGCCGTCTGGCAAAGATCCGCCTCGGGGGCGGTTTTCCCCAACTTGTATTCAATCACACAGCGACGTCCCTGCGGGAGCGTTAACAGCGAATCCGCGATCCCGGTCAAAACAACGGGGCACCTCCAGTTCGGATCGGTCAGTTCCAATCGCAGCGGCACCTCGTTGCGAAACCAGCCGGCAAATTCTCGGGGGTTGAAATGGCTGCTTTGGCGAAGCTGTCGCTGTCGGTGGTCCCAGAACAGTTCAGCCAGCCAACGTGTCGCCTCACCGACGGCCGTCCACAGATCCAATACCGCAGCGCCACGACCGTGCAGCGCCGCGGCGTGATCCACCAAATACGGACCGAGCTCTTTTCGGTAAGCCAAGTCTTTCATTTCGGCGACCCAATCTTCGATCGACGAGCCGCTGAAGATTGTCGAAAGCTCTTGTTCGCTGCTATGTAACAACGAAGCGATCAAGCGATGAAACGTGGTGCCCAGTTCGGATTGGGAAGGGTTGCCGGGGCCGCTCTGGGAACTCGCGAAATAGATCTGCTGCCGCACGTCGCTGACACTGATTTCAACACAATGGGAATTTGACATGCTCACCGTGCTTCACTCCTTTGCATCGACTGGCCTTCCTCGCTCAACGGCGTGGAATTAACAACGCGAAAAATCACCGAAGGATCGCCACTGACGATTTGAAGTCGGTCACTGGCGACGCCCGCAAGTTCTACGATTCGAGATTCCGCAACGCCTGTCGCTCGAGAAGCCGTATCGACCGACGCGACGGGACTGGCCTCCAAATATTCGAGCACCGCGTCCACTTCGGTGTCATCGGGCGGTGCGTCGTCGATCCATCCGGGACGTGGTGGTCGACAAAACTGATCGACCCATTCACGAGTCACGGAATCAAGATGATCGGCCAGCCATTGACGCACCGTCGTAACGGCGACAGCTTGACCATCGAGCGTGAGATCGCCACAAGTCGCGTCGGCGATCAGGGAACGAACCGCATCGAGCACCGCCATGACTTCGCGAGTCGGACGCACCAAGACGGATTCGTCTTTCGTCAACTGATCCAAGCGTTTCCGGGTCGCGACGGCCCCTGGCGAAATCGGCAATCGGCCATCACGGATCAACACCAGCTTGTGCAAATTGAACGCATTGCGATTTTCGATCAGACGTTTGAGCTGGGCGGCCAAGCTCGTCATGCTCGGCTGGTTACAAAGTGCCACGCCGACGCGAGCCTCTTTGTCCAGCCCGATCAAAACCAGTTCGATGTCACGCTTGCTGTTATGCGGGCCAGCGGGATATTCGGTCGTCCAACCCGGCTCAAGAATTGACAACAGGTTAGGCAGCGTCGACGCGATGAGGTCGTCGGTGTCTTCGGGTTTTTGCAAGCGAATCGCGTCTTCCACACGCTGTTCAAACAACGAGGCCAGTGCAGGCGTTTCATCGGTTGCAGGCGACGCCACCGCGACACCTCGCAATTCGTCAAATCGCGTCGCGGCGGCGTGCAGCAATTCGCGCGGAGTTGATCGCGACGCGAACATGGCTTCGTCATCCGCGAACGGCCAATGCTCGTTATCGCCCGCCGCGGCCGCGGTGGCGGCCATCGCGGTAACACGCGAGCGGATGACTTGTCGCATCTGATTCCGATCAAGCCGTTGCAATGCGGTTTGGCCACCCGATACAAGTCTCGCTCGATCTTGGGCGCGAATCTCGTTGTCGGCGAAGTTCGCCAGCACGCATGAGATCGCCGCCACTGTCGCTTCATCGGTCAAGTCCGCAACCGCGCGAGCGAGATACCAAACCGGCTTATGCGACGCGTCTTCCACCTCAATCGCTTCGATCTGATCAAAGCAAAAGACGATCGGAATCTGTGGACCGGCAACGTGACACAAGGCGATAACCGCAGCAAAGGCGTCGTCCTCGTTGTCGGGAGCGTAGTGGCTGGCATCGACGTTTCCGAAGAGGTGCCGAAACCCCACTTCGCTCACCAATCCACCACCCAGGTAAGCGCGGACATGGCGGCGATGCTTGCCACGAATAAACCACTCAAGTACTTGCGTGAAATCATCTCGCAAGCTCAGCTGCATTGCCGTTTCATGCCACGCATCGATCAACTCCTCCATGCGGTCTTCGCGGTGATGGTCCCACCAAAGAGCAAGGTCCGCATGTCCGTCACACTTGGTTGCCAGCCGTTTGGCCAGCACATGATCGAGCTGCGTCAGACCATCGGGCATCGGCCGCATCAAATCCGTAACGAGCTCAGTACGGATCTTTCGCCAGATCCGTCCCGACGAGGTTCGCATCCGCAGGTAGACGAAAATCTGCCATTCGTCTTCCAAGTCCGGATACGTATCGGTATCGGTCAACCGCCGCTGCAGACGCGCCAATAAGTGCGTCTTACCACTGCCCTGTTCACCGTGAATGAGGACGGAAGAACTCTGCTGCTGCGTTCGAACGGTTTGGACCGCGGCGAGACACTGCGAGTACACGTCGCCGTGGATCTCCGGCACGTCAGCGGTCGCACCTCGCCACGCGTCCGGCACGATGCCACCGAGAAATGGGTTCGGCAATGAAGAATCCACTACCGCGTTTGCGTTTGCCATGAAATCCGTTACCTCCGCACAATCAACATGTCGTAGACTTTCCCACCTTCGCCCGCCAAGCGATCTTGCCGGTCGTCCTCGCTGAGCGACATCGGATCAGGATGGACGGTGAAGTCGATCCGACCGTCGCGTTCCAACGCACGCAGCGTGTCGTCGAACGAGTCTCCATCGATCTTGAAGTTCAAGAATCGACGCAACTCGGCGATCGGAACGATCGTTCCACCGCCCCCGCCTTCGCTAACACCACAGCCCGGTCGCAATTCCGATATCGCGTCCAAGATGAGAGACTCACGCGCCGGAACGGTGTCCTGCTGTACAGGCGGCTCAGCAGCCTCAGCGACCAACAACCGTACTTGGTCAGGTGTGGTCGAAAAACGCCGAGCGATCTGTTCAATCGCGTTATCCAAAACCGCTTGCGCATCGAACGGACTGGCGGAATATCGCGTTGAGCGACTTCCCAGGAATTGACCCGAATGCAATTTTCCCGCGCGAACGAACTGTTGAATAAGATCGCCGATTTCTTTTTCGCGTAGATCTTTGAGCCGAGCCTTGAACTGCTTGACCAATTCATTCTTGGTTGCAAACCGCCCAACCGTTTGAGTCGTCAGCAAAACCTCTGCATATTCCTTGGCAGAACGATCCCAGTAACGATCGGCTTTGCCACGATAGGGAGCAAAGCGATAAACCAACCCCCGTTGCGTTAGGGAGTCCAACGCGATTTGAAGTTCCTCTTCTTCGCATTGGTAGGGGCCGGGCAGCTTTTTGCGAAGCGTGGCAATCGTTGCCGGCTCCTCGAACGTCGCCAACGTGCGTACGATCACATCGCCCAAAGCGTCAACGCTCTCGGGGACACTTGTTGAAACAACCACAGACTCGGACATAGGAAGATCTCCGGGGGGTTTGAACACCTCAGTGTTTTATCACATCGATTCCGGCTCCGACACTAGCCCGTCAATTTCGCCCAACCGGCAATCTTCACTGACGCGCAAAGCCTCGAGATGGTGCGTCGCCATCACCCTCTTTTTTTCGTTTTACCCAGTCTCGCTTTCTCACCGGTTTTGCCATCTCCTTTTATGGCCGAGTCGTTAACGAGAAAAACACGAATCACTCGCGACCAATCGCATCCACAACTTTCACGTCCTACTTGTGTTCCGTGGCCCGCCCATCGCGGCACAAGAAGAACGACGTCAACACACCCAAAAGGGAACAGTCGCAACTTTCGTGTGTTCGAGACATTCATGGCAAGCCTCACGTCGTACTTGCGATGAGTCGATCAAGTCCGCTCGGTCCTAAACCCGATTGAGCTCGTGATCGGCAATACGAACTTGCCGTCATTGTCGTTTGGGGATCCGTAGTCTTGCTTCGATTCTTAGTCGCGATAGCGACGGCATGCGAGAGCTCCGGACGCAAGTCCGAGGTTGACGTCGCCCCCCGCGAGTTCCAAGTTGCGAAGCGACGATAGATTTCGCCCCTCGGTGGTTCGTTCGCGCGCACCTCCGTTTTCTGTTGTCGTGTTTCGGCTTCGTCCGAATGGAAAAAGCGAGGCACGATTTCGGGAAAACAGCCCACCCGCCACGCGGAGACACCACCCCCTCTCCAGATGCGATGTTCGAAGGCGAGCGACGCCCAGAGAAAAAAGGGAAATATTTTGCTCCGTGTGTATAGATTGCGGGCCCGAGATTCGCTTAAGGCAGTAGATGGGGGACACGCCCCCGATTCGAATTCTACTCCATTCCTTATCGTTCTTGAGGTCTTCAATGTCTCGTCCAATCCATCCTACCGATCATAAACGGGTTTTACCCTCGTCGAATTGCTTGTCGTGATTGCAATCATTGGCGTCTTGGTGGGGCTGCTCCTACCAGCAGTCCAAGCCGCGCGTGAAGCTGCTCGGCGAATGAGCTGCAGCAACAATTTCAAGCAAATTGGTCTCGCCATCCACAACTACCATTCCGCTTACAAAAAAATGCCTAAGCATGGCACGGGCCCCATTGCTGTCCGCGCCATTGGGCAAAACTGGCCTAAGGAGCGTGACTTCCAACACGAGCGACTCAGCGCTCAAGTGGCGTTGTTGCCGTTTGTTGAACAGCAAGCGTTGTGGGAGCAAATTAGCAATCCGCTAATCGTCACCAGCGGCTCAGTTACCGAGACATACCCTGCGTTTGGTGCGATCCCCTGGAACGTCGTTGCCCAAACCAACAATTACTCGACTGACTGGACACCCTGCTTCACCGATGTGACCACGTTTCGATGCCCCAGTGACCCCGGCTACGGGTTGCCGCTAGGTGGACGGAGCAACTATGGCGTTTGTTACGGGGATGCGATCGCTCATATGCATCTCGGCCCCTATACGACATGGGCCCGCAATGTTCGAGCAGACTCCGAGTACAAAGCGGCTGCTCGGGGCTGTTTCGGTCTCTACACCCAAACGGCATTTCGCGACATTCTTGACGGCTTGTCGAACACCATCTGCATGGGCGAAAACAATTCAGACTTGGGTGACGAACACATCACAACCTCGCCACGTCGCGGTGGGGGTGTCTCTAATAATCCATCCAACTGCAGTGGGCAAGTCGAGGCTTCGCGTCCACAGTTTTGGCGGACGTCACCTCACAAGAACAACTTCGTCGAAACGAGGCGTGGAGCCTGCTGGGCGGGAGTTACGATGGGCTGGACGATGTGCAACACAATCCTTCCGCCCAATCGTGAAGTTTGTGCCACTGGCCACAATACCGCCGGAGGCGGTACCTGGACCGTTAGCAGTCGACACCAAGGTGGCGCCCATGTCTTGATGGCGGACGGGGCAGTCAGGTTCATCACTGATTCGATCGAAGCAGGCGATGACAGTGTCGGTCCGGTGGAATTCGGTCGGACGGGGGCTCGTGCTCCTGGCTCTGCAAGCCCATATGGACTCTGGGGGGCACTGGGAACACGTGCCGCTAAAGAGGTCATCGACGAGGAATTCTAATCGCCTCGTTATCGCCACGATGCGCCGCACCGAACTACGGTGCGGAGTTTTCAAGCCTTCGTTTTTCGTTTTTCGTGGCAAACGAAGATCGATGCTTATCGTTCGTAATTAAAACTTTTCTGTTATCTTGTTGAAGAGAGAATTGATGTTGCTCCGTTTTTTGATTTGCGTGTTCCTTTTCGCTCCTTTTACGATCGGATGCTCAGGCAGTTCCGAGAATCGCGTGATCGATACGTCGGAGCGCAGAAGACTGACTCCGGAAGAAAAGGCGGAGAGAATGGGTGCGATGGACTCAGAAGCGACCGACATATCGGAAGCTGAGGATTCGGAATAGCGAGCCGCTGATTCTCGGAACTGCTCGTCGACAACGCGTACTCGCACGACAGCGTGCGAGCTAGCCGAGGCGTTCGCCTCGCCTGTTGAGCAAATCGCCACGTGTGTTGATAGTCAATTGCCGCGCTAGGCTGGCTTGCAGCAGCGCGGCAAATCGCGGAGCGATTTGGCGACAGTCGCCCATTTGCTCCGCAATTGGACGCAACGTGCCAAGCAACCACCAACCAAACAGAGCCAGCCACAAACGTGATTCGACTTGCCTACAGTCAGATCACCTTGCCAACACTTCGCCATCCGGTGGCAATGACGATCGAGTCAAAATTGGTCGCGGCGAATCGTCGTGACCAGTCGGAGTTGCGAATTTGAAATCGGTCGCCCTGGGTTTGAACGAACCTCGTCAGTGTTGATAGTCAATTGCCGCGCTAGGCTTGTTTGCAACAGCGTGGCAAATCGCGGAGCGATTTGGCGACAGTCGCCCATTTGCTCCGCAAATGGACGCAACGTGCCAGGCAACCATCAAGCAAACAGAACCGGCCACAAACGTGATTCGACCGGACTACAGTCCGATCACGTGGACGGTCAGCCATCTTCTGTTCGCACTCTTACTGACGTTGGAGGATCGCCGAGAGTTGATCGATCAATGCTTCACAGCGTCGTTTGAATTCTCGATAGACCGGATGCACTGCGTCCAGCTCATCGCCCGCTGCAATTGACTCCAATTCCGTGGCGAGTTGATGGAGACCCGACGCCCCGAACACATCCAACGATCCTTTCAGCGTGTGTGTCGAACTCCGAATTTGTTCAACATCGTTTTGATCAAGTGCGTACTCCAGCTCCTGCAACAGACGAGGAGTCTCGTCCAGCATGGCTTTGATCAGCTCATCCATTAACTTCGGATCGTCACCGGTGAGTTTTTTGAGTCCCTCAAAACTGAACTCGCTCGGAGTATCCGATTGGTCTTCACACTTGACCTCGGAAGCCACTTGATTCGCTGACGGTTGCTTTCGGCTGGCGTGGGACTCACGTTTCTTGGCAAACGCCTCTTCAATACAGGCCAACAGTTCTGAACTTTTACTTGTTTTGCGGATGCACATGTCCGCGCCAGCCTCTTTGCCGCGGTGCAAGAACTCATTCGCCTCATCGGCAGAATATAAAATGATCGGAACTTCGTCGAATCGAGCGTCCTTTCGGAGCGCGGCGGCAACCTGGTAGCCACTCAATTGAGGCATATTGACATCGAGCACGATCAGTTCGGGCTGCTGCAACTTCGCCAACTCCAACGCCTTCAGGCCGTTTTCTGCTTGAATGACATCGTAGCCGGCGGCGATCAGTTTACGAGAAAACAGAAGTCGCAAGGCGCGATGGTCATCCGCCAACAGAACGGTCCGCGGCTGGGAAACCGCGTTGACAAAGTCTTCGGTTGATCGAACGCGTTTGTACATCACCAGCGTCTCACCCGGCCCGAGTCGCGTTTGGACGGATGAGTCTGATTCGAAGGCACCATCAACGTGTTCAATTCCACAGAGTCCAATGGCACCGCACTCTTTCAGAACCTGAGCGACGGAAATTGGCGTCCGGGTTTCGTTCTTGAAGCTCGCCAGCTCAAAGCCTCCGACACTGGACAGGGACGATTCGCCGGGCGATGAGGATCCGTCCTGCTGACGAATCAAGTTCGCGATTTGCTGCCCTCCCAATTTCATTGGTGAAACAACGATATCGGCACCAGCACGCAAAATACGATCTTCGACGCTTGAGTCTTCTCCCCTCGCGATGATCAGGATTTTGGGATTCAGTTCACGGGCTGCGAGCGAAATGAAAAGATTATCCGCATCGTCGGCGAGCACCGCGATGACACCACTGGCATGTTCAATCCCTGCTTCTTTAAGCGACGTGTCTGCGGTCGGATTGCCTTTCACGATCGCGTACCCCTCGCGTTCGACCACTTCGGTCGAGTCTTTGTCGGCGGTGATGACCACAAATGGCAATTGTTGCTGAACGAGTTCTCCGCAGATGGCACCGCCAATTTCGCCGAACCCGCAAACGATGTAATGATTCTTCATCATCCGGATTCTCCTTCGCATTTGTTTTTGAGTAAAAATCCCGACGCCTTCCAGTTCGCTTTGAACAATCAAGCGGGCGAACTGGGTCGCGAAGGCCACCACGGCTCCAAATCCACAAAACACGAGCACGACGGTGAAATATCTTCCATGGATCGACAGCTTGTGAACTTCATGGAACTGAGTCGGGGTGATCGCGGTCACCGCCATGTAGAACGCATCATGAACGCTGATCCCTTCCTCAAGCAAGAGAAAGCCCCCGGTGCCTACGGACAACACCAAGGCAACAAAGAACAGGATGGGCAGCAGATACCGGGCGGATTCTTTCATGCGGCTGACAGATAGACGATTAAATGCACCCTTGCAGAACTCGACTCCAATTCCCCCGGCATCCCAGTCTATCACCTGTCGACCAGCGGAGCCATCGATCGTCGATCATCGGCAATCCGATGCCGTCGAGTCCTTCGAAGCGTTCGCTCGATGAACTGCGGTCGAACCTCTGCGGATCGAGTTGATTGGTCGATGTGCGTCGCTTCGGCGTATGCCGTATCCGAAATGCACTCGAAAATCACGTGGCCTCGACCATAAAACATCCATTCTCAATCATGCGAAGGCGTTTGATTGACTCGCCGGCTGGGCAACACGCCTTCTGACGATCGAAGTCGCGGAGGCCGGCTGACTTCGTCCTCAGCGACCACCAAACCGCGCCAGCGGTTTTCGACGCATACGGTTCCCAGCGTTTGGTCCCAAATCGGGACCGGGCGGCTGATTGGGCCATCGGCATTCGCCGACAAACGTTGTCGCGATGATTTGTTTGCACGCCAAGCCCAAAGACCGAATCGCGAAGTGTTACAATTCGGTGGGAGCATGGGTTTACGTCGAGTGTGGAACACCCCCGGCGATCGATGCAGGATTAGGACGCTACATTTTTGGAACGGTTCAAGTTCAGGAAAGGGATGAATAGATGGCGACGACACACGAACAGGATGCCCAGTCAGTCGATGACTCCAATGCGCAATGGGGTGGCCGTGATCCGGCCACCCCGCTCAGCCAAAACACGCACCTGTTGCGATGGATTGAGAAGATGGTCGAACTCACCGAGCCAGATGCGATCCACTGGGTCGATGGGTCCCAACAGGAATACGACACGCTGTGCAATCAGATGGTCCAAAGCGGCACGTTCATCAAATTGAACCAAGACTTGTGGCCCGGTTGTTTTCTTTCACGCTCCGATCCCAGCGATGTCGCTCGCGTCGAAGACCGCACGTTTATCTGTTCGCTTTCCAAGGATGCCGCCGGACCGACGAACAATTGGGAAGACCCCTACAAGATGCGGCGAAAGCTCAAGGGGCTCTTTAGCGGATCAATGCGCGGTCGGACGATGTATGTATTGCCATTTAGTATGGGACCGATCGGTTCGCCGATGTCCCAGCTGGGTATGCAATTGACGGACTCGCCCTATGTCGTCGTCAACATGCGAATCATGGCTCGGATCGGGATGCCGGTCCTCGAAGAGATCGAAAAGGACGAAAAACGGGTCGTGCCCTGCCTGCATTCGGTGGGCGCTCCGCTGGAACCCGGACAGCAGGACGTTGCTTGGCCCTGCAATAAGGAAAAGTACATCGTCCATTTCCCTGAAACCCGTCAGATCTGGTCATACGGATCCGGCTATGGTGGCAACGCGTTATTGGGAAAAAAGTGTTTCGCGTTGCGGATCGCATCCAACATCGCGCGGGACGAAGGTTGGATGGCCGAACACATGTTGATCCTTGGCGTGGAAGACCCGCAAGGCGAAAAGACCTACGTCACCGCCGCATTCCCTTCGGCTTGCGGAAAAACAAACTTCGCAATGCTGATCCCGCCAAAGGGCTTTGAGGACTGGAAAGTTTGGACGGTCGGCGACGACATCGCTTGGATCAAACCCGATGCCGAGGGGCGACTGCGAGCGATCAATCCCGAGGCGGGTTTCTTTGGTGTCGCGCCAGGGACGTCAGCAAAAACGAATCCGAATGCCATGGCGACACTTTCCCGAAACACCATCTTTACGAATGTCGCACTCACACCCGAAGGCGGCGTTTGGTGGGAAGGGATGACCGACGCTCCACCGGCCGAATGCGTCGATTGGCAGGGACAACACTGGACGCCCGAAATAGCCAAAGAGACCGGCGCGAAAGCGGCACATCCGAACTCCCGTTTTACCGCCCCCGCTTCACAGTGCCCGACCATTGATCCGGACTGGGAAGCCCCCGACGGCGTTCCCATTAGCGCCATCATTTTCGGCGGCCGGCGAGCGGCGACGATGCCGTTGATTTACCAAGCATTCAACTGGAGTGCGGGCGTTTACATCGGCTCCACCGTTGGCTCCGAAAGGACGGCGGCAGCGGCGGGGACGGTGGGGGAAGTACGCCGCGATCCGATGGCGATGCTACCGTTCTGTGGTTATCACATGGGCGACTACTTCCGACACTGGATCCAAATGCAACGATCGCTCACGGAGACGCCGCGAATTTTCCATGTCAATTGGTTCCGAAAAGGTGACGATGGTGAATTCTTGTGGCCGGGATTTGGCGAGAATCTTCGTGTCTTGAAGTGGATCATTGACCGGACCCGCGGGCGATCGCTCGGCAAAGAAACACCGATCGGATGGGTGCCGCTTTACGAAGACATCGAATGGAACGGTCTCGACTTCCCGCGGGAAAATTTTGAAGAGATGCAAGCCGTCGACCGTGAGGCGTGGCGTGCCGAAGTGCTCGCACATGAGGAGCTGTTCATCAACCTCCACGATCGTCTTCCACCCGAAACCGTGTTCGAACGCGAACTTCTGATCTGTCGGCTTTAAAGTTCGATTGTCATCGCGTTGCGTTTGTTTTTCCTAAACCACGGACTTACCTCCGTGGCGATCGCATGTCGTCACTTGAGACGTCGAGTGATTTAGTGCTCTTCTTAGCGGAACAAAGCAAGCTGTCTGTTGAGTTAGTCATTTCGCAAACATGAGTGAGCCGACAGCGATAGCTGCGGACGTCCAATGCGCGCATCGTAGCCGGAAGGCCCGCGGCTAGCGCCGACGGCTCACTAAATCAACAGCCTGCAAGCCGGCCGGTCTCGCGATACCGGACGGTTTGCGTGCCATTGCGCCCGCGTCGGCTCACCGCACGCAACGACGCGGCGAGTGGTATAAAGTCAGATTCCATGCTTTGCTTCTTTATGGATTGAGAGTGCTGATGATTCCGCGCCAGCTTCTTCGGCGACTCGCAGCGTTGTTCTGCGTCTGCGTCCCGTTGATTGTCGACAAGCCCTGTTCGGCAGACGAGCTGCTGACCTTGCATCTGAATCGAGTCACGCCGGGGGAATTTCCAGCCCAGCATTGGTATCCGGATAATCGCCCTTCGATTACGGATCAACGAGAGGCGATGGTCGAGTTGGTGGAGATGTTGTCCGCACTCGACGACCGTACGATGAAGGAACTCAAGATCGCTCACGCGGACCGGGCCCTCATGGTTCGTGATTGGGAGATGACGAATCTGAAAGCCCGCATCGATAGACTCTGTCAGACCCATCAGCCGATCATCGACAAGCTCAAAGCAATTCGCTGGTCAAACGCAGCCAACGAAATCGTCCCTTTTGAAATTGTTAGCGTTCGCTATCAGATTCAGGCATTGGCTTACCTGACCAACTTATACGCGATCCGAGAGTTTTCCGAAGGACGAGTTAAGTCGGCATCTCAAACGCTCGCCGGCGGATACGCGTTTGCTCATAACCTGATGCGTACAACCGGCACGCTGAACGTTGTCATGGGGATCGTCCTGCAGTCAGTGATGACGAATGCCATCGCCGATCTGCAATCACTCGGCTCGCCTGATATGCGGGCCATGCTGTCTCGGCTTGACGCAAGTCAGATGGCGCCGCAAGCACTGGATCATTCGATCTGGAAGGAGGTATGCGAATCGATGCCCGTATTGATCGATCGCCCGCGAACGCCGAGCGAGTGGCGTGAAGATGTCGCTGCGACTTTGCAAACGTTCAAACGCGCGGACTTGACGCCCAACTCGAATGAGGAAGCCGAACGTTTGGGGCGGCAACTTCAGACGATGGTCCAGACAAGGCCGCGAGTGAAAGCGTTAAGCATATCGATAAATTATGAACATGGCGGACTCGAGGAAGTCCAGACATTGAAACCGGGCCAACAGTTGCGGATGCAAATGACGATGAACATCCCGGCCCTTGCCGAATACGTCGACACATCTCTGGATAAGAGCGTCCTCGATCGAGCGCAAAACGATTTCCGGCGACGACTTTGTGGGCTGCGGTGCGTTGAGGTGTTACGTATCGAGTCTGCCAAACGCGGGCGTTGGCTGTCAGACGTCACTGCCGATCTCTTGGAAG
This sequence comes from Aporhodopirellula aestuarii, assembly GCF_023701485.1. Taxonomy (GTDB): domain Bacteria; phylum Planctomycetota; class Planctomycetia; order Pirellulales; family Pirellulaceae; genus Rhodopirellula; species Rhodopirellula aestuarii. The sequence goes on from NZ_JAMQBK010000001.1 coordinate 44,349, forward strand.
CGTTTCCAAATCAGCGAGGCACGAACCTGAAGCCAACCCTCAAAATCGAGCAAGGATTGAACGGGTTGCCTTCTTATGAGATCCGTTTGCCAGAAACAGATTTCTTGGCCGGGTTTTTCAAGCCGTCACATCAGATCGAAACCATCTCGGTCAGCATTCAACAGGATTTTCCCCGATGAGAACGAGACGTTCAAACTTTTTGAAGTGTTTTACCCAACAGCGACGTTGCGGATCCAACCCGGTCGATGTGGTTGCCATCTTGGTATTCCTCGGCATCGGTCTCGCATTCCTACTCGTCGACTTGCAACGAAGACGTGAGGCGACTCGTGTCGATAGCTGCCGAAACAACATCCGGAACATTGGGATCGCCATTTCCCACTACCATGATGTCCACCAACAGCTTCCCATCCATGGCACCGGAACCCACGATGAAGCGTCGGCGACGGCAGACGAAGGTGATGCGGGCCCAGGCGGCACGGGTGGAACAGGAGGAGGAAACAACGGAAAGTTTCTCAGCTTCCTGGTAGGAATTCTTCCGCACCTGGAGCAGCAGGCGATCTGGGATACGATTCGCACGCCATCCTCCAAAACGGTGAGAGGGGATCTCGCCCCGGGTGCGGTTTGGAACGCGATGGGCCCCGCGACGAGCCAACGAGCCTATCCGCCTTGGGTCACCGACATCGCCGCTTTTCGCTGCCCGTCCGACCCCCGAAACGGCCCAATTACGGGACGCACCAACTATGCAGCCTGCTTGGGCGATGCACTCGATTTCCAAATGGATTCAGCGATCCGATTTCACGAACCCTCCAACAGCTGGAAGCTCGATCCGCTGGCGCGTCGACGAGTCGACGCTGCGGCACGGGGAGCCTTCGTGTTTCGCGAAGACATGACGTTGTCTGATATCACCGACGGGCTGTCGAACACGATGCTGGTCAGTGAATTGGTAACCAGTCAAGGTGCGCGAGATACTCGAACCAGCCCGGCGCTGGGATATGGCGAACAGACACCGGCGATTCCGGTTCGAGGTGGAATTTTTGACACGCCTCGCTGCAGTGATCAGTCGATCAACCCGATGAGGCCACGATTCTGGATCGGTCCCAATGATCGGTCCGCTCCCAAATTGCCGATGCGTCCGGATGAGTACCGGGGAATGCGTTGGTCGGATGCGCGAGCCGTGTGCACCGGTTTTAACTCGATTCTGCCTCCCAATAGCAGTGTCCAGGTTGCAGGCATGGACATTAGCGGTCCCGCGGTGGTGCCACCGAGCAGCAATCACCCAGGGGGCGCACACGTGTTGCTAGCAGACGGTTCAACCAAATTCATTTTCGATTCGATCGACTGCGGCAATCTTTGGGGTGGAACCATCCGGCTGGGTATGCAAGGCGATCTTGCCCCGGGCAGCCCGAGCGCCTTCGGAGCTTGGGGAGCGTTGGGAACCCGCGCCGCCAACGATTAGTTCGAGTCGCAGATTTCGATGTGGGTTAAAGAACGGTGAAATCGGGCCACGCGTTTGGATTCAAGGCGGCTGGGAGGCGGTTAAGAACCGGTGTCTACTAGTTCTCGATCAACATTGAAAATGGGTTGCAACCGGAAGACTTACGCCACATGGCATCTACTTTGTTAGCGGTGCGGCGTAGGACGCCCGGTTGCAGTGAGTTAGATTCTCGAGATTCACCGGGCGGTTCGCGCCGCTCCGCTATAAAACCACCAGGTAGATCGGTCGGCGGATCGATTACCGGCGGCATTTCCTTGGAGTTGCGTTTGTCTTTTGAAAATTTACGTTCGATTTCCCTCACACGCATTTTGCTGGTGACTTTGGTGGTCGTGGGGGCGGTGTTCTCGATTCAATCCAACTGGAAACTGTCGGGGCTGCGCAAGACGCATTCGAAACTTCGCGAGCAAGCCGGCTTTCTTGACGTCGAAGATCCGAGCAAAGTTGCCGTGTCGTTTGTCCCTTTCGACAAGGACGACATACCGCCCGGCGTTGAGCAGGCGTATGTGTGGCGATACCGCATTCACTTTCCCGCCAATTACGGGACATGCTACAAGACACAGCGAGGACTTGTGAAAGCGGATTCGCCTCAGGGACGCGGCGGATCAGGAAGCAGCTGGTCTAGCCCTAAGCCGGCTGCCGAAGTCGTGTTGGCAACGATGGCTCTGCTGAAGACCGACGGTAAATGGATCTTTTGTCGTAGCGTCGGAGGCGGTTCGAGCACGTCCAGCCTGCCCAAAGATTTCAATTTCGAAGACCTCGATAATCTCGTCTTCGAGCCCCTCGTCTCACCGGGCGACAAAACCCGAACGTTCGAAACCGATGAAGCGATCTGTCTGATCCGAGTGCGTGAAAAACAGCTTGCGAAAAAACGCCGCGGCGGGACCGAGGATGGCCTTTATCGCGGCATCAGTGTTTACGTCTTTAACAGTAATCACAAAGACGCCTTCGAGGCTTGGGCCAAGGGCAATGCGACGTCCATGAAAGAGGCAATGCCATGAAAGATGCCCCAACCTCCGACACATCAACATCCCCTTCCGCTACATCAACCAAACACGCGGCCACTTCACGCAATCGACGTAAACGGATGCGTTTCGGATTGCTGGAGTTGCTTCTGTTGACGACCGTCGTGGCCGCGTGGTTGCCGGTTGTCCTTGCGCGGCGTTTGATTCCGAAACTTCAGTCGGAAATCGAAACCATGCGATTCTCGACATCAGAGCTCATTGTCACCGACGAACAAAAGCTCACAGTTCGGGCGTTGCCGGACATCTGGAGCAACATTGACAGTTGGAAATACCACTTGCCCGAGGGTGCTGACCTCGAACTGCGACTGGCGACCGAGTTCATTAATTCAGTCTCCTCACCGTCGGACTATCAAGCCGTCGCGTTGCCGACTGGGGAACATTCGATCCACTTTAAACACACCAGCGATGCGGACGGATACCATTCGGTGGTCTACCTCGATGCCGAAGCTGTGTTGCAAAAACATCATCCCAAATCGTGGATCACGACTAGCGGCAGTTCGAGCACGGGCAGCGCATCGAACCAGTCCACCTCCTATGAACTGGACCAGCCGCCCAATCTCAAGGTGCAACGTTTCTCACAGAGCCATCCGCTCATTCAATACGAGTCGATGGAACTTCCTGGCGAGTACGATAGTAAGGGCAACTATTTGTGGATTTCACCCGCCTCGGTTGTGCCCAGCCCAGCTCCCATCTTCTATTACTCGCAGGACAAGCACGGGCACGAGGGCGTCGGCCACCGACAGGGCATCAAGGTGTTCCGATCAAACCACGCAGGCTTAGTCGGAGTCATTGGCATTTTGCCGTCGTTGGACTCAACGCTGGGCGACAAGCGCCACTTCTATCCGTACTGCCCACTCGGCGTTTCTGTCCGTCCGGTCGTCAGCGACCAATCAGCTCCCGAGGCTCCTGAAGCGAAAACCAATCCATCGATTGGTGCTCCTCTTTCGCTGCGAGACTCGATCGATCCGCCAAAGGAATACGACGATAGTTACGCACGCGAATCGATTACCGAAGCATCCGTTGACGAAGATGGTCAGACGATGCGAGTCTTCGCACATTACAAACCGTTTGAATCAGGAGCTAAACCCATCGTTGAGATTCTCTTCGATGCTGCCCACCCCGATCGCGTCGGCTTCCTTCCACGTGCCGCACCTGACAGCGTGCCCATGAAAGCATGCCAATTCGTGACACAATTCGATGCCCGATACCTGTGGCGTGAGATTGAGATGATTGACGACGAAGCGGATGAACGATCTCGTCGACCGCTCGCATCGCTGTACCCAAACATTGATTTCAGCGAACCGCCCGATCTGACGGCCTATGACATCGCTCCCTTCGCCTGGCGCAGAATCGCGACTTCCAAATTGCCGCTTGCCAAATTGCAAGAGGACGGTTTCGAGATGGCTCAGCTCAACCTTCTTACCGACGTGAGTAATGCGACCGCGCTTACCTACCCAGCGGGACTGGATCAAAAATGGAAATACACAGGCTTACCAAATCGCCAAGTTTGGTGGCTGCCAATGCTCGACTCCGACGATGAGTCGGAGATATCGGTTGAGGTTCGAGGTGCGGCTGTTTTTCCAACCGCACAACTGCTGATTCCCGGCGGGCCCGCGATCCAGAACGTACGTATTACCGTTCCGATGCCAGCAAAGGAACCGGTGTGGTTGGAGATCTCCGCCGAACCGGCCCCGGATGCTGCCACCCCCGTAAATTAGCAGGATTGCGGCTTTAGAGCATTTCCATTTTTGTCGTAGCCACCGTCGCCCGACGGTGGACCACGTTCTGGCGAACGTAGCTACCTTTAAAAACCTACGTCATTTACAGAAACGCTCTAGCGACACCAGTTCCGCCAGGTCAAGTCCGGCGGAAGCTTCGGTGCGGGCTACGAGCGGAAGACGCGAGTACTACTCGGCCGACTCGGGGACATACGTCGCGGGCGGATCGGACGTGGTGGCGGAGTGCCCGAGGCGGAAGTCCTCCGGTTTGAGGCCTCGCTTTTGGAAGTACTCGCTGTTGAGGAATCCGAAGAATGATGGTTGGTACGGATCCACGAAGCTGACATCGGCTTTCTCAGGGACCTCTTCACCGGACAAGTACAAACAAGCGTTAACGATCATGCGACGCAGATCTTCGTTGCGGAAGTCAACCGCTCCACCCGCGGTCGTTGTAAACGCTTGACCGGTTTCGCCTGACGGAACTGAATACGGCTTCACCCACGCGTACGGCATCATGGGGCTGTTGCGACCGTCGGTGACCGGTGGTGAGGCGGGGTCGAGGAGTTGGAGCACTTGACCACGCAGCAACACAGTCGCTTCCTCTTCATCGAGATGAACCACCCCGTACACGTCACTCGGCGTGTAGACGTCTTTGACGCCGTTGAGGATCGGGTGATCGGCATTTTCGCGAACGATCAATCCGCGAGCCCCTTCCACTTTATGTTTGCCATGGTGGCTGTGCCAGTTTTCACCGAGCACGTTGATGCCGAAATTCTTCCACTCAATACCGCCATAGTTGCCACCCTTGAACGCGTGAGTCGCGGTGCGATAAGCGACGAGTGGTTTGCCCGCTTTCAAGTAATCGAGAAACGGTGCCATTTGATCGTCGGGCAACTTTCGAAAACGTGTCGTCAGGACGCAAAGATCCGCGTCGGCGAGCGTTTCCATCCCGGGGATATTGCCTTGATCGTAGGGGTTGATCACGCCCGTTTCGCTGTCAATGGCGAACAAAACCGTGCACTTGAATCCGTAACGCTGGCTCAAAATCTTGGCGAACATCGGACACGATTCTTCCGAGCGGTATTCTTCGTCGCCGGAAATCAAAACGATGTGCTTGCCGTTGGCGGTTCCTTCGGCAGGCTCGATGACGAGGCGATCGTCGGCGGTCGCTGACGAAAACGCCACAACGCATAACGAGAGAACCGCGAGGACCTGTCCAAACGATGCAAACCGGTGAGATTTCAAGTTAGTGATTTTCATGTTGTTGGAACTAAACGTGTGAGGTGAGAGGTAGGCCTGCGAGTGATCTCGATCGAGCGAGAACATCGCGTCACCAATGTAATCGAATCAACGCCGCGGGTGTTTAAACACATGCCATCGATATGAAAACTCAATCGCCAGATCGAAACCGTCTGTCGACTGCCCGGCATGCCGGAATAGGGCGAGCCCAGGCGTTTCGCCTGAGCCGCAGTGTTCGTCTGGACATCGGCCGGCGGGCGTTATTCCAGGTCGACGAGCTGGCGGCGGGAGTCGATTTGGTCGTCGGTCAATCCGGCTTCAGACAACCGCCGCATTACCGCGGCTTCGGCAGCAGCGATCGCGTCGGGCGTTCGGGATACTCGCACGAGGATCCCGTTGGGTTCCCCCTCGATGGTGCCTGCAAAGGCGATGATTTGTTCAATACTCATCGGCTCACGTTCGGTTTCGCCGGCAGCTTTGAGCACGAGATATTGATTGCCGTCGATGAGTATGTCGACGACCGCTGGCAGGACGGGGACCACGGGAGTGACGTCTAATTCCGACGCCGCTGCCCGCATCGCTGCCTCTTCGTCCGTGATGGTCGCATCGTCGAGGGCGTCTTCCTCCGGCGCATCGGTTGGTTCCGCTTCAGCGGGCCGCGAAACACTCGGTGCGATCGAAACTTGGCCGTCGGGGTCGCTGCCGGTGCCGTCGCGGAACCCAAGTCCAAAATTCAAATACTGACTCGCGATCAACAACGCGATTCCGCCCCCGATGACGATTGGAACTCGTTTACGCATATCGGAACTGCTTCAATAGATGAGGGGACATTGATCGGAAGATCATTAACGTACGTAACAATGAAAGAATCGGTCAGTTGGGATCGGGAGTGGTGCCGAGCACGGTGTACTCGAAACGGGTTTCAGGGGTGTCGGCACGCAGCCGTTCGAGTGCCTGCGGCATCGCATCGACGAGAGGTTGGTAGACACCCGCGACACTCTGCGGCGCATACGATACTAGCAGAATCACGAGTCCCTTGGGTTGCGGCAGTTGTTTGTAGGCGGCGAACAGGCGATCTGCGACCTCGCTCGTCCGGGCGGATTGAGACCGTGATTCGAGCCGAAAAGATTCCCTTCGCTCGCCTGCCAGCATATTGATGCTACCGTTGTCAGCGGCGTGGATGGTCCAGATTTCGGCACGTTTGAGTAATTCGGCGTGTCCGATCAGGAACCGGATGACCGCGTTCGGATCGGCTTGCCCGAGTCGACTGGCCTGCGCGATCGCGCTGGAAACGGGGTCAACGGTTGTTTCTTCGGAAGGATTCGGAACGAGCTGGGATTCGACGTCCGCGATCGCCTGCTCGTCGAGCGAAAACCAACGGCTGATTTTCTGCATCGCGAATTCCATTTCGGCGAGACGCGATTGGGTCTGGTTCACGGCTTCATCGCGAGCGGCACGGGCTTCGTCGCGTTGCTTTTCGAGCAATTTACGTTGCGACTGCAGCGCCTCGCGGATCCCGGTTAGTTCGCTACGTTCGCGGGCGATTTGAAAGGTCAGCTTTTCACGCTCTGATTGCAGTGACGCCGTCTGCTGCTTGGACACCTCCCGCACATCGAGAAATTGTGCAAAGACGATGATCAACAACAGATCCATCAACGGCGTCAGTTGAAAACGTGTTCGTCGTGACCACCAATTCTTCGACAGCCGAACGTCGTTCGACGAACGGTTCGGCGGTTGATGGGGTGCGGCGGGGAGGGGCGTTGTGTCGTTCACGCCGGAGCGTCCGTTGCGTGTTCGTTGGTGGTATTTCCGTTCGTCTCGTGACCGGCCGCTGACTGCTCGTTGACGGACAGTTCGCGTTTGACCTTGGCGGCCATTTCGCGAACACCGAGGCGATTTTCAGAAAGGCTCGCAAAACCGGGTTCGACAACGCTGCCGATCAGCATCAACAGGATCGCGGCGGACAACCCCGCGAACGTGCTCCAGATCGCGTCACCAAACCGAGTCACGATGATGCTGACGGACGCTTGATCGTCGGCCGCCAGGGCCGAACCGATTGCGAGGATCGTGCCGAGAACCCCAGCGAGCGGGTAGGCCTCGATCATCGTCCGGGCGACGTTCCAGGCGGTTTCGAAACGCAGCGAATGCAGGTACTCGCGTCGCTCGTCGAGGATGCGAATACGATCGGCGAGCCGGACGCGGTCAGGACTGCGGTGGGGCTGTGCCATCACATCGCCGATGTCGGCCAAGAAGGCCTCGATTTGGTCTGACAAATGGACATTGAAATCCATCCGGCTGCGGTGCGGCAAACCTGACGTGAACCGCTGCAAAGTTTGAGCAATGCGTTTTCGGTCCGCTCGGGCCCACAAAGTCAGTACGGCGAAAGCGAGCAAATGGACGATCGCTGCGGCAATAATCGCAAGCGTCGAATAAGAAGAAATCAGTTCCAGCATGAAAACTCGGGTCGTACCCGCAGGCGTGTTAAAGGTGGACGGCGAGAGTGCCACTTTCGGCCAAGTCGCGGACGTGGCATCATCTGGGCGCCCACTTTCGAATCGAGACAGCCCGAACATCCCCGGCACAGTGTTGTGCGTGTGTTTCCGATTCTCGACCAACGCCCCCCTGACCGCAAGAGAGATCAATGATGAGCCTGCTGCGTTTTGACTCGGCGGGCGCGCTCAATGAATCACTCAGGCCCGATGAATCACTCGGGGAATCATCGCCGCCCCGCCCGAATGGTGTCTCGCGAGCGCAAATCGAGGCCCAGCGAGAGCCGCTAATGCGTCTTCAGAGCGAATTCCGGCACACCTCCGGGACCGGAATTCGTTGCGGTTTCGACCGCCCCGAACAATTGCTGATCGACTACGAGGCTCTCCGCGAAAAATCTTACCTGGGTAGGATTTTCCGGGTCGCCAACCGGTTGCACGATCATCTCGACGCAATCGGGGTAACCGGAGACCCGTCAGCGTTGCTTGGCCCTTCTGCACTGATGCAAGCGTGCTGCGAACCCTATCACAACGAGCTGTCCCGGGCGGAACGGGGCAGCAAGCCTCGTACGTATTTCGCAAACAGCACGGTCGAAAACGATTCGGTGGAAGGGATGCTGCGACGATTGGCGGTCTGCGATCCCGATTGCCAAGGGCCGGAATCTCGGTTTGCGGTCATCGCGGTGGATGCGATCGATGGGTACGAGGAAACATCGCGTCACGTATCGATCTCGCTTGGATTGCTCGCCGATCGACTGGCTAGGTCACTCGGTGAAGAACGGACGAAGTGGATGCCCAAACTGGTCGTTCCGGTGGTGAATGAAGCCGGACTGCTGAGAGATGCGGCGATCGAACTGGAGTGTTCGGAAATTTTTATCGGCAACGAAAAGATGGGTGGCCCGTTTGGGATTTATTCCGCCGCGACGTTGCTTCCGGCCGCTTTCCTCGGACTCGATTGCATTCAATTTCTAGTCGGCGCCGCCGCGATGAACGATCATTTCCTCGCCGCCGACTTTTCCGAAAACGCTGTCCTGCAATATGTCGCCACGCAGCGATTGTTGAAGGTCGCGTGTGGTAAACGCGAACGCCTGCTCAACATTTGGAATCCGGCACTCTGCGGGTGCGGGACATGGCATCGTCATTGGACGGATCGTGTACTCGGCCGGTCGCTGCGTTCGTCGACCGAATTACGTGGTGATTCCAGATGGGCGAATCAGCTTCGTGACGACGTCGTCGTGAACCAATTACTCGTCGAGTCGGTACGTACCGATCGCGTCGAAATCGCGAGGCGGCAGCCCGCCGGCGAACATGACGACGTAATGAAACTCGAGCCGCCTAAGAAGAAAAAGAAGACCCCCAAACCGGTCGTGCCGGCGATCCCGGATCTATTGAGCAAAGCGATCGAATTTTCACGACAATCGCTTCGCCATAGTGGTCATCCGTCAACGGAACTGATTCTTCCCAATCTCGAGACGCACACCTTGGGGCAACTATTCCAATTTTGGTGGCTGGCGGCGGAGATCGAGGCAAACTGGAACACTGGCGTTTGCGGCGGCGGTGTGCATAATACAGCGGTCTGATTTCCCACCTCTAGCTCCCCCTCCCCCCGCCTGCGAGTATCCCCAATGAAACGTTTGAATCGGCGTGAATTTTCCGTTTCCGCATCGGCCGCGACCCTGACTACCGGGTTGGCCCTTGGTGTCCACACGAGTGCCGCCGCGGCCACGGCCGGTTCGCCCAACGAAGCACTCGGCGTTGCGGTCTGCGGCGTCAACGGCCGCGGAATGTCTCACGTGACTGGTTTTCACAACGACCCGCGTTCGGTGATCCGCGTGCTGGTCGACGTGGACGCGAAAGTCGGTGAATCGCAGGCCGATAAAGTAGAAAAGATGCAGGGTAGCCGCCCTCGGGTCGTTCGCGACGTCCGCGAAATCCTCGAGTCAGACGATATCGACATCGTCACTTGTGCGACGCCCAATCACTGGCACGCGATGATCGCGGTGTGGGCGATGCAAGCGGGCAAGGACGTTTACATCGAAAAACCGATCAGCCACAACATTCACGAAGGTCGCGCGTTGGTCGCCGCGGCGAAGAAGTACGGGCGGATGTTCCAAACGGGAACGCAGTGCCGCAGCAGCCTCGCGTGCATTGATGCGATGAAGTTCATCGCCGACGGCGGAATCGGTGAAGTCAAGCTTGCTCGCGGATTGTGCTACAAACGCCGCAAGTCGATCGGTCCTCTCGGTGATTACCCAGTGCCCGACGGCGTCGACTTCAACCTGTGGAGCGGCCCAGCGTCCTACACCGATCCGAAGGTCACCCGCCAGAAGTTCCATTACGATTGGCACTGGCAGCGTCACTACGGAAACGGCGACTCGGGAAATCAAGGACCACACCAAACCGATATCGCCCGCTGGGGTCTCGGCCTCGAACGTCACCCCAATTCGATCCTCACCTACGGCGGCCGATTGGGTTATCAAGCCGAACGGAAAGATCCGAATTACGTCGATGCCGGTGACACCGCAAACACACAAGTGTCGATTTACGATTACGGCGACAAAACGATCGTCTTTGAAACTCGCGGCTTGAGTGTCGATAATTCAGCTGACACGGAACTCAATGAATTGTTCGGTTCAAATCGCGGCAACAAGATCGGCGTGGTTTTCTACGGCAGCGAAGGATACGTCGTCCAGGGTCCCAATTACACGACTTGCCGCGCGTTTGATCTCAACAAAAAGGAAACTCGCGCGTTCACGCATAATGCACGGACGAGTGGCCAGCTCAACGACGTTCACATGAGCAACTTCCTCGACGCCGTCGTCGCGCGAGACAGTTCAATCTTGAACGCAGATGCCCGCTGCGGTCACCTTTCCGCGGCGATCGCTCACCTGGGCAACACGTCCTACTATCTCGGTCAAGAAAACCGTGTGGCTCCGAATGTGATTGCCGAAGCGGTTGAGAAGTTCTCATCACTCGATGATGACACCACGACGCTGCGTCGAACGCTGCGACACCTCCGTGACAACGGTGTCGATCCAGAATCGGAGCAACTGTCGCTCGGTCCCCAATTGAATTTCGATCCGGAAGCGGAACGGTATCTCGGCAACGATGACGCCAATGCGATGCTGACGCGTGAGTACCGCGAAGGATTCGAAGTGCCTGCCGCGGAAGCGGTTTAATGTCAGCAGACGCTGAAACGATTCGCTACCACGCCGCGACGGAAAACTCCGCCGCGGCGGTCGATCTAATCGACCAAACACGTTTGCCGGCCGAAACCGTGCGGCTGGTTTGTTCGACGTTGCCTGAACTGCATGACGCGATCGTGCGGTTGGTCGTGCGGGGTGCACCGGCGATCGGAATTGCGGCCGCCTACGGCGTGACGCTCGCTCCGATCGACGCAAACGCGAGCCCCGCAGAAGTCCGCCAGAGCTACTACGAAGCGATCGATTACCTCGCCACGAGCCGCCCGACGGCAGTGAATCTGTTCTGGGCACTGGACCGGATGCGGGGCATCGTTGACGCTGCCACGGACGACGCGATCGGCAACCTTGCACAACGACTCGCTGACGAAGCGATTGCGATCCACGAAGAAGATCGCGAGATGTGTCGATCGATGGGGCGTCATGGCTCAGCTTTATTGACGAAATGTCAAACGGTGCTCACTCACTGCAACACGGGCGGTTTGGCGACTTCGATGTATGGCACTGCGTTGGCGCCCATTTATTTCCTGCATGAAAAGGGACACACACTCAACGTCTACGCCGATGAAACACGTCCGTTGATGCAAGGTGCACGACTGACGGCGTGGGAACTCGCGCAAGCCGGTGTGCCGGTGACGGTTTGCACCGATTCGATGGCGGGCGGTTTGATGCGTGACGGCAAAGTCGACGCGGTCATCGTTGGATCTGATCGGATCGCCGCCAACGGCGATGTGGCCAACAAGATCGGAACCTACCCGCTGTCCGTGCTGGCCCGTTATCACAACGTGCCGTTCTACGTCGTCGCCCCGACCAACACGTTTGACCTCGAACTTGCGTCGGGAGATTTGATCCCGATCGAACAGCGTGGCGAAGACGAAATGCGTTACACGCTTGGCGCGGAATCAAATATTCACGCCAACGGCAGGATGGCGGTGCCACGCGAAGCCGCGGTAATCAACCCGGCCTTTGACGTCACGCCGGCGGAACTGGTAACCGCGATCGTGACCGAACTCGGCGTGATCGAGAGCCCGAATGTGGAAAGGGTGCGGCAGCATTTCGCCGCGTCGTAGCCTGATCCCCTTGCACAGGAACCGGCGAGCCCACACACTCAGACTTTCCCTGACGGTTGCCACTTCGACGACCGCAAACGCTCGTTGCGAGAGGGTCTCTCCACATGACCGATCTTCTCCCGTCGCAGATGTTTGGCTGGGCCGTCACCGCGATGGTCGCAGCGATGGCAATCGGGAGCGCGGCGGTAAAGCTGCTCAATCTGCCAGGGATGAACGCCAAGTGGAATCGGCAGCTGCAGATGCCTGATTCGATGCGGGTATGGGCGGCGGTGCTCGAAATCACGGCGGCCCTCTGCTTTCTCCTGCCCTCGACCGCTCAGGTCGGCGGAGTGCTGTTGACGGCCTACCTCGGCGGAGCCATCGCATTGCACTTGCGGGTTCGAGCGTTCGAGTTTGCCGTTTACGCGAGCGTCATGATCGCATTGATTTGGGGCGCGATCTCGCTGCGAATCTGATCCGAAGCCATGGCTTGCGCGTCAATCGCTATCGGACAATTTCGATCAGTTCAATCGCGGGTTGGTCGTTGCAGCGGATCAGCGCGGTGCGTCCGTAGACCGTTTCGCCGGGGGCGGTTTTGAGTAGGGAAGCCAGCGCGACACCGGGCGTCACTTTCCACAACTGATAACGCTCAACCGATCGCAAGACGTTGTGCTTGATCAAGACTCGGCCCAACGGAATCTCGCCGCTCGCGATCTCCAGCCAAACCTCGCGTCCCAGCGCTGCCGGGTCCAACCGCACGAGTCCGTACTGCACGACTTTGCGAGTCTTCTGCGTCACCAGAGTGATTTCCCGCGAATACTTCACCGTTCGTTCGGCGATCGCCAACCGTGCGTCGGTCTTCAGCAGCGGATCGTTCTGCCAAACCGATTCGCCGCTATTCAGAATGCTGCGACTCCGGTGCACGACCACATCCACTTCGTCCTTATGAAAGACTTCCAACGTCACCGTCATGTGGCTGTGGTGATCAAGTAGCTGGCTGTAAATCGGCGGGCACTCGGTGACTTCCTCGAACGTGGCTAACGTCGACGCCGACGCATAGAACTCAGCGAGCAAGGATGCAATGTTGACCTGATGACGACCGCGTTGAGGCTCAGCCGCCGAGATGGTTTTGTCTGACATGATGACTTGCGAGCTGGTGGGAGATCCGTCGGCGGTTTCGAGCCACGCCATCGGTGACTGGCGTTTCTACGAATTCAGGATCATCGAGGCGGGAATCGTGTCGGGCGGGGCCAACAATCACGTAATGCGAAACGGCATTTAATGCAAAACGGGCACTTGCTATGCGACCGGCGCGGCGATGGACAATTGGATCGTATTGGGAGTCGGCATTTCAGGGCGTTCGAGAACCGTATCGACGAGGAAGTAGAACAGCCTTCGGAGCGGTTCGGATTCCAATTCGTCGGCGACCTGTTCCGCCCTGGCTTGGTGTTTGTCGACCAATTGTAGGGAAAGATCAAACACTCCCGCCTTGCGATACAAACGGCCAGCGGTCGACAAGCGTTCGGATACCGACATCTCGCAATCATCCGCCGCGATCTGGAGCAGCGTTTCTTGATCGTCGGCGTCGAGATGTTGCAGCGCCAAGGCCCATAACAAAGTCGGTCGACCGGCAATCACGTCGGCACCGGCGCTGAGCTTGTTCGAATCATCACCGATCCAATCGTTCAAGTCGTTAATGATCTGGAAAGCGACACCGAGATTGCGTGAGAATCGCCGAATCGGCTCGACGAGTCCCTCCGCATCTCCCGCCATTCGCACACCGCTGTACAGAGCGGCTTCAAACGCGGGAGAGGTTTTCAACGCGTAGATTTTCAGTGCATCGATCGGTTGCAAACGGCGATCTTTCGCGTCTCGCCACAACAACTCGGCGCCCTGTCCTTCGGACAATCGGACGTGAGCGGCGGCCAGCGAATCGAGCAAATCGACTCGTGTCGCGGCCTCGACGTCATCACCCAGCATGTTGCGACTGAGCAAACGGTAGCCGAGACCGATCATGTAGTCGCCGACATTGATCGCCGATGCGACGCCGAACCGATGATGGACGGCGGGTTGGCCATATCGGTAAGCGTCGTCGTCTTCGATGTCGTCGTGAACCAGACTGGCCTTGTGGAACGTTTCGATGCTGAGTGCGGCGCGGCGGACGGCGTCCGGGATCGCCGCGGCTTTGGATTCGCCTTCACCACAGGTTGCTTCACCACCCATCATCGCATCGTATGCGGCCAAGGTGATGAACGGACGCGAGTGCTTGCCGCCCCTGGCGAGAAAGTCGTAGGCAATCGCTTCGGTCGCGGCGATCGGATCAACCCCTTCGAGGTGCTCCGGCCGAATCGCATCGTCGGAGTAATCAGGTACCTCGCCATTGAGTCGCTCGACCGCCCCGTTCACGCCCGCTTCGAGCGAAACGGAATCTCGCCGCGGTGCCGCGATAAGTGGCGAATTCGGATCTGGCAAACCGATCCCGCGCATCGGCGGAGCGAGGCGATGCAACGTGTCACGCCCGAACAGGCTGCCGGCGGCACGCATTAAATGGACGTAACTGCGGGTCTGCGTTGCCGCGGGGACATAGGGCGTGCGGATCATTTCCTCCACCCACGATTCGTCAACTTTGGTGTTGCGGCAGTCGCTCGAAAGCAACGGCACCGCCATGCATGGAATGCCCGCCAGCAAAACTTTGTCAATCGCTTTTTCGAGCACGTTCAAACACGCCACGCCGACAACCGCGTCGACGTATCCGCCGACAATAATTTTCAAGACCACCGGCGAGCCTTCGGCGACGAGTACGCGATAGCCCATGTCCTCGGCGACGCTGCGGAAGTCCGCGATGCTGCAGGCGCCGCACTGCTTACAATTCATTCCGAATTGGTCGTAGTCGGCCGGGCAACCTTCGGCATGCTTCAGACAGTGTGGCAACAGGAACAGACGTCGTTCCGGTGGCACGGTCGAGAGCTGGTTTCGCCAAAACGCACTGCTGATGTTGACCATCGTCCAGCCCAGCAAACCTTCGGGCAGGTCAGCTTCTTCGAGCATCCGACGTGCGACCTGTTCCATCTCGTCTTTGGTTAACGGATGATCGTGATCGAGCCGGTCGGCGACTTCGCGACAACGATCCCGCAAACTTTCTCGCATCGCGAGTGTTTCGGGAACATCTTTGAGATGGCTGGTGTTGCGGCGATTACGTCGGGTCGCGGTGCTGCGATTCGAATCGGTGCGCGTTGAGGGGAGTCCGGTCGACAAAATGTTTACCTAGGGAGAGTCGTCTCGGGTCGGGAAATGGTGTCATCCAAACCGGCAACGCGGCCCAGGGCGGCCGTCGTGAAGATCAATGGATAAAGTCGTTCGTGATACCACAGTTTGGCGAAATAAAATCCGATCGGCCAAGCGACTTCTAATCGCCCGACACGAGCAGCCCGAATCAGCCACTGTGAGCCAGCCAGTATAGCGACTCGTGTCCGCCGAGTCAGGGAAGGAGCGTCGGAGGCGATTTCGCAATTTTCGGTCAATTCATTGGTGTTCAAACGATGCCAAAGGCTCGCGAGGGCTTCGACAGCGAGAGCGGTCTCTTCCACGCTACTAATGCCCAACGCCCCCACCTCACCTTCCTCCGATCGAACCTCGGCATGGGGCAGCGTCGCGGTGTTGCCCCCGGCGATCTCGGGCACGGTCGTTTCGCGTCCGATTGCAGGCGATTGCTCGTTGGAACCCCGCTCAGCGTCAACCCGCTCGCTGCCATTTGAACGATTCTGCGAATTTACGGATGTCCAGTACCGCGAAACCGAGTCGCCACCGCCCCATCCGCCGTCTTCGTTTTGGGCGTTGACCAGATACTCGATCCCCCGCAACACCGCCGATTTCTCGAATTGGGGGTGAATGTCAACGAGTACTTTGGCGGTGCCGTAAATCGGATTGTCTTCCTCGACGCGATCCTGATTGCCAAACCACAGCGGCACCCAAGACCCATCCGAACGCTGCGATTTGCGAAGAAACTTGAGCCCGCCCTCGATCGCCCCCTCGCTCTTCGGACACGAGGGCAACTCAGCCAACGCCCGTATCGCGTGTGCCGTCAGGTCGGTGCTGCTGCGGTCAAACGGCAGTTTTCCCCAACCTCGACAAAACGTCGGCCAACCCCCATCGCGGTTCTGCAGACCGAGCAACCATGACTTGCCAGCGGCCGACGCGGTGTCGATTTTCTCGACATGCTTTTCTTTCAAATGATCGCGTAATTTCGCTAGCGCCAACAACGCACCGGGTGTGTCGTCGGCATCGGGAACGGCGCCGGATAAATCGGTCCATCCCCATCCGCCAGGGTCCGCGCCCGTAAAAGAATGCCGGCGGGTGTGCTGACATGACAAGATCCAGTCAACGAGTTGCTCGTTGCACCATTCTCGGCCGTCAGCCGGATCACACGCCAACGCCGCGACCGACAGCGAAGTCACCCAGGTGGCCAAATTGGTGTCGATCGGCCAGCTGCCTTCAGGGGTAATCGACTGCTCGAGAAATTTCAGGCCCAGTTCAATGACCTGGGCTCGCGCATCAGCCGCAGGACTAGGACTCGCCGCCGATGACGACGACGCGTCCACCAACGACATGACAACGAACGCGGTCAAGGGCGTCGCTTCGAGGTAACCGCCGCTATCGGGCTGCATTCGCCTGAGCACATTCAATGTCGGATTGATCGCCGACTTTCGCACCCAAGACCATGGTGGCAGGCACCCCGACCGGAGAAACTTGGCTTGCCCAATCGCCACGAGCGCGGGCACCGCGTAACTGACCACTGGCATCCCGAGAAATCGATACATCGATTGCGGAAACACCGCGGCTTCGAAAGGCAACGCGGCGACTTCGGACCACGGCACGCAGCCCGCGATCGCGAGATTGTTCAAAATAGGAACAACAAACGTTTTATCTTTCCCGTATCGTCTGCGGAGCGTGGGGATCCCTCCGGCCTCGTCGAGGTACCGACGCAATCGTTCGGTGCCGTCTTCGTTTGCCCCGTCGCTGGGGCCTGCATCATCGCCGTGGCCTGCGCCATCGCTGCGTGAGGCGGTGTTTGACGGCGTCCGATCCGCAGCGTCCGGGCTGGAAGACGCTGCGTCGACGCGTTTGGCGAGCGTCTTTGCCGCCAAGACGAGGTAGCTCGTCGCGATGTTTGAGTGGCTCAGGTCGGTGTCGCCAAAACCGCCGTCCGCGTTCTGCTGGGTATCAATCCATTTCACTCCGCGGCGGATCAGATCGAGATATCGCTCGCGCCGCTCGCCGGGCGGCATCCGCTCGCAGGCGACGCTGAGGGCACTGATGGCGGTCGCGGAGCTGAGCGCTGATGCGGATAATTGCCCTGTCCAATGGGATTCCTCACCACGATCGTCCAACAATTGGCGACGCAGTTGAGCGAGCGTTTGACGAAGATCGTCGCGGAAATCGGCGGCGTGGGGCGCGTTGTCTACGGGCACGTTGTCGTCGGTCGGGTGGGTAAGAAAGGCAATGCAGGAAACATCACCCGGCAGGATCTCGCCGAGAGATCGTACAGCACAGGACACCGGCAAGATGCCCAATCGTAACCGATTCCCGCACCGGATCGACGGTTTTCGCGATCAAATTCGTCACCGATCGGCCGATTGGTCGGATCGTGCGGGCGCGTCCCCGCAAAAGAACACTGATAATAAAGAGGGCACCACAAAGGTGGGGTTATCCGCGTTTTGCCCCTCCTTGGCGGGACGCCTTTTTGTCGCTCGGCGTCGCCTACCCGGTTGTTTTTTTACGTTGATCAACGATAGTCGAGAATATTGTTACCCTCCCGCAATCCTCGTAGACAACGCGATGACCGAAAAGACTCAATCTCCGGCAACTGACGACCTCCGAATCCGCGAAATGAAACCGCTGATGCCGCCGCGAGAACTGATGGGAGAAATCCCTGTTTCACCGGAGGTCGCCGAAACCGTCGCGAGCGCACGCAACGGAATCCGCCGTGTTTTGAACGAAGAAGACGACCGTCTCGTGGTCGTCATCGGACCGTGCTCGATCCACGACCCCGATGCCGCACTCGAATACGCTGAGCTGCTCGCCGCCCAACAACAGAAATACGCCGATCAGTTGCTGATCGTGATGCGTGTTTATTTCGAAAAACCACGCACCACCGTTGGATGGAAGGGGCTGATCAACGACCCCGGGCTCGACGACAGCTTTGAAATCAATCGCGGCCTCCGCACCGCCCGCGGCCTGTTGCGTGACATCAACGCGATGGGACTGCCCACCGGAACCGAATTCCTCGACTTGATCAGTCCCCAATACATCGCCGACCTCGTCGGTTGGGGCGCCATCGGCGCGAGAACCACTGAAAGCCAAGGGCACCGCGAACTTGCCTCGGGGCTGTCCTGCCCGGTCGGCTTCAAGAACGGAACGAGCGGCAACGTCCAGATCGCAGTCGATGCGATTTGCTCGGCGCAACGCCCTCACCACTTCCTCTCGGTCACCAAAGAGGGAACCTCGGCGATTTTCGCGACGACGGGTAATAGCGACTGCCACGTGATCATGCGCGGCGGCCTGCACACGAATTACGACGCCGCGAGTATCGACTCGGCTTCCGAGTTGCTCAGCAAAGCGAACTTGCCGTCGCGTATCATGATCGACACCAGCCACGCGAATAGTTGCAAGAAACACACCCGACAACGTTACGTTTGCCGTGACATCTGTAGCCAAGTTGGCGACGGAGACATGCGTATCATGGGTGTGATGATCGAGAGCAACCTCGTCGAAGGCAAACAAAGCCTCGGTAAAGGCGAACTCGTTCGCGGCCAAAGTGTCACCGATGCCTGTATCGGCTGGGACGAAACACTGCTGATTCTCCAAGACCTCAGTGACGCCGTCGAAGCCCGTCGAAACGCCTAACGGTTCGGCAGGAGACACTGAACCGGATCGGCCGCGTACTCGCATCACCGCGTGGGTGCCCGATCGAAACGAGCACTTTGTCCATCATTCAAATGTGGCAGGGACCGGGACGGGCCGTGCCGCCCCGCTAACCTTATTAGCGGCAGGTCCTAGCCCGCCGGATCAGGCAGCCCTCCAACGAGCTTGAACAAAACGTTCGCGTCCAATCGCTACAAAGCCCCAACGCGTGATGAGATTGTTAACGTCTCGTTGCTGTCTCCGTCTTGGCAATGATCGACTTCGCAATTTGCTGGCGGAGATGCGGCAATTCGACTCGCATCTTGCAAAGACACGCAAGAACGTTGACGAATCGCAGTCTTCTGCTGACGACACGTTTTTTAACCGGCTTGGAATATTCCACTCCATGCGTCACGATATCCGCTCGCGGGCGCAATGATGGCTCCGTGACAAATCGTATTCCCGTGGAGAAATCCGGAGAGATCTCGTGAGCATCGCACTGACTTGGCTATCCCACGCTACTTGGTTAATCGAAGTCGACTCGCACCGAGTCCTTCTTGATCCGTTCTTGAACGATAACCCGACCGCCGAAGTGACGGCGGATTCGCTCGACTCGATCTCGCACGTACTGGTTTCCCACGGTCACTCGGACCACATCGCAGACGCTGAGTCGATCGCCCGCAAGAACCAATCCACGATTATCTCGAACTTCGAAATCGCGCAGTGGTTCACCGCCAAAGGGTTCGGGCAAGACGACCTACCTGAACCGATCGGGATGAACACCGGCGGACAAATCCAACTTCCGTTTGGAAACCTGAAAATGGTGCCCGCGTTGCATTCGAGCAGCCTCCCCGACGGCAGCTACGGAGGCAATCCGATCGGATTCGTGCTCTCCTCGGGCAAACAAAGCGTGTATTTCGCCTGCGACACGGCTTATTACACCGACATGCGACACTACGCTCACGGCGTGGACGTAGCGATCTTGCCGATCGGTGACCTGTACACGATGGGCATCGACGACTCGATCCAAGCGATTCGAGTGATCGAACCCCGCATCGCCCTGCCGACTCATTACGGCACATGGCCACCCATCGCCCAAAACCCAAACGCCTGGGCACGCAAGGTTCGCGAGAACACCATTTCCAAACCGATCGTCTTGGGCATTGGCGAACGATACGAAGTCTAACAATGCTGTTGGTCAGCGTTATATCGGCATTGAAATTGGTGGTGAGACCGGACGGCTTGCGCCGTTCCGCTACGTCTTTTAGCGGCAGGGCGCAAGCCCTCCGGTTCAGGCCCCCCAAGTTCAGATGAGACAAAACATCGCGGGCGTTACTTGCTATTCGGAGTCTCAGAAAGGCCTTGAAGTGATGAGTGTGGCCGTTCGCTCCGCGAACGAGCGTTTCCGTAAACTTCGTTTGCGGGGGACATTGATTTAATGACTGCGCAATTTCAAAAATAGCGGAACGGCGCGAGCCGTCCGGTCCCGAGTCACCGGACGGCTCGCGCCGTTCCGCTAAAAAAGCACTAAAACAATCAACTTTCCCCGGCGAATAGATTCACAGCCAAGGGAGACTCAGCGACGTGAGCGGCGACCACTCCCATACGTTCGCCAGAACGTGGTCCACCTACAGCGTTTTGTCCCAACCGGCTTTTGCGGTTCTCAGGTAGCGGAATTTGCCAGGACTTTCAACGAACATTCAACACACACGCCGACCACTCGACTTCAACACCGCAGAGTCAAGGCGGGATAGCACCTAACGCAGCGGTGATACTTTGCACAACAAACATCGTGAATCGGCAGTCAAAGGTAGGAACCTTCGCCAGCAGGTGGGTCCCCGGCGTTTCCCGCGCTCTCGCTCGTGGCTACCTTAAAGCGACGTTCAGCTAATCTGTCGCTCATGCATCAGATTATGATTGCATCGATGAATTTTGAATCGCGATTGAATCAACAGATCGTTGACGAGTTTCGCTATTAATAACTGACCAAGCGTTGTCAGTCCTAAGCGGCGGTCGCCGTGATACCAGCCTCCATTCCTATTGCTACACAACACTCCTGTGCAATTCCGTCCCGCGCTCGCAGCGATGAAGCCGTACACCCCGGGGGAACAACCTCCGCCGGGCAAGTTCATCAAGCTCAACACGAACGAAAATCCGTTCCCTCCACCACCGGCAGTCGTTTCGGCGATCACCGCGGCCGCTTCGGGACCGCTCAATCGATATCCCGATCCGATGGCAACCAGTTTTCGCCGCGCCGCGGCGGACGCTCTCGGGCTGCCCGGCCCGGAATGGATCCTCGCGGGCAACGGCAGCGATGAGATCCTGACGATCCTTGTTCGCGGTTTTGTCGGTGAAGGTCAATCGCTGCGTTTGCCGTACCCGAGCTACATCTTGTACCGCACACTCGCGGACATCCAAGGCGCCTCGTGGGAGCAAGTTCCGTTCATTGACAACTGGCAATTGCCCGCTTCGTTCGGTGAATCTCGTGAAGACCTGCGACTCGTGCTGCTTCCCAACCCCAACAGCCCCAGTGGCACGATCGTTCCACCGCAGCAAGTCAGTGAACTCGCCGACTCGCTGGACTGCCCGCTGGTGATCGACGAAGCTTACGTGGACTTCGCTGAAGAAAATTGTTTGGAATTGGTCAAGCAAAACGAACGCGTGCTCGTGACCCGAACGCTGAGCAAATCCTACGGGTTGGCGGGCCTACGATTCGGATTCCTCGTCGCTCAACCACACGTGGTCGCGGAACTGACCAAGATCAAAGACAGCTACAACTGCGACATGATCTCGATCGCTGCGGCGACCGCCGCGATGCACAGCCAAGACTGGCTCGCCGAAAAAGTTGCCGTGTTGAATGTCACCCGCCAACGCCTAGCGGATGAACTTGCCGAGATGGGATTCGATGTCGTCCCGTCCCACGCCAACTTTGTCTGGTGCACACACCCGAGCGGCCAGCACAAAGCAATCTACGAGTTTTTGAAACGCAGCCAAATCCTCGTCCGCTACATGGAGTTCCCCGACTGGGGCGACGGACTGCGAATCAGCGTCGGCACCGACGAACAAATTGACGCTTGCCTGCTAATGATCCGCCGATTCCTCGATCAACTCTAACGAGCACGACTGCGCCCCAATCATTCAATTAGTGTGACCTGGGGGCAGAACGATTACGGCGATAGTTGCATCAACGGATCGTTTTTCAGCGGCAAACTACTTCTTCGTCTATTCAGAACGTGATGGGCTCGCGTCCTTCCGCCAAAAGACTTGGCGGAACGGCATGAACCGTCCAGTCCCACACCGAGCTTGAAGGCTGACTAAGCACGAGGGCTTCGTGCTTAGTACTCAACGTTGCAGTACTGGGAATACGAAATGTATCGAAGTCGCTCAAGCAGTGTGGAGTTGTTTTGGTCGGAAGCACCTATGTGAGGACGAGCGTTCTTTCATGAATGTCGCCAACATTCATCGAGTCGACCTGGAATCAGCGAGGCGACGGGGAGCCAAGCAACGAGCTAGGTTTGCTCCACTCGGCCGCCAAACCACCTGTCTCTTTAGCCCCCATTCACTACATCTTTACGTTTAGCTAGGCAACAAGGATGGTCGGCACCACTCACGCGGGGAGTTTCCGCGTCGTTTCGGAAGCTCGCGGCCGGAACAATCGAAAGCAGCGGTGAAAGCACTCATCGCACTCGTAGGCTCGTCCCACGAATAACAGGCGTTCGTACCAACGTCTTCTCACGCGAAGCAGATTTCCTGGGCATTTCGGGCATCTGTTTCTCGACATCTCAGAATCCTTGCATCAGTGAAGTGGGATACTCCATTAATTAGCGCTCACACAAGAAATGTCTACCAGCTATTTTTCCGATTAATTGGAATCACTCCCAGCGTCTCTCTAGGTTCCCCAATTGCAAAACCAACGGATGGCTGTTTGCCGTCTCGCTTGCGTACAAAATCTGAAGTCGACATGAATGCCGCCCCCATGCGACGCCAATGCACCGACGTCCTCAAAAAACCGTCGCGTCCGCCTTATTCGAATGCAATTCATTCTCGCCTCCGTGTACGGATAGGCGACAGTCTCGACACCACCCTTTTAGGGTGCCAAACGTTGTTTCTTTGTTCGATCTAGCGATGGCGCGATGCCGCATTCTGACACGGGTTGCGGGAGCGACCGGATGATTACACTCCCGTTTAACGCAATCGTTTCCTATTTGTCGCTCTGGCCCCACAGGTGCCCTCGGAGCAACCCGAGACTGCAATCGCGCTCACCACAAATCTCATACATCGGGCGGCAAACTTAACCAGCCGTTGACTCGTCCCGTTCGCCAGTCGATGCGCGCCAGAAGAGCAGTGTGCTTAATTTATTGGCGATTTTCGCGACACTTCAATCCACCAAGCTGTCCGCGTTTTTCCGTAAAGCCGTGCAAATCCACGTGTTTTGGGACACTGACTCGCGAAAAAGGAAATGGCTCACTGCTTGGCATAGGCATTGCTAACTCCGCACCTTGGTTCTGCGCCCGCAGTCCGCCTCGTCTACCTCTTGTCGGAAATCGCCCAGGCATGCAACGTCGCCTCCCCAGTCAATCTGAACGTGAACTGATTGACACCCACCAAAAATCGCTCGACGTCAATCTCGATTCCCGCCGCTATGGAACCTTTGCGGAAATTGGGGCCGGCCAAGAGGTCGTCCGCTGGTTCTTCCGTGTCGGCGGGGGCGCTGGAACGATCGCCAAGAGCATCTCGGCGTATGATATGACGGTCAGTGACGCGATCTACGGCCGCGCGTCGCGGTACGTGTGTCGCGAACGCTTGCAATCGATGCTCGACTACGAGCACAAACTCAACCTTGATCGTCTACGAGACGCCCGCGGCGACACGACCGCTTTTTTTGTTTTCGCCGACACGGTATCGGCCCGCAACTTTCACGGCACCAATGAATGCCACGGGTGGATGGGCATCAAATTCCAAGCCTACCCGCGGGATGATGACAGCCAGATCATCATTCACGTCCGCATGCTAGACAATGAAGCGGCGTTGCAACAAGAAGCGTTAGGAATCGTTGGTGTCAATCTGGTTCACGGTGCGTTGACCCTCAACCACGAACCGGAACTGCTCGTTGACTCGCTGCTCGATGGCTTGTCGACGTCGCGGATCGAGATCGACATGATCGAGTTTTCCGGAATCGTGTTTCGACATGTCGACAATCGCGCGATGAGTTTGAAACTCGTCGAACTGGGACTCTCCGGCGCAGCGATGTTCGCCGCCAACGGTGACGTTCTGCAGCCATCGGAATTCTTTTATCGCAAGCCGATCCTCGTTGAACGGGGCAGTTTTCGGCCCTTCTGCAACGTCAACCTGGACATGCTTCGTTGCGCCGAAGAGAAGTTTTCACAACTCCCGAGCGTGCAAGGAAAAGAGATTGTGCAGGTGATGGAGATCACGATGCGCAACTTGAAGGCGGCTGGCGAAGTGGACCTGCGTGACTTTTTGGCGCGTGCGGACGTGATGAGCTCTTACGGTTTGCCGGTGCTGATTTCCGACTACTTCGAATACTACCGCTTGGCCGCATACCTATCGCGATACACGAAAGAAAGCATCGCGATCACGATGGGTGCCGCAAGCCTCCAGGATTTGTTCGACGAGAAATACTACACGAAACTCGAAGGTGGCGTACTGGAATCATTCGGTCGGCTGTTCAAGAACGAACTGAAGATCTACTGCTACCCGTTACTTGACCAAGAGACGGGTGAGCTGATGACATGCAAAAACCTAAAGATCGCTCCTGAGCTACAGAAACTCTATGGCTATCTTTTCGATCGCGGCGGAATCAATGAACTCGACAACTATGATCCGGAGTGCCTGAAAGTGTTCTCGCGTGAAGTGCTACGCTTGATCAAAGTGGGCGACCCGACGTGGGAAAGCATGGTGCCTTCGGAAGTCGCAGACATCATCAAACGCAAAGCCTATTTCGGATACCAGCCTGCGTTGGTCTAGCAATTTTGGGGTCTAGCAATTTGGCGGGCGACATCCATATGGTACGGCGATGGAACATCGAACCGTCAAGATCACCGTCTCGTGCCGTTCAAAATAGTTTCAGGACGCCCGTGATCATGCGCCACAGTCCTAGGGCACCGATCAGCGACACGACGGTCCATGCAGCCGCGATGGACGGTGTCGACATTTCACGGTGATGCATCTTTGCTTGACGCTGGACGATCAGCAACATGATGATGGCGACGATGGGCAGCAGCAGGCCGTTTGCGACTTGCGCCGCCACAATCGTTGAAACGGGACTCGCATCCAAAAAGATGGCCGCCAGTGTTCCGACGAGCACAATCAAAATTGCGATGCCGCGAAATCTTCGCGAGTCCGTTTGCGTGGACCAGCCTAGACAACCGCACACGGCGTAGGCGGTTGCGAGCGGCGCCGTGATGGCACTGGTCAATCCGGCGGCAAACAGCCCCAACGCGAACGTGACTCCGCTTAAAGCGCCCAAGGTTGGGCGAAGCTGGATCGCGATTTGGTCAGGCGATGTCCAGGTGGTTCCTTGATCATGAAACGCGCTGCTGGCAGTCAGCATGATCGCCGCCGTTAACAGGCCACCGAGCGAAATGGAGAACACGGTATCGATGCGTGATGACCGCAGCGCCAAATTCCGCGGCGTGTCTTTCCAAGTCGTCGCCGATCGGCTCGCATGCAAAAACAAGTTGTACGGAACGATCGTCGTTCCGATCAAAGCGACGACTAGCGATAGATTCGCGGTGGTTACTTTTGGAACCAACATCCCTTTCAGAATTCGATCCGGTGCTGGTAATGCGATCGCGGCGGTAATTAAGAAGGCAAGGCTTAAGACGCATACCAAGACGACCAGAGTCCGCTGCAGCAACTTGTCTTTCCCGAATCCCATCAACGCGATGACGATCACCGCTAGAAGTGCTACCCAAATTTTTGCCGAGCCACCAAACAAACCTGTGACGCCGACCACAGCACCGGTTAGGTTTCCGGTCTGGTAGGCGGCATTTCCGAATCCGATCGCCAGCAAAATCAACGCGAGCGTTGGCAATAGCCACTTCGTCCCGAATAGCGTCGACCTGATCGCTTCACTCAGACCGCTCCCCGTTTCGATTCCCAACCGGGCCGCAAGCGACTGTAGCAAAATCGTTCCGACACTGGCCAGCAAGATCGTCCACAGCAGTTCACAGCCAAATTCAGTGCCTGCGCGACTCGCTGTGATGACCGTTCCAGGCCCAATGAAGGCGGCCGTGACCAGTAGACCTGGCCCGAGCGGCATCTTGCGCGGCGCCGAGTCTTCACCGCGATCTGCGGTCACTGCCCAGCCTCAGCGTCTTCGAGAGTGGAACCGGGTGTTAAGCCATGCTCGGTGATCGCGTAAAGTGCGAACGTCGCGAGCCAGTGGTCTCCTTCGTAGTGGCCGCTGTTGACGTACTTCATACCGGCTTGCAAATGCCGCCGAGCACTGGTCATCAGCGGTTCCTTCAGTTCATGATTGACGGGCAATGCGTTGGCGACGGCTCGCAAACACCACGCGCGATTCAAATTCAATCCGGCAAGATGGACCAGCTTGCCATCGGTGACGTCGGGCACTTCGACCGGCTCGATGGTCCCGTCGGTCAATTGTGCTTTGGCATTCGGAACGAAATCTCCTAGCCACTGAGCAAATTCGTCAGCGGGCAACACGCGTCTCATCAAATCCGCTTCATTCCAACACGACGAAAAGAAATCATGCCCGGAGGGCTCATAACGAACCGGATACCTTCGATCGCCGGAGTAGAACCTGTTTGCGGTTTGGGTCACTAAATCCGATAGATCGGGCTGGTCGAGAGCAGCGGCGTAGTCCAGCAACTGGCCCAACGCGAAACCGGTGTCGGTATGTTGGCCCACTCGGATCGGATACGAGAGCAGCGGCAGGTAAGCGTCAATACGCTGACGTAGCACAACTTCCAACGGACGCAAGTTTTCACGCCAACGAAGAGCATCGGTATCGTCCCACTCCTCCAGCTCCATCGCCAATCGCAGGAACCACGCCCATCCATACATGCGTTCAAAAGACTTGTGCTCGTCACGTTCAAAAAACGCCGCTTCGTGTACCAGGTTTTCTTTACTCAGGTGCTCATTGAGCGTTGCCCGAATACGCGGCGCGTTTGGTAAATCTGGCATCGAGCGTAGCAGTCGCACGAGAACCCAGTGTCCATGAACGCTGCTATGCCAATCAAAGCAACCATAGAACGCCGGAAAATGTTCCTTCGGTGTTTTGACTTGGCTGGCGTCGACGTATACCAACGACATCTTGTTTGGAAACTCGATGTCGATGTTCTTTAGCACCAATTCCGCCCAAGCGTTTGCTGTCTCAGCGGTGAGTTGATCAAAGTCCACTTGCGTTGGTAGATCGACGATTTCCTGAGCATCAACGCTTGGAACTAACGGCACCAGAAACATGATAAGACAAACGAGGCCAAAGCTTCGTCGCGATCGATGAGTCATCAAGCGGAACCTTTCTGTCGACATGCCGGAAATCAGTTTGACCTCTAAGGCTACCAAAATCACGCACGAGGACCAGTCTTCGTCAGCGACGAGTCACCGTGATGCGAAAATCGCATGACCAGAGAGACACTACGTTGTCAGCCACTCCCTAAACTTGTTCTTTCGGTTAGGCATGCGAAACGGCGTTTCAGAGCCAGCCGACTCGGCGAAACCATCGGTAGAGCAGCACGCAGCAGAGAAGCATGATCCCGAGGACGATGGGGTACCCCCACTCCATCTCGGTCTCGGGCATGTGTTTGAAATTCATGCCATAAAGCCCGGCGATCATGGTGGGAACGGCCAAGATTGCCGCCCAACCTGCGAGACGTTTCATATCATCGTTCTGCGAGACCGAGATCAAAGCCAAGTTGCTCTCGAGCGCCGTGTGCGAGAGTTGTTGAAGGTTGTCAATCAACTCGGCGATACGGCTGACATGATCGTGAACATCTTGAAAATACGGTTGCGACTCTGATGAGATCAGCTTTGAATCCATCCGGGTGAGGTGGGCCGACACATCACTGAGCGGGGTCACAGCATGCTTGAGCGCGAGCAGGTCTCGGCGGAGATGATAGATTCGGGCCGTAACGCTACGAACAAACTTGCCACTGAAGATATGATCTTCCAATTCATCGAGCTCGGCTTCCAACGCATCGAGCACGGGGAAGTATTGGTCAACGATGAAGTCCATCAACGCGTGCAACACAAACCCTTCGCCTTTAGCCAGCAACTTCGGCGTCGATTCGCATCGGGCACGCAGCCCCACATGAGATTGCAGCGATCCGTGTCGCACCGTAATGATGTAGCGTGGCCCTAGAAAGACATGAGTCTCCCCAAATTCGATCCGTTGCTCGCCGCTTTCACACAACCTCGCCGTACGCATGACCACAAACATCGAGTCATCGTAAACTTCCAATTTGGAACGCTGGTGGGCCGAGTGAGCATCTTCGATGGCCAAGTCGTGCAGCCCAAACGCATTCTGGATATGCGAGAGGACTTGCTCATTGGGCTCGTACAAGCCGACCCAAATAAAGCGGTCTGAATGCGCCCACGCGTCACCAAGATCGGGGATCGGAACGTCCGCAACACGCACCCCATTGTGGTAGGCCGCCGAATTGATCACGCATCGATGCGTTGGCGGAGGGGCGTCGGCAGCATTCTCTTTAGTCAAAACTGATTCCCGAATCGGTTACCGAATTTGCACGAAAAATTCCTCCGAGCACACCGCAGTCTACGAACGGCCACCCAAAGTGACAATCACCTTCTCAATGCTGGCATGCCGAACTGGCGACCACGCGTGCCCCATTCCGACATCTTGCGATGAATTGACGCAGGCACATCGATGGGATCGCCATGCCCGCGGCTCGTTGGTTTCGGTATTCTCACCCGGGTCTCATTAACACTCAGATACACCGGCCCAGACGGCAAACGAAACCGTCACCAGAAAATCAATTCCCCACCATGTCCCACTCCGCCTACGCCGAATCACAGTCCATCAACAATTGGATTGCTGCCACGGACGACCACGCTGACCATCACCTGAAGTTGGCCGAGCAAGTTCGATTGCTACTAAGCAATCCCACGGCGTTACCATCGGACGAAAGCCGCCAACTTGCCTCCAAACTCGAACGGTGGCGATATCAGCGATTCAACGAATGCGGCCATTCGCGCAACCGCATGGATGAATCAATATTAGATCAACTGGATCAATGGGCGAACCAATTACGCGGGACGAAACCGCGTTCACCTCGCCATGCTCGGCACGCGGTCAAAGCATCCTCCGCCGCGAACAATACAAACACACTGCTCAGCGAGTGGTTCGATCGTGAATGCGATCTCGAATCGTTAACGGCCATGGCGACTCAAGTCACCAGCGAGCATTTCTCGATTAAATCTGCCGACCTTCATAGTGATCTCGATCTACGTCGAATGCTTCTCTACGCGCCGTTGTATGTCTCAAGTCACTGCGTCAACCATTGTAGGTACTGTGGCTTTCAGTTCCCGCTAAAGATTGACCGCATTCATCTCAATCGAGATGAGGTCTTGCAACAATCACGCATTCTTCGCGAACGCGGTTTTCGGCATCAGCTGATCGTGGCGGGTGACTTCCCGCGTCTGACGTCGACTCCTTATTTCTGCGATCTGATCTCGATGCTTCGACAAGAAAACCTCGAACTCAGCATTGAGATCGCGGCGCAGTCAACCGACTCCTACACCGCCATGCGGGAAGCGGGCGTGAGCGGGGTGACGTTGTATCAAGAAACGTACGACGAGTCAGTTTATGAGCAGCTTCATTTGAAAGGCCCCAAAGCATCTTACCACTGGCGTCTTGAAGCTCCCGATCGCGTCGCGGAAGCCGGTATCGGTCGCATCGGGTTGGGCGTGTTGCTCGGGCTCGCCGATCCAGTCCAGGACGTTCGCGCGATGCTACGCCACGCGGGCTATCTGAAAGATCGCTTTCCTGACTTGAAACTGGCGTTCAGCTTGCCACGGATTCGTCACGCGCCCGAAGGCTACGAGATACCGTTCGACATTGACGACGAATTGCTGATACGGATGTACTGCATCTGCCGACTCGCTTTCCCCGATAGCGAATTGGTCCTATCGACACGCGAACCGGCCACACTGCGTGATCAGCTAAAGCGAATCTGCATCACCCAAATGAGTGCAGGCAGTTCGACCTCACCGGGCGGCTACAGCGATACAACCGATGTTGGGGCAGAAGCCGAGCACTCGCAGGGCGAGCAATTCCCGGTCGTCGATCAGCGTCCGGTGGAAACGATCGCCGCAGGGCTGAGGGACGACGGTTTTGAGGTCCGATGGACGTTTGGCCAGCCCGGAGCCGCTCTTTCCTAGACAATCGCCGGCTCGAAAGCGATCCGCGACGCAATTGGGGCTGTTGAGAGATACGGGCACGCGAGCGGAGGAGGCACACGAGTGGAGCGCATCCGCTCGTGAAGTCCGAGACCTCGCATTGGTGTAGGATTCTGCGTTAGAATCTCGGCGTTTTAAGACGATGCTTTCGAGTTCCCGCCACCGCCCCCCCATTCCCGGTCATTCATTCCCGCACCGCTCGTTCGCGATAATCTCCGTGATCCGCCTTGCACAAGCGACACAACGCTTTGAAATCGCAGGTATCGCCGACGGCATGGTGATTGACTCGGCACGTGAACATTTCACCGCCGCCAACGCTCCTTTTGTTCTCCTCTTCCTATCTCTTAACGATCCAGCCTGATGCCACGTACCGCCACGGTCGATCGCCAAACCGGCGAAACTCAAATCAAACTTTCTGTGAACCTCGATGGCTCCGGTGGAGGCAAACGCAACAGCGGCATCGGGTTCCTCGACCACATGTTAGACTTGTTCGCCAAGCACTCGTTGATCGATCTGGATGTTGACGCGACCGGCGATCTGCACGTTGACGATCACCATACGACCGAAGACATCGGGATTGCATTGGGAACCGCCATCGACAAGGCGTTGGGCAACCGGGCTGGCGTTCTTCGCTACGGTCACTTCACCCTGCCGATGGACGAATGCCTTGTCACGTCAGCGGTCGACATGGGCGGACGCTATGCGTTCGAATACCATGCCCCGATCGCAGCGTCTAAGATCGGTACGTTTGACAGTGAACTGGTTGAACATTTCTGGCAGTCGTTCGCCGCGAACGCGAAATGCAATCTGCACGTAGTCTTGCACCACGGGCGCAACGCCCACCACATTTCGGAATGCGTTTTTAAATCAACCGCCCGCGCGATCCGCATGGCGATTGAAAACGACCCACGTAGTGATGCGATTCCGAGCACCAAGGGTGTTCTGTAATCCTGGTTTCACCATCCCCAACTTTCCCGCGAGTCTGACCTTGATACGCACGCTTTTTCCTTCGATCGCTTGGCGTTTGTCTTTGCCGTGCGCCGTCCTGTGCGCCGTGTCGTTTGTCACCACGACGGCTCACGCCGATCCGACCGATTGGCCGCAGTGGCGGGGACCGCAGCGTGATGGACACGCCGCCCCTCAAAAGCTGGCGCAGTCCTGGGAAACGACGCCACCGAAATTGAAATGGGAAGCAGCCAACGTCGGGATCGGTTACAGCAGCATGTCGATTGCCGATGGCCGGCTGTACACGATGGGCTCGGACGACCAAAACTGTTTCGCCTGCTGTTTCGATTCCAAAACCGGCAGACGCCTCTGGAAGACCAACGTATCGCGTTCGGGAACGGGCTCGGACTACAACCGAGGATGGGGGGGCGGACCACGAAGCACTCCGACCGTCAACGGTAACCAGATCTTTGTGCTGACGGATACCGGCGTCGTCGCCGCAATTAAACGCGACACCGGCGACCTGATGTGGAAAGTCGACATCGTCGCCGACTACGGGGGCAAGATCCCAAAGTGGGGTTACAGCGAATCCGTTTTGATCGACGGCGATCGAGTGGTCGTCACCCCTGGGGGTAAAAAGTTCATGATCGCGTTGGATCGCCAAGCCGGTGAATTGCTGTGGAACTCCAACGGCGTCGATGCTCCGGCCCACTACGTATCAGCGGTCAAAGGCTCGTTCGCGGGAACCAACTATTACGTCACCGCATCGCAGATCGGCGTCGTCGCGTTTGATTGCAAAACCGGCGACAAATTGTTCGAAAACGGCTTGACCGGGAATGACACCGCCACCATCCCCACCCCGCTGCTGGTCGGCGAAAACAAGGTTTATCACACCAGTGCCTATGGTGCCGGAAACGCGTTGCTGCGGTTGACCGGCAGCGGCAATTCAATCAGCGCCGACGCGGTTTACCACAACGGCTTGAAGTCGATGGAAAATCATCACGGTGGCGTGGTCTTGGTCGACGGAGTGATCTACGGCTTCACCAAAGCTGACGGCGGCAACTGGATGGCCCAAGACCTCGAAACCGGCGAGACGCTATGGCAAGAGAAACTTCGCGGCAACAAGAGCGGCTCGATCGCCTACGCCGACGGCAGACTGTATTGCTACAACGATGGCGACGGCAGCATCATTTTGGTGCAACCGAGCCGCAACGAGTGGAAGCCGCTCGGACAGACGAAATTGCCTCGCGAAACAGACGTGCCGCGCGACCGTGGTGCGATCTGGGCTCACCCGGTGATCGCGAACCAAACCCTGTTTGTCCGTGACCAAGATTTGATCTTCGCGTTCGACATCAAACGTTAGTCTCGGCCTCGCGGCGGCCGCCCGACTTCGGCGTGCAGCGATCAAACCGCGTCGCGAGCGACGAGGCAAAACCCACCTCATAGTTTGAGGCCTGACCCCGACCTCCGAAAATCGGCCTGATCGGACGGCCCGGTGTTGCCCAGGTTGACTTCGGAGGCGTTCCTTTTTTTGACAACTCGCGTAGAGTGAAAGAGGGGGCGAGTTTTCATTTTTCGCTCGCCTCCACCCCAAATCACTCCACTTTCACCGCTACCCCACGTCTTAACGCCGATGCCCCACCCGCAGGACAGCAATAACGACCAGGATATTTACCAAGAGCACGTGTTGGATCACTACGAGGATCCCTACAACCGTGGCCATTTGGCATCCGCCACGCACGCTCACGACGGTAAAAATCCACTTTGCGGTGACAAGATTCACGTCGATTTACGGCTGGATTCTGACGGGCGTGTCGCCGAGGCATGGTTCGACGGGGACGGTTGCGTGATCAGTCAAGCGTCCGCATCGATGTTGCTCGAAGCGATCGAAGGCAAAACGATCGAAGAAGTCGAGAAATTTTCGGCGGAAGACATGCTCTCGCTGTTCGGGCCGCAATTGACGCCCAACCGGCAAAAATGCTGCCTGTTGAGCTGGAAAGTGTTGCAGGGCGCGCTGAAGCGGCCCGTCGGAACCGAGGCGGCCCCCAGCGTCACCGAAGACGATGACGAAGTGGAACCCAAGACGTCCTTCGGCGGCCCATCACTTGAGGAAGAGCAATGAGTTTGCTCGATACCGAATCGATCCGCCGTGACTTCCCCGTACTCAAGCGAAACGTCACCGGCGGCCAACCGCTGATCTATCTCGACAACGCCGCATCGACGCAGCGACCTCAAGCGGTCATCGATGCGATGGACGAGTGCTACCTGCACTATTACAGCAACGTGCACCGTGGTATCCACACGCTCAGTGAAGAGTCGACGCGTGCGTATGAATCGGCGCGAGAAACCACCCGTGAATTCTTGAACGCCGCGTCCGCCCGCGAAGTCATCTTCGCCGCCGGAACGACCGCCGCGATCAACACGGTTGCCCGCTCGTGGGGCGATGCCAACGTTTCCGCCGGTGACGTGATCCTGCTGTTGATCAGTGAACACCACGCCAACATCATCCCCTGGCATCAGCTCGCCGCGAGAACCGGGTGCCGCGTCGAGTTCATCCCGATCGACGAGAACTTTGAAATCAGTGACGAAACAGTCGCCGAGTATCTCGAACGATTTCGTCCAAAAATGTTCGCGTTCGCCGCGGCGAGCAACACGCTCGGCAGCGAGTATCCGGTGCAACGATGGACGTCGATGGCGAAACAGTACGGCGCGACCGTTCTGATCGATGCCGCACAAGCGGCACCTCATCATCAGATCGACGTGCAGCAATGGGATGCGGATTTCGTCGTCTTCAGTGGCCATAAGGTTTGCGGCCCCACGGGCATCGGTGTGCTCTATGGCAAGGAAGCGATGCTCGACGCGATGCCAGCGTTTCTGGGCGGTGGCGGCATGATCCTCAACGTCACCACGGAAGGTTTCACGACTCACGAATTGCCCGAAAAATTCGAAGCCGGAACGCCTCCGATCGTGGAAGCGATCGGATTGGCCGCCGCACTGAAATACCTCACCGCGATCGGCATGGAAAACATCCACGCTCACGAACGCATCCTCGGCGCGCGAACCGATGCGGGTCTTCGTGAAATCGACGGAGTCCGCGTGATCGGACCGACCGCCGACAAGAAAGGTGGCATCAACAGCTTCGTCATCGAAGGGGTGCATGCCCACGACGTTTCGCAGTTCCTCGACGGTCGTGGTGTTGCGGTGCGAGCGGGGCATCACTGCACCATGCCGCTGCATCAAGCGATCGGTGTGACCGCGACGGCGCGGGCGAGTTGTTACCTCTACAACACAACCGAAGAGGTCGATCAACTGCTCGCCGCGGTGGCCGATGTCCGTGCCAAGTTCGCCAGGTCGGGTCGGCGTCGCCGCTCACGACGACCGGTCGGCCCCAACGCATGACGGCTGACCAGCAACAGCTGCCGTTCGATTTTGGCGGCGGTGAGGACGGTGAGGACGCCGGCGATGACGGTCATGCGACACCCGCCGCGCCGAAAAAGGCCGGTGCGGCTCGCAAGAAAGCTGTTCGAAAAAAACGCGAACCCAAAGTCGAGAAAGGCTTGGTCGCTAAAAAACCTGCATCGACAGCCGAAGAGGCCCTCAGCATCAGCGAAGTGACGCTGCGGATCAAACAGGCCGTTGAGTCGTCATTGTCGAGCATGTGGGTCGCCGGTGAGATCACCGACATCGCCCGGCCACGCAGCGGACACTTGTACTTCACACTCAAAGACGAACGTTCGCAACTTCGCGGCGTGATGTGGCGCAGCACCGCCGAACGGTTGCCGTTTGAACTCGACGACGGCCAAAGCGTGCTGTGTTTCGGCGATATCGAAGTTTACGCCGCCCGCGGTACCGTTCAAATGGTGGTTCGGAAGTGCCAACCGCAAGGCATGGGTGCGTTGCAGCTGGCGTTGGCGCAATTGCAAGCGAAACTGGAATCGGAAGGGTTGTTCGCCATCGAGCGGAAACGCCGGCTGCCGCGGGTGCCACGCAAGATTGCGATCGTGACGAGTCCAACCGGAGCAGCGATCCGAGACTTTTTACAAGCCGCCGCATCACGCCACGCCGGGGTCGAAATCGTCCTGATTCCATCGAGCGTCCAAGGGCCGGGTAGCGTCGAGATGTTGATCGAGGGAATCGCGGCTGCCCACCGGCTCGACCCGCTCCCTGACGTGTTGATCGTTTCCCGTGGTGGAGGTTCGCTCGAGGATCTGTGGTCGTTCAATGAGGAACGGTTTGTTCGAGCACTCGCACGCTCGCGGATTCCGACCGTGTCCGCCGTCGGACACGAAATCGACGTGACGTTATCGGACCTCGTCGCTGACGTCCGCGCGTTGACGCCGACCGATGCGGCCATCCAAGTGTTACCCGACCGTGAAGTGTTGGTCGATGTCCTCGATGCACTCGACGGCGTGATGCGTCGATCGTTGTTCCGGCGGATCGATGCATCCAGACAACGGCTCGACTGGATCGAATCACGACCGATCTTCCGTAACCCGTTTGAACTCGTATTGAACCGCAGCCGCATCGTCGACGAACTCGACGAACGGGCTCGATCGGCGATGCGACGCCGATTGGAACAAAACGAAAGCCGTGTGAAACAACTCGCGGCAGCGGTTTCGGCATTGTCACCGCTCAGCGTTCTGTCTCGTGGATACAGCGTCACGCAAACCGAAGATGGAACGGTCGTTCGTAATGTCGGTGATGTCAACGCGGGACAAACGCTTCGTAGTCGAGTGTCGGACGGATTCATCGAGTCGACCGTGCAACGATCGAAACCGTAAAATGATCGAAACGCTGCCCTCCGAAACGGACGTGATGCCGGGGCTCCCCGAGCGGATGTACGGCTCGATCGTGACCCCCGGAATCGGATTGGGCACCGTGTGCGGATTACTCTCCGCCGTTTTTTACACGCTGGCAAACATCTCGCTGCGTCAGTCCGTTTCGGCAGATCCATTGCTAGTGACGGCGGTGAAAGCACTGCCGACAGTCGTTTGTCTGACCCCTTTTTTAGTCACGTTGAAACTGCGTGGTATCCCGATCACGACGAGTCGACACCTCGTCCCGCGATTCATTTGGATCTGCCTGATCGGCCAAGTCGGCGGCAACGCTTCGTTTCAAGTCGCGTTGGGCATGATCGGGTTGGCCGCCGCCGTGCCGATCACGCTCGGAGCGTTACTGATCGGCAGCGCGATCGTGGGCCGAATTCTGCTCGGCGAATCGGTGTTGCGGCGGACCGCGATCGCGATGGCGATTTTGATGGTGGCCGTCGTGATGCTATCGCAGTCCGGGCATCCCGATCCAGAAGCGGCGGGCGTTGTTGTTACCGACAACGCCGATGAACTCGCGTACCAGCGATGGATCGGTGCCGGGTTTGCCATTTTTTCGGGGCTGTGTTTCGCCGTCTTCAGTTCGACGATGCGATTCAACTTACAAAAGGGCATGCAAGCGGCGACGGCGATGTGGATCAGCGGCGGGGTCGGATTCACCGCGATGTTCGCGCTCGTAGCTTTTCGCGGAGGATTGGCAGATTTGGCACAGATGCCCGCGTCGCTTTGGTGGTCGATGATCGCGGCGGGCGTTTTTAATTTCATCGCTTTCATAGCGATCACGACGGCCATGAAAGTACTGCCCATCGTGGCCGTGCATCTGCTCAACGCGTCACAAGTCGCCATGGCCGCCATGGCGGGAGTGGTCTTGTTCGCCGAACCGGTTACGACGACGCTCGTGATCGGTATCGTGTTAACGATGCTCGGACTGCTGGTGCTCGCTCGCAGGCGACCATCTGTACAGCCCGGCTAGATTAAAGCTTGGATCGCACGGTAATGAGAATGCCGAATTTACGCTTCGCACCTTCGACGCCCGTTAAAAAGGGATTCAATCGCGATCCGCAATCGCTCGCTACTGGCGAGTGATCACTCCTTCCCCCACAATAGACCTTTCGTCTGTTGCCCCCGCCTTCCGTTGAAAGAGGAATGAATATGTTTATCGTGCCCGGCCGATTGATGGCTGCATGTTTGGTCGCATTTTCAGCCATGGGAACGTCCTCCTGTTTCGCGGTCGAAGCGACGGCGACTCGCACGCGGGGCGTGAGCAGTGACACGGCAGAGACAGACCAAAACGTGGTTTGGCCACAGTGGCGCGGCCCATCGCAACAGGGCGTATCGCTCGATGCGGAATTACCGGTCAAATGGAGCGAAGAAACTGCCCTACGGGTCGAGATCCCCGGATCAGGAGGTAGCACGCCGGTCGTCGTCGGAAACACGGCGTTTCTAACGAGCGGCGTGGACGGAAAGAACATGCTCTTCGCGATCGACCTCGAAGAACCACGAATCTCTTGGCAAGTCCCGATGGGTTCGGACCGTGGCAACAAACACCGCAAAGGCAGCGGCAGCAACCCGTCGCCGGTCACCGATGGCGAGCACGTTGTCGCCTACTTCCGTAGCGGCGATTTGGTATGCGTGAATCTGTCTGGCGAAATCGTTTGGCAACACAACCTGCAAGACAAATTCGGCGAAGATTCGCTGTGGTGGGACCTCGGCTCATCACCGCTGCTCGTTGATTCCATGGTCGTTATCCCCGTGATGCAAACCGGCCCGAGTTATCTCGTCGCGTTTGACGTCGCGAGCGGCGAAATGAAATGGAAGACCGATCGATCGACGGAAGCTCCCGAAGAAGCCGCTCAGAGTTACACGACTCCCCTCGCCGTTGAGATCAATGGCGAATCGGCGATCGCCGTCATGGGTGCCGACAACCTGACGATCAACCGCGCCTCCGACGGCAAAGAACTCGCCCGGCTCGGCGGATTCAACCCGGGCGGCGAAAAGTTCTTTCGATCAATCTCCTCACCGGTCGCCGACGGCAACCTGATTTTCTGCCCGTACTCGCGAGGAGCGACGCTTACTGCGGTGGACATGGAACAGTTGGTCGCCGGCAAAGGGAAAGACGCGATCGTTTGGTTCCGAGACGACGTCGGCAGCGATGTGCCCACGCCAGCGGCTCGTGACGGCGTCCTGTACGTCGTTTCCGACGGCAAACGTGACAAAGGAACGGTCTACGCACTTTCACAAAAAACCGGTGAAACTTTGTGGACCGTGCAATTACCCCGAACTCGCCAAAGTTACAGCAGTTCACCGCTGATCGCTGGGGATCGGCTGTACGTCACCGGCGAAGATGCTCGGACTTCCGTCATCGCTCCGTTGGGGGGAACCGAATCAGAAAACGGCGGGAAAGCAGAGCTTGTTTCGACCAATGAGGTCGCCGATACCCAGGAATACACGGTGTCGAGCCCGATCTCGCTGGGTGACCGACTGGCCCTGCGAACCAAAAACTTTTTGTACCTAATCGGTAACTAAAAAGACTCGGTTGGCCGTGATTTCGAATTCCCGGTACACTCCTTGCTACACTCCCGCAGCGAATGCCAAATCGGCTCGTTTTTACAGAGCCAATAGACACGATAGGAAAACAATATGGCCAAGGACTCTGAGTCCCCCTCGAAAGATCCAGACCAGGATGGTGGTCGACGAAGCAATCCGATCATGATTGCACTGGTGATTGCCGCGCTCGCTGCGATTCTGTTCGTCAACCGTCCTGACGACCGTTCTAGCATTTCGGCGAGCTTCTTCCAGGAACAGTTGGAGAAAAAGAACGTTGAATCGGTTCAGATCGGCGATTTGGAGGTGACGGGCAAATTCAAGGTTCGCCCAGAAAAGCCGTTTCCAAAAGAAAAGAACGTCGACGAAGACACCCAACCTGAAGTTTATTCGAAGGAATTCGTATTCACGCGTCCGGCTGGCAACGAGTACGCGGCCGCTCTGGAAAAGCGCCTGAAAGAGAATGGCGTCGACGACTACGAATTCCGCAAACCGGATTCGACCGCTGCGATCATGCAGATTCTGCTGATGCTGGTCCTGCCGCTCGGGATCCTGTTCCTGATCTTCACGATGATTCGCCGCAGCCGCAACGAAATGATGGGCGGGGGCGGTTTTCTCTCCGGGTTCAGCAAGAGCCCGGCAAAACGCTTTGAAGCGACCGACAAAGTCATCACTTTCGACGACGTCGCGGGCCTGCAAGGTGTCAAAGCTGACCTCGAAGAAATCGTCGACTACCTCAAAACGCCTGACAAGTTTTCTCGTTTGGGTGGCCAAGTCCCCAAAGGCGTGCTGCTCAATGGACCTCCCGGCACCGGGAAGACGTTGCTCGCTCGGGCCGTCGCCGGTGAGGCGGAGGTTCCGTTTTACAGCGTCAACGGTAGTGAATTCATTCAGATGTTCGTCGGTGTCGGTGCCAGCCGCGTGCGGGACCTGTTCAAGACCGCCAAAGAACACTCGCCATCGATCATCTTCATCGACGAAATCGATGCAGTCGGTCGACAACGGGGTGCCGGTCTGGGCGGCGGTCACGACGAACGCGAACAAACCCTGAACCAAATTCTCGGCGAGATGGACGGCTTCAGTGGCACGCATGCGGTGATCGTCATCGCGGCTACGAACCGCCCTGACGTTCTCGACCCCGCGTTGCTTCGTCCCGGCCGTTTCGACCGTCACGTCACCGTTGGTCGCCCGACGATGAAGGGTCGCGAGGAAATCTTCAAGGTTCACGTCCGTGATGTGCCTCTCGCCGATGACGTCGACCTGCGACGACTCGCTGCGGGAACGGTCGGTTTGACCGGTGCGGACATCCGCAACATGGTCAACGAAGCGGCTCTTTGGGCGGCTCGACAAGACAAGAAGGTCGTCGAAATGTGCGACTTCGATTTTGCCCGCGACAAAATCCTGATGGGGGCGAAACGCGAAGAAGTCTTGCAAGAAGACGAAAAAGAAAAGACCGCCTACCACGAGGCCGGCCACACGCTCACGGCGTGGCACCTCGAGGGGTCACACATCGTTCACAAGGTGACGATCATCCCTCGTGGTCGCGCACTCGGCGTCACGCAGTACGTGCCAAACGAAGACCGTTTGAGCATGAGCAAGAAGGAACTCGAACATCAATTGATCGTGTTGCTGGGCGGCCGTGCGGCTGAGAAAATCATCTACAATGAAACCTGCGTCGGGGCCGAAAACGACCTCGAACGCGCGACCAGCATCGCGCGTCGAATGGTGACGCATTGGGGGATGAGCGCTAAGATCGGACCGGTCAGCTACAAGACCAGCGACGAAGATCCGTTCCTCGGACGCGAGATTCACCAACAACGCCAATTCAGTGAGCATACCCAAGAACTGATCGACGAAGAGGTCGCTCGCATTCTTCTCGAAGCGGACCAGAAAGCCGAACAGTTGTTGCGTGAGCATCGTGAGGAGCTCGAAAAGATCACCCGTGGGTTGCTCGAGCGTGAAGAACTCAGCGAGAACGAACTGACCGAACTGATCGGCCCGTCCATTCACAAACGCAAGGGCGATCGCTCCGGAAAGCTCGAGCAGATCA
This sequence comes from Aporhodopirellula aestuarii, assembly GCF_023701485.1. GTDB lineage: Bacteria > Planctomycetota > Planctomycetia > Pirellulales > Pirellulaceae > Rhodopirellula > Rhodopirellula aestuarii. The sequence continues at coordinate 85,229 of NZ_JAMQBK010000001.1, forward strand.
TGGCACCCGAGGGTGCTGCTGAACGCAGCTCCAGCACTCCCGTTCCGACCGAAGATTAACTCGTTGGCTAAAAAGAAAGGCAAACTGCGAGCGGAGTTTCGCAAGAAGCACCAAGGTCGCGTCCGGAAAAGCGACCTCACTCGTGAATTTCACAGTGAGGAGTCCACTCGGCTCGACGATGCCGCTCACGGGGAACGCCTGACGGGCAAAGGTGAACTGACTCGTCGGAAAACGATCGCGGGAGCCGACAACGCTCCCGCCGGCTCAAGTGGCCTGCAGGTTGACCTGATCGTTGACAAAACGCGATTGAAACACGGCCGCGTGCTCAGCGTCCATGGACTGCAGAGCAAAGTGCTCGCCGATGATGGACACCTTTACGCGTGCGCCACCCGCCAAGTCCTCAAATCGTTGGCCACGGATCAACGAGGCGTGGTTGTCGCAGGCGATCAAGTTTGGTTTCGCACCGAAGCCCGCGCAGGTGACAGTGGCCAATTGGGACGGAAGGCGAATGAGGTCGTCACCGCCGATGGGATGATCGAACGGATTGAACCGCGTCACGGGATCATCTGTCGAACCAGTCGCGGGAAACAACATGTGATCGCCGCCAATGTCGATGCGATGTTGATCATCGCGAGTGCGGCCGAACCTGGTATCAAGCCTGCGCTCATCGATCGGATGTTGCTCACCGCGGCGCAGTGCGATATCGAGCCCGTGATCGTGGTCAACAAAGTGGATCTCGTTGATCCGGTTCAACTGCAATCTCTGATCGGCGTGTACGCGTCACTCGGCTATCGCGTCCTGCCAACGTCTGCCACTTCCGGCCAGAACATCGAATACCTGCGCGAGTTTCTGCGAAACCGCCAGACCGCGCTGGCGGGCCAAAGCGGCGTGGGCAAATCGAGTCTGCTCAACGCGATCCAACCGGGACTCGCGCTCGCGGTCTCAACGGTCAGCACCGAAAATCAAAAAGGCCGCCACACGACCACCGCATCCAAACTGATTCCGCTGGCCAGCGGAGGCGCCGTCTTTGATACCCCCGGAATCCGGCAATTCCAGTTGTGGGACATTCAAGCGACCGAGGTGGCCGGGCTGATGCCAGACATTCGACCTTACGTTAGCGGATGTCGTTATCCCAACTGCTTGCACTTGCACGAAGACGACTGCGCCGTCAAAGACGCCGTCGCCGATGCCCGGATCGACGCCCGCCGCTACGACGCCTACTGTCACTTGCTCGAAGACGACTTGCTGTAGCGCCAGCGCCGCGGGCGTGCTTGTCGCGTCCGAGCCCTCGCCTATGGGCTTCGTTCGATCCAGACAGGTGAGCTGCCGCGTTTCAATGCACTTCGACAGCTGTATCAGCATTCAAAATGAGATCAGACCGGCCGGATTGCGGGTTGTCGTTTTAGAGCGTTTCTGTAAATGACGTAGGTTTTCAAAGGTAGCTACGTTTGCCAGAACGTGGTCCACCGTCGGGCGACGGTGGCTACGACAAAAATGGAAATGCTCTAGTCGTTTCGCAAAAATGAGTGAGCCGACAGCGCTCGTGGTTTGTGATAACTGAAAATGAGGGTTAACCGTAGCGGACGAGGCAACGCGTCCTGAGCGATTTGCCGCTTCAACAGGACTCGTGGCCTCGTCCACTACCCTCTAATTAAGAAGGTGACAGGCCGGACAGCGTCCAGATCGACACGCCCGTCACGTTGTCCGTGACCTCCCTACCGAGCGGTTTCGCAATGCCTGGGAACACAACCGCTGGCGATTTCCATGTTCACCGCCGCGGCGTGAATCGGATGCGGACTAAACGCTCGGACCGGGCATTTCGTTTTGGATGCTCAGTTCCTGTTCGCTATCATCGCCACCGTACTTCAGCACGCTGTGGACGTCGTAGGGTTCCATTCGGGCTTCGCCGCCAAGGGCTTCCAAATGGATCAAAAAGGAACAACCGACAATTTTTGCGTCACACTTTTCGAGCAACCGCAAACAGGCTCCCACGGTTCCACCCGTCGCGAGCAAATCGTCCACAATCAGAACACGCTGTCCAGGCTTGATGCCGTCGACATGGATCTGCAATTCATCGGTGCCGTATTCCAATTGGTAGGCAAACGAGTGCAAATCAAACGGGAGTTTGCCGGGCTTGCGGATCGGAACGAATCCGGCCCCGAGTCGCATCGCCAGGGGCGTGCCAAAGATAAAGCCACGGGCTTCTGCGGCGGCCACGACGTCGATGTCCGCGTCCAAGAAAGGGGCTGCCATGGCCTCGACCGCTGCGGTCAACGCCTCTGCGTCAGCCAGCAGCGGTGTGATGTCTCGAAACAAAATTCCTGGCTTTGGGTAGTCAGGAATGTCACGTACGTAAGACCTTAGGTCCAGCATCGTTATTGTCTTTCACGAAGTGAGGCAAGAGAATGGATTCTGACCCTTAGACAATAACCGGATATCGATTTGCGATCGAGGTGCTACCCTTCGACAACATCGGCCTCGGTCATGTCAAAGATCCGATTCCACGGCACCGAGGCCGCCGAATCATCACTTCCACGCTCCGCCCGACGGCGACAATCGATGCAATCGCTGGCGTAAGGGATCGCGCGAAGTCGATTCAATGGAATCGGCTTGCCACACTCTTCACAATCGCCGTAGGTACCGGCTTGGATCTTCATGATCGCCTCTTCGATCGCCGACAACTCGCGACTCTCGACTTCCACCAACTGACTGTTGAGTTCGTCTTGGACGGTGTCCGCAGCCGCATCAAGAGGATCCCCCGTCTTTTGCTGGTGCAGTTCTCGGAGCAAGCTGAGATCTCCCGCGAGTGCCTTCCGAAGGGCGTCACGGCGGCGGACCAACGTGCTTCGTAGTTTTTGGAGAGATTCTTTTCTAGACATGGGAAAACCTTTCTAACAGACGGGTGACGTCCGAGCTGAACCGCAAATTCGGCCTCACGGCAACCACTGAGACGTTCGAGAACGTACCAGAGTTCGCCACAGATTGCCGGTTCTTGGTGCAGGAAGCCTCGGAAATCATGCGTTCTTCACCGGGAGCTAACTTGCCACATTGACAGGCAGCAGGTGTCTCGCCGAAGCAAGGTTAGACGTTCGAAAGCAATTTCAAGCCTAAAAAGCTCGCAATCGAGAGACGTTGTTGCGTTTACGCAACGATTGTGCCGAAAATGGCGCATTCTCGATCCAAAAAGTTTTTGATTTCCCGCCGAAGTTCCAGGACATTTCCAACAGAAAAAGCCTCTCGGGGGAAGATCGCTCCATGAAGCCGCCATAGCGGACGACAGAACACCGTAAACAGCAGTCCAGACTTAGACGAGGCCGACCGCCGGTTTGCCAGAACACACCGCCCCCCCCTCCGCAGCCCCTCTTCTCGACGGGCTATTCCAAGGGGCGCAGATTCATGAGCCCGAAGTGCAATCCGCCGGATTCGTCATACCCAAAACTGCCGCTGACGCCAAAGTACTTGCGCAGCTCGTCAAACGAGGGCAGCTGCTGCCGATCGAGCAGATCGCCAAATCTTTTGGCAACCCGATTGTTCTCCCCCCGACGCAGCAGCGTCTCGGAGAACGTCGACGAGGCCGCCATGTCATAAAACACCCGGTAACTGTCGGCGTCGCGAGCGAAATTAAGCAAGAACGGCTTCTCGCCCTCGAGTTTGGCACCGAGCTCCGAAATCATGAGGGCGTAGTCGGGGTCGTCGATGAGACTCGAATTTCGACCTGCCCGTGTTTTAATCACCTGCTCGATCAATTCGCGGCTATCGGCCAGCATGAGATAGTCGTCAATTAACGCGATGCTGCGTTGCGGCGTCCGCAGAGTGTCAGGAAGTTCTCGGCTGTTTTGCATGAAGTAGACTTCGACGCCGCCGATATTTTCTCTTTGCATGTCGGAGGCGGGCAGCTTCGTCTTCACCTTTTTCAACAACTCGTTCGCTTTGTCCGCGTCGCGAACTTGCAACGCATCGAGTCTCGCCAGCGCGTTCCAGGCCGCCGGCAATTGATAACGTTGCACGCCGACATATCGTCCGGTCAGGTTGGGGATTACTTCGTCACGCAGGCTCACGTCCAACCTCGCTTTGATGCGATCTTCGGCAAACCGGTCAAACGAGCCTTCGCCAGCGAATCGATCGACGATCTTCGTGAGATTATCGCTCGCCGTCGCGATGTCCCACTGCGCCGTCGTGTACTTGGTCACGTCCGCAGGCACCCAATTCGGCGGCGTCGGCTCGACGGCTTCTGGACGCACAACGCCAAAAAACCCATCCCGCGGCGGATCGATCACGACGTGGACGTGAATGATGTTCTCGACCAGGTCACCGCCACGAAAAATACTGCCACCGATCCCGCGGATCTTTTCGGCGCCCAGTGTGTCGACGATCGGCATGATAAAAAACGCTGAGCCGCTGCGACTGATGATCTTTTGCGCGATCGCGTAGGGGTGCACAAAAAACGTGATCTGTGGCGTTTCCGCTTCGGCGCTTACCGAGCGAGTCATCACGACGCCAAAGTCCGCATTGCTAGACAGGTTTCCACTGATCTCGACGATCTGACTGTCAGTGTCCCGTGCACGTTCGGCGGCCTCTTTCCGATTGCGAGGTTCATCGGATTCGTTCCACCGCTCAAGCACATCGGCTGCGGCGCGGCGTCCGACGCCAATCACAAAAACGCCATCGCGTTCAAACCATTCCAGGTGCTGGCCGCGTCCGCGGGGTCGTCGCCATGAGGTCAACGTGTGTTCGCCGATCTTTTCCTCGCCGCGAACAAATTGGTTCTTCTCAGAGAGTTCGCCGATCTCGGCGAGCAGTTCCCGCATCGTTGCCTGCGAGTCGTTTTTTTCGCCGGTTTCGACAATCAAGACAAACGCAAAACTGTTTTGCTGCCGCCGTTGACGCTGTAACCTCCGGGCGATTTCTTCGTCGGTTTCCTCCGGGTTGCCGGCATCTTGGTTTGGCCCTCGATTGGGAGCAGGCGTCGGTTCTGCTTCCGGGGGTGCGCCGGGGACCACGCCCAATGCGATTTGTCCCTGCGGAATCGCCAACAATTCATCCAGCGACAATCCGATCTGGCTGGCGAACTCGGCCAGCGTCTCGCTGAGTGTTTCGTAAGTGTCCGACACAAATGGACGCATCGCCGGATCATTGAGCATTTTGCCGAGCGATGAACGGGAGAACCCCGCTTTCAAATCCGTCGTGTCGCGGATCCGTAAATAAACATACGTGTCCGACGGCAACAATCTAGAAGCAGGTGGACAGTTGGAATCGAAACTCTCGGAATTCGCACGATCTCCCGTGTCAGACGACGTTCGGTCCAGTGCCATCGCGGGGCAGGTAAGCAGGACGATTCCGGTCAAGCAACCGAACAACCAACGGGTGCCAATGCAAGGCGACTGCACACACATGAAATTTTGAATCCAAACAGAGAGGCAAATTGCCGATGGGGAGATTAGAATGGACGCATTCTAGCAACCTCGATCCCAGCGAAGCAAAAGAACACATGAATCGTTCCATATCTACCACGGGTATCCAGCGAGCAGGAACCCTCCTCGCAATGGCGTTCTTGATCGGATTCGTCTGCACGCCTGTGTCGGCCCAACAGGCCGGAGGCACGCAAGACACCGCTCAGGGCGCGACCCAGGGCGGAACACAGGGCGGTGGCCTGACCCCCGACCAAGCCTTCTCCGCCGGGGTGACTCGCACGGGGATCGTTGGGCAAGCCACGACCACGCCGGTCGGCGCATCGGCGGCATCGAGTGCGGGCGGAACAACGGGTGGTGCCACGGGAGGCCGAAGTGCATTCGGGGGTGGTTTTGGAGGCGGGCTGGGCGCCGCGTTCGGCAACCTGTTCAACAACAACACCTCGAGCAGCAGCTCAACACCCGCGATTCGGACGCGATTGCGAGCCAGCATTGAGATCATGCCGGGCACGCTGGAGTCACGCATGCCGCGGCAAGCCGTGGCGGAAAACCGATTTCGCTCCGCGGGCACACTGCAACCGCGTGGCGTCATCGAATCCACTTCGTTCTCCGGTGCGAACACTGGTACTTCCCCCAACGCCTTCAGCGGTGTCAACGTCCAAATCAGCGGCGATACCGCAGTCTTGCAGGGAACCGTCGCTGACGAGAGCGATCGACGAATGAGCGAACTGTTGATGCGGCTGGAACCCGGCGTCTCAAAGGTGCAAAACCGAATCGGCGTCGCCCCCTAGCCTCGCGGTTTCGAGCTCGGCTGACGGATCCCTCGAAATCGTTGGCGATTTTCTCTTGGGGAATCTCCGCCCAAGATTTCCTGGCAGGAATCGGCAGGCTCAACCGCTACGGAAGCGGCGGTTGATCGGGTACAACGTACGGGTCTTCGTTGCCCGTGTACCCAAGGACGCCGCCCGCCATGCCCCAGTCTTACTTTCTAAAGCTCGCCGCCCTCTGCCTATTGGGATTGTCGATCGGATGTCGGCCCTCCTCGAACTCCCCGGGCGGCGGTGAAAACGCCGATTCGGGAAAACTGAAGGTCGTGTGCACGACCGCAATGGTCGGCGACGTTGTGCGGGGTGTCGGCGGCGAACATGTCGACGTGACCGTCATGCTGGGGCCCGGAGTCGACCCGCACCTGCATAAGACTTCGCGTGACGACACGGCTCTTCTGATGAACGCCGACGTCGTGTTCTATTCGGGATTGATGCTCGAAGGGAAAATGACCGATACGCTCGCGCAAGTCGGCAAGAGCATTCCCGTTCACGCGCTCACCGAACGGATGACGCCCGAGCAACTCATTTCTCCCGAAGGACAACACGCTCACCCCGATCCCCATGTTTGGTTCGATGTGACGTTATGGGCGTCGACGTCCGAGGTCGCCGCCGATGTCTTGGCGAAACGATTGCCCGAGCACGCGGAAGAATTTCACGCCGCAGCGACCGCCTATCAGGAACGGCTCAAACCGGTCGCGGATTACGCCTCCGAGCGACTCGCGACGATCCCCGAGGAACAACGCATTCTGATCACGTCGCACGACGCGTTCGGATATCTCGGTCGAGCTTACGGTATCGAGGTGCTAGGCGTGCAAGGCATCTCGACCGACTCCGAAGCGGGACTCCGCCGCGTCAACGAACTCGTTGATCTTTTGGTCGAGAAAAAAGTGCCAGCCGTATTCATCGAAAGCAGTGTCTCCGAAAAGAGCATCGAAGCGTTGATCGAAGGCGCCGCATCCCGCGGCGCAACCGTCAAGATCGGAGGCATGTTGTTCTCCGATGCCGCTGGCCCTGGCGGTACCTACGAGGGGACCTATGAAGGGATGGTCGATCATAATGTGACCATCATCACGCACGCCCTCGGCGGTGAAGCACCCGAGCGGGGACTCAACGGAAAGTTGGCTCTCGAGTCGGAATAAACCCGATCGCATCCGCTTCAACGAGCTTGAGCCAACGAAAACAGGCGACGGGTTCATTTGCCCGCCGCCTGATATTTCGAATCCAGAACCGTTCGCATCGTGAGCGTCAACACGATGCTCGGTCCTGATAGGTGTCCCCTCGACCTAACGTCGTTCGTTCGGCGTCGTTGCGGGGGTCGCCATTTGTGGCGGTCCAGGCTGACGGTAGGTGTTGTGGAAAACCTTCCAATCGGCCGGTGGTTTTTCGTCGATGAAGTTTTTCATGAACCGGTCAAAGAGTCCTGACGCAATCGAGTTTCGCTCCACGTTGACGAACTCATAGTGATCCCATTTGGGGGCGGTTTTGATGTTGAAGTTCGGTGCGTACATCAACAAGGCTTCTGGCAAGAACGTTTTTTCGTTCAATGCGATTTGCACGAGTTTGTATTGGGCCCGATCATCTTGGCGTTTCGGATACGCTTCGATCAAAATCATCCCGGGCTTGGGTGCTTGAACTTGGCGGACCCAATAACGCTGCACAATCTGAGCGGCGTCGAGATTAAACACAAATGGCAACGGGCTTTCAAAGATCCGTTGGCCTCGCAACTCAGGCGGCAATTGTTGAACGCGGCATTCCTTTTTGCTGTGGTCAAACTCAAGGAGTTCTTCGCCGTTACAAACCCAATGCTCGCCGAACTGGCCGGGTTTTTCGGTGTAGATCGGTTTTCCGTCTTTGCCCATGCCGTTGAAGGAAAGTAATTTGTCGACTTTGAAGAGCCCGCGGTCCGGCGACGCATACTTGATCACGCCCGTGCTCTTGGTGGCGTGGACGCCAGCGGGGGCGGCAAACAGATCGTAGTGCCAACGTTGGAATTGGCATTCGAGCGTCTTGGTGCCTTGGCTCTGCTTTTCCCACTCACGCAGCAGGACAGTCAGCTGGGCCTGAGATTTTGGATCCAGCGGCGGGAACGGGGCGGCATTCGGATTGTCCGCCTGTCCACCGGCGGCAGCGGCTTGGCCAGCCTGGGCTGGGTTCTGAGTTTGCCCATTTTGTGTTTGAGCGGAAACGACGTTCAGGAAAAGCGAGGATGCGACGACGCAGGTCACGACGAGCCTCGCCGTCGCGCGGCAAGCCAGTCGCGATACGACGCGGAATTGTTTTCGGTGAGCGTCCAACCGCATCGGGCTGGCGTGGGGGCAACAGAGGTTCATTCGCATCATCCTTGACGCATCGAGTCGGGGTGGACTGGACCACAACGTCCATTTGCGAAGAACCTACCGAATTCCACGACTTGAACGAAAGAGAGAAAAAGGACGCAGATTCTCTCTTGGCGACATGGGGGGGAATTTGATAGAGGCTAGGCGTGAGCTGATCGGCGATCCGCATGGACGGATCGATCCGGCCTCAAAAATCACCACCAAGTTGTCCACTGTGAACGCCACGGATTGGCATGACGGGTCACCGCAGGGTGACCCGAGGACACGCGAAAGGAACGCGAACGATGATGGAATTCGGAAAACGACTCTCTTGGCGTCTCAGCGGCGGCGTAGTTGCCATCGCTTTGGGAGCTCTCGCAGCCGCCCAAGCTCAACGCCAAGGGATCAGTGACGCCACGGAGATTCCCAGCCTCGAGTCTCCCGCCTGGGCGGAATCGCTACCAATGCCGATCGGTGCCGAAACCGGAGAATCATCCGGCGTCATGCCCGCCGCCTACCTGGCCGACATGCCTTCGACGCAGCCCGGCAATCCATCGGACGATCCCTGGAAATCATCGTCTGGCTCAAACACCGGCAACACACCTCCCGCGGTGCTGATCTCCCAAGTCAGCCACGAGGAGCCATTCGACGGTCAAGACTCCGGCGATAGCGACGGCCCCATGGCCATGCCCGTTCCCGGAGGGTTCAACCCCGCCGGCTTGATGGGCATGCCCGAAGAATCCGCAGACAACGAATCGGACAGCGGTCCCTCGATGGCCATGCCGATGATGGGCCTCCCCGAGATGTCAGCCGCTGCACCGGAGCAATCCGAGCCCGAAATGTCTGCCATGGCAATGCCGCAGATGTCCATGGCACAGCCCACTCCCGCCGCGGAAGAAGACTACCCAGATCAAGGCCCAAGCCAATTCGGCCAACCGGAGATGCAAGAAATCCAGTTCGACCAAGGCCCATCCATGAACCAAGGCCCCTCAATGAACCAAGGCCCCTCAATGAACCAAGGTCCAGCAATGGATCAAGGCCCAGCGATGAGTTCGGGGCCCGACATGAACGCCGGACCTTCGATGTACAGCGGTCCGGCAATGAACGACGGTCCTGGGATCAACGGCGGCCCCGGAATGTACAATGCAGCTGCGATGAACGATGGTCCTTCGATGAACGCTGGCCCGTCAATGAACGCCGGCCCCGCGATGTATCAGGGCGCCAACAGCCAACAGGCGGTCATCAATGACGGCCCGGCCATGCAGGGCTTCGTCGGCGACTACGGCGGGCCAGATCAGCAAACCTTTGGTGGTAATGCGCTACGTCAGGGGCCCGGCGTCGAAAACCAATTGCGAGCCGCTCCCGTCCAAAATGATTTGCGACAAACCGGCCTGCCAGCGTTGCCGGAACCTCGCGGATTTCAACAACCCGAACCCGCCAACGCACCCTCGATGTACGATCGTGCTCAACCTTACCAAGACACACCCGCGCAATTCGCCGGCCACCAACGAGACGGCCGAAACGCGCGGGGTGGACAGCTTCCAGACAACACGCAACGCGGCGGCGGGTATGCCCCAGACGCGTATCTCGCGGGCGGCAACGACCCGATCTCGATCAGCTCGCCCGGAGACCGCCGACTCGAAGGCGTGCAAACTCCGAGCATCGTGATTCACAAACGCGCTCCCGCCGAAGTCAAGGTCGGTCGACCGGCAACCTTCGTCATTCAAGTGCGAAACGTGGGAAGTGCCGAAGCTCTCGGCGTGCTCGTTCACGATCGCGTTCCCGCCGGCATGCAACTCGTCGACGCCACGCCCGCCCCAACCATGCAAGGCGACCTGCTCGTCTGGCAACTCGGCGCGATGCCTGCCGGTGACGAACGATCGATCACGATGCAGTTGATCCCACAAGAAGAAGGCGAACTCGGCAGCGTCGCACGGGTTACTTTCGAAGCCGCCGCATCGGTGCGGACACGCAGCACACGCCCAGAACTCAAGATCACGCAGCGGGCCCCCGCAAAGGTTCTGATCGGACAACAACTCGAAATCGAACTCGAAGTCTCCAACGTCGGAACCGGTGAAGCCACCGGTGTGATCTTACAAGCCGATGTTCCACCAGGACTCGACCACCCACGTGGTCGACAACTCGACAACGCCCTCGGATCGCTACGTCCCGGCGAAGTTCGCCGCGAGGTACTGCGGATGCGGGCTGCCGAACCAGGAATGATCGATAACGTCGTCCGCTTGGTTGCCGAAGACGCCGAAGCCGTATCGCATTCGGTGGCCGTGGAAGTCGTATCGCCTCAAATCAATGTTTCATTGACCGGACCATCGCGTCGCTTCCTCGAACGCCAAGCCATCTACATGGTCAACATCGAGAACCGCGGCACCGCTCCGGCGACCAACGTCGAGATCGTCGCCCGACTCGATCGTGGGTTCACCTTTGTCGGAACCGAGAACAACGGACACTACGATCCGAACCGTCACGCCGTACTGTGGTCGATCGTCGACTTGCCTGCAGGCGACACCGCGTCAGTTCCCGTTACGTTGCTGCCCGTCGAACCGGGTGAGCAAGTCATCCGGCTCGAAGCGAGTGCGGACTTGAACACACGCAGCGAAGTCGAAAACACCGTGTCGGTGGAATCGCAAGCCGAACTCACGTTCTCGATCGCCGACACCGCCGACCCGATCGAACTCGGATCCGAGACGACTTATGAAATCAAAGTCCGCAACTCCGGCTCACGCAACGACACGAACGTGCAAGTTCAGATGCTGTTGCCACCTGGCCTGGAAATGCTTGGTAGCGATTCCGATGCCGGAACCGATGGACGTGGTGGCGTGATGTTCGCTCCCCACGGAAACTTGCCCGCCGGCGAAGAACTCATCTACCGAGTCCGCGTACGCGGCGTCCAACCGGACACTCACGTGATCAAAGCCGTCGTCACCAGCGACCAATCTCGCGTGCCGGTGACCAAAGAGGAAAGCACGATGGTGTACGCAGACCGTTAGGACTCGCGTTCACCGTCATGACAAGACGCTAGATCGAAAGGCGTCGAGATTGATTTCACTCAGTCTCGACGCCTTTTTTCGTTTTGATTCTCGCTCTTCTTTGCTTGCGGTCGAAATCGGGGTCGGCCACCGACGGACCGGAAAAAACAAATTCCGCTACAATTTTCTTTCGATGCGGCGGTTTTGGTTTCTCGTCGCAACCATTCAGTTATCGCGTCACTTACCAACAAAAACTCGCCTTGGACAATCCATCACAAGCCGATCCGACGCAGCCGCCCAGTCGGATGGAGCAGTTAATCGATGCTGCGCGAACCGGCGACGGCGACGCCCTTGGCGAACTGCTCCATAACTACCGTCGCTACCTCGTTTTTCTCGCACGCACGGGACTCCATCATCACATGCAAGGCAAAGCCGACCCGTCGGACATCGCCCAAGAGGTATGCTTGGCTGCGCACGGCAACATTGCCGATTTCCGTGGCGAAACGGCCGAGGAATTCGCCGGTTGGCTGCGTGGCATTTTGACCAACACGCTGGCCATGCACGTTCGCAAGTTCCTCGGGACCGAAAAACGCGACCCTCGCTTGGAACAACAACTCAACCAAAGCATCGCCAGCGCGACCGGCTTCCTGCAATCACAACTCGCCGGCAACATGACCTCGCCGAGCCAAAATTTCGCACGCAACGAAGCGTTCTTGCAACTCGCCGGAGCACTCGAGGGACTTCCCGACGATTACCGGCGAGTGATCGTGTTACGACACGTCGAAGGACTGCCGTTTGCCGACGTCGCACGCGCGATGGGACGGAGCGTTGATAGCGTTGAGAAATTGTGGGTGCGCGGCTTAGCCAAGCTCAAAACGACCATGGGTGACCAATGAGCAATCTCGATGAAACCGATGACGGACGAGTAGTCGCCGCGGTCAAGGACTACATGCGGATGCTGGAGGCGGGCAACGCGCCGGACGCCGAAGCGTTCATGCAACAACACGCCGAGATCGCAGACGAATTGCGGCCATCACTTGAAGGGTTGGCGCTGGTGCACCGCGCCGCCGACCCCAAACCCGCGACCATGGTCGCTCCCGACGCTGAGTTCACCGCAAAACCGATCGGTGACTTCCAAATCGTCGGTGAACTCGGACGCGGCGGAATGGGCGTCGTATACGAAGCGATCCAACTCTCACTCGGTCGCCGCGTCGCCCTGAAAGTACTCCCCTTCGCCAGCGGCCTCGATGAAGTCCGGCTGCAACGGTTCCGCAACGAAGCACACGCCGCCGCCGCGATCCATCACACAAACATCGTTCCGGTCTACGCCGTCGGCAGCGACCGAGGCATCCACTATTACGCAATGCAATTGATCGACGGCAGCACGCTCGCTGAGTTGATCGAGAACATGCGAGCCAAGAACACGCACGATCCTTCCGGCGAAACGGATCCCGCACTCAGCGAGACCTTGGAACCCAAGAACGACACCGTTGCGCGTCATTCCACTGTCCTCAACAGCAACGTTTCGGCGCGGACGCGGTACTATCGCTCGGCCGTTCGGATGGCCCATCAAGCAGCGATGGCGATCCAGCACGCTCACCAGTACGGTGTCATTCACCGAGACATCAAACCGGCCAACTTACTACTCGATTCGGCGGGCAAAATCTGGGTGACGGACTTCGGGTTGGCGCAGGTGCAAACCGAAGCCACCCACCTGACGCGGACCGGCGATCCCATGGGAACGCTACGATACATGAGCCCCGAACAAGCCGCGGGCAAACGGGAGGAACTCGACCATCGCACCGACATCTATTCCCTCGGCGTCACGCTCTACGAACTCTTAACATTGCGACCGGCGATCGAAGGCAATGGCTACCGCGAGATGTTGAATAACGTCGCGCTGCACGAACCACCTTCACCACGTTCGATCGATCCCGCCCTCCCGGTGGAACTCGAAACGATCGTACGTAAAGCGATGGCCAAACTGCCCGCCGAGCGTTACGCCAGCGCAGGAGATTTGGCCGATGATCTGCAAGCTTGGCTCGATGACAAACCGATCACCGCCAAACCTCCGACGCTATTCGAGCGGCTGAGCAAATGGCGGCGGCGTAACAGCGGCCTCGTCACCGTCGCGAGTATCCTGCTGTTGTTTGCGTCGCTCGCGTTGCTCGCCACAACCCTGATGATTTGGCGAGAACAACGACACACCGCCGATGCGCTCGCCCGCGAGATGCAACAACGTGAGCAGGCCCAACGAAGCTTCCAACAAGCCCGCAACGCTGTCGATACGTTCAGCAGCCTCAGCGAAAGTGAACTCGCATACCGCCCCGATCTGCAAGATCTGCGGCGCAGCTTTCTCGAAACATCCCTCGAGTTCTACCAAGACTTCCTCGCCGATCGGGCCGACGATCCCAACCTGACCAAAGAACTCGAAGCCACGTCGGCACGCGTCACCAAGATGCTCGAAGAACTCCAAATCCTCGAGAGTATCTGGCCGCTGCGTGCATTAGCCGATCAGCGAGTGCGAGATGAAATCGGCATCGACGATGATGTTGCCGACGAAATCGAAATCGCGCTGGCACAATTCCACGAGCAACGCCAAGCATTGGGCAGCCATCCCGTTGGCGGACCTGCCGGCGACAGTGATGAGACGACGCAATTGGCGCAGGAATTCAACGCGTATGTCACCGCACGGATCTCGCCCAGCGAAATGAAACGGCTGCGTCAGATCATGGCTCAAGAGATGCTACCGTTCACGTTCAAGTCCTCTTATGCCGTCGCCGAACTCGACCTGAGCCGAGAACAAGTCGACGCGATCAACCGCATCATCGAAGAGAGTCGGCCCACGCGTGGCGATGGCCGCGAAGGCCCCGGTCGTGGCGGCCCGCCGAGATTCGGAGGGCCCCGGGTCGGCGGCTCCAACGACCGATTCGGCGGCATGGACACGCGGCGTCCCAATGGCGGCGAGCCCCAAGGCCCACCGATGGAGATGTTCGACGCCAACCGCGGTCGCCCCAACGACCCCATGAAGAACCATTCCATGTCACGCGGCCCACTTCAATTTGACCGCGCCCAGTCGATCGCAACTCAAAACACGGTAAATAAAATTCTCAATATCCTAACCCCCGAACAAAGGGCCAAATGGCAAGACTTAATCGGTGAACCCTTCAACGGTTGAGTCGCAAAACCACACGGGCTCCGCGTCCCCTCGTCTCCCTTTAGCGAGCACGTCGGGACAGATTATTTCCCGAAGCAGACGCATTACATTCCTAGCGGACGTCGAATGTATTACTGAAGGATTTCAAAAGTAGCAGAACGGCGCGAGCCATCCGGTAACGCGGGACCGGACGGCTCGCGCCGTTCCGCTAAAAAGAACACTAAAACTATCGACGTCCTAGCGGAATGGCGCAAGCCATCCGGTGTCCAACATACATCCGCCTGTTTGTCTCTAGATGTTGTTTCCTTGAGCTGCCTTGCTTTCACCGCGGGCGAGGTCGGCGGAGCTCATGATGATGTCGCGGTAAGTACCGCCGGCCGGGATCATCGGATACACGTTTTCTTCAAACGTGACGATCACGTCCAACAGATAAGGTTCATTCGGATCGGCAAGCATGCGTTCGATGGCTGCTGAAAGATCACCCGCATTCGTTACACGCTCCGCTTTGACTCGGTAGCCTTTTGCGATCGAGAGAAAATCGGGATAGATGTCTTCGCTCCCGGGACGTTTGACTGCCATCGGATCCCCGAGCGCCGTGCCGCTGCGGTGACCGTCGTAGATCATGTCCTGCCACTGCCGCACCATCCCGAGCCATTGATTGTTAATCACGACCACTTTGACACCAATGCCATAGCGGTGGCACGTGCTGAGTTCGTGAACGGTCATATTAAGGGAACCGTCGCCATCGATATCGATGACCGTCCGATCGGGACATCCCACTTTCGCCCCGATCGCCGCAGGCAGTCCGTAGCCCATAGTTCCAAACCCGCTGGAACTCAAGAACGAACGCGACCGAGCGACTTGGTAATGTTGCATCGCCCACATCTGGTGCTGGCCAACACCGAGCGAAATGATCGCTTGACCGTTCGTCGCCTCGGAGATCGCGCGAATGGTGAACTGCGGGCTGAGCTCATCGCCTTCCGGAATGGTAAAGGGATAACGAGCCCGGTTGCCGGCAACTTCGGCTCGCCACGCACTGTAATCTCCCGGCGTCGCGGATTCGAGCAACTGCGCGAGCGCATGTTTCAAGTCGGCACAGACCGGCAAGGTGACCGGTTTATTCTTATTGAGTTCACGGCGATCGATATCAATGTGCACGATTTTTCCGTGCTTGATAAACTCGTCGACCTTGCCCGTCACCCGGTCGTCGAAACGCACACCGACCGCCAGCACAAGATCGGCTTCGTTGATCGCCATGTTGGCAAACTTCGAACCGTGCATGCCCAAAACACCGAGGGCGAGATCATGATCCGGTGGAAACGCACCGAGCCCCATGACGGTCGAAGTCACGGGGATGCCCAGCTTTTCGGCCAGAGCAACTAATTGCGGACCGGTGTCGGAACTCACCACACCACCACCGATGTAAAGAATCGGTTTGCTGGCGTCGCGAATCAGGTGACAGCATTCTTCCAACTGCCCCGGATTGATCGCCCCCGCAGGGCGTTCGGGTGCCGAGATGACCGCGGGAATGCGCGGTGGCGCGTAACGTCCTTCGGGGTTGCGTGGGTAGTGTTGCTGGATGTCTTTGGGGATGTCGATCAACACCGGCCCAGGCCGTTGCCCGCCAGCGAGTTCAAAGGCTTCACGAACGGTTTCAGGAATCTCCGCAACACGTTTGACGAGGTAGGCTCGCTTGGTAACCGGTTCACAGATGCCGACGATGTCGACCTCTTGGAAGGCGTTCTTGCCCAGCAAATGTGTTGGCACGTTCCCTGTAATGGCGACGATCGGAACGGAGTCGGAATTGGCGTCGGCAATTCCTGTGACCAAGTTGGTCGCGCCGGGGCCTGACGTGGCCAGACAAACGCCCACTTTTCCCGACGCCCGAGCGTAGCCTTGGGCGGCGTGCGCTGCCCCCTGCTCATGTTCGACACGGATAATCTCGATGCCAACTTCAGGTAGCACATCAAAAATTTCCAGGTTAGCCCCGCCTGGATAGCCAAAGATCACGTCGACGCCCTCGGCCACCAGTGCTTCGGCGAGAAGCCGAGCCCCGCGCTTCGCATGCGCACGATCGGATTCCACCAGATCCGCGATCGCGCCACCGGTAATGGTGGAAACATCGTCATAGGTAACGTGATCGAGTTGGGAGGGATCGTTCTTGCTCATGAAGTTGCCTTTTCGGCGCTACGGGGACAGGGAATACGAAGGTTGCGCACAGCGAAAACTTGAGTTCGCGGTTTAGCGAATTGGGTCAAGACATTCGGCCATCAACGAAACCACACAAAGCTCTCGTCAAGTCTCGCTACCGCAAGTTCAGCGTTAACAAAGCACGCGTCACGGACACGAATCAATCCGCATCGCGCGAGCACATTCGCTAAACGGTCGCACAAATTGGCTTCCATTGATAGGCACTGAAAGCCAAAGGTTCACCCCGCGACTCCGCGATTGCCCCCATTTCTCCGCGACTCCCCCCAAACCATGCGCATCGAGCGCCCCAGCGCATCATTTTAAAACGCGGGTGTGACGCTCGATCGCAAGAAAGCAACGGATCCAATCAAGACTCGCAATGCCAACGATCTGGCGTAACCGAACCATCAAGCGAAGTCCGCAGATCCCGATTACGTACCCGCCGAGAACGAGGACCGCCCCATGTTATCGGACCAGTCTCCTTCGCACCGAAGTCGCCAAAGAACTCCAGCAAGCGATCACCCGCTATGCCAGCGACACATCGTCTCCACGCGATGGCGTCGGAAGTGCACAACCATGAACGAACCCCAAAATGTCCCCCGTTAATGCCGCGGGTGCAAAGCAAAGGTCACGGCTGCGGCCAAATCTGAAGGGGCGTGGCATGTTGCGTTTACGGGTCGCTCTTTGGCCCCCATCACTTTTGTTCGTCCGCAGCGTGACGCCCCAGGCAATGGCTGTGTCGGACTATCCCGGCCTGGTGCGAACCGAGAGCAGGCGCTAGGTGGATGGCACCTTACGGCTTCCTCTGGTGCTTTGCCCCCAACGATCTCGCGTTGTGGGAGCGAACGTTTAGCAAGGTAATTGACGATATCATGAGCCGTCTCGACACCAGCGGGCTGACTTCGTTGGACCTGTCGCGTTTAGCTGTCAATCGCTAGCTCCAAATAGGGCAAAGCCCATTAGGGGCCGAGAAAAGAACCGGCGTTTACCGAGAAGTGTCAAATTCGACGACTGATTACCTCCAGGAATTGACTTGTGAAATGCGAGAGAACACACTGTGGTCGCGAACCGGGTGCGGTTCCCCGCCATCCAACATCTAGGTTTCAACATGCTCAACTTCTTTGCCAAGTCGCCAGCCCGGAACAACAAGATGCTCGATTGCCGCCCAACATTACCGATAGAGTTGCGATATAGATTAGCGACGCTCACCTTTGCGTTGTGTGCGGCACTCTTCGCACAACTCCTTGGTTCAACGACACTCACTGCCGAATCAAGCACGCGTCCGAACTTCATTGTTTTCCTAACGGACGACCAAGGCTGGGGTGACCTTGGGTGTTATGGACATCCCAAAATCCAATCTCCAAACCTAGACCGGTTTGCCTCCGAAGGGTTGAGGTTTACCCAGTGCTACGCCGGGTGTAGCGTTTGCTCGCCTTCGCGATCGGCGATTTTGACGGGTAGAACGCCCTATCGTAACGGCGTTTGGCGATGGATTCCCGGTGGCAGCCAATACCACTTGCGAACGAGTGAAATCGCGATCACCGAAGTCTTGAAGGAGATCGGATACGATACCTGTCACGCTGGTAAGTGGCATCTGAATGGCAAGTTCAGCAGCCCCGAACAGCCGCAGCCAAATGACCATGGCTACGATCACTGGATGGCGACACAGAACAACGCGTCGCCCAACCACATGAATCCTGTGAACTTTGTTCGCAATGGAAAAGAAGTGGGTCGAATGGAAGGACCGAGTTCGGTATTGTGCGCGAAGGAAGCTGCGGTCTGGTTGGAGAATCGCAAGGATTCGGGCAATCCATTCTTCTTGACCGTTTGGACACACGAACCTCACTTGCCGATCGAATCGGCAGAAGAGTACATGAAACCGTATGCGGATATCGACGACGAAGGAATCCGCCAACATCATGGCAACATCACGCAACTCGATGCCGCCTTTGGCAATTTGATGGCAGCCGTCGACGCGCTCGGGTATCGCGACGACACGTTTGTTATTTTCACGTCCGACAATGGTCCCGAAGGCAATGGCACCAGCGGTCGCACGCGCGGATCAACGGGCGGGCTGAGGGGACGCAAGCGTGCGTCGCACGAAGGTGGCATTCGCGTCCCTGGCATTGTTCGCTGGCCTGGACATATTCGACCGGATACCGAGAGCGATACACCCATTATCGGGTCGGATATTTTCCCGACGATCTGCGAGATCGTTGGTGTCGAACTTCCAACCGATCGAACGATCGATGGCGCGAGCATGTTGCCAGCTTTTGATGGCCAGCCTATCGATCGAGAGCAACCTCTCTATTGGCGCAATCACTTGGCTCCCGAACGAACCCAGGTCGCGATGCGGGTGGGAGATTGGAAAATCCTCGGCTCCAGCGATCTCACGAAGTTTGAGTTGTACAACATTCAGGATGACTGGCAGGAAACGACAGACCTGTCGGCTTCTCATCCCGAAAAGCTCGAGGCGCTTCGCACAAAGCTGATCGCTCATGACAAAGCCGTACTCGATGAGGGCCCCGACTGGTGGAAAGACGAAAAACCAAGCAAAGGCAAACGTAAAAAGTCCGCCGAACCGGCAGCGGGCGTCGATAAGACGGGGAAGTTTGATCGTGTGCTGGGGGCGACGGTCACCAGCGCTAGCGATAGTGGTGGTTATCGCGTATCGGCGGCGGCCGAGGGACTCGTTTTGAAGAAACTCGATGAACCTCGATCGGGCGAATTTCGTTTGGAGTGTCGATATGCAAGCCTTCAGAAAAACGGTCCAACTCGAAACGCGGCGATTGTGATCGGCACAGCACCGACGAATCATGACACGATCAAAATCGGTACCGCGATCGGCATGAACGACCACGTGGCTTTCGCTGGCGACTGGGGTAATGTCGGGTCGATTGCAAAGCAAGCATCCTCCTTTCAGCCCATGGACAATTTTGATATCACCGTTGATATCGATTTGGGCGAGCATCAAGCAACAGCAACAATCAACGGTAAGCCGATGAAGTTTGACCTCCCCGAGTCCCTGACTGAGATTGAGTGGGTGGGTTACTATGTCAAAGCGACGGAGTCGGAATTTGGCGAAATCGTGATTGAATGAGCCGAATGAATCGATCGCAAGCGAGCGTTCTGTAATACCCCTGGCTTTTTCAAAGTAGCATGGCAGAGTTCAAAGGGGTCAGGCCTCTTTACTGCATCCGACTCGGCAGAGTTCAAAGGGGTCAGGCCTGAATGGCACGGGCATAGGC
>NZ_JAMQBK010000010.1 GCF_023701485.1 Aporhodopirellula aestuarii
AAGTGGCGCTGTCCTGTTAGTCGCGATAGCGACGACATGTGATAGTCACGGACGTGAGTCCGTGGTCTGGGAAAACAAACCAAAGCAAGTCGCAACGCGACGACACAAAACACGGGTGGACGCACGAATGAACCCTCGGGAGCGGCATCTGTCATCGCTTCGCGACTTGGTGTATGCGGGGGGGCGACGTCGACCCCGGACTCACGTCCGGGGCTTGTACCTGCCGTCGCTATCGCGACTAGGAATGGAAGCAATACTTCCGCGGCGTTATATCTCCGCGTCTTCGCAAACATTTAGCAGTCCAGAGATTTAGCACTCCAGGCTGGTGCCCAAATGGCCCATAGGATTTTGCCCAATTATTCCTGCATACTTGCTTAGCGGCCAAGTTGCTCGCGCAGAACGCGACGATCGCCATTTTGCAGTGTCGCTGGATTGCCCTGATCTTCACAACGGTGTGCTGCGTTGGCGTTTCCCTGTCGATGTTCGCCGTTCCACTCTTCGCCCGCGGCGGACAGTGGTTTGGCGGACAGTGGTTTGGCGGACAGTGGTTTGGCGGGCAGCGTGTTCGAAACATTTCCAAGAGCAATCGCGACGGCGCGACCTTCTGGTTGGTCACCGCACTCGACGGTCAGTTTCTGACCCCCGTCATTGACGAGAAGTTGCTGGCAATCGCGTCAATCGTGCTGATTGCGTTTTCATTCAAATTTTTGTGAGATCCGCAAAGATGTTCTTCGCCGTGCATTGATTGACCATGCAACGCGAGCTCTTCGTCGGTGTCGAGTCAACGTATCCTCTTGCAATTGTGTTATGCGGGGATCCTTGTCGAGCTGAACCAATTTGTGAACCGGACAACGTAGACACGCTATTGGCGAAGCCGTTCGATGTACAGGTTGGCATCGGTTTTGCAGGACCACAAATGACGGTTGGGGCAAGTCATTGTCCCTTATTTTCCCGATTCACGTTTCGTAGAGGATCTCCACATGTCGATACCATTCCACCGTTCCTTATCAGCAATCGCATGCTTCGCAGCATTTTCGTTTGCGCAAGTCATTACACCGGATATCGCGAGCGCACAGGACTCGATGCAGACAGGCGACGGATTGTTAAGGCTTCAAGCAGCGATGCCGGATTCAGCTCGCGTTGGCGAGTCCTTCACCTATGAAGTTGAAGTCTCGAACACGTCAGACAATATTGTTCTGCACGATATTAAGCTCAAACAGCGTAAAGCGAAGGGATTCAAGATCGAGTCCGTGTCGATCCAAGGTCAGAGCAGCAACCAAGATCAAAAGAAGGAATCTGGCAATAAAGACAAACAATCCCCCAAGCAAAACGCTGCCAAGCAGGAACAGCCCCAGGACGGAAAACAGTCCAATCGCGAGAAGGGTGGTTCAACCGATCAGATGACGATTGCGACCTTGGAGCCAGGCGACAGTCGAACTTTTGTCGTCAAAGCCACGGCCGATCAAGAGGGCGAACTGCGTAGCTGTTTGGAAATTTCGAACTACACGCCGGCCTTGTGTCTGAGCAGCCGGATCGTCAAGCCAGAACTCCAGCTGACCAAGACCGCACCTAAGAAGGCGGATCGTTGTGGTGTGATCGAGATCACTTACGCTATCAGCAACGACGGTAGTGGTGATGTTGGGCCGATCGTCATCACTGACTCACTCGGTAGCGGTTTGGCTACGATCGATGGTAGCAATGAATTGTCGTTCGATGTCGATGGATTGGCTGCCGGCGATTCACGCAAGTTCGTCGCTCGTGTTTACGCTCAAAAGGCGGGCGAATTCAGTAGCCGCGCAGTAGCTAAGGCGAAGAATGGTGACTTGAAGAGTCGTAGTGAAGAAACGTCAACCCGCGTGATTGCTGCGGATTTAACCGCCCAGATCGATGGCCCATCGCGAATCTATGGCGATGACTTGGCGACCTTCACCGCCAAAATTACCAACACCGGTAATGCTGCTGCGGAGTCGGTGAACGTGACAGTGAACTGGCCGGCGGAAGCGACCCTTGCCGACATGGGTGATTACGAAATCCGCGATGCGGAATCCTCCGATCAGTCGAAGCAAAACAAGGGTGATGGTAGTCAACCGACTGTTGCCAGCGACAACGATTCGTCGAAGAAGGGCGGCAACGGAAACGATCAGCAGTCCAAAGATGACAGTCGGTTGGAAATGCGGAGTGAGTCGTTTGTGATCGATCGTCTCGACGCAGGTGAAACGGCCGAATTTACGTATGCCGTTCGCGCTGACAAGTTGCAAGAATTGCCGACACGAGTCGAAGCTCGCTACGTATGCACGGTGGATGGAGCGGAAGATCAAGCGAAATCGACCGCCGAAACAAGTGCGATGACGATGGCACGCGTGAAGGTTGTTCGTTTGCCAGCCCTGCAAGTGGCTGTGATCGATGACGAGGATCCTGTCAACGATGGGTCGAAGGTAAACTACACCATTACCGTATGGAACGAGGGCGACGCGGAAGACCAGGACGTGCAGGTTGTGGCGACTCTTCCCGACAAGCTCAAGTTTGATGCGGCGGACGGACCTACCAATGCCAGCCACAAGAAGGGAACGGTCACATTCGATCCCATTAAGAAGATGGCACCCGGTGACCGCGTCGAATACACGGTGACCTGCAAGCCGACCGGGAAAGGTACCGTTCGCTTTGAGGCCACACTAACGAGCAAGACGCTCAAGCAAGAAGTGACCAGCGAAGAGCCGACGCGATTGTTCGCCGCATCGAGCAACTAGACCTTTCTTGTCGATACCCCCCATGCGGGAGTGCGAGTTTCAAGAACCTCGTCGGTCATCCGGCGAGGTTCTTCTCTTAGCGGAACGGCGCAAGCCGTCCGGTCCCGCGTTACCAAGCGCCACTTAGCTACGTGCTTAAAACCTGGCCCACCGTCTGGCGACGGTAGCTACTGCAAACAGATACACGTGCTCTTCCTAGCGGAACGGCGCGAGCCGTCCGGTCCCACGTTACTGAACGCCACTTAGCTTCGTGCTTAAAATGTGGCCCACCTTCTGGCGACGGTAGCAACTGCAAACAGATACACGTGCTCTTCTTAGCGGAACGGCGCGAGCCGTCCGGTCCCGCGTTACTGGGCGGCTCGCGCCGCTCCGCTAGAAAAACCAGACGCTCGTTTCCAAACGCCTGCCTCCGTGGAGATTCATCCGCAGCGATCATTGACCGCTTCCGCTAGCCGAACAGCGATGCTTCGACGAAGTATTACTTCGAGCGGCGATTCTTTTTGGACCGTCGTTCCTTTGCAGCAGATGCGGCTTGATCGGTTTCGCTAGCAGTTGTCGAGAGATCGGCGAGATCTTCGGCTTGGCCGGGCGCGTCGGCCGGCGTTTTTCGTCGGTCGGTTCCGGATCGTTTTTCGATCAGGTGCATCAATTCCGCGGGAAGTGGAAGTTCGTTTGGCATGATAAAGGTCCGATTTCGATGAGCTACTCAGTCGTCAGTTGGAAAATAGGACATGCCTTCGACGCTCGAAGACTTGTTTTGCGATTTTCCAAATCCATTATCGGTCGTTAATTTGGGTTCCCAGGGTCGAGGGAATTCCTTCAGAGGACCATAAAAGAGTGGTGTTGTTGCACGATCGAACGCCTCGATCTCGCTGGGAAGCTGCGGATGCGGACAAGGCAATACGTGGGGCACGAGGGCGATGATGATTTCACTTCGTTCGCTGACGAGATTGATTCGTCGGAACAAGCGGCCAACATACGGAATCGATCCCAGCAAAGGGATCTTCTGAATGCGCTCGCTGTCGGTTTCCTTGATCAATCCTCCGATCACCATGCCGGTTCCATTCGCCAGCATGATGGTCGTGTCCACCTCGGTCGTACGCTCCGACGGGAGGCCGCGTTCGTCCACAGACCCGTCGGAAACTTCCGGTTTGACCGACATGACTACCGAGTCATCATCCATGATTTGTGGAGTCACTCTCAATACCACGCCCGTATCGAGAAACTCGACACTTTGCAGAGAACTGGTTTGCGTCGTCGTGGTGACGAAGTAACCCAGTTTTTCGCCGATTTGCACATATGCTTCTTGGCCATTCAAAGCGAGTACTCGCGGAGATGCCAATGCCTTGGCATCCTCGGTCCGGGTGATCGCCTCAACCAACCCCGACAAGTCACCCGCTTTGAAAATTCCGATGTTGTAGGCACTCGAAGACAATGTTGAAAGCGAAGAGATCGTATTGTTGAAATCCGGGGTGCTCAAAAGAATGCCGGTTCCCGAGGTGTTTGAAAGTTTCGATAAATCGACGCCGCATGCGGTGTCGTCCTTCAGATCCACCTCGAGAATATGCGCTTCAATCAAGACTTGGCGAGGCGGTCGGTCAACTTGTGCGACGTACCGCTCGATGCGTTCCATGTACTGCGGGATCTCTTCAACGATGACTCGCTCTCGTGTCTTGTTTTGATCCCGTGAATTTGTCTGCGTGATGGAGATGTTTCCGACACCGGACAGAAGCGGCTTGATGACATTCTGCACGTCGTCGGCGGAGACATAATTGAGCTCGAAGACTCTGATCTCGCGGCCCTGAGCATGCGGTGGAAGCGAACTTCCTCCGTCAAGCCGCGTCACCAGAATGACATTGGAACTCCGCGTCCAGGTGTAAGGCGAGATCGCAAAGATCGCGGACATCACGTCTTCAAAGTGAGCTCGAGTGAAATTGCCGCTGATTGTCGTGTCAATGTCGTCGGTTGTTAATATGCTGAGCCCTTGGGACTTCGCAATCGCCGAAAGCACGTCGGCGAGTGGGGCTTTGCGAACCGAAAGGGTGATCAACCCGTCTTCGGCGTGCAGATCGATCGGCTCGCTGATCGCATCAGGAAGCGGTAGCATGAGTAGTTCGTTGGGGGCATTGAGCGTCGGTTCCGAGTTTTGGAAGACGACGGGGGTCGCATTGAGTCGATCCGAGGCTGACGAAGAACGTTTCGCCGTAGCGAGACGAAACGGTGCCGCGCGATGACTCGCCGGGGCTGTGTGGATCTGAGGAAAAATCAAATCGCCGATCGGTAATTCGGAACGTGCGGCGGCGTCTTCCGGTTGCAGGTTCAGCTCGTAAGATTCTTCTTGCATCACCAAAGCGTTCTGCCCGGTCACCTCGCGGGTGATGGCTCCGGGAAGGAGACCGTCGGCACGGACGGTGCCGACTGCGTCAAATTCGAACGCGATCAGACATGACATCAGCAACCCCGGTACCAGCAAAATTGCTGGACCTGATCGATAGCTCGACGTCGTTATGCCAGCGTTCAAACGCATTTTGGCTCGTTTTTTCTTGTTGATTCGACTTAGCTCGGTTTAGCTACTTTGTCGATTGGAGCGGTCAATCCGTGACAGCCCCCGCTTTTCATCGTCCATTTTCGAGGTTTTCTTGGATCAAACCCATGCGAAATACGCTGCGCGGAATGCTAGCAAACGTAATTCTCGAGTCGGTTGTCATCAGATTGATGTAGCTCTTTGCCCGAAATGGCAGCGACCGGAGAATCCAGCTGGGGATGACGACCTGGAATTCGAATCGGTAGCTGCGTTGGCTAGAACGCGGCCCACCGTCTGGCAACGGCGGCTACGACGATGATCTGAGTAAGCGTTGTCGATCGGATCGGGGAAGTGATCGAAACAACGGTTTTCGACGAGGACGGAGGTTCCCACGGAACATCGATTGTTTTAGCAACGTGTTTAGCGGAACGGCGCGAGC
>NZ_JAMQBK010000100.1 GCF_023701485.1 Aporhodopirellula aestuarii
CTTCTATGTACCTGCTTAACCGGCAGTCGTGAACATGGCGGTTGGCCAAGTGATGCCGTGGTTTTCGATCTTCCGGGGGCATTGCCCCTGGCTTCGATGACAATGACCTTTGGCCAACATGCCGATGAAACGTGCGGCGAGCTTTCGCAAACTCCCCGGTCACACATTCGCAATCCACAACCAGACCGTGCCCTCACGGTTTGGGCCGTTCACCACCACGGCGAGTAATCATCGACGCGAACAAGTAGGGTTCGATGCTCTCGGTGAACAAATTGACGGATCCGTCGGCCAGCAAAAAGTACGATCCTCCCACATGGAAACTGTGGAAACCGAAGCCTCTCGCATTGGTACAGTTGATCGCACAAGGCCCATCCTCGGGTGGCCAAAACAAGCCTTCACGCTGGGAACCTTGAAACCAGTTCTCGCCGTTAACAAGGTCTCCCCAACCACCGCCGTTCACTCCGACGAGGTTTTGCGTCGCGATGACGTCAACCGTTCCGGCGCTGAAGATCGTCGGTCCCCCGGTGCGTTCGCCCAGCATAAACGTGTGGGACAGCCCGTCGAGAATACCGGCGAAGTTTCCGTCATGTCCTCCGCCGAACACTTCACTGACAACTTGCAGCGCACCTTCACGTTCGATCGAGCCATCGATTCCAGCGTGCCTCATGTACTCGCCCGTGACACCGGTCGTCGGACAATAGTCGATGGGAGCAATATTTGTCGCGGTGAAGGGCAGCCCCATCCCGGACGAGTCGAACGTATAGCGTCGTGAATCCGCATCCTCGGGCGTCGATGGGCAAACATAGCCCGTAACAACCGTCTGAATGACGGCAACGTTTCGCGGGCTGAGCTGATCGACGGCAACGACGTTTTGGTCGAACTGATCGAATAACGCCTGATTCTCCATAAACGGCAAAATCGTCACTGGCCACGACCGCCCGTTGAACGACTTAGGAGGCGTTTCGAACCACAATGCCCGCGGCAAGACGCGAAACGCGCTGTGGTAATTGTGAATGGCCAAGCCCATCTGCCGCATGTGGTTGCTGCATTGCATTCGGCGAGCCGCTTCACGCGCCGCCTGTACGGCCGGGATCAGCAGTCCAACCAATACCGCGATAATGGCGATCACGACCAACAATTCAACTAACGTGAACCCGGATCGTTGAGACTTGGAATTCGTCATTTTTGCGATGCCCCTCAAACAAGATGTATGATGTCGATTCTAGTAAACTTTTCAACACGTTTGCAATTTGAATTCATTTGCTCATTGCTCTGTCAACGAGATCAGATGCAATCGAGATTCTGAATCTGACCGGTAGGCAGTCGGGTCTCCATCGCTAAAAACCAACATTCCGGTTTCTTCCGAGATCGAGATGTTCATGATTGCACGTTTGCGGGACAATGGCGAAACGGTCCCAAGGAGCCTCAGATTAGATGCGTTCCAGATCCCGATTTCGCCTGTCTGGCTTCCAGACAGTATCGTTTTGCCGTCGGGGGACATCACCATCGAAAGAATTTGATAGTGGCGCTCTTGTGTTCCAACGTCTGAACGCCACTGACGCGAAACTTGCTTGCGTCGCCCGCGACTGTCAATTGCATAGATTCGCCCCTCCATCGTCCCAATCAAAATGCGATCTTCTTTCGGATCCGAGCAACTGGCACGAACGAAGTCCAACCCTGGGCCGAGCGTTGTTTCTGAAAAATCACCCAGGCGATATTTGCAGAACGAATCACCCATCAACAGAAGGTCCTCGTCACTGGTCAACGCAATGTCTGCCGCCTGTCGCCGCAAATGGACCTTGGCATCGGGAATGAACGACGGTGTGCCGTCTCGCTCGTCAACTTCTATCACCAAAGTATAGATATGATTTTTCCCGGTACTTACGATCAATCGATCTTGCGAGCTATTTACAAGGATGTCCCTGACAGTCCAGGTTGTGGGCGCATCCAGTCTCGGCAATTCGAACAAGCGTCGCTTTCCCGCCGCCTCTTTTACGAAAACACGCCCGTCCGCGTATCCTACAAAGAGCCATCGACGCCCCTGATGGTAGAAGAGCACCGTACCCCACGTATCGCGGGCGGGCATTTCCTCTACCGTCGTTCCCCGTTCCACGTCGATGCTATATACCGAACCATCACTACGCATCGCGAATACCGACTTGCCGTCGGCACTCACCGCTGAATCGACCGCTTTCCAATCTTCCTGTGGAAACAACGGATTGCATTGGTCGACAACGCACGCTGCCTGATCCCCAGACGGCATGCTCTTAAGCGTTGTGACCGCGAGCATGCCGTCAATTCCACCGCTGAATACTTTGGAATTGGAAGCGACGTCGATCGCCGACACTGCTCCCCGGTGCCGGACCTCGTATTGGATTGGCTCGGTGTGACAAACGCATGGCATCGATTCATTCGGTGAGATACAAGCCTGTTTGTCTCGCTCGATATCGGCGAGCTTCCAAACGGCAATGCCTCCAACAGTTGTCCCGGCGACCAAATACTCATCGTCCTCGCTAATCGCCAAACAAGTGAGCAAGCCTCGCTGAAAATCAATGTCATAGCGTGTCTGTGAATCGCCATCGCGTTCGTATACAACGACACTGGATAAATTATAATGGATACAGAAACACTTCTTAGAATCCTTTGTTATCGCCAGACTGGTGGGAGCCCACCCCGTAGGCTTGTTTAGGAAATGGCGAGCCTCATAAGAATTGAAATCAACTGCATGAATTTCTGATAGATTCGGAACGATGATGAGCTCACCCTCCGTGCTAACCAACAGATTTTCGTTGCGACGTTCCGCAGGAATTTTGAATCGTTGCGAGGAATCTTCGATCGTGATCAGCTGGATCGGCTCATATCGACAACCGACCGCAATTTGTTTGGAATCGGGAGAAAAGGCGAGCGACTCGACCGTCGAATCGAAACCGGTGAACGATCTGGCAACCTTCAGTTCGTCGCTCGCGGCGTTGGACACGTCAATCATTTCTACCGAGGAAATGCCTGACCATGAAACGATGCTTGCCGACCTGCTCTTTCCGACGGCCAACCATTTGCCATCAGGCGATGCCGCCAACGCGTGGATCTGAACCGTTCCGCCAATGCCCAAAACACCCTGCTGAGGCAACTGCAACGAATTGATCAATCGACCGTCGCTGAGATCATGGATGTGAAGCCAGCCCTTCAGAGAAGTCGATACCACCCAATTACGTTTAGGAATAACGACCACCTCGGTTACTTGCGACGGCATTTCGGACGCAGGTAATTCCAAAGACCTCCAGCCTTGTCGAGCAAAGGTCTTGAGCAGTCGCCAGTCATAACGCGACTGGACGCGTTCGGCACCGCTGTAGTCAACGATCTCCTCTGCAATCTGCAGCGAATTGGCGGAGTCTCCCGCCGCAACAGCAGCGAATGCTTGTCGTAGGTCAGACTGATAGGCAACCTCGAGGGCGGCCCTTTCGCTCGCTTCCGCCTTGATCCGTTCGCGTTCCGCCTCGTGAAGGGCAACACTCGCCCGGTGCTCTGCCTCGACCGCGAGCCCTTCGTTTCTCGACGCGATCAAAATTGCCGTCGCGAGCACTTCGCTCTGGCGACGAAGACTTCGGTTGCTCCACGCGAACGTGACCGCCGCAATTGTCGACATCAACAGCAACCCAACGACCAACGCGGACTCAACGGGCGAACGACGCAGAAATTGAAACGCCCGCTCGGCACGCCCCTGCGGACGCGCCCAGATTGGAAACCCCTCGGAATAACGTTCCAGGTCGTCGCACAAGTCTTGAATCGATTCGTATCGTTTGGCCGGATCACGCTCCAAACACTTCATGCAAATTGCGTCGAGATCCCGATGAATCTTTGGGTTTCGCTCACGCAGCGGTATCGCCTCCGACTGCGCCATCAACTCGATCAATTCGATGGGGTGCTTCGCCTTGAACGGAACGCATCCGGCAAGCATTTGGTAGATCACCACTCCCAACGAGTAGACGTCGCCGAGCTTGAGTTCCGGGACCGCACCTCCCACAGGACCTTCACGCGTCAACTGTTCCGGAGCGATGTAGGTGAGCGTTCCGACAAGATGATTGCCCTCGTGCGATTGAATCGAATCGAGAATGTCACGCACCAAACCGAAGTCAGTCAACCTCGGCGTGAACGGCAAACTTTCCGATCGGTCTAGCCAGTCAAATAAATCGGCGGAGTCCGGGGTTCGAGCAGATGACTCAGCGATTGCTTTCGGGTTCGGCCGAAACGGATCGGGTACCAATAAAACGTTACTGGGTTTGATGTCTCGGTGAACAAACCCACGACGGTGAGCATGCGAAAGTGCCTGAGCGAGCTTAATCGCGATCTCGACTGCCCAAGTAGGCTCGATGCCGTCCGGATGTTTTGTAATGAATTGCCGGAGGGTCGGTCCCGGACAGAGTTCCGACACGAGGTAAATACACTCGCCGTCCTCAATGATCTCGTAGAGAGGCACGAGATACGGGTGGCTCATCTTTGCCGTCGCCCGAGCCTCGTGTAATCGCCGCTCGTCATTCGCCCGCGATCCACGCAGACGCGAGATCGCTTTGATGGCGACGTCTCGCTCGAGCACTGAATCGTAAGCGCGGTGCACGACACCAAAACCGCCTCGACCGAGTTCCTCCTTGATAACGAACCTGGCGACTTGCGATGGCACCGTCGGAATCGGACGGTCTGCACGACAGGTGTCATTCGACCGAGTGCTATTGTCGGGAGATCCATCCTCGTAATGCACCGGTCCCGAGGGATCGCCTTCCAGAAGCTCATCGCCGATCAATGAGCGGATACTCAGATGTTCGTCTTGACTGTCGTCCCACGGCTGCGGGTAGGCGTCATCGAGTGTCATCCGGACAACACTTGTAAAAAGGGCTGCGGTTCTCCCTGCGATAATGTGCGGTGCGTCCGCCGCGCGTCCATACACCCCCCAGACGCAGTTCTACGGCGATTGTCCGACCAAAACGACCTCACGTTCACGCGAATGAGCGCATCTCGATTGGATGGCACCGCCAAGCTGAAATCTTCGAACATACCGCCCATTTCGAAAGATCAATGCGTACGATTGTTGTTGGGGAACTCAAACGCGCCGCGTACTGTTACGCATTCGAGCCAATTCGCGTCTCGCACGCCTGCGAAACGTCCTACCGGCACACCGAATCGCCCTGTCGTTCTCATAGAGAAACAGGACACTTAGGGGGCGAGTGGGTGCACTGCCCCACTATAGCGACCAGCCAGGCATTGTCTACAATCGGCTTGCTAAGGTCTGACAAGCCCCCGCTGAGTTCCTTTTTTCGAACCGAACCATTCCATTCGCAGCCATTTTTTTTCCCGGCAAGACAGTCAACCTGACGAAAATTCGGCCCTTCTTGGCGTTTCTGACGCCATAAGCAATCAGCACAAACGGGCCACCAATTTTTTCGGAGTTTTAAGCTAACGCTCTCGGTTCAGAGCGTCCCACGCGGAAGAAAAGGCGTTTGAGCAGCCCCTCGACTGCTCGAGATAACCGGCTTCATCGAAAGTAAAAACTCGGTTGCGGCGCATCATTTCGAAATGCGTCCACTGCCCCGGCAATCCTACCGCTTGCTTGGCCCGGTCTGCGAAAAGCGTCGCACACCTTAATCAGCGAGAGGAGCCAACGATGACGCGATATTTTGCACTAAATTGATTGACTCAGTCGGCGGTTAACAACGTATGACTTGCAAAGCAAGTCTTGGCGATCACCCCCGTTTAGGACGCGGTATCTTGGCTCGATTGGGATTGATCCCCTTTTGCTTTTTCCCGGCGCGGCGTCCTTGGCCACGGCCACCCGAACTCGGTTTATCAGGCGGCAGTTCGATGTCCGAGAGCGGTTTGCCGATGTTATCACGTAACTGCACAACGCGATCTCGCAATCGAGCCGCCCGTTCGAATTCGAGGTCTTCGGCTGCGGAGAGCATCTCCCGCTCAAGCGCCTCGACGTATTCCAACGTGATGTACGTGATCTTGCTTTCGGCCGTCGCCTGCCGTTCCACCTCGGAATGTTTCGCCGCGTCAGATTCGATGCCCGATCGGATTGATTTGAAAATTGTCTTGGGAACGATGCCGTGCTCGTCGTTGTACTTCTTCTGAATCTCGCGTCGACGCTCGGTTTCCTCGATCGCCATTTGCATCGAGTCAGTCATCTTATCGGCATACAGAAAAACGCGAGAGTTGGCATTCCGTGCGGCACGCCCGATCGTTTGGATCAGACTCGTTTCGCTGCGTAGAAACCCTTCTTTATCCGCGTCCAGAATCGCCACCAGCGAAACTTCGGGTAAGTCGAGACCTTCCCTCAACAGGTTCACCCCGACGAGACAATCGAATTGACCGGTCCGCAATTCCTGCAGCAGATCGACTCGTTCAAACGCGTTGAGTTCACTATGCAACCAACGACACCGAACCGCTTGTTCTTGAAAATAGTTCGAAAGGTCTTCGGCGAGCCGCTTGGTCAGCGCCGTCACAAGCACGCGTTCGTTGCGGGCGGCGCGGATCCGGACTTCGTCGAGCAAGTGGTTGACCTGCCCCCGTGCCGGGACCACTTCGACAATCGGATCGAGCAACCCTGTCGGACGAATGATTTGCTCGACCACTTCGCCACCGGTGCGTTCGAGTTCATAGTTGCTCGGCGTTGCACTGACAAAACAAATCTGCCCGGTCCGCTCCTCCCATTCGTCGAATTTGAGAGGCCGGTTGTCCAACGCACTGGGCAATCGAAAACCGTGCTGGACGAGCGTCATCTTGCGACTGCGGTCACCAGCATACATCGCGCGGACTTGCGGCACGGTCACGTGTGACTCATCCACAAACGTCACCATGTCTTTCGGGAAAAACTCATACAACGTGTCCGGCGTCGCCCCCGGGGGTTTGCCTGACAAAGGCCGCGAGTAGTTTTCGATTCCCGGGCAATGCCCCACCTCAGCCAACATTTCGAGATCGAACTTCGTTCTCGCCGATAACCGCTGAGCCTCGAGCAGTTTGCCTTGGCTCTGAAACACTTCGAGTTGCTCGGCAAGCTCGGCACGCAGCGACTTGAGTGCCGCTTGGATGCGATCCTCCGGCATGACGAAGTGTTTCGCCGGATAGATGTAGAGGTCGTCAACGGTTTTAATCGTTTCGCCGGTGAGCGGTTTGATCAGCGAAATCCGCTCGATCTCGTCGCCCCACATTTCGATACGGAAGGCGAACTCCTCGTAAGTCGGCCAAACTTCGATCGAGTCGCCGCGGACGCGAAATTTGCCACGCTCAAAAGCAAAATCATTGCGGTCGTATTGAACGTCAACAAGCTTCAACAACAAATGATCGCGCCGGGTCGTCTCACCTCGATGTATATCGATGACGAGTTCTTTGTAATCCTTCGGCGAACCGAGCCCGTAGATACTGCTGACCGACGCGACGATCACCACGTCCCGGCGGCTGACCAAAGAACTCGTCGTTGCCAACCGCAAACGATCGATCTCTTCATTGATCGAGGAGTCCTTTTCGATATAGACGTCCCGCTGCGGGATATAGGCTTCGGGTTGGTAATAGTCGTAATAGCTGACGAAGTAGTGGACCGCGTTGTTGGGAAAGAACTCCTTGAACTCGCCGTACAACTGTGCCGCGAGTGTTTTGTTGTGACTGAGAACCAACGCCGGCCGGCCCAGGTTCGCGATCACGTTGGCCATCGTGTACGTCTTCCCGGTTCCCGTCGCACCGAGCAGCGTCTGGGCTGGTTTGCCGGACAGGAATCCTGCGGTCAATTTTTCGATCGCGACGGGCTGGTCACCCGATGGTGGAAAAGGTTGATTGAGATCGAATTTTGCAGCTGGGAGTGTGGGCATATTCATTTGAGTGAGTTTAACGCCGGTCGAGATTTTGTGTAACGCAGCCGCTTCGACGCCGCCTACAAGATGTCACGCAGTCCTTCGACAAAGCTCGGGTAGCGCAGCGTCGGTAAGAGGTCACGTTTGAATTGGCGGTTCCAAATCCGTTTGTCCGTTTCGCTGCGAAAACGCACGCCCGAATCCGCGGCCGGGTCGATAAACTCAGGCGGCTTCGATCGAGTTTGTCGGGCGATCTCTTCGTAAAACCGCCGACGTACGACCGGGCGATCATCGCTGACAACGTACAAGCGTTCCCGCCGCGGTTGGGAATACTCACTCAAGAACGGATTGGGCGGCGTTCGCGAGAACGCGGCGATGACTGCGGCGGCGGCGTCGTCGACATGAATCAGATTCAAATGACCGTCTGGCGGCGACGCGATCGGCCTTCCGGCGCGGACATCCGCTGCCCGAGGCACTCGCCCAGGACCGTAGATTCCCGACAACCGCAGGATCGTCCACGGGGAATGTCCAAGACGGGCACGCATTTTTGCTTCGGCCTGCAAATGAGCCCGCCCGCCGTCGCGAGTCGGATGCGTCGGCGACCGCTCGTCGACCCAAACACCGCCGATCTGGTGATAAACACCCGTCGTGCTGATGTAGCAAACGTCTGGCACCGGACAACCCAAACGCTGGGGTAGCGAGCAGAACGATCGCAACAAGCGAGATAATCCGTCCACTTGGGAGACAAACCGATCCACCGAGCTGGTTCGATCGTAACTGACTGAAACCAGCACGCGATCGACTTTTCGGCGTTCGATGACCTCCAGAATTGCTTGCAAATCGCGAGAATCGTTCCAATCGAACCGCACCGGGTGAAATTCTTGATTCGCAATTTTGGCGAGTTGGGTTCGGCTCGTCGCCGCTACGGACCACCCAGCCGCTCGAGCTTGCCACCCCACTCGCGTGCCCAAATAGCCGCACCCGATGATCAGCAGGCTGGGGGTGGAAGGCGGATAATTTGTGTTTTTTACGTTCACGAGGCAAAGATGTCGTCGAGGGATGGGTGCGGAAAGGGTCCCAGCGTAGCCGGCCGCAGACCGTAGCCGGGATGCGGTAAAAAGGGATGTGGCGGGACGCCAGGAGGCTCGCAAAAAGGTGGGCGATTTCTGGTCAACAGGGTACAATAAGGACCGGCCCAGAGCAGGGACTTCTGTTGAGATTGAACCCAGCGATGACAATCACGAATATGAGGGGCAGTTAGTTTGAAATTGGATTCTTCGCCGCAGTCAAGCTTGCCGTGCGCAGATGCTGCGCCGACGCCTCGTCGATGCGGCCAGATTGCTCGCATTTTGCTGGTACTGATCTGCGGATGGTCGCTGAGTTTTCTGCTCGGCACAACGACCGCAACGGCGCAAGATCAGTTTTTTCCTAGCGGTTCGCCACTCCCAGGCAACCTCGCCCCAGGTACCGCTGTACCTGATGGGATTGTCCACGGAACAGCCACAGACGGGGTTAGCCCGATGGCTAACTCGGAGGCAGAACAGGATGCATCGACACGTCCCGGTTTCCGCCCGAAAGGCGACACGTGGGTCAAACCACCGGAGGAACTGAGAGAATTGTTGGAGCGAGGTGGCGTGCCTGAATCGCTCGAAATGCTGCGTTTACTCCAGCGTCAACAGCAGCTCGTTGCATCGCGTGCCGCTGAGTGCACCGTCAGCGTTCAGATCGGCCCCGCCCAAGGTTGCGGTGTCATCATTACCGAGACCGGATACGTCCTTACCGCCGCTCACGTCGCGATGCGTCCCGGCAAAGAAGCCGTCCTGACGCTCGCCGACGGCCGCACGGTCACCGCCACAACCCGTGGGATGAATCGCCACGTGGACGCCGGATTAATGAAAATTGACGAGGGCCAAGACGGAGGCAAGCCGTGGCCGTTCGCTTCGCCCGGCACGAGTGCAAACCTGCGCAGCGGGATGTGGTGCATCGCAACCGGTCATCCCGGCGGATACGAACGTGATCGGGGCATGGTGACGCGAGTCGGACGCATTCTCGAAGTACGAGATGATTCGATCGTTACCGATTGTGCTCTGATCGGCGGAGATTCCGGCGGACCTTTGTTCGATTTGTCAGGTCGGTTGATTGCCGTACACAGCCGGATCGGTAACGATGTGGCCGATAACTTGCACGTCCCAGTTGATCACTACCGTGACTCCTGGGATAAAATGAACGAAGGCAAGTCGTGGGGCTACCTCGAAGGCTTCAAACCGGTGCTGGGCGTGCGTGGTAACGGCACCGATCCGCAAGCCAACGTGAAAGAGATCAACCCCGGGTCCCCTGCGGACGACGCGGGGATTCAAGCCGGAGATGTTGTCGAACGCTTCGGGGACGTGCAAATAACAGATTTCGAGTCGCTCAAATCCGCCGTCGCGGACACCATGCCCGGCGAACGTGTCAAAGTATGGGTGCGACGCGAAGGGCGTTTAATCCAAGTCGTTGTAGAAATCGGACGAGCCAATGACCATTCGTAAAACCTATCCCCTGCTCTTGGTCCTGCTCGCGCTGGCGGTGTCGCCAAACACGGCGAACGCCCAAGACGAATCCGCTATTCCGGAATGGTTGCAGCAACGCTTAGTCGACCGCGTTCTCCATCGTCGCGACTCCAACGCGATGATGCGTCTGGTTCACCCGATCGCTGAATCCCTCGAAGGCAGCGTCGTCGAAGTCATCAGCAGCGGACGCCCCGTCGCTTTGGGCACCGTTGTCAAACGCCACGACTCGATCTCGCCCTCGCCGCAATCGACCCATTCCTCCGGGATACTCGACGCCTACGTTCTGACCAAACGCAGCGAACTGTCCGGTGACCCCATTCGTGTTCGGCTCTTCGACGGTCGATTATTGCCGGCCCGCGTCGCAGCGGTCCGTCGGGCGAGCGACCTGGCCTTGTTGGTCGTGCAGACCGACGCGAGTACCGCGAGTGAATCGCTCAAGCCGGTTACGTTTGAAAGATTCGTCCCGATGATCGGCAGTTTCCTGATCAGCCCTGATCGATCCGCCCGGGTGATCGGCCTCGGTGTTGTTGGTGCGTCGCCACGCAAGGTTTCCCACAAGGGACGACTCGGTATCGAATTGCAGCGGATTGAAGAATCCGGCGCACGCGTGCGGAACATCATCCCCAATAGTGGCGCCGACGAAGCCGGTTTGGAACGTGGCGACCGCATCATCGCGATCGACGGACGCCCACAAAACAACGTCGACATCGTGGTCTCGACGCTCAACAGCATGTTCCCGGGCGAAGTCGTGCAGTTGACGATCGAACGTGACGGCAGCACCGTGGACATCCCCGCTCGATTGCGAGAATTCACGGTGATGCAGGAGTCGGAAAATGACGCCCGCGTCAACGGTGCCCGCAACGTGCGGTTGTCAGGTTTCGAACAAGCGATCCAGCACGACACGGTCCTGAACCCAGAACAATGTGGTGGCCCGATCATCGACAGCGAAGGACGTGTGATTGGCATCAACATCGCCCGCGCCGGACGAGTCGTCAGTTACGCCCTCCCCGCTTCGCTGGTCGCTTCGGAAGTTTCGAGCATGATCGCCGAAGCAGGTGGTAAATAACACTTGTCTGTCCCTTTTTCTGTTCGCTGCGTCAGTTGCCACGGTCGACTTCGTGTGACCGATCAGGCGCTGGTGGGTACGATTGTCGCCTGCCCACGCTGTGGCTCCATGGTGCAAATCGCTGAACCGGAGCCCTCCGAACCGAAACAATCACCGCCGGGCCCGCCGCCTGCCACCAGTCCCGCGGATGCGCCCCCGTCAACAGCCCGCACGAGCCCGCCGCAACCGCAAATGGTCGTGGGCAGCGAGAACGTTGATAGCCAAGAGATTACTCAGTCGGACGTGTTGGGCGAGGCCAACGCGTTGGATGATCCGCAAACGAGCGGAAACGCGTTCGCGAACTCCGCTGAGGCTCCTCCTGTCGAATCAGGGTTCGCTCGCGATCCAAACCCTGCCGCACCGGACCGGACGTCGGCAGATCAGGAACAGCTGGATTGGAAGAGCGAAGGGAATTGGGCCAGCGAACCGAAACGTCGACTACGAAAACAGCTCTTGATCGGCGCAAGTGCCCTCGGCGGACTGATCGTGATCGGCGTGCTCGCCGCGTGGTTACTCGGAGGTCCGGATACCCCAGAGCCCGTTGCACAGCATCCTCCGACCCAACCAGCACAGAATCTCGTCGATGAAGTTGGCGATGACAGCGAGACTGTTCCGTCCGCACCGCCCTCGCCCGCCCCCGATCCGGTCGCGGAGGAAACGCCTGCACCTTCAACGATTCCAGCCGAAGAAGCGAGCGATCCACTCCCCGGCGACACGCCGCCGACGGAGCTTGATGCCCCCGCCGCCCCCCAACTGCCGATGGATAGCGGCCCCATTCCGTCCGGTCTGTTGCCTGTCGATATCCTTGCCGAAAACAACGATAACAGCCCGCTGATTCCGGATGGCGTCAAACCATCGGCCACCGGCGAAGATTCCGGCGAAGTAGGCCAACCCCTGATGGAGATGCCCGAGGGGCTGGAGGTTTTCACGCAACTGTTGGA
Source organism: Aporhodopirellula aestuarii (assembly GCF_023701485.1). Lineage (GTDB taxonomy): Bacteria > Planctomycetota > Planctomycetia > Pirellulales > Pirellulaceae > Rhodopirellula > Rhodopirellula aestuarii. The sequence continues at coordinate 12,431 of NZ_JAMQBK010000100.1, forward strand.
TCTTCCCGGCAACGCCCCTGACGCTCCTCCGGTCACAACATCCGCGACACCCGTTGATGACATGATGGTCGAGGCGGCCGCGGACGCGATGCTCGATCCGATGCTGTTGGCCACGCCGCCACCCGACGTCAACATCGACAATGCGTTGAAGTTCCGTGTGGCGATTCAAACCGAGGGATACCCACTTCACGCATTCGTGCTCGTTTGTAGTGAATTGACTCAGGTCCCTATTCAAATTGATTGGGTCAGCCTCGACCTCGCCGACATCTCGCTTACGCAACCGGTTGAGGACGCCCAGCCCGGCTGGAAACCGATCGGCCAGTTGATGGACACCATTGCTAGCCAACTCGGCTTGATTTTCGAAAAAGAGGAAACACGGCTCTTCCTCTCGATCGGAGAAGCTTCACTCAAACAACGTCTCGCCGACGTGACCTCACTGGAAGATTTTGGAGACGAACAAGTAGACGCGTTGCAATGGGTCGACGATTTTGTTGATGCAACCGAATGGGACGCTCGTGAACAAATTGGCTTGCGCGCGTTACTCGTCGACTGTCTTCGGGATGCTCGCGGCATCCCTCAGAAGTTCAAACCGGCAACCTTGAAGCATTGGTCCGCCCGAGCCGAATGCCTGACCAAGCCGGTAGTGCCTACACCCGATGAACAAGACAACTTCCCCGAACACTGGCCCTTACTCAAAGCGGGCCGATCGGGACCGCAGCTAGATACCGCAATCACGCTCGCCGGGATCCTTCGCCAAACCTCTCGCGTCAACAACGCCGCATGCCTAGTCAATTGGGATGACGCACGCCAACGCCGCCTGACTCCTGGCCAACTCGTGTTGCCCTATGCGGACCAACCCGCCGGAGAGATGCTCGCCAAAACACTCGCGCCGATGGGACTGCAAACCCGCGTTGCTGATGACTCGCATTGGTGGGTAGGCACGCAAGCGACCTACGACCGAATGCCGCTGCTGGTCATCGGCGATGAACTCGGCCCGCAACGTGACCAAATCATGCAACGGATCAACGAAGCGGCTGCGCGAACCGACACGCTGATCCTGATCAAACACGATCCGGTATCGGATCGTTACCTCAGTCTGATGCCCCGGTTTCTCTATCGCCAACTGCCGGCGATCCTCAAGCCGTTCATGTGATCACCCGCAACACGATGCGGCCAGATTCGGTCAGCAAGCGGCTTACGTCGACGACAAACGGGCGATTAACTTCTCCGGTGTATCGTGCCGGTATTCGATGTCTTCTGACGTTTTCTCCGCGAGCACTTTGACTTGCACATAGCCGCGTTCCCATTCGTCACTTCCAGCGATGAGGGCGTACGTAAAACCGTGTCCATCGGCATACTTGAGTTGCGCCTTCATCTTGCGAGGTTCCGGATAGACCTCCGCCCCGATGCCCGCGCGACGAAGATTTGTCGCCAATTTCAAGTAGTCGTCCCGGTAGTCCTTGTCAAAGAAAGGGATAAAGACTGGACACGGCTTGCTCTTCGAGGACAGCTTATCGAGCGTCTCCAAAGCACTGAGCAGACGGTCGAGTCCCAGCGAGGCGCCGATGCCGGGCAGGTGTTGCTTGGTGTACAAGCCGGCGAGATTATCGTAGCGCCCGCCGCTGCAGATGCTTCCGATTGAAGGCAATTCATCGAGCGTCGTTTCGAAAATCACACCGGTGTAATAATCCAGTCCGCGGGCGATCGAAACATCGATCTTGATCCGATCTGGTGACACTCCCGAGGCGATCGCCCCGTCGTAAATCTCACGCAGCCGCGCTGCTCCCTCGTTCGCCTTCTCGTTGTCGCCGAGAATACCGGGCAACTTCGCAAAAACCTCTTCGGCCGTTCCGTCACACTGCGCCAACTGCAAAACCTGCTCGGCTTGCTCGGTCGTGATCCCCGCGGCATTGACCATCTCAGCCGTAGTTGCCTCTAGACCGATCTTGGCGAGTTTGTCGAGGCTGCGGAGAATCGGGGTTGATTGATCCGCTAACCCGAGCGACTCAAGCAGTCCATTCAAGATTGCACGGTTATTGATGCTGATCGTGAACGCGTCGATCCCGATCGCGCGAATCAACGAATCGATCACCGTGACCGCTTCGATGTCCGCGAGCACGGATTCGGTTCCGATCGTGTCGAAGTCACATTGGTAAAATTCTCGGTAACGGCCCGCTTGCGGGTTTTCACCTCGCCAAACAGGGGCGATGTGATAGCGTTTGAACGGGGTACCGAGTTCGTTAATGTGCTGTGCGGCGAAGCGAGCCAAAGGAACCGTTAAGTCAAAACGCATCCCGACTGGACGTTTTCCAGCATCAACGAATTGATAGAGCTGCCGGTCCGTCTCCTCGCTGCCCTTGCCCGTCAATATCTCGAGGTGTTCGAGCGTTGGCGTGTCGATCGGTGCGAATCCGAAGCTCCGAAAGGTCTCGCGGGCAGTTTCCATCAGGCGTTCGCGGGGGATCATTGCCGCGGGCAAATAATCGCGAAACCCTTTGAGCGTACGGGGTTGAATCAAGGACATGAGCAGACAAACGGGGTGTGGAGATCGAAATTTTCCCACGTAGTTTATCGCTCCGGCCGTCTAGCGGTAGGTACGTTAACGGTGGGCAAACGCCGAACGCAGCGTGGAGGATTCGAATCCCGACGGAGCAGTGCCGCTCGCCCCGTACATGTAGACCGCCGCCTGAATGATCGCCGACAACGCACTCGAAATCAGCGAAACCAGCAATATCCCGAGCACTCCGATCAAGGCCAACGCGGCGCCGAGTAGAGCCATTCCGTTTCCGGCAACAACGCCCCCACCGATGATCAATCCGATGCATGGCAACATCGCTAGGAAGCAGAAAAACCCAATGCTGCTATTCCCCGCCAAAGCCTCGCCCCACGAACTTTTCAATATTTCAGTCGAACGCTTGACCGCCGTGATCGGACCGACCTTTTCAATAACCAGAACCGGTACCACGAAAAACGTCACCGCCGACCAAGCCATCCCCAACAATCCCACAATAAACTCGCCCAACCTGCCGCTGCGACTTTCGATCGCCCGCAGGGCCACACCAACCGTGGCACTCACCAATGCCCAACCCGCGATTTGGGGCAAACGGGCCATCGACGCCGACAATCCTTCGCTGATCGTCGGTCGTTCGCCATAAAAACGCTTCACCGCACAAGCGATCAGGGCGCTGTTGAAGAACACGATGACGAAATAGTTGACGAAGTAAAACAGGAACAAACCACCCCACATCAACGCATTGGTCACCGGATCGTCAGCGACAACTTCACCGTCGGCGCCCTGCATCGCCTGTTCGATCACACCAGACATCAGCAACGGCACCGCGAAGGTCGCCATCACGATCAAACAGCTCACGCCGCTGAGTAACGGAAACAGCAACAAATGCTTATCCGTCTTGAGGACTTCCCAGCTTTGCCGAGCGAGATGAAAACCATTCGTGAAGCGTTCGAACATGGGTGGGTCCAGCCAAGAGAAGTGCGGTGGTGGCGACAAAGCGTTCTGTACGTCCACCGCAAATCGTATCCGTCCCCCATCCGCCCCGCAACTTTTTGAGAGGATCGTCCGATTCGAAGGGCAAGGTCACGAGCGGGATTTTTCCCAGCACCGACATCAATCACCCGAGAAATGACTGCGACGACGGCGTGCCTCAGATCCACGCGAACGTCTCATCAGCAAGACGCGATGGCTAGAATTCGCGGCCTGTAATCAACCGCGGCGGCAGATGCGTGACGCTATTAAGCGACCCGAGTTGCCAATTGCCTTCACTGCACCCGCGGAGAATCGTGACCGCTGTGTTGGCGATCGGCCCCACCGAATCCAGACAGAGGATGTCCTTTAGCAACACCCGCAATAGCTCGCGTTTGAAGTCGGCGTGAATAACCAACGCGACCGTTTGCGTCGTCCCGCCAAATGTTTCCACCAATCGCTCGCCAACCCGCTCGGCACGAATCGACATTTCTTCGAGAGATTCTCGCGGACGACACGCCCACCATCCGGCATCACCGATTTGATCGTCGATCACCACCGAAAGAGCCTGATCGGAACCACGGCTGCCGCTCGGACTTCGATCCAAAGCAGCCCCCGATGCATCGCCCGCCACGGTGCCAGCCAGCACCGGTTGCGGCAGAAAGAATCGCTCGATCTGCCGACGGTTCATGCCTTCGGCACCCGCGAAACTGGCCGGATCGTGCCCGTGATAACACCCGCCATTTTCAAACACATCGTGCCATACCTGCACGGGGCAGGCACGACGTTTAAGTACCGGGTACGCCGTTTCCAACGTCCGTCGAAACGGACTCGTCACCAAAACGTCCAGCGGGATTGCTTGCATCCACGACGCCAAATGGTCCGCTTGCAATCGCCCGCGTGGCGTAATCGCCGGATCACTCACACGTTCATAAACCGGTTTTGCGTTGTTCGCACTCTCGGCGTGGCGGATGACAAGTAACTCGAACGATTGAGACGAGATCAAGCGTTGCGACCTTTGCGACGTCGGTCGGATTCTTTCAATCCCATCTTGCGCAAGCGGATCGAAAGCGGAGTGACCTCCACGAGCTCATCATCCTCGATGTACTCGAGCGCGGTCTCGAGCGACATATCGCGTGGCGGCTTGAGAATGACGTTTTCGTCACTCCCGCTGGCACGCATGTTCGTGAGTTTCTTTTCACGCGACGGGTTGACGACCATATCGCCTTCGCGAGCGTTCTCGCCGACGATCATGCCTTCGTAAACTTCGATGCCCGCAGGCACAAACAGATCGCTGCGATCTTGCAGTGCGTACAAAGCAAACGGCATCGTTTTGCCGCCGGTCATCGATACCAAAACACCGTTGGCGCGACGTGGCACGTCGCCTTCCACCACGCGGTAACTTTCAAAGCGGTGGTGAATGATCGCGGTCCCGCGAGTCGCGTTCAGCAACCGGGTACGCAGTCCGATCAAACCACGCGAAGGAATGATGAACTTCAACAGGCTGTATTCGCCGCGTTGTTTCATTTCTTCGAGTTGTCCGCGACGAAGTCCGACGAGCTCCATCACGGGGCCCATCACGTCCGTGGGAACTTCCACACGAAGTGTTTCAAACGGCTCGTGCTTTTTGCCGTCGATCATCTTGTAAACGACCTGCGGCTTCGCGACGCTGAGTTCATAACCTTCACGCCGCATTGTTTCGATCAAGATTGCCAGGTGCAGCACGCCCCGACCGGCGACCGCGTAGGCTTCCGTTCCTTCGATCATTCGCACTCGAAGTGCAACGTTTCGTTCGAGTTCTTTTTCGAGACGAGCCTTGATCTGTCGCGTCGTCACGTACTTGCCTTCGCGGCCCGCCATTGGCGATGAGTTGACGCTGAACACCATCTCGAGGGTCGGTTCGTCCACTTTCAAACGGGGCAATGGGTTGTCCGCGCCAGACGCTGTTAACGTGTCACCGATTTCGACGTCGTCGAGCCCTTCGAGTGCGACCAAGTCACCCGCCGAAGCGGATTCGGCCGCGACGCGTCCCAGGTTATCAAACAGGTACAACCCCGATGGTTTGACCTTGCGTTTGATCGGCTCGTCATCGGCATTGAGACAATGCAGATCGAACGACTGGCCCATCGAAATGGTTCCCGCGTTGATCCGGCCGACCGCGATCCGGCCGACATATTCGCTCCAGTCGAGCGTCGTGACCATCATCTGAAAATCAGAGTCTGGATCAATCGTCGGACCAGGCAAGTGATCGACCAAGAGATCCAACAACGGAAGCATATTATCGGTGCGGACCGTGTGATCCGTCGTCGCAAAACCTTCCTTCGCACTCGTGTACACGTATCCGATGTCATCGAGCTGCTCTTCGCCACCGAGGTCGGCGAGCAACTCAAGGGCTTCATCGAGCGCTTCGTGGGGGCGTCCGTCTGGGCGGTCGACTTTGTTGACCACAACGATCGGCTTGCATCCAGCTTGCAGCGCCTTTTCGAGCACGAAACGCGTCTGTGGCATTGGGCCTTCGGCAGCATCCACGAGCACCAAACAGCCATCGGCCATCTTCACAACCCGCTCGACTTCACCGCCGAAGTCCGCGTGACCGGGGGTGTCAATCAAGTTGATCTTCACACCGCGATAGGGGATCGCGATGTTTTTGGCAAGAATCGTGATCCCGCGTTCTTTCTCAAGATCGTTCGAATCGAGAATCCGTTCACCTTGGAGTTCCGTCGCCCGATACTGGCCGCTCTGACGAAGCAGGCAGTCGACCAGAGTCGTTTTGCCATGGTCGACGTGAGCGATAATCACCACGTTGCGAATGTCTTCGCGGGTGGCTGACGGCTTGGTAGTGTCTTGATTCAATGTGATAGCGGAAGACAAGGGGAAAGCTTTCGATCTAAACTGACAAGGCGGGCGATAACAGATAGCATGGTCAGTTCGGCATCGCTATCTCGATGGACGTTGACGTAGTTCTAGTTTCTGCGGCGATCCGTCACTAGGCGAAATGGCACGAATGTTGCCCATCCCCGCCGTAACCCCCCTTAAAACAAACTGCTCGCCCTTTCGCCGATTCAGCCATGCTCGTAGCCCTTACCGGAGGGACCGGATTCGTCGGTCGCCACACAATCTCACGTCTCACCGCGAACGGGCACACCGTCCGAACCTGGTACCGCAGGGACCCGCCCGAACCGATTTCAGGGGTCGAATGGATCCCCGGACAGCTCGACGATCCAGATGCGACGCGATCCCTAATCGAGGGGTGCGACGCCGTCGTCCACACGGCCGTCGCCCGGCAAGGGCAGAGCTTCATGCGAGAACCCGACGATCCGATCAACTATTTCCAAACCAACGTCGTCGGCTCGCTGCGTTTAATCGCCGAATCGGAAGCCGCCGGCGTCAAACGCTTCGTTTTCATCTCTTCCGGCACCGTTCACCAACACGTCGCCGACGACTTGCCACTCGACGAACGACACCCGCTGTGGCCGTCATCGATGTACGGGGCAAGCAAGGCGTCGGTCGAAACGCTTGTCCACGCTTACGGGCTTTCCGATCGCCTCAACATCGCAACGCTCCGCCCTGTCTCGATCGTCGGTGTCGACAACCCGATCGAACACTCGAAGTGGTTCGGTTTGGTGCGTGCGATGAAAGCGAACGAGCCCGTCGATATCAGCGGCGGCGGCAAAGTTGTCCCTGTCGACGATCTCGCCCGCGCGATCGATTGCCTGCTCAACACCGACCAACCGATCGCCGGACAAACCTACAACTGCTCCGCAGGTTTCTACAGCACGCACACCATTGCGACGATGATCCGCGAGATCACCGGCAGCAAATCGGAATGGACCGGCACCGAAAAAACATCCGCCCGAGAACTTCACACCGACAAGATCGAACAGCTCGGGATGCGGTTCAGCGGCAATGATGAGATTCACCGCATTATCGAATCGCTGGTGCAGCAATCCTAACTGGACAGCGCCACGTTCTGGCATACGCATTGGAGATTTCATCGCTCACGTAGCTGAGTCTCTCTAAGTCTCCGCATGCGGGTAACACCCGCAATTCTCGGTCTCGGGGGACGTCGATTTAATTACTGCGGGATTTCAAAAGTAGTGGAACGGCGCGAGCCGTCCGGTGAGGCGGGACCGGACGGCTCGCGCCGGTCCGCTAAAAAGTGCACTAAAACAATCAACGTCCGGAGAGACTGAGTTACGTTAATAGTGTCGCGGTCCAGCCAGATAAGCCGCCACGGCATTCCCTGGCCGCGGAGTTACTTCCTACCAAAGTCTGCTGGAATCTCGCCCCAACGCTTGGTTTCCCATTTAAGAATGGGATTACGGATTTTGTGTTCCGCTAACCATTTCTCTGCACGGCGAATCAAATTAAATAGCTTGCGATTCTCCGCCGTCGCGGGCAACTTTGTGCGACAAACACCTTGCTGGACCCAAGCTCTCCCGATCTTTGAATCGGAATAAATCGGTGTCTCATACTGTTCGGCATGATCCAGTAGCGCGAGGGCATGAACGATTGCCAAGAACTCGCCAATGTTCACGGTTCCTTCTGGATAAGGCCCCATGTGAAACAAGTTGATCCCCGACTCGATCTCCACACCTTGATATTCGAGCTCGCCCGGATTGCCTTTGCACGCCGCGTCGACCGCCCACGCGGTCATGTCCACGCCGAGCCCCTCGAGATCTTCAGGGTCGATGTTGGGCGTCGGCGTTTTCTTCTTCGAATCGCCACCCTTGCCCCAATAGTCTTCCGGCCCCTTGGCATATGCCGCTTCGGCGGCCGCGCGGGTCGGAAACGATTTGTATTTGGCGTCTGAGAACCCCGAAATTTCTCGCTGGCACTGTTCCCAAGTCGAATAAACGCCAGGATGGAATCCTTGCCAGACGACGTACGATTTTGGCTTCTTAGCCGCCATGCTACCTCTTTCGGGTTTTCAGCGAGAACAAGATTCTGGTTCGCCGTACTATGAGACGCCCAGCAAACATTGCATGATCTAACACGCAAACACGCGAGGGACGTTGATTGTTTTACTGCTATTTCTAGCGGAACGGCGCAAGCCGTCCGGTCGCGAGTCACCGGACGGCTCGCGCCGTTCCGCTACATTTGAAAACCCGCAGTAACTGAATCGGCGTCCCACGCATGTTAACCAGGAGCGAGGAACAAAACACAGGCCGTTTGTTCGATGAATCCGCCCGAATTTCTTAACCCGAGGATTCCTGGTAAGCGCAAAGGCGCCGTTCAACTTCAGCGAGATCCTGAGTTAGCCGCCGTTCGATTTCAGAACTCGTACGTCCAATGCACAACTGAGACGATGGCTCAAACGGGAGGTGAAGATGCCCCCATCTTTCGTGCCTAGCCGCTTAGCAACCGAACGTTCCGATGTGACGCCAGATCGAATGTTCGCGAACCGCCGTGATCGGCTCAACAGCTACCGAATCGTTCCGGTTGCGACGCACTCGGCGGTCTTGCCGCCCTGTAAGTCAGTCACAATCTCGATCTTCTGCGCGATTCGATCAGGCGTATCCCCCGAATCGAATTTCAACTGAACGAAGTGCAGCTTCTTCTTGCCTTCCGGGATCTCGAACGAGAACCGCTTATCGACACAACGAACTTCCGTGATCGCGAATGGCTCATCGGCACGCACGAGCAGCCGTTTGCCGACACTCTCACCCACGGTCGCCGTACCAAGACTCACCGCCGCCGGCGACACCGTCAACGCAGGACGAACGTGCCCTGCCACTGCCATTTCAATCGTCGGGAACTGCGTATCGTTGCTGATCAAAGTCAATCGTTCGCGAATATCGCCTTCCGACATCGACTCCTTCATCCGCACTTGCATTTCGTATTCCACCAATCCCGGTTGAACACGTGGTGCACTCAACTTCACCGCCAAGTCGCTGCAGTGACTACGAACATCTTGGATTCTCCACCCCGGATTCCCGCGATGAGAGATCTTGATCGTGCGATCTTTCACTTCACCCGGCTTCGACTGACCGAAATCGATTTCCGCTGGTTCGAAGGTCACGTCGGTGCGGATGAATCCCGAGACTTGCAATTGCACTTCGGCGTAATACGGTTGGTCAAAGACGACCGTAATCGTCGCGGCCTTTTGTCCGACAAACGTGCTCGTGTTTAACGTCGCAATGATCGACGCGGTTTCATGCGTCGCCAGCGTGTCCTTGCTCACCGACGGAGTCGTGCATCCGCAACTGCTGCGTACGGCGGCCACGTGAACGTCTTCTTCGTAGAGGTTTCGAAACTCAAAGTAGTGCTGCGCCGTAGCACCCCGTCCGACAACACGGAAATCGTGCTTCGTCTCCGAAAACATCCGTTGAGCCCAATTCTCTTCCGCTGCCGCCCGGCCCGGTACCGCTAGTAATCCGAAACAACCTACGACGCAGGCAACAGCGAACCGACTGACCAAGAGACTCCGTGGGATCAATGTTTTCATCAGACTGAGTTTCCCTCTGTTCCTATCAGTAAAAAAATGGAGTGCCATTCGGGGGACCTCCACTGAGTCATTCTTGCAAAATAGATCCCAAACAGTTCAGCGGACTTCCTTTTGTACCTTGTCGGCCAATGAGGAGAAATTTTCCAATATTTCCGCTAAACGTTCCATGGGTAATCCGACAACGTTACTCTCGCTATCGTTTTCGACGATCTGGATCCAGTCATTTCCGTCTTGATAGCCGAATCCGCCAGCCTTGCCTTCCCACTTACCACTGTCAAGGTATTCGCCGATGGCCTCGTCGCTCAGCGGAGACATTTCCAGTCGTGACTGCACGACATCGAAGTAACACTGATTCGTGCCCGTCGACCAGACGCAGACCCCCGTAAACACGTCGTGTTTCTGTCCCGACAGCAGCCTCAACATCGATTCCGCATCATCGCGGTCGGCTGGTTTACCCAAGATTTTCCCGCCACAGGCGGCGAGCGTATCGGCGGCTAGGATGAACGATCGTTTTCGCCGCCGGACCACATCGACGGCCTTCTGGAACGCGAGCCGCGCGACCATCTCCGTAACGGTTTCTTTGTAATCGACGCCGCACTCCGCCGAATCCGCAGCCGGACAGACCTCAAATTCGTACCCAGCTGCCTTGAGCAATTCGGCTCGCCGGGGTGATCCGCTGGCCAACACCAACGGTTCCCCGGTCGGAATTTTGGTCCGAGGCAGGCCGTTCATCAAAGGAAGTGGTTTGCTCATTGGTTCGCGTTCTCCACCGCCGATGTCCGGTCGGCGTTTGTATCGGCATGTTTGCTGAGAGGTAGGCTCGAGGATGATTCATAGTGTTTGGCAAGCACGATCGCCAGCACCCCAAGGATCAGCAACAGGACTCCGATCACCCGAAGCGGCGAAGCGGGAACGCGTGGGTTTCCAAACCAACCGTAGTGATCCAGCATCAGCGCGAGCAACGTTTGGCCGGTCATCACCGCCGCAAACCATGGCAACGATCCAACCCGCGGCACCAAGACCAACGAACTCGTTACCAGGACGACGCCGATCGCACCACCGATCCACGCCCAATACGGAAGTTGCCCCGGTGAAACGCTCAACCGTGGCGGAAAGATTCCACCCACGATTGTGATCACCAACACGATCGCGAATCCGGAGCCGAATGAAAACAACGACGCGTGCAACGGATGGTGCATGTATTTGCCCAGCATGCCGTTTGCACTCGGTTGGATCGCAAGGATCCCACCGGCGAACAGACCGATGATGATGGCGATCGCCATCCAACCCGTCTCGCTAGCCGGGGACGGGCTCAACCTAACACTCTTCTGCGAATGCGTGCTGGCGAGCCGCAGCGGCTTGGAATCCGTCCACGTCCGGCGTTTTGCCCGCCGCGCGATCGGTCGCGGTAGGCATCTGCGGACCTGGCACTTCTGGACCGGTGTGGCTGATCTCGTTCTTCTCATTGACGAAGATCAATTTCGGCTGGTGCGATTTGACTTCCGATTCAGGAATCATCGCAAACGCGGCTAAAATGACGTGGTCGCCTGGACGGATCAAATGCGCTGCGGCACCATTAGCGCAAATATCGCTCGACCCCGGTAAACCTTCGATCGCATAAGTTTCCAAACGCGTACCGCGGGTCACGTCCCAAACATGCAACGATTCATACGCGACGATCCCCGCCGCCTCCAACAATTCAGGAGGCACGGTTAAACTGCCCTCGTAATTAACGTCGGCAGCGGTCACGGTCGCGCGATGGATCTTCGCCGCGAGCAGTTTGCGGTAACGATGGGGAGCGTCCAATGTCGCTAGCTCGTCAGAAAGGGTTTCAGTTTGTCGATCGTACCCGGTTTACCGATCTCTAATTTTCCGAACCCATACGCTGCACCTTCGGCAACAGCTGCCTCTTGGTGCTCCTCGTAGTTCGTGACCAACATCACGGGAACATTGCTGATCTCTGGATCCGATTTGATCTTTTTGATGATTTCCAACCCATCACTGTAGTCACGATCCAACTTGCGATTCACCGTCACAAGATCAACCTTGCGTTTGCGAAGCAACTCAACGGTGTCGTCGGCTCCATGCGTCTGCAGCACGGTGGCTTCAAAGTTGGACGTCACCATTTGACGAATCGAATTGAAGTCAGGACCACAATTACCGCAATCAACAAGCGTTTTTACCATCGGGAAAGATGTGGGATCTGGGCTAGGGGTGGATGGAAGATCATTAAAAGGTTTAACCGGCAGACAACAAATCGGCAAGGTGCACAGATTTCGCAGCTGCACGGCTCCCCCCGCTAGACCACCCCAAATGCCGCCATCCCGCCTCTGCAAACCGCTTCCGGCACCTCACACGCCTTACCGATCGCTCGACCGAATCGCCAAAAACACGATCCGACCGGCAGGATTGACCACGAATTCAATGCCCTCGTATCGCAGCAGACTCGCCCCCTCCCATGACGGCCCGCCAAACGTTAGCGGCTTTTCGAACTCCTGAACCGATCTCGCCACGACGGGCGCCCCGAATCGTTCAAGTAAAGTCCCGGCATCAACCTGTTTCGAAAACGCAAAACATCCGTTCACGAACGCTTTGCGTCCCTTGTAATCGAACTCCCGCCCTTGCATCGCCACCTCGATCGCCCGCCCGATTGAGATCGCGCCGACTTCGATCTCTTCTTGCTCAGGCGACTCATCGGGGATCTCCCTTAACTGAGAGGCAATGTCTAGCGTTAACGTGGGCGCCGCGGTCGCCTCCGCCCATGCTGCAAACAACTTCCGTTCGCCGTCCACCCACTGCGCCGAAACCGGATACCCGACGCGCAACCGATCGCCATCGCGACGAACATACAAATCTCGCACCGGATGCCCATCGAGCAGCGGCGACGACTTGACGAACCCGCCTAGTTTCAAGTGACCGTCCGATGGCTCAACGATCCCTTCGGCGTGATACGACTCCGCGGAATCGTAGCGAATCACGACCTCCTCAGTCGGCCGGAAACCTTTCCTGTCATCGGCGCGCTTCGTCCAAGTGAAATCGCCCGACCACGACTGCCCCGTTGCGTTCATCAAAACACAACTTCCGTTTTCACGAAACGCGATCCCAAACGTCGGCTTGCCCGAGCGAGCCTCATTCACCACGCCCACCCAGTTCCCAACGATCTGCTGTCTCGGCAACGGCATCCGTTTGTACGCGGTGTAGCCGACCGGCAATCCGATCACGCAGCCGAGTACCAACAGAATCGCCGCAGCAATCTGCGGCCGAATGTATCGACCGATTCGTTCATGCGTCACGGACCAAAATCGCGAGACCATCCCCGGCCCACGTTGCCGGCGCCGTTCCTCCTTTGATGAACTCTGCGTTGAAGTAACCGACATCGCCCCAAACCCGAACGCCTCATTCCTGCGGTCAGCACGGGCCGATTCCGCCGAGTCGTCGTCTGTGTCCGGCGCGTCCCTTGGTACCGCCGCATCATCTGACTTTGCCTGTGCATCAATCTGCGATGTCACGCCCGTCCGATTCAGTACCTCGTCCAGTGGCGCCGCTGTCGCACCGGCAACCTGGATTTGGCGTGCGCGCTCGATCGGACTGATCAGCGTTTTTAACTGCTCTCTGCGCGCCGCCAAATCACTCGGGATTACGGTCCGCAACACCAGTTTCCCTGAATCATCCAAACGCACCAAATCGCCACGCAAACAGGCCGGCAAAATCCCCGTGCCGCTGATCGAAACCCATGGACGCGACGGATCACTTTGCAATTCCGTGCCCGGTGGCAGCATGCCTTGGCAAGCGAAACCGATCAATTCGCGTAATTTGAACGGTCCCATGAACGCGCCCGGCATCCCACGCGTCTGAAAGGTAGGAACCTGCGTCCCGGCGGGATGCGGCATGGCGTTGCCCTTCTCGCAAAACAAACCCGCGCCCGCCGCGGCAACCCAGGGCCCTTCGCCGCTATGACTCAAATACGTGTTCGGGCGAATTATCCCCGCCAACGACGCTTCGCGAATTTCGATCCCCGTGAAAGGGCCCGCCACCGCGAGATCCGTTTTGATGTAAAACGATGCCATGGCCGCGATTCTATCCTTTATCCTGTACGCTTGTCTAATCGATTCATTCCCCATCAAGGCGGATTCCATGACAGTAGACCTGGACCATCTTTCCGCAAATCACGCCCCCGCCGAACGGGAGGCGTTCACCTTGATCGAAGTCTTAGTTGTCATCGCAATCATCTCGATCATGATCGGAATGCTGCTGCCAGCGGTCCAAGCATCGCGTGAGTCGGCAAGACAAACGCAGTGCACCAACAACCTCAAACAAGTCGGATTGGCGATTCAAAACTTCGAAAGCCAATCCAAACAGCTTCCACCGAGTCGCAACTACGATCACTTCCAAAGCTGGGCGTTTCTGATCCTGCCGTTCATGGAACAAACGGCGCTGCCCGAGCAGTGGAACGATCGGCTGAAGTACTACTACCAGAGTGACACCGCACGCCAGACGCCGATCCCGATGTACTTTTGCCCTTCGCGACGTGACGGAAAGATTCTCAGCATCGAGAACGATGACATCCTCTCTCCGTATGAAGTCAGCGGTCATGTCCCCGGCGTGGTCAGCGATTACGCTTGCTCGGCCGGTCACGGTCCATCGGGCGTCTGGAACTGGATCACCTCCAACGGCGCGATGATCATGGGCAAGGGCGAAACCGAACCACCGACGGTTCCGGCGGGTTGGTACGCACCGCCGCTTGCCGAACTCGTTCAATGGTCCAGCCGCACGACCTACGCAAGCCTTTTCGACGGAGCCAGCCACACGATACTGGTCGGTGAAAAACACGTCCGCCCCTCGCGGATCGGGATCGCCCCCGAAGACGGCGCGATCTACAACGGCGATCACCCCGGCAACTTTTCACGCTGTGGCGGCCCAGGATACCCGCTCGCAAAATCGCCAACCGACACCTACCAAACCAACTTCGGCAGCTATCACACCGGCGGCGTCAACTTCGTCTTTGCCGACGGCAGCGTCCGGACATTCGCGCCGTCCATCTCCACCGAACTACTCGGCCGGCTGACCGCACGTGACGACGGAAAATTCGCCGAAGACAACTGACAATCGTCCCCGCCAGTCCACCGCGAGGGAGCTACTCAGCCGACAACGTCCGCCGGTAAATCATCCGCACGTCATCATCAAACCGGTCGACCATCTCAAGTGAAAAACCAGTCGCGTCGGATAACTTCGCGATCCCAGGATCACCAACCGGCCCCGGCGCGGCGCGACCTCCGATTACCTTCGCGCCCACGTAGACGTGGCACTCGTCGATCTGATCACCAGCCGCGAAACTGCCCAACAATTCGCCACCGCCCTCGATCATCAAATGAGTCATCGGCTGACCACTCGGGTTGTCCGAACTTCCAAATCGAACCAGCGCCTCATCGATCATCGATACCGAATCAGATGATTGCACGCGAATGACCTTCACGCCGTGATCGGCAAGGCGATCAATCTCACTGTCTGGTACCTGCGGCCCCGCAACCAACCAAGCCGGTGTTTGCGACGCCGACTCCACCAGCCGACTGTTGAGTGAGGGCACGCGTGACCGGGCAAACACAATCCTCGCCGGCGTGCGTGCGCCGCCACCTCGCGCCGTCAACATCGGGTCATCCGCGATCATCGTCCCCATGCCGATCGCGATCCCATCCACACGGCCACGCAACTCATGCACACCCCGCCGAGCCGACTCACCGGTGATCCACTGGCTCTCGCCCGACGTCGTTGCGATCCGACCATCCATGCTCATCGCCCACTTCGCGATCACCCACGGACGCCCCGTTCGGACACGTTTCAAGTAAGCCGCCAACTGCTGCGTCGCCGCGGACAGCCCGACCCCCGTGTCCACCCGAATCCCGGCGTCGCGCAAGCGACAGACACCTCCTCCGTCGACCTGGTCAAACGGATCCACCGCGGCGACCACCACCCGCGAAACTTCAGCCCGGATCAATGCATCGGCACAGGGCGGCGTTTTCCCGTGATGGCAGCACGGTTCGAGAGTCACATAAGCGGTCGCACCACAGGCAGACTCGCCACGCGTTTTACAATCCGCCAGCGCGTTGACTTCCGCGTGGGCCTGCCCGAACGTTTCATGAAAACCGCGGCCGATCAGCTGCCCATCGCGAACGATTACACAGCCGACCATCGGATTGGGCTCAACACGCCCCAGCCCACCCCAAGCTAACTCGATCGCCTCCGCCATCCAGCGTTCATCATCATCGCGACGTTCAACCATCCCAAGTCCTCCCTCGCCCCAATATCCCGCGACCAAGCCAACCCAACTTCACCTTTGCTGCAGGAAGATCAGCCCGCTCCGGTCCGGGGCGGGCGTTGCCCTGAATGCAAACCCGCTTGCCACCTGAACGCGCCCGCTTCGCGTAATAGCCCCCCAAAACCAACGGCACGCTTTTCACGATCCCCGGGGGGACGTCGATTTAATTACTGCGGGATCACCAATGTAGCGAAGCGGCGCACGCTGTCCTGTAACGCGGGACCGGACGACTTGCGCCGTTCCGCTAAAAACCTCACCTAAACAAGCAATGTCCCAGAGGCAACCGGCGTCGTCGAACGCCGATCACCCGGGCAACTTTTGCCGATGCGGATCCAAGATCAATCCATCCCGGGAACCCACAACTTGCTCGGCGCCGCACCGCCACTTTCGCCCGCAGGCGCCGGTGCACCACCGCCACCACCGTCGGGCGTCCACAAGCCTCCGCCATCACTGGCAGCGGGTGCCGCCGGGCGACTCTGCACCGGTGAACCGTCTGGACGGATCAAGCCGAACTGAACCAGCAACTGTTGTAGCCGCCCCATCACTTCGGGATCCTTGCCGTGATTGCGGGCGATCGTTTGCACGCAGTCTTGGAACTTCTCAGGCTCGCCGCGACGCAGTCGCAGCGGCAACTCAGCCAATAACAACGAGGCCGTTGAGAACGAGTGCGACTCAGCATACGCCTTGGCCGCTTCCAAGTTTTCAATCGCTTCGTCGCTACTCGCCGCACTCTGCATCAAGAACGAATAAGCCAGCAATTTCGCACCGGCTAGTTCTCCTTCGGTAGGTAACTCCGTCTCGAGCAATTGCCGCGACGCACGACGACCAATCGTGGTGGCGGAAATCTGCTGGGCTCGCTGGATCAAGTAAACGAGGTTCTCGACATCCAAACCTGCAGGGTCGACGCGGTTTAAGTCGTACGCGGGAATGTTCTCGACCTCATCACCTGTGGCCGCGATCGATTCAGGAGTCGGCCGGCCACCGATTTCATATAATCTCGCGATCAACGTTCCATCGCGTGCGACCAGTCCGTCTTCGCCCTCGAGGTACCGCAGGAGCGCGGCCCGAGCCAACCACATCGAGTCGTCACCCGCGGTGTCCTTGAGCGACGCGTTTCCTAGCAATGGAACCGGCGTCTCGGCAAGCTTCGTGGCCGCCCGCTCGACGAACAGGTTCTGTTGCAACGATTCGAACTGTGACGGGTCCGTGATTTTCAACCCGCCCGGCTGGATCATCGCGATGTAATTGATTGGTAACCAACCCTCACGGTCTGATTCGAAATGACGTCCAGGCAAAGCGAGCCCAAGCAATTCACGGGCGGTCTGCTCGTGCTGAGCCGTGATACCGATCACCTCGACGCGTGCCGGGCGATCCGTTTCGCGACCGAAAACCGTCACCAACGCAATCGACTCAGGAACCGAGTTTAAATCGGACGGAACGCCTTCTTCGGACGGCGGGTCGCGATCGAGCAACTGATAAGCCGCACGCGGCCCGATCTCGTTGTCTCCCTTGAGTTGTTGCAAGAAGTCCGGCGGAAGTTCCGCGAATCGCGGATGCGCCGACAACGACATCATTGTCTCTTCGATCGAGTCAACGTCCGCCATCAGAGTCCGCTTCTCGACGGAAATCGCATCCGATTCGGGACCGACGACAAACGACGTTGCCAAGTAGCGAGCCCGATCATCTGCCGACAAATCTTCGCACTGCGAAAGCTTGTTGAGCAGCTCGATCTGCTTCTTGTAATCGCCCCGCCATACCGCACAGGTCAGCAGTCCCGACAGAACGGCCGGTTGCAAAGGAGCGGTCCGCTGCAACGATTCGAATTTGTTTTCCGCCAAAACGATCTTGTTATTGGCCAACATCAACGCCGCTTCGTCATATCGTTCGGCCCAATCCACGCCTTCGGGACGAGGAATCAGTTCCGGCATGAACTTCGCGAGGTGGTTGACCGCTGGGTCACGGTTGATCTGCTGCAGCACGTTGGCTGCCATGTTCGAGCCTTCGTAGCCTTCGGAAACGAACGCCAGCGTCGCGTAAATCCGCGCGGTCAGCAGAATTCCGTTTCCGGCCAGGCCATACGCCAGCAAGGAAGCGACGTCGAGCACGAAGGAATCCACGTTTTGCCCGCTCTCGGTGAGCGCCTCGAGCATCAATTCGGTGGCCTTACCGAGATCCTGGGCGAACATCGCCGCGGCCGCACTTTGGGTCAGCGCCAGCGGATTGGAAGGCTGGAGACGGGTAAATCGTTCCGCATTTTCCTTCAGCGAGTCGTATTCGCGGAGGTCCATCAGCAACCGACCACGAATCGCCAGCGCCCAGGCCGCATCGGGATGCTGGTCCAGGATCGCTGCCAAACGGTCGAGGGCCGGAACGAGCTGCCCCCCCTCAACCATCGTCAGAACCCGATCGAGTTCATGCACGGAGTCCTTGCACTTGCAGAATTTGATTTTTTTGCCACTGCCGCACGGGCAGATCGCATAAGTATCGATCGACATAGGGTCACTTTGGAAAGAACGTGAAATCGGTTGCCCCAGCAACTTACCATGCCGGCCCCAGCCTCCCAAGGCAGGCACCCAGCCATCTCCGCAGCTCCGCAGCTCCCAGCTCCCAGCTCCCAGCTCCCAGCTCCCGAATGACGTCTCCAATCGCGGGGTGACGCATTCGGCCCCCCTTTTCATGGAGCATCAATGACTTCCGTGTCATAGCGGCGAGATTTCCAGTTTTTCCCAAACCGACGAGGTCCCGCGGTATCTATCGCTTTGCGAACAGCCACGCGTTTGTCATCATTGTGACGAACGGTTCAACGGTGTTCCTGATTCAGCGTGTCTTTTCTGTAACGCAACTCGTGGTGCGTTGGCCTGCAACACAAACCGCTGCACGAATTAGCCAAATGCGTTCCCTCGACGAACTAATCGAATACGACGATCCACGTTGGCCCGACGTGCGAAGATGGATGGCAGAGGCCACGAACGGCGTGTCCGTCTTCCCGCCTGTCGAATCGACTCGCGCGGACGCGTTGCTCGCCACGCAGGTTACGACGCGTTCTCCAATGGGTGCCATCATCTACGAGTCTGGGGGCATGCTCGTTGACCACGGTTGGCTTCGCATCCTCGGTGGTGGCTGCAACGCCTTCACGCGTTCGCTACCCCAATGGAACCGCGACTGCGGACTGATGACTGAAAATTCGCCGCCACCATTCCTCCTCGTCGCCGATGACGTCGCAGGCGGTTTCTTCGCGGTCAACGGTGGTTCGCTTGGCAATGATGCGGGAAACCTCTACTACTTTGCTCCCGACACACTCGATTGGGAGCCACTCGACATGGGTTACACCGATTTTATTCACTGGGCATTCTCCGGCGATCTCCAATCCTTCTACGCCGACTTTCGCTGGACGGACTGGGTTTCGGAGATCGCAGATATGTCGCCAGATCGCACCATCAGTTTCTACCCTTTTCTCTGGACGGAGGCTGACAACCTCGATTCACGCCATCGCGGATCGGTGCCGGTTCTTGAAGCCTTCAGCCTGCAAGTCGACATGGCTCGGCAGCTCAACGGTCGCCCAACATAGTTGTTACGCAAGGTCTCCGTGGGCCCGTCTTCGTTGCTTGTTCATGCTTCCTACCGATGGTAGACGACTCGGTGATTCAGCGTCAAACGGCATCGTAACGGCGGTGTCGTCAAACACTTTCCTTATTGGATTCCGATGGTTCAAGCCACAGGTAGATTCTCAATTGGTTTCGCCACGGGTGCCGTCTTGGCGATCGCCCTGTTCTCCATCGCGCGATCTTTTTTTCTCTCAACAATACAGACGCCTGAAAGTGAGCCACACTACGAGGTGCTTTACGCCGGCCTCGATTCCGGCGTAGTACTTGTAATCGTGTGTCTCCTCCCAATTGTCGCTGGACTACTTTCAGCGACACAGCTGAATCGACCGCTCGACGACTGGATCGTCGCCACGTCCGCAGTTCTGTCCGTGCTCATGTGTCTAGGAATCATCGTGGTGTCTCAAACGTTAGTTGCAGACGCATTGCTTTATGGCATGGACTGACGCCATCTTTTCCCCCTGCCACGCACACGCCGAAAGGCCTAACATGGTTCTGAACAAGACAGCGGCTTCGTCACTGGAGCGTCGCTTGGTTTACCGCACCTTTCGCTTTTCTGACGCGTATTAAGCAGGTACGCAGGAATCCTCTGGCGAAACTGCCGCGAACTGTAGGCCGAATTAATGAGAGAGGTGACGCCGCGAAGCGGTGGTCCTTTGAGACGTGGTAAAC
>NZ_JAMQBK010000101.1 GCF_023701485.1 Aporhodopirellula aestuarii
ACTTGTATGTACCTGCTTAGCGACTAACCAAACCATGCCAAGGCCACGCGACTCGGCCATTGATTAAGTTCATAGTCTTTTTCCATGGCCGTGTTCGCTTACCAAAAACTTTCACTCTGAGTGCCACAATGGAACCTCCCTTGATCACTGTTCGGACTCCAAGCCAAAACCGTCAAATCGAAGCCGTCGGGGACACCATGATCCTTCACCTCGGCGCAGAGGACACGGGTGGACGTTTCTCGATGTGGACGGAGATCACTCCTCCCGGAGGTGGTCCGCCGCCGCATTATCACGAGAACGAAGATGAGTGGTTTTGGCCTATCAACGGCGAAGCTGAGTTTTGGATTTCAGATCAATGGACACGCGTCCCGCCGAAAACCGCGGTATACGCAGCTCGCGGATCGATCCACACCTTTCGTAACCCCAACCCAGAACCGTTGGAAATGCTCATCCAGACGATTCCGGGAGGCTTTGAGAACTTCTTTTCAGAATGCGCGGCCGAATTCAGGCGAACCTCACCACCCAACTTGGACTCCATTATCAAAATAAGTGCACGCTACGGTATCTACTTCGTTGATCCTCCAAAACGGACGCATTGAAATGCTGCACACAAAGCCGCACAGAAATGAACGTCGTCAATGTCTCGATACATCAGACGAATTGCTGATCGTTGGCGTTGGCTCGATCCAGTCGTGACACGCAACTCCCTATTCACGATTCCGTCCAAGGAATCGGACGCCGGTCGCATTGCGATGTTCCTTGATCGAGAAGATCTGCGATGGCTATCCAAGTTCTGCGAGTGCGGAGACGCGGCAACTGACGAAGATCGCGAACGCTGTGCCCGCATTCGGTTCCGGGCTTCTACGGCGCTTCACAAAAAAGAACACGCAATCGACGTCCCTGGTAATTGCCACTTCGTTGCAGATGTTCGCGTGCTGACCGAATCCAACGGCGGACGCAAAACCGCGATTCATACCGGGTACCGACCGCAAGTATTTCTCGACGGACATGATTGTGACGCGACACTCACGGTCGAGTCGGGCACGCTGAGCCCCGGTGACGTCGGTTTCATTTTCGGCTTGTTGCGGCGTCCCGATCAGAACTTCGATAAGTTGTCCATTGGCAAGGCTCTATTGCTTCGCGAAGGCTCACGGACGATCGCGTATGGCGTCATCGTTTGGTGTTCCGACACACCATGAACTCCAGATACGCGTACAAACAACAGCGAGTGATCTAAAACGAACATCAGTTGTTCGATCTGCTGCAATCACATTCTGCTTTGTTTGGGCCATCAGCAGTGATTGTCTCTGACGGCGGGGCGTCTCCACTTGCTCGAAGCCAATCACGAAGGAGCGTCGATTCAATTACTTGCGATTTCAATAGTAGCGGAAC
>NZ_JAMQBK010000102.1 GCF_023701485.1 Aporhodopirellula aestuarii
ACAGAGAGGCGAGGTCTTCCGCAGGGTAGGCTTCCGCTTTAAGCAACGTGGTCGCTAGCGTGATCTCACGCGATCGAAACCCCTTTTGCTCGACCTTGTACTTCAAGTGTCGAACCAGAATGAGTGAAGGGAATTTCGCATACTCCTCTTCGCTCATCCATTTCGGACGCTGCGGTTTTCGATAGCCAACAACTTGATCGAGGTAACCCTGCTTGAGACCGCGTCGAAAGTCCACCTTGCGAAGATGATGGGCTCGTGCGACAAGGTCGATCCCACGCATTTCGCCCGCAGCTAGCAACCAGAAATTCGCATAGTAACGATCGGCAAGAAGGATTCTACCCGGTAAAATACGATCAATAACCGTTCGCAGCAGAGCGGTTTCACCTGTTTGCTTTCCTTTGTAAGGACCAATGGCGGTGTGGTTGATTGCTCCGGTGGCAAGCGAAAACACTCCGATCATTCTTGCAATCGGAAATCCGCATCCTCGCTTTTGGCTTGTCATCTGAGGGTACTCTTCTTGGTTCTCATCCGTGTCTGCCATCATCACGGTCCAGCCGTCGACCATTTCGACGATGCGGTTGTGGAACAGCCACGATTCGTCGGTGACTTGTTCACATCGACAGGACGTCCAAGCCAAAAGTTGCTCGAAGAGTTCCTCGGGTAATCGACAGCGTGCCTTGCAGTACGCGGTTGTCACGCTACTGACTTTTGCCAGTCCGCGAGCGACACGCCACGCGTTCAAACGTGTGACCGCCTGTTGGCAACTGTGATCTTTCGAGAGAACCTGGCTGATGAACATCCAGACGACGATCATCGGATTGTAGATTCGATCGCGATACTCATGGCCGATCGAAACGCAAATGGCGAGGACTTCGGCTTTGGGCAGCAGCAGATCAAGGCAGAGCGATTTGGCCGACCGCAGTTTGCTTTGAACATCTGCTGGCGAATCGGTAAACTGATTTCTCACGGTGGAGCCTCCTGGGAGTAGTGATGTTGAGAACCACCATTTCAAAGGAGCTTCGCCGT
>NZ_JAMQBK010000103.1 GCF_023701485.1 Aporhodopirellula aestuarii
CGCGAGTCTGACCCCCACGCGAAGCGTTTGCCGGTGGGAGAACGTGGCGAGTCAGGGTGTTGGGGCGGCGTCCCAGTTCCAGGTTCCTGGGACGACGGCCACGTCCCCACGCAGTTCATCGTAACCCAGTGGTGGGTCGGAGTAGATGTTTGGGTTCAGCGTGACGGTCAGGTTGGCGCCCAAGGTACAAGTGCCTTCGGTCACCACCACACCATGCAGCTCCAAATTGGATGCGAGAATTGTGTGCACGTTTGATCCGATAACGTGAAACAATCCCCGCATGAGGGGTGTATAGGAGTCGTTGTTCTCCGTGTTACTGACGCCGTCATACGGATTCCCAGGTGGGTTGAAGTTTTGCTTGGGCGTCTGTGATTCCTTCAGTGTCGCGTTGGAAGACTTCAACTGAAAGTCTCCCGCCCCAGTCCCTTTGACGATCGCACAAGGGTAGTTGTTGCCGTTGAAGGGATCCCAAAGACAGGACTGAATCGTGTCGAAAGATGCTGTGCCCAATAGTTCAATCAGCAAGGTGCAATTCAGTCGTGATTTGTTTGCGGTCAGACTTCCACCGCTAGGAATTTGTACGTAGTAGATTCCTTCCGGGTTAAGTGATCCAAACGGATTGACATTACCGCTAAGCAATTCCCGAGCGATCACACGTTGGTTGGGCGACGTATCAATTACAGGAAAGTTCGTGTAAGGGATAGGCGTCGCCAAGGCGAGGTAGGTATCCCACACGTCAGGCGATGGCAAAGTGCGCGCCGGTCCAGGATCGGTGACGGTGCCCGATACCGAACCGACAACCACGACGGGAGATCCCTCGACGTCGCCTATGACAGCCCCGTTGACAGTGATGGTGCTGCCGCAGGCGAAAGGCCCGCTATTGGTCGTGGAATTGGAACTTTGCGTCGTGTTCCCCGCTGCATACACCGAACACTGCAAAGTATCGATCACTTCGGGCGAACCGGTGATCTCGACACTGGTTACCTGGACCGTATTGTTCAGTCGACCGATGCCTTTCAGTCTGAGTTCGGTGTCCGAGTCGGTCAGACTGCCATCGGTATCCTCGATCATGAAGCTGACCGTGCCGGTCCCGTCGGGGCCCACCGCGAGAGGCGTCGTTTCCACGCTGTTTGAGTAGGTCGTGTGCCAGCTGGAATCGGCGTTGATGTACCGCAAGCCGAGTTCAACGGCGGACTTGGCATGGGACCGTGCGATCAGCCGATCATTGACGGATGTTGCGTGCCGACGTTCGATCCGCATGATGCACATCCCTGCTAGGCCCAGCAATGAGACGATCATCGCAGTCGACACGACGGAGATGTAGAGCGCCGTACCGCGACGCGGATGCCTTCGTGGTCGTTGGACGGGATGGCAGCGTAAGTTCATGGCGATGGCTTGGAACCGCAAAGGGCGAAGAGCTGCATCACAACACTACCGTTGTAACGAACCGTGACAGTGATTCGTTTCAGGTCTTGATCGGACCCTGAGGGAGTGGATGGATCGCTGGGGTCCACCCATTGCACCGTGACGTCCCTTTGCCAGTCGGTTGAGTTGGCGACGGGATTGCCATTGCGGTGCTGGGGAGGACTTTTCGTCCAACCATTGAAATCATCGACGTCATCGAAGTCGAGTCGATTGACTTCCGACTCACCGCTCTCCAAACCGAAGACGGGAGAGGGGCCTTGGTCCTTGTAATCCGTGTTGAGTATTTCGGTCATCAACTGTTGCGCGAGTTGGGGGCCTCGAGCCTGGTAGCTGATTCCTGTGCGACCGCGAATCACGGCTGCCAGACATCTCATAGCGCTAATCAACACAAATCCCACCAGCATTGTCGAGATGATCACCTCCACTAGGCTCAGCCCTCGGCGATTCGTCCTTCTTAAAGAGTGGCGTGGGGATCTGATCATCGGTTCAACACCGGGATGGAGGTCTCGATGCTGGCTTGCGAGTTGTCGGTGACCCGAATCCGCACCGTCACGTATTCAACTGCAGAGTCAGGTTGAAAATAGTCCAAGCCAAAGTCGTGGACGTTTTCAACCAAAACGGATGCGGTCCCGCCGTTGTACTGCCGTGTCAAAGGATCGCCCTGCGTGCCCGACCAAACGTAACGAATTGTCTCGGCAAGGGTGTCGCCATTGCGGTCGGGCACGGTGAATGTGACCGCGCTGGCGGTCTGCTCGCTGAACGAAATCGCAAACTCGATGTCGGAAAGAAATTCGGTGAGCGCGTCATTCCCTTCGAGGGTGGCGGAGGTCGGCGTGCTCGATGGGTCGGTTATTTTCAGTGCGATGAAGAGGGTAGATGACAAGCCCAGCATCAGCACGCTGGCTCCCGCGAGAGAAACGATCAATTCCACCAGCGTGTGACCGACACGATTCGGCAAATGGTGTGAACGCCTTCTCATGGGATGGACGCTTTTCCGGTGTTGGGGTGGATAGTCACCGTCGTCTGGTACCCACCGGATGCCACCGTAATCGTGCCACCGCTATCGGGTTGACCGTATCGATCGAACTGAACCTCGGTGTCGCCCCCAAGTGCAGCGGAGACCAGCGAAGCGTTGTAGGGCGACGCGGTGAGTACCACCGTATACGATTGGCCGGATTGGTTGATGTCAAGAAGTCCGGGGATGGAATACTCGTCCGAAGCGGGAGTGAACGATACGGACAACGGCCCACTCTGCGCGATGGCAGTTTGTCGGGCGTAGCCCAAATCGACTTTGATCCGCTTCGCGGCCGCCTCTGCCCGCATGCGATGCAAGGAACTGGCAAACTCCGGCCCCGCCACGGTCGTCAGAACCCCGATGATCAATATCACGACGACTAGTTCCACCAGTGTGAAGCCGGTTCGATGATCATTTTCGGCGCGTTGGCGTTTCACAACCGGTGCAATCCACATATTCCAGCCTCAAGTAAACTCCGGGCGTCGTTTCACCTCAGTGGAGTCTAGGTCGCAAAACGACAACGTGATGTCAAAATGCAACGAAAGGCGACGTTGATTTAGCAACGTTCCGCGAAACCGGTTCGTCGACACGACGACTAGCCGGCCGGTTCACAGCGGGGTCAACTTCGGGGTTCGCGATCAGACGTCTTCCGATTCGTTTCGCTCGTTCGCGGATATCAGCATTGGAATCCATCGGCTTCTTCGCTCGATTCACCATGTCCGACGAGCTGTTTGGATGCCCAAGTCCAAAACGTCGGGATAGTTCCGCAAG
>NZ_JAMQBK010000104.1 GCF_023701485.1 Aporhodopirellula aestuarii
AAGCGTTCGCTTGATTCAGGCCTAGTTGTCGATACGACTGCGAATAACGTTACCTCGCGGAATTCACGGCAAAACGACCGTTGCACTCGCGTACTCGATCTTGCGGCTGAAAGTCACTCATCTAGAACAGTTTTTAACACCCGGTAGGCCTCGATACTTTCTTCGACTTCCGCCTTGCCACCAGCTTCCTCAACGTGCTCCATAATTAGCAGCAAGTTCTCCACGCTTCCCGCTGCCAAAACTGCCGCCTTCAAGTTCTCGAGCTGATGTTCCGTAGGCAGCAATGATCCGCTCTTGGCACCGCTCGCTGCTTTTTTCGAGCGAGTTGGAGTGTCCTTCTTTGCAGAGTTTGTCGTTGACGACGCTTTGGTCGGCTTGGCTGGTTTTTCTTTCACCGGTTCTTTAGCCGGCTTCTCTTTCTCGGCTGGCGTCGTCTTCACAGGCGTTTCCTTTGCCGCTTTTACCGGTGCTTCCTTTTCCGCTACGTCGTCGGACTTGGCCGCATCTTCGGTTACCGCCTCTTCGGTTGCCACAGCTTCTTGTTTGGGTTCGTCTTCAGGAGGAGTTTCGGTATTGTTCTGGGATTTTGCCATGGTGCGTTTGATTCAATCCGATGTCGCGTCATGAGGAAATTGACTGCCGAACGAGGCCCGAATCCCCGTTGAGCAACTTGTTGCCCAACCGAGCGATACGTCTAGTCGGTTCGGCTAAAGCCAGCGTTTGCGAGCAGGGATATATCAACAACAGCCAACTCGGGCAAGCCAATCTCACCACGGATATCGCACGACGAATTCCTTCGTCTCGTCTGCCTACGTTACCGGTCCGATTGTTCCCCGCCACGCGGTATTTCCCCTGTAAATCCACGCCGCGTTCAGCCTCGATCGCAGGTAGCCCCGGAAATAGCCCAGCCCGCAAAAACGCAAATCAACCTCAAGTTCACTTCGTACGAGGTCATCTCAATTCCCCCTCGTTTCGCGATACAGACGAGAACCCGATGGGACAGAAAAAACCTCATTTTTTGCGATCCCCCAGGCTCTGTCATCGCGACCACGATCGACGACGTGCGTGCCGGTGAAACGTCCAATCGCGGGCAAGACCAGCACGCCGCTTCGGTAGTGGAAACACGGTAATGTGCCGATGGAATCTGATACACGGACTGCAGGATGCAAATGCCCACACACCAGCAACGACGCATCATCCGGAATCGGCTGCGGATGGTGGGTCATCACGACATCACCGATCCGCTCGTACGGATCAATGATTTCGATCGGCCACTCCACCGGGAGTCGACCGATGTGGGCATCGTGGTTGCCGCGCACAAGTGTCGTCACCAAATCACGATGCCGTGCAAAAAACGATTCGAGAGCAGTAATGACATCACGAGACAATGACGAACGGGCGTGAAACATGTCACCAAGAATCACGAGCCGACTCGCACGGGTAGACTCGAGCAGGGAATCAATCGCCGCGAGCGTCCCTTTGGAACTGCCCACTGGCACCGGAATGCCGTGTCGTCGAAACGTCGCCTCCTTGCCAAAATGCGTATCGGCTACGAAGAGAACGTTCTCGTCCGGCCAGTACAGCCCGCCCTGCCAGCAAAGAGTCAACTCAACTCCGTTTAGGTTTATGTCAACGACTCCAGGCATTCCATTTACTTCCGTAAGTCGATCAATTCGGATGTGGTTGGAGGACAAAGCGAATCTGATTGCCCAGCCGCAACTTTTTGCGTTCCGGCGAAGAGGATCGACCAACCCATTACGCAACTAGCCATCGCTCGCCTACTCATCAGCCGCTTTTTCAAGTTGTGTTTGCATCCGGGCGATCCGTTCACCGAGCGTCTCGCTACTGACGCGTTCGCGCAGTTTATCGACGAGCAAAGGAAAGGCGAGCGGTGTCACCTTTGGCGGTTCCCGGACCAAAATTTCGCTGTTCTCGATTCGTTCCAGAGCCGCGAACAACCTCGACGACTCCAACTGCAGCTCCAGCACCTCACGTCGAGCCTGTTCTAACAGCAGATTGTCGGGGTCATATTCCTGAAACACGTCGAAGAACAAGTTACTGCTCGCCTGGACGTGACTGGTACTCTTGCGTTGGCCGGGATATCCGGGATGGATTAGCCCTGCCACGCGTGCGATTTGTCGAAACTGCCGTTTGGCCATTTCGGTGGAGTTCATGCTGCTGAGTATGTCACCGAAAAGGTTCTCCGTCGAAAACACGTTTACATCGACGACTGTCTCCAATTCAACACGGTGCGGTGATTGCAATACGATCCCATAGTCGTTGCACGCCATAGTGAACGTCGTCTTTTGCAATTTTGAAATCCGATACGCCAAGACTGCCGCCAATCCTTCATGAACCAAACGCCCCTCAAAAGGGAACACGAACAACTGATGCCCGCCTCGTGTTTCGACACGTTCAATCAGTAATTGGTTGGCACGTGGTAAAGTGCTCCACCGTGATTGGAGTTCGAACACCCCCTCCAAAGCTCGCATCTCACGACCGACCAATTGCCCATCGGCGGCTTGCTCGATTTTTAACCGCAACTCGGCGCTCAGTTCGGACGAAAGTGGCATTCGTCCACCCATCCAGCGCGGCACCGAATCGGGCTGCCCCTTGGCACGTTTGACGTAAGCGACGTTGTCTTTGACGCGAACGAGTTCAACGAGCTTGCCGGCAAAGAGAAACTTGTCACCACCGTTGAGTTTTGACAAAAAGCTCTCTTCAACACTACCCAGCGTCGCACCTTTTTGATACTTCACTTTCATCGAAGCGTCGGAAACGATCGTGCCGATATTCATACGGTGCATCGTCATCGTCCGTCGCTGGGTGACCACGTATCGATCACCGTCTTGCTCCACGCGATGAAAGTCTGGGTAGGCCGTCAACGAACTGCCGCCATGGACGACGAAATCGAGAATCCATTTCCATTCCGTGTCGGTCAGCGACTCATACGCTCGGCTCGACCGCACCTCCTCGAGCAGTTCTCCGGATACAAAACCGCCACCGATCGCGACCGTGACCACATGCTGTGCGAGCACATCGAGCGGCTTGTTCAGCATCGGCCGTGCTTCCAAACACCCCTTGCGAATTGCGTCTTGGGCAGCGGCGAGTTCGATCAATTCGAGCGCGTTCGTCGGCACAAACGCGAGACGACTTTCTGCATCCGGTTGATGGCCGCTACGACCAGCCCGCTGCAACAATCGGGCGGCCCCCTTGGGACTGCCTATTTGCAGAACCAAGTCCACGGCGGTGAAGTCAACGCCGAGGTCGAGACTGCTGGTACAAACAACCGCTCGCAACGAACCATCGCGCAGTCCATTTTCCACCCAGCGTCGAACCGAGGTATCGAGTGAACCGTGATGCAAGGCGATCTTTCCCGCCCAATCGGGACGTTGCCGCAGCAGATGTTGATACCAGAGTTCGGTTTGCGATCGAGTGTTCGCGAACACCAACGCACTGTTGACTTGGTCCAAGCGATCTGCCACTTGAGGGACCATTTTGGTGCCGATATGCCCTGACCAGGGAAACCGATCGATTCGAGCCGGAATGATCGACTCCAATTTCATACGTTTCTTCTTGTAGCCTTCGATAATCCGCACCGTTCCGGTCGGATTCACACCCACGAGTGCGTCTTTTGCTTGTTCGAGATTACCGAGCGTAGCCGACAATCCCCAAGTACGAAGCTGCGGATTGAGTCGCCGCAATCGCGCGAGAGCCAACTCGGTTTGGATGCCACGTTTCGTACCCAGCAACTCGTGCCACTCGTCAACGATGACCGCTTCGACACCAGCGAGTTGCGGCAACAATCGCTCGTGGGTCAACATCAACGAAAGACTCTCCGGCGTCGTGACCAGGGCCGTAGGCAGTCTTTTCATTTGGCGAGATTTCGCACTCGCTTTGCTGTCGCCCGTTCGAGACTCCAATTGCCATGGCAACTGCAAAGCATCCAACGGTTCACGCAGCGACGCCTCCGTGTCACCGGCGAGCGCCCGCAACGGGGTGACCCAAAGCACGCGCACCGACGGCGACCGTTTGGGGTTCCATTTAGTCCGATCGGGGTTTTCCTGTAGCCATCGCAGCAGTGGCCCCATCCAGGCGGCGAGTGTCTTACCGGTTCCCGTTGCCGAGTGAATCAATCCACTCTGGCCGTCCTGGTAAGCACGCCACACCGATCGCTGAAATCGAAAAGGTTTCCACCCAATCGATTCGAAATAGCGATCAACGATCTTCGTTGGCGTTTCGACAGGAAGTTTGTGCATGTGATTCGTGTAACGCTTTTTTCGGCTCGTCGACGTGGAGTCAGTCGCGGAGTCACAACTAGCCAACCCATCTCCATTCAATCATCTAACATTTCCAATAATTCACCGAGCTGGTTGGCGTCTTCAGCTTTCTTGTCATGTCGCCATCGAAGAATCCGAGGGAACCTGGTCGCCACGCCACTTTTATGCCGCGTTGACCGCTGCAGCCCCTCGAAGGCCAACTCCATCACGAGCGTCGGCGTGACGCTTCGAACTGGACCGAAAGTGTCTTTGGTGTTTTGCCGTACAAAACGGTCAACTTGCCGGATCTCTTTGTCGTCGAGTCCACTATAGGCCTTGGCAAACGGAACCAACTGATCACCGTCCCATAACGCGAACGTGTAGTCGGTAAACAAACTGGCTCGTTTCCCGTGACCTTTTTGTGCATAGATCAGAACAGCGTCGATCGTAAAGGGTTGCACTTTCCACTTCCACCATGTTCCGCGAACCCGTCCAACATCGTAGGCGGCGTCTTTTCGTTTCAACATCAACCCTTCCGCGTTGACGTCTCGACTGCGTTCACGCACCTCCGCCCATTCATCCCAGGACTCACCCGAAACCAATTCAGTGATTTTCAAATGCGGGTGGTCGCAATCGCCTAACAGTTGTTCGAGTTGACCACGCCGCTTCACAAATCTTTGTTGGCGGATATCAACTCCACGATGTTCGAGCAGATCGAAAGCGTGAAAAACGACGGGTACTTCGCTGAGCAGTTTCTTGCCGATTGTTTTGCGACCGATCCGTCGCTGCAATTGCCCAAACGGCAGAACGTTCCCGTCAGAGGCGACCGCCAGGATTTCGCCGTCCAAAACGGTTCCGTCCGGAAGATGTTCGGCTGCCGATTCGATCTCTGGCCAACGATTCTCCATCAGCTCTTCACCACGTGACCAAATGAAAGTTTGCCCCGATCGCCGGATCACTTGTCCGCGAATTCCATCCCACTTCCACTCGGCAACAAACTGTTCGGCATCGCCGATCGGCTGAGGGCCTTCCTCGATGTTAAGGGGGTGAGCCAAACAGAACGGATACGGCTGACTAGCCAGCGTGTCTTGCACGTCAGGATCAACGAGGCTCGCAAAAAAATCATGCGTTGGAGTCCAGTTCCCCATCAATCGATGAGATACCACATCAGCAGACACTCCGGATTGTTGAGCAATCGCCCGCGTCACCAGTCGCTTACTAACGCCCACACGAAACGCTCCCGTGATTAGCTTCATCACAACAAAACGCAGCTTCGCTGGTGTTTCCTTCCAGATTTCGACCACGAATTGTCGCTGAGTCTGTTCATCGAGCGCACGCAATGGGAGCAGCCGATGCTCGACCCAGTAACTTAGCGACTCATCCGTTCTGATTTCGCCAGGCGGCACCACCAGAGAAAGCGTTTCGGCCAGATCGCCAACAGCGTGATAGGATTCGTCTAACAACCACGACGGGATGGATGCTTCTTCGGCCGCCCACGCTCGGAGCAGTTTCGTCGGCACAAGGCGTCGAAGTTTATTGCCGCACAAAAAGTACGTTGCCCAGGCAGCGTCGAGCGGCGGAGCGGCGACAAAGTACGACGACATCGCTGCAATCTTTTCGTTCGTTTTCGTGGTGGAGTCGAGTGCGTGATAAAGTTCGGCAAAGCGAATCATGATCCTTCGCCCTCGACACCGCTGGCTTGAGCACCGTCTTCATCGTTTTCGCTGCGAGTGCGTGAGTCGATCACGTGAGCCTCACGGCCGAGCTCTTGGAGATACCGAGCCACGGTCGCGGAATAACCATGGGTGACCCAAACGGTTTCGGGGTCACACAACTCCACTGCCTTCAGCAATGACGGCCAATCAACGTGATCGCTGACCACGAATCCGCGATCGACAGCTCGGCGGCGTCGGGCCCCCCGAACTGCCATCCAACCACTCGCCATCGCCGTGCTTGTTCGCCCGAACCGCCGCAACCACGGAGTGCCATTGGCGCTAGGCACGGCGACGACGATACCGCCGGTAAAATCGTGCTTGCGTTCGAGCGAACCAACGAATGTCGTCTCGGGAAGATCGACGCCAGTCTTGCGATACGCTTCATTCCCTTTCTCGACGGCGCCGTGCGTGTAAATCGGTCCGATGGAAGGATCGAGACTCGCGAGCAATCGCTGGCTTTTGCCGGCCGCATAACCATACAATACGCAACACTTGCCCTCGTCGCGGCTCTCTCGCCACCAATCGTTGATCGCATCGGCGGTGGTCTGTTCATCTTCCCAGCGATAAACGGGCAACCCGAACGTGGACTCGGTCACCAACAGGTGACAGGAAAGCGGTTGCCAAGATTCACAGGTCGGATCGTTGCCGAGTTTGTAGTCACCAGTCACCACCGCGACCTGGCCGCGATGTTCGAGCCGCACTTGTGCCGACCCCAGCATATGACCGGCAGGATGAAAACTGACATCAACGCCGTCAATTTTTATCGACTCGCCATAGGGCAGGAACTGAAACTCAGCGTCATGGTTCATCCGCATCCTCAACAGATGCTCGCTGCGTTGGGCAGCAAGATAACGCTTGCATCCCCACCTCGCGTGATCGGTGTGCGCATGGGTGACCACCGCACGATCGACCGGAGATCGAGGATCGATGTAGAAGTCACCCGCGGGACAATAAAGTCCGCGATCGGTCGTTTGGATGATGGAAGAAATCACGTACTGGGTAAGTCAGCTTGAGTATCCGAGGGGTCCGGTGTTACTGAGCATTCGCTTTGGCCAAGTCCCCGACGAATTCTTGGAACATTTGCTCTTTTCTCGCTGCATCGGGCATTCGCAAGATAGCGGCCGGGTGCCACGTCGCGATCGTGCGTTGACACCACTCGGTCGCTTGCACGACACCTCGGCTAGCGGTGATGCGAAAGTCGCGTCCGATTAAGGCCTGGGCAGGCGTCGCTCCCAAACACACCAGTGTATGAGGTTGAATAGCGGCGAGTTCCGCTTCCAACCACGGGCGACACGCATAGATTTCGCGTGAGTTGGGCTTCTTGTGCAGTCGTCGCTTCCCTCGCTGGGTGAACTTGAAATGCTTGACCACATTAGTGATGTACACCTCGTCGCGACCAATTTCCAATTCGGCGAATGCGCGATCAAGCAACTCGCCCGCAGGACCGACGAACGGTTTGCCCGCGATGTCCTCACGGTCACCCGGTTGCTCACCCACCAAAACAATTTTCGCGTCGCGAGGCCCTTCCCCAAAAACCGCCTGCGTTGCGAATTGATGCAAGTCGCAGGCCTCGCAGCAATTGACCGCCGACGCCAAGGAATCCAAATCCGGTTGAGGCGGAAGAAACTTCGTAGCCGTATCCGCGAAACCTTCGTTCCGTTCGATCATGTCAGCGACTCGCTGTGGGGCGTCATCCAACAGGTCTTGAATGATGGAAGCTTCGGGGAGCGTCTGCCAATGCCGAACCGGCATCTCACGTTTCATCATCGCGACTTTCACGCGAGCCGGGTTAAAGATCGACGCATAATAAGTCTTCCAAAGCGATTCGAGAGAATCCTCATCCGACACTTCGCTTGCCGGGACGCCTGCACCGTATCGCAACGTTTGTTGATCCCAAACGACAGACTCAATCGGCGTGAAGATCGACCAATTCATCGCCTTAAATCGGCGAGCAAAGAACGGCGCGGCAAGGCTTACGATACGATGATCGGGGCGATGCCAAGCGACGTAGGTTTCTTCGAGTGCGGAGGCAACCCTGCGGAACCTGACGAATGCTTTCATCTTGTGAACGTCCCGCGTCACCGCTTTTTTCATTTGGTGCAACTCGTGGACGTCGTCATCCGTCACCATTTGCAGCAACGCCGGCTCGTTGTGCGTCAATCGCCATAATGTTCGGTACAACAGTTCCCATCGGACAGGACTCTGATGGCAGGCGACGGTCTGAGCGATTTCGAGAAATGATTTTGGAACGGTAACGTTTGCCCGAGCCGTTTTCGACACCGACTCGGTGTCCGCGAACAGTGTCGGTTGTTCATCAAGTGTCGAGAAATGCACGTCCGAAGGTGCGATGCCGGCACCGAGCAGCCGACGGGCTTCGGTCCGCCATTGTTCATACGTTTCGATCGAGACAAATCGTTCCATGCCTATGCTGCAGCGGTCCAACCGACCGTGCTATACCTCGCCACTGAGTGCAGAACCGGCGGCATCAAACAGCAGCAACTGCTTGTCTTTCGTTGCGACCTTCGTTTTGAGATTCAATCGATCCAAATCACGCACGCCCGGATGATGATCCGCGGTCAGCACAAATGCTTTGGTACGATTCCATGCCACACGCAACTTTCGCAAATCGGTGGATCGCAGATTGCGATGTTTCCGAAGAGTTAGAATACGTTTCACATTCCGGACACCAATCCCGGGAATCCTTAACAGTTCTTCGTAACTCGCGCGATTCACATCGACGGGAAAGAAATGACGATTCGCGAGCGCCCACGCCAATTTCGGATCAATTTCCAATGAGAGATTGCAATCGTGTTCGGTGACAATTTCTTCGGCATCAAAACCATAGAATCTCATCAGCCAATCGGCCTGGTACAAACGATGCTCGCGAATCAGTGGCGGAGACTGACCGGGCAATCGCGCATCCGCATGAGGAATCGGACTGTATGCCGAATAGTAAACGCGACGAAGCTTTTGTCCGGAATACAAATCCGAGGCCGTCTTGAGAACGTCGATGTCAGGTGTTTCAGTCGCACCGACGATCATCTGCGTACTCTGGCCAGCCGGAGCGAACCGAGGTGGTTTGAACCCGGCTTTTTCCTCCTGTTTGGTTTCGTCGATTTTCTCGCGGATACCGCTCATGGCCGAGACGATCTGTGGCTTCTTTTTCTCGGGAGCGAGCCGAACCAAATCGCCTTCGGTCGGCAACTCGATGTTGACGCTCAAACGGTCCGCCCACTGTCCCGCCTCTTCGATCAAAGCCTGCGACGCGTTCGGGATCGTTTTCAAATGAATGTAGCCGCCATATCGCTGGTCGGTGCGAAGCCGCTTGGCGACCAAGATCATCTGCTCCATCGTGTAGTCGGAGTTCTGGATGATCCCGGAACTGAGAAACAACCCTTCGATGTAATTGCGTTTGTAGAACTCCATCGTCAGCGAGACGACCTCATCAACGGTGAACCTCGCTCGGGGCGTATCGCTAGACACGCGATTGACACAGTACTGGCAGTCGTAGATGCAGTAATTGGTAAGCAGAATTTTGAGCAGCGACACGCATCGGCCATCCGGCGTGTAACTGTGGCAGATGCCCATGCCTTCGGTGCTGCCGATTAAGCTGTCAGCACGCGTTTTTTTGGATCCGCTGCTGGCGCAGGAAGCGTCGTACTTCGCGGCATCGGCCAAAATGGCTAGTTTTTCTCGGACTTCCATGCATTCGCTTGGCAAGAGTGATCGGGAGGTCTACTAACCGCCGAAACGACGCAAGAGCAACCACCAAACCGCGGGCATTCGACACAATCACAGCGACTGGCGAACCAAGCAGGCAAGCATTTCCCGTTCCCAAAAACCGCAGGTTCGACGATCTGTCGTAACCCACACCGCTGGCGGCATTTAGGCGACCCGATCGACGATTTCGATGCCTTCGGTTTCCGGTTGCACCCAATCGGCTTCGCAGTGTTCACATCGGATCAAATCCACTCGGCGGGGCTGCCCACACGACGGGCAGGGTTCTCGGTGAACCAAGCGATACATCGCAACCATCGACAGTGGCGCCGCCAGCGTGACCGCCGGCACGGCCCACATCCACAAACGAGTTTGCCGCGAACTCAGCCCTCGCCGATATGCGACTCGACGAACCAGCCAGAACGCGAGTGCCATCACGAACACAAAAGAAATCAATGCAGTCGAAGCCGAAATCGGATTTGCTGCGATTTCCGGGAACGGGGTTCCCGCCGACGGATGCCCGGTGAGGACCATCCAAGCCGAAATCGCTAGAAAAAGCAGGTAGAACGCACCCGGCAAGAACCCGCATGCGACCATGGTCATGCTGAACTTGTCTTCGTGCGGGGCCGGTACCGACTCGGGTTGGACTGAAAACTTCAGTAATTTCGCCGGTACATTCGGCCGCAATTTAAGAACGTCCACATCATCCCATCGACGGGTGTTTTGCCAAATCAACAGTTCTTCGGGAGCCCAGGCGACGGAATGCATTTCAAGGTGAGTCAGCGACTCGGGAACGTCAAACGTTCGCACCCATTCGACGTTCAGCTTCAGCGATTTCGAAGTTTGCCGAGCCTGCAGATTGCTATTCAAATCAGGCTCAACATACCAATCTTCACTCCCGGTTTCATCGATTAATCGATACTCGTGCAACTGGTTTCCGATGCCCAGGATCAGCCTCGGTGCCTTTCCAGCGGGTGTGGGAATCACCGCGCC
The DNA here is from genome assembly GCF_023701485.1 of Aporhodopirellula aestuarii. Taxonomy (GTDB): domain Bacteria; phylum Planctomycetota; class Planctomycetia; order Pirellulales; family Pirellulaceae; genus Rhodopirellula; species Rhodopirellula aestuarii. The sequence goes on from NZ_JAMQBK010000104.1 coordinate 10,685, forward strand.
CATCTCGATGTCCTGTTCTAGGAGCGTGCGCAAACCGACCGGATCTTGCTCGATCACCATGACGCCTTTCGACGTGACGAGCGGCCCCAGATATCCCTCATTGACCAACGTCGAAAACAACCGCCATCCGTTACCGAGCGGATCTTGCTGAAACGGCCTCCCGGAGAAATCACCTGCGGCGTAAACGCCATCTGCAGCGATCGTTTGAACCCATCGCGATTGCGGAAACTGTTGGTATCCCAACAAATATCCACGCGAATCGTAGGCGTACAGTATCGACGAACCGAGCGCATTGCTGGGTTGAGTGAAGAATCCGTCACCGCTCCAGTAAGTCGCTTCCAGCGGCCAGAGACTAGAAAAATCTCGAAACTCTTTACCGATCGCGTCGTCAGCCTGTGCATCGATCTTGCCCCCATTTTCAACTCGTTCGCCCCCGAGGACCTGATTGGTGTAGTTGCCAATCGTCGCATCGTACTGCTGTATTTTTGTGGTCATCCACAATTCACCTGAATCGTCTGCCACCGCAAGCGTCGCGAAGGGTACGGGCACATAGACTCGCGATCGTGTTAGGTCCTCAAACACTCCTATCGCACCGATCACACCTGCGACATGACACAGCGTTGTTCCCACGAGCATGTAAGTCGGCAAGAGCCAACGTCGACTCAGCCTGGGGTTGGACGTCTCTGCCGACGGATCCGATGACAGTTCCCGCCATCCTTGATTAGCAACCAACATCATCCAAGCGAGCGTTGGCAAGGCGGCGAGCAGACACCATCCCGCCACCGCGAGTCCGCCGTTGTGTAGGTAGCCGAAAAAGACCACCTGCACCGCTCCGGCCGGAACGATTGGAAATAACCGCGTTCCCCACCACGAGGCGCCGCGTGCCATCATCAACATCGCGGCAGGATGCAAGGCAAACGCAATGAACGCAAACACCATTGCCGGGACAACTTGGGCGGCTCGCATCGGAGTCCACCACAATCCTTGATATCCCACCCACATCGCCAGCCCCAACACGGGCAAGAGAATGGCAACGGCATATAGTGAAAAGCCTGCAATGGTTTTCGAGAAGAACACATCACTCGATGTGACGCTGCGATGATTCAAGTACGCTCCAGCGGCGGGCTGGAGATCTCGATAGGACTGCACCACACCGAGTGCAAAGGCTAAGAACGGCGTAACAATCGCAAAATGCGTCACCAACTCCGTTGCGAGCAACGCGTTATTCCCGACACGCGTGGGATGCACCATCCAGCAAATCGCGGTGATGACGAACAAACCGATCGGGATCCAGCGGACGTTCTCACGCAGTTCTTTCCAAATCAACGGTCTCATGACGCGGCTCCTGTGTAAAACGAATGCCCCACGCGTGATCGTGATAGATAGGCGAGCACCGCATCCTCGAAACTCACTTCCACTGATTCGGCATTCACGTTCCATTGCTCGATCGCCTGCCGCGTCTTCTCGTCCGCATCCGCTACCGTCACGTGCCAACGATTCCCGAGACTACGGCAATGAACAAGACCAGGCATCGAATGCTCCCTCGTCGGATCCTCATCGCCATCGATCACCCATGCGGCGACGCGGCCTCGAAACTCATCGAGAGCGGTATCGACGAGCATGCGTCCGTCGACCATCAAAGCAACTCGATCCGCCACCCGCTCGACGTCATCGAGCAGGTGGCTGCTCAACAAAACGGTGCGATCACCTGACTCGCTGAACTCGACGATCGTTTCATTCAATGCTCGGCGGCTGACCGGATCGAGCCCCAAGGCAGGATCGTCGAGGATGAGCAGTTCGGGATCAGCCGCGAGCGTGGACGCCAACGAGACGCCCGCACGCTGCCCGCGACTGAGCCACGACACTTTTGCCTCCGCATCCAATCCGAAACGCCGTACGGATCGCTCAAACAGCGAACCGTCCCAGGAGCGATGAGTCTCGCGTCCGAATCGCTCGCATTCCCGCACCCGCATCCACGGATAGAGAAAGTGGCCCTCCACGGTATGACCGATCCGGCAACGCGTCTGCGGCGTCAGATGCCGACTATCGGTGCCGAGCACTTCGCAGGTCCCGCGGGTCGGGTCGAGAAAGCCGAGTAGCATCCGGATGGTTGTCGTCTTGCCAGCACCATTGAGCCCAAGCAAGCCCACAACACTGCCGCGTGGGACGACGAAATCCAGATCCCGCACGACGGCGTGACAACCAAAATAGCGCGTTAAACGTTGAGTTCGCACCACGGCAGAATCAGGCATTTCGGGGCTCCACTTTCAATCAGGAATCACTCGGTTTACTTCAATTTGTCGAGTTTGGCCCGCATACGAGCAAGGATTTCATCGCTGGAAAAATCCAACAGAACAGCCGCACTGACGGCCGTTTCCAAGGCCTCATCCAGTCGCCTCAAACGCTCCGCTTTTGAAAAAACGTTCCGTCGCTTGGCCACGAACGCCCCGCGACCGGCCTGCGTTTCGAGTACACCATCACGAACCAACTCGGCATACGCCTTCGCGACCGTGTTGGGGTTTACCACGAGTTCTTTCGCTAACTCGCGAACGCTCGGCATCGCATCACCGATCGAAAGCTCCCCTGATGCGACCGCCCGGCGAACCTGATCAGCGATCTGACGATAGATCGCGGCACCACTGCCAGGGATCACTCGTATCTGCATCACTCACCTTTCTCACCCGAACGTTTCACTGTACTACTAACCACAGTACAGCAGTACAGAACAAGAATCAAGAGTTTCACGAAAATATGCGTCCTCGCTTCGCGACCGCGCAATACGTCGAGCGAATCTGAAATGGCACCGCGACATCGACAAAATGACGAATACGTCCGACAACGGGCGAGTTTCACGCATCGACTCATCGTCTTCACACCGTCTTAGCGCCGCATGCAACGGGCTTGCCGTGGGGCTGTCCATTGAGGTAAATCCAATCTCGCATCCGTCGATTCCACAACCGGTCGAATCTCCCCCAAACACACTTCGTTGAGCTCTCTTTGCTTGTCGTCGCCACGCATTACCGACGGGTCCTGATTCCTGTTGGGATCGCAGCGTTTTTAGCTGTCGCTTTGGCGGATGGAAACACGTTCGCGGAAGAGCCACCACTGACTATTAATTCGTCGGACTGGGTCAAAGAGTATCCGGTGATCGCGGGCCAAGCGTACACAGTCTCCACTCCCGCTTGGTCGGGGACGTTGCAAGGCGTGGTGGTGGATCGCGACGACGACATCGATCTACGGTGGAATGATTCCGGTACCGAGCGAGTTTCGACGGTGGAATCAGACTTCAATTCAGGTTTCCACCTATATCTTTCCCACCAAACGCCCACCAGTGTTTCACAGGCAGGAAATATCGGTGAGTTTTCGTTGCTGCGCGTCACCGGTGACGGAGACACCGAGTTTCACCCCGGCAAAATCTATTCCAACCACGGTGAACTGCTGACGACGAGGGCCGGGTATGGATGGACCAATCTGCTGCTACGTGGTCGCAGCGAAACGACATTCGGTGTGCGTTACACCCACATTGGCGATGAGTTCGACTCCAACACTTTCGACGATTTGGCGGTAGCCGAGAACCATGTTGTCACCTTCGACGTCTCGGCAACGGGATACTGGGATTGGCGGGCATTCGTTTTCTCCGCGGGCCTGTCGGGTGGAATTGGGGGCAGCCTGATTGATCAGAGTGGAGTGCGGATGGACGGATCGTTCGCCAAATTCTCCGAACGAAACGCTGAGTTCGCAACGACCTACGTCGCCCATGCGGACGCGTTATGGCGGATCGCGAACATGACGTATTTACAAGTCGGCGCTCGCGGGATGGTCGTCGGAGGCGTCGCGCAGGCCCGCGATACCTGGGGATGGGCAGACGAAGCCTCGACCGCTCGACTCATCGGTGTCTCCTTCGGATTGTGGAGAGACTTCTAATCGCCATGAATTTTCGACAATCCGTTTACACGCTGTTAATCTTGAGCTTGCCTTGTGTGCTCAGCGGTTGCCACGTGATCTCACCCAAGCCGATCGCGATGGGACCACGCAACATCGCGCCCGAATTATTACAGGTCAACGAACCCGAGATCGAAGTTGGCAGACCGATCTGGTGGCTCGACGGTGCGGGCTGGGTCTGGGGGATCCCCAGCAAATTGCTACTGTGGGATCGTCGCATCGATAACCATCACATCACGGAACGGACGATCGAAACGACAGCCGATTACATGCAAGCGGCGGAACTCGCGCACGTGAAGGTGCGAATGAATCAGTACGCACCGCTGAAGGACTTCCGTCGGTTAAGAATGAACCGCACCGTTGCTTGGCCCTATCGCTACACACTCGGATTGCTAGCGGTTGGAGGCGAAGCGATTTTTCCAGGTCGATTAATCGGTGGCGATCACTTCAACCCGTTCACGCAAACGATTCACCTCTACAGCGACGTCCCGGCGATTGCGCTGCACGAACTCGCCCATGCAAAAGATTTTGCGAGGCGGAAATACCCGGGAACGTATGGCCTGATCTATCTGTGGACACCGCTGTACCATGAAACCGTCGCTTCGCGAGACGTGATGGATTATCTGTACTCTCGCGGCGATCGTGCGGGCATCATCGAAGCCAATCGGGTTCTCTACCCGGCATACGGAACCTATGTGGGCAGTTCCCTTGGAATGTTTGCTCCTTCGGCATCGATGCCGATCTACTACGCCACGGTCTTGGGCGGACACTTCAACGGCCGGATGCTTTCACGGGAAGTCGACGAGCACCTGCGTGAGTACCAAACGGTCTTCGCATCTCACCGCCATTAATTCCGAACACCTCAGATCCATTCGGAGTCGCTCACCCTATATCTCGGTTGCCTCCGACACCCCTTCATCGGTCTTGTCAGTGTGCGGCGTCAAGACACGAACACAGTCGGAACGGAACCACGGGTACCCGAGTCCCATCGTCAAGACACAGAAGACGATAATAAACAGCGGATGCGTACCGGCGGCGAGTAGTCGCGGGGTGTCGAGAAAGTGGTCTCCAGAAATCCACGAGAGTGCAAGATAGCCACCGTTGGCGATGAGACAAAAGTCTGCGATGAACCATCCCCATGAGCGGCGAACCAGTACCGCGAACATGAGAGGGAAAAGCACGCCTAAGACCGGACCCGCCCAAAGCGTCACCAGCGGATGCGGGTCGGGTGCGTGAAGACTGTACGGCATTCGCCACGGAACCACGTCATAATCCGTGAGCGTCGCTCCACTGGCCGCTCCACCGATCAGATGTCCGCTTTCGTGAGTCAGCGTCATCACGATCCATGATGCAACGAGCAGTGCGAAAAAGTGAGCGATGCGTCGTTTCAAATTGTGTCCTTCGTTTCCGAACCTGGAAGCCACGGCTCACCGCCAGCAGCTTCACAGCATCAAGTGCCAGTGAATGCATCGTGTTGACGATGATTGTAACCGCCCGTCTTGCCAGCACCGGAATGAAATCAGCTAATTCGATAGCCGCATCGGGTGGATCTTCACGCTCTGCTACTTGCCAAGACACGTGGCTACCACTCGCATCGGCCTCTGCGCGAGTCTTGGCGTTATTACTGCCGCGAGGAATCTTCATTTGATCCGAAGCGGATCGCTTGACAGTGAGCGTTAACCTTCAGCGCGGTATACCCAGGTCTATCCAGGTAAAGGGTATCGGTCATTACGTTTGTTCCGTCTGTTCGGTTTCATCCGTTTTCGCTAGGCATGATTGGATCACAATGACGACTTACAACCAACGGCCTACATGATTCGTTCTGTTGTGCCTTCATTTACCTGTTGTGCCCTCGTTCGATCGATTCCTCATGCCTCGCACCGGTTCAAGCCGCACGATGAACGCCGAGGCAAGTGGTGTAGAAGATCCAGAGACAATGCGAAACAGATCAGCCCCGCGTTCAGGCCTTCCTGAATTCAGCGAACTGGTGATTGCTTGCCGCCATCGACCGCGGCGAACGCTGGTATTCGGCTGCATCTGCAGCGTCGGGTTCACGATCGCGGCCTGGCTCATGACCACGGCAACATATCAGAGTGAGAGCTATGTTCGTGTGCGGCAAAGAGAAGATGTCGTTCTTTCAGCCCAAACGTCACGATCGGAAGACTTAGCCTACTTTCGCGCTCAATCACAACTCGCATTATCGCCACAGGTGCTAGCGAAAGCATTGCAGGACGAGGATTTGCAACGCGTTTACACGGCACCCTCAGTCGCTGAAGGCGTGACATGGCTGCGTAGATTGGTGAGTGCCGAAACACAGGCTGGCGCCGAGATACTGAGCATTAGCGCAAGTCACCATTCCGCGGATGTCTCGTATGCGGCCAGTGTTGCCGTAACAAAAGCTTACCTAAACGAAGTTACCTCCCGATCAATCGCGGATCGTAATCGACGCAGAGCCGAACTCGAAAACGCAGCACGTGCCGCCGAACGAGAGCTCGGCGAGCAATGGGCACAATTGAATAAAGTCGCTTCCGAACTGGGCTCATCGGACACGCAGGCTCTCGCTATGCGTGACCAGGTCAAGATGCAGGCATATCGCGACTACGCCCAACAACTGCGTGCCGCACAAGTCCGAAGAAACGAACTCCAAGCGATGTTGTCGGACGAGCAAACGCGTGTTTCTGAAATGGAATCCCGACCACCGATCACGCCACTTGTGCAAAAAACGATTCCGGCACCCGTGCAGCCCATCCCCTCGCCTCAGATCGCCAGCCTGCAATATCGCATCAATGTTCTGGATACCAAGATCAGCGAAATTCGGCGGATTGCGGCTCAACCAGACACACCGCGATTGGCCCCATTGCTGGAACAACGCCAAGACTATGTCACTCAATTGTCTGAGCTGACTAAGGCACAAGAAAATGCTGAACCGTCGGAGGCTTCCACAAACACAAACGCGTCTTTGGGACAAGCCAATTTACAGGGACCAGTTACCGACGTCGCGGATCGTCTACCCGCCAACCAATTGGCTCAAATCCAGAAAAGGATCGAGCTGAACGAATCGGAATGCCAGTTTTTAAAAGAACGCATGGCCGAGATCGACTCTAGCGTCGAGGGCAATCAAAGACGCAATGGTGTTGACCTCGAAGTGGCCAGGCACAGCGTTGACCGTCAGTCCAAACTTGCCGACGAGCTTTGGGCATCGTTGGAAGAGTTAAAGATTGAAAGCCAGTCCCAACCGCGTGCAGTGCTGATGCAACTGGCGGACTTTCCACTGCACGCGAATCATTCGCGACGTTACAAGGCCAGTGTTGGTGCGTTCGGGTTGGGGTGGTTGTTGGTAATCCTTGTTGTCGGACTGTCTGAATACCATAGCTGCCTGGTTCGTCACAGCGACGCCGTAACCGCGATCTCCAATCATCCTGTGTTTGGCAGGGACGGTGAAATGAATTCGCCTGCGAGTGGTGAGCGTTATGCAACTTCGGCAGCTTCTCGAGAAACTGCCGCGCGGTTGATGTTGCTGGCTCCCAGTGAACGCCAGATCCCCTCATTACTGGTGACTGGTGCGACCCACAACGAACCTCACGAGAACGCGGCACTGCAGATCGCACTCGCGTTCGCCGGTTACCAGCGGCGAACATTGTTGATCGATAGCGACGTGACGAACGAACGACTCGGGAAACGACTCGGCACTGAATCACAGCCTGGCCTTATACAACTGGCCGGGGCACCTGACCAAACAATGAGGAATGTGATCCAAACGTGTCATCCGGACCTCGATTATTTGCCCAGCGGAATGAACGAATCGACGGGCACTTGGATTGACCCGCAAACCTTACAGGCAACTCTTCAAGTCGTTCGTCCCTACTACGATGCGATTGTTATCGCCGGACCGGCATTGTGCTCCTCCGGCGAGAGCCTTTTGGTAGCTGCACAAGCTGAACTGATCGTGCTGTCGGCGATAGTCGGTTTGACGCGATGGAGCGACTTGGCGACCTGCCACGAAAAACTCGACTCGACCGGCCTCAGCATTGCTGGAACGATTTTGCTTCCGGCGTCATTCGGTGTGCAAGGCACAGATGTGGGCATCCCGCAGATCCGGATTGGGACTCCTGCGTCCCTTAAACGTGCGAGAAGCAACGAATCTGACATTGCCAGCCCCTCTGTCTCAGCCACGCCATCGGCCATGGACGAAGCTGAAATGCAGCAAAACATTGCCGCAATGCAAGACGAGCTACAGCAGGTTGTCGCCAATACGAAACCTCCCCAACCCACCCCTTCTCCGAAGCCCCAATCGGATTCCATTTTATGAGTCATACTTACTCAGGACCAATCATTTTTGACCCGCCAATCAAACCCGGGCAGTTGCAAAACGCATATTTACATCCTCCCCAAGGCTCGGGTTCTCAAAACCGCACACAATCGATTTTTGGTTTAGCCGCTGCCGACCCGGGCAAGGATGGACTGCGAAGTCTCCGCATCGACGCAGCAAGTGATTCCAGGTCTTCATTTGCCACGCCCTCACCCTACTTTCGTGTCAAATCCTTGATCGAGTTTATCGTCACGGCAGGGCTGATGATTGTCGCAGTACCGATTATGATCCTGATCGCTGCACTCACATTGATCTCTCAAGGACGCCCCGTTTTCTATCGCCAAACCAGAGTCGGCAAAAACGGCAAGCTGTTTCGCATCTGGAAATTCCGTTCGATGCGATCCGACGCTGAGAAGGAAACGGGTGCAGTATGGTCGGATCGCAACGATCCCCGCGTCACCACGCTTGGAAAATGGCTCCGATGTTCACACCTTGATGAACTTCCGCAACTGATAAACATTCTTGCTGGCGACATGAGCCTCGTCGGGCCGCGACCGGAAAGACCCGAATTCGTTAACGAGTTGTCCAGAGAACTACCGACCTACTTGGAGCGTCTTCGTGTCCGCCCCGGCATCACTGGGTTGGCACAACTTGGACTCGGATACGATCGCTGCGTCTGCGATGTCAAAGGCAAGATCGAACTGGACATCAAGTACATCAACTCCGCTACTTTTTTCAACGATTGCCGTCTATTTCTGCAAACGTTCCCCCATGTCATCAGCATGCTGCTGAAGAAATGGGATCGCGATCATTCAGAGACTCAGCCCGTCTCGCATCGTACGCTGACATCCTGCAAGACGTTGGCCCCTCAGTCGACCGCCGATTCTCGCGACGTCCACGCGTCAAAACCTAGCCGTTCACTTGCTGGATAGCCCCGGCGCGTGGCTGAAGCACCGCTGTTCACGGCAATTGGATTGAACCAACACGGCGATCGGCACGAAGTTGCTAGTCTTAGTTGACCGAAGCGAGTCGCTGTTGACGGGGTCGTCCGTTTGTCGTGGATCGCTCCGACGATCTATGGTCCTCGCGAGCGGCGATTACGATCGATTCCAATTCATCGCTAGCTAAAAACGACTGACTGATGGCGATTGATCAGCGACGCCCCTGAGACGTCCTACCACGTCAAGGAACCAAAGTCCGGATCGATGACACCGAGTCGAGCTTGCGTGACGAGCTGAGCCGTTTCACGGGCCGTAACATAGTGGTACGCAAATCCGTGGCGTTCGCTGCTCTCTTTCAGCCCGCGATGCATGTTCCTCATCGCGTCCCCGAGCAACACAGCCGAATTGGCTTCTTGGGCACCATGGGTGTGCAATTTGACGAAGAGCCAATCGGAACGTCCCTCGATGCACACCCCCGCTCGCAACCAATCATTGATACGGAACGCTGACGGAGGTTGGGATCCAGAAAGATTGCCGTTCTCCACCTTGGGCTTCCTACGCCAATTTGGACGCGAAATCACGAGCGGACCCTGTATCATCAACAAACTATCTGTTGGTCGATCACGATTGATGCACACTGGAACCCCGACGTCATGAGACTTCGCCGTATCAGGATCATCCAGGGCATCGTAGATCGAATTGATCATTCGCGTTTGCGCTGGGTGAGGAGCAGCTGGCATCGTAAAATCTGCATAACATCCGGTTTCGCGAAGCACCGTCAGTTCATCATTGACGCCGCACCAACAGCCATCGGGATGCGAGTTATCGAGTGCCCAATTTCCGTGAATAAATCCATAACGAAGGTCGCCGATTGAGTCCCGCGAGAGTAAACCGTGGTCGCGATTGAGCGTCTCGGTTGCGTTGAGTAAGAAAGCACGCAAGTTATCACTCGTGTCGTTGTCATGATGCAGATGAATTTCCACATCACCATAGCCTGCTCGGGCTAGACAATTGAGCGGTTCGACCAACTGAGGCTGATAGCATTCCATCGGGTAGAAAAACGTGTGCTGCGGCGGTCGACCTCTCGAATCCACTACGCCTTCCACCGAACGAGCGTAACCACTAGCCCAGCGGGCCACTCGCTCCCGCTTTAAGGACTCCGAATTCGTTTTCCATCCCGGTTCGAAATGATCAGCGACACAAATGAACAAATGCCGAAACCGCGGGACAGGACGAAGCCCTGCCCAGAATGCGTGCGCAAATGTGGCGCCATGCATACCCTTGATTTTTGGCATCTGAATCGCTGGCATTTCGCTAGGTCCCGACTCGCATCGAATCAGAACCCGTTCTCAAAGCCCCTGGTAGCCAGCGCGCCAGTTTTGGCGGCGGGACTGCTACGGAATCTACCGGAGACATCGCGTCGGTATGGGAGCCTGATGAAGGTCTTAGTGTGGGAGTCCAAATTGCATTTTGGGGACGCCACACCCACTGCGCAAATCCAGACGCCAATGCCGCGTTCATCACAACGAACGACGTTGCGGCACGGGTAATTCGAGCCAAATGATTGTGACTCGATTTGGGCATAATCGCACCAATGATCGCCAATCCGTACGCCGACACCTGCAACACGGCCACGATGCGATACAACGTTGATTCAATCAAGCACGCATTGGAAATTGCCGCAACTATTAAGAAAAACGGGCTCATCCATCGCAACCACTTATGCGAGACAAATGCAAAGGCCTGCTTGGCGTGCCGCCTTTGAAACAGTTCTTTCAGCACAGGCAAGCACTGAATGGCACCCGCACCGATGCGTCGGCGTCGACGAAACTCGGCTATCAAACCTTCTCCTCCCACCGCAAAAGCGCGAGCGGACGGATCGAACTTAATTCCCACCGCGTGTCGCAAATGCACCAATGTCGGAAACACCAAGTCATCGTTGATGACTGCCGACGGAGGCGCCACAAACAACGGAAATCGCATCGCGTACAGTGCGCCACTGGCGCCCAGCATGATGCCGAGTCGTGCTTCGCAGCTTCGCACTCGCATCTCGCACTTCCAGTACAGCGACTCCGAAGGTCGGCCTTGCGAATCCGTGATGGTGACATGTCCCGTCACCAGACCAATCGCAGGATCTCGAAAGTTCTCCGCGATTCGCAATATTGCGTCCGACGCAAAGCGAGTAGTGACATCCGTGAATATCAAGAGTTCGTCTGCGGAACGATCGCCGAGTTGCTCCACCGCATGAACCAGTGTCATCGCTTTTCCGCGACGCTCCGTAAAACTGAGGCAGGTCACACGGGGGTCATCAATCGAACGCACTAAATCGACCGTCCTATCGTGACTGCCGTCCGAGGCAACAACGACGCGAATGCGTTCAGCCGGGTAATCGTTGGCTAACACATTTTCAATCCGCTGGATTACATGACGTTCGGAATTATGCGCCGCAATCAGCACCGTAACGCTGGGAAGCTTCTCCCGCCCCACCACCGCCGCGGTCTTCCTGGACGTTTCACCGAACCAGCTTGCAAAACAGCAAACCAGGAGCGGATATCCGACATAGGTGTAGGCCAACGCCGACAGCGATCCCCAAGCCAACAAGGCAGCTATTGAAAACATCAGGCAGCCTTTCGTTGGACGCTTACACAATTTGACAACAATTCAGACAGCCGTTCGGTCAACGCTACCCTAGAAAACCGCAACACATCCTTGTGATTGCTAATGGGCTCTTCGCATTCGCTTCCACGAATCCGTTTTGTCAACCAATCTGAAATCCCTTGGATGTCGTTGTTACCCAAGCCTCGTACGGAGCTGTACTTGGACAGCAAGTCTCGCGTCTCACCTTGTGGACAGATCGCGAGTATCGGCCTTTGCAGCGTGAGATACTCGAACAGTTTTGCGGGTACCACCCGCTCCGCACCGGTGTCACCTGACAACAGTAGCAACAGCCCATCTGCACCAGCGGCTAGTTTCAATGCCTCGTCATGAGGCAGGTAGTCATGCCGAACCACAGAAACCGTCGTGCGTTCGAGCCGCTTTAGCACCGCATCTTGCTCAGGCGTCCGCCGGCCGGCCAACACCAAATCCAACCGACTGACCAAGTCAGGATCCTGCACGTGCAATCGAACAATCGCATCAACCAGCGGACTGATGTCAGTCAATCGCCAAAGGGTTCCCGTGTAGACCAACCGAAATCGCTCTGATGCTACTTCCGTTGATGACCCAACATCGGGGAAATCACTAGGGTCAAAACCGTTGTGAATGCACGAAACCCTTGCACGCGACTGAACTTCCAGGCAATGCTGGCTCAACTCGGCCGCGCTGGCCTGCGTCGTCGCGACCACCGCATCAGCGCAAGCCAAAACATCCAACATCATCGTGCGTTGATCATTAGCAGCTTTACCGGACTGTTGATGATTATCTAAATAACGACACGCGAGCATCCACTCATCACGAAAATCAACCACCAGTGGCAGTCCAAACGCACGCTTCAAGCGGCATGCTAATAGGAACGATGAAAACGGTGGTCCGGTCACAAAAATCGCGTCGTGTGGTTGTTTCCTCAACGCTCCACTGGCCATTCGATATGCCGAACGATTCCATAGCACTTGAGGGTCCGGCTGCAGCCACGACATCGCTTGCAGCCGTGTCCAGCGTTTCAGCGACCGCCTCCAACTGGATGTTTTCTCTTTGCGATCGCCGGAGTTTGAATCACTGGACACGGCACCGCCGGACAAGTGTTGTTTCCAACGATAACTAGGTTCCCAAGTGCGGGCTCGGATGATTTCTACCGCAGGGTCGATGTCTCGCACCAGCGTGTCATCGTGAACCGGGACGGACGGATTGGCGACGGTTAATACAGTCGGTTGCCAGCCAAACTGCGGTAAGTACTTGGTGAACTTCACCGACCGCTGGACACCACCGCCACCGGTCGGAGGATAGGCATAGCTAATAAACAAGACTCGCCGCATCATGACGCCCTCCTGGCGCTGTGGTTCCGTGCTTGTGCGTTGACGCTGATATTTCCGCTTGCGCGTCGTAACACGCAGCGATTGTCGAGAGTGCGAAGAAACACATCTTCAAGCCCGTTGACCATCTCAGCAGGATCCGTCGGAACGAAGTCGCGTCGGCGAGGAGACACGTCCCTAGAAACGAGCTCGATCGTTGCCTGTGCTAATTCATCCGCATCGTCATTCTCGACCAAAAAATCGATTCCCATCGTCGCGATTTCGCTAACCCCGCCTACATTCGTCGCCACAAATGGAGTTCCGCAGGCGATGGATTCGAGCAGCACATTTGGAATGCCCTCGCTATGGCTGGTCAAAAGAGTTGCATTGGCAGCCCGGTATCGAACCGCCAAATCGGCCTGCGAGAGATTCCCCTCGAAACGAATGCACTCGCACAAGCCACGCTGTCGACATTCCTGCTCCAGCGACACACGCATCGAGCCATCACCAATTATCAGAATCCGTAGGTTGGATCTCCAATGCTGCGTCAATCGTTCAGCCGCACGCAACAGCATGCGGGGATTCTTCACCGCCTCAAGTCGTCCGACCCATGCCAAAACGACATTGTCAGCCGATAATCCAGATTCATGACGAGCCTTGATCCGATCGCCCGGTGTGAAACAATCGAGATCGACACCGCGGTTGACGACGTCGATTTTGTCAGTCGACGTGCCCAAACTCTCCGCTTGCCGGCGCAACTCGCGACTAACGACCACCACTCGATCGGCCTCATCCATGACTCGCATGATCGCTTTCCGTCGTCTACTGTTTTGCGTCAGTATTCTGAGGTCCGTTCCGCCCGACATCACCACCGCGGGAACTCCGAAATGCCTCGCCGACCGTATGGCAGCATCGCCATCGGGATGCAACCAGTATCCGAGTACCACGTCCGGCCGAAAGTCGTTAGGCAATCGCGATAAACAGCGACGCATCGACATCCAGTAGAAGTGGTGATACTGGTTTCGAAAAATCTTTGGTGTGTAGTAGAAAACCGGATACTGGGTATCGTTTTCCACCAATTGGAATTCCTTCTTCCGCTCGAACAGATCCTTTCCGATGTCTTGCCAACACAACTGGGTCCAAGGAACTGGTGCGATCACAGCAACACGATGGTTGCGACGCAGTGCATCAACCATGATTCGATTGAACGCACCTTGTCGTGGGTGTATCGGCGATGGATAGGTCGACGTTACTACCAAGATTTGCATTGCAACTCCGCGATAACGGGGCAATGGTCGCCACCTAAGTTGGCACCAACTTGTGCTGACACCACGCGCCAATGCGAATCAGCCAATACATGATCAATACGAATGCCATGAAACCGCGTGTATTTGGTGTAGTTAAATCCACTGCCAGCGAGCGACAAAGCGTTTTGATGCGTTTTCCAATGCCGGCGATAAAAGTCGCTATCAACCGGCACGTTAAAATCACCTGCAATCAAAGTGGACATCCCTGACTCTTCTGCATACCGTTCGCTCGTTTGCACCGTCTGGTCCACGATCACGTTGTATCGTTCACTCAATTGCAGAAATGCCTCTTCCGCCCCTCCATCGAATTTACGAGCTCGCTCAAACGCAGGGCGGAATGTTGGAAAGTGAACGCCCACTATCTGGATCCACTTTCCAGCTTCCGAGGTTCCAACGCTAGGTTTCCAATGAATATCGCAAGCGACTCCAGCGATCGCACTGAATTTGGACTTAGGCTGTCGCGTCAGCACACGAATCTCACTCAATTCATACGGGCTTCCGATCGCGAGGTTGGCAGCCTGACGATGGTTCCAACCGAGTTCTTCAAAGAGCGGATCAGACACCACGGTTCGGCACTCTTGCAGCAACACCACGTCAACCTGATGGAACTTCACGAGAGAGATTAACTTCGGACGATTGAGTTCGCCCTCGCCAAGATTGCAGGTCAGCATTCGGAACGTCGGCATTGACTCTTCTCGCCGATCCGTACTCAACCCCAGCGTCGCGCCCATAATCGGGATCACGATTACGACGCCATGCACGAAGTACAACAGACTGAACTTCGGCGACTTCCAAATCGTGAGCGGCCACAGAACCAACAGCGGCAACGCCACTACCCAACGTGGCGAAAACAAAAACAGAGTGACCGGCCAGCTGTCCCCAGTGTCGCGAAGCACGATCCCCCAGATCACTAACAACACGACTAGATACAGTCCAACAATAATGCGCAATGCTATTTTCACAGGACCGACTCCACTTTCAGAGCGTCCTGGGGCGATGCGTCGCCGAGATAGCTGACCACGACCCGGTGTTTCCCATGCGAGGTCAATGGGATCGATTGCACTTCGTCGATCCGCAATGTTGTCGTGTCTCCGACGCCTTCTCGAACCAGCGTCCGCAATCGCTTGGCCTGCTCAGCCGACCAACTGCCATCGACCACCACCTTCACCACAACTTCTTCAGCGGTCGGTTGCACCACTTGGAATTGACGTACAGCCGCAAAGTCCTTCATCAGATGTGGGAAGTACTCACCCGGTAGATGTCGACCATCGGCGGTGTGCAACATGTCCAATCGGCGACCGACCACCTTCCGCAACATCGGTAACCCTCGCCCACACGGGCAATTCACCGTGCCAGCGACGGCCCGATCACCGATCAAGTAACGAACAAACGGCGTCGACCGATTCCACAAGTCCGTGACGGCGATGTTTCCTTCTTCGCCGCTCGGAGTTGGTTGCCCATCTTCGTTAACGACTTCAACAATCAGGTTTTCGCTGGTCAGATGCAGTCCAGCGTGTTCTGGGCATTCTGCACCAATCAACGTGAACTCACGCGACCCGTAGGTTTCAAAGACGGGCGAGTGGAACGCCGCTTCGATGCGTTCGCGTTGGTGATCGTATAGTTTTTCTGCCCCCGTAATAATCGCTCGTGGCTGATGGACCTGGACACCTCGTTCCAAAATAATCCGCGACAACATATCGATGGGATTGGTGTAGGCAACAATCACCTGTGGACGTAAGCGATTGATTTGATGGATAAACCCTTCCGCGTTGGAATCGCTCAGATGGAAACTATTGAGCATGCAACGGCGATACAACCAGCGAGAATAGACATACTCCTTCGCCGCACGCAAACGGCTTTGATCGGCGAATGCTCCGCCCCAAATATGAACCTGCTTCGTCCCCACCCCTCCGCCAGCCATTGCATATCCACGAAGTGCCGCGGCAACTCGTCTATCATTCGCTTCGGTATCGATCGTAAAACGAAGTGGTGTCCCGCTAGAACCGCCAGTCGATTTTGAAACGCTGGCCTGACCGGTTATCTCGGTGCGAATGCGCGCCGAATGGTCACGCATGGTTTCGCGAGTGGTCAGCGGCAACTTCGGAAGATCACTGGCACTCTGTATATCCGCTGGCCGCACGCCCGCATCGGACCACAGATCGCGATAGTAAAGCGAATGTTGGGAACAGAAATCAATCAACGATACAAGTCGAGTCCTCTGTAGGTGCTCGATTTCAGCTTCTGACCACCACTGAGATCGTTGAAGTTCGTCAGCAAACTGAAACGTCTTTCGACGTTTAAAAACCGTTTCAAATCCTGGCAACACGATGCCACGATAAAGACGTTCACTCCAAGTCGAGCTAAATTCAATTGGCTTGCTCATGCATTCGACTCCGCTTCATAGAGCCGCTCGTATTCATGAACCATTCGCTCAATCGTAAAATGTTGCTCGACGCGTTTCCTGCCTTGACGTCCCATCTCGGCTGCCGCTTCAGCATGCTGATTCAACTCAACGATCGCGTCGGCCAGGGCGACGACGTCGCCAGCGGGAACCAGTAGTCCGGTCTCGCCATCGACAACCACTTCGGGCGTCCCACCTACACTTGTCGCCACGACCGGTAGGCCACGAGCCATCGCTTCCAGCAAAGTCAGCGAGATTCCTTCGGACCGCGACGGCAATACAAAGACCGAAGCTTGTGCAAGCAAGTCGGCCACGTCAGATCGCCGTCCCAGAAATTCGACAACACGCTCTAGCCCGAGTGATTGGGTTAGCGTCTCCAACTTCGCCCGTTCCGATCCATCACCAATGATCCGCAGCCTCAGAGCCTTCGATGAATCAATCGCGATGGCCATCGCGCGAATCAAGTTAGCTACGTCCTTTTCCTCGCTCAATCTCGCGACCAGAGTTACCGGGCCATCCGCACGGGGCCCCACATTTTCAAACCGAGACAAATCAACACCATTGCAGATCGTGCTCGTTCGTTGTGGCGAGATTCCTTCGCGCACCGTCAATC
Source organism: Aporhodopirellula aestuarii (assembly GCF_023701485.1). Taxonomy (GTDB): domain Bacteria; phylum Planctomycetota; class Planctomycetia; order Pirellulales; family Pirellulaceae; genus Rhodopirellula; species Rhodopirellula aestuarii. The sequence continues at coordinate 28,145 of NZ_JAMQBK010000104.1, forward strand.
GTGTCCCGTCGTCACAAACACTGACCACTCGGTCACACCCCTTGGCGAGCCAACGGAACAGAGCGTTCTGACGCACTGAGGCACCTAAACGCTGGCCGTGCCGAGTGTGAATCACCGTCCTCACCCCAGCCAGTTTCGCCGCTGGAACACCGTACACCATGGCCGCTGTGTTATGAGTATGAACCACATCGGCATGAAGTTCGCGCAGTTGCTTCGCCAACCGAAGCACCAAGGTCGGTTGTAAACCTTCCGGTTTGCCAAAGGCGAAAACGGGACTACCCCAGCGTTCAATTTCGTCGGCAATGTTGCCACGATGCTGTAGCGAAACAAACGTTGGCTCGAATCGATCTCGATTGGAAAATTTAGCGAACTCGACTAGCAGCTTTTCCATCCCGCCCACATCCGTCCCCAACGCCACATGTACCACTCGGCGCATGCTGGACAACGTGGCGTTACCACGTCGTCGATTTTTGGTAGAGGAAAGCGTTTGGGTAGACACGATTTGTTTCAAACTAGCTAACGGGTTCTAACTGGCGTTCCGGAGTGGATAAGAAAGAGATTTCACGACACGGGCAGGATTACCCGCCACAACACAGTCCTCGGGCACGTCACGGGTGACCACGGCTCGCGCGCCGATAACCGAGCGATTCCCGATACGCACGCCCTTTAAGATCACCGCGCCGTGGCCAATCCAAACGTCGTCTCCGATCACTACCGGGCGAACGGCATCAATTGGCGCAGGCTGTCCAGTTCGACGGTCATCGGCATCAAGAGGGTGGCCATCAAAGTCCGTGATACGCACGCCTCCAGCAATCAAACAGTCCTTCCCGATGATGATCTCTTTGGCAACGGTGACCGCGCAGTTATGTCCTAGAAAACAACGGTCACCAATCACCAGCGTCGCCCCGCCATGTTTTGAACTAAACGCGAACGATGACTTACCTGACAAACGAACGCCGCAGCCAATCAAAATACGACCCCGGCCCACGATGTAGGGAAGTTGTTCCATTTGAAAGCGTGCCCCGACCGATTCGCATTGGCTACGAAAAAGTGGCTCACTCCATATCACGCGCATCGCCCACAGCCACGACTCGCGCATCAAAACATGCATCTGATAAAGCAGCGAAAACCCGGGCTTTGTGACGCAGTTCACCGGAAGGTGGCACTGCAAACCACGTCGAACGATTGACTTCATGGCCTCAATCATTCCGATGCCCTCCTTGGCGCAATGACGCCTCGAAAGCGACACGCATTCACGACCAGGTCACAAACGATACGAATCAGCCGTCGCGATCGCCCCAACGTTTGCATCGTCGGCATCTGGGATAGGGAAGCCGGCCAAACGCAAAACGACTTGATCAATAGACCAAGTGCCGATATCGGTCGCGTCTCCATCGCCGCCCATCGATAGAACGTGTATGACCTCCACACCGACCGATTCAACACCCCCAAGAGTTTCGGATGTCGATCGATGACTGCCAGCATCGCGTTGCAGTCTTTGTGGATGTCGACTCGCGAGATACTCCCCGCTTCCAAAACGCAAGTTGCCAGCGGTTCCGGTATCAGCCAGACCGACGTCTTGTTCGTTAGACGCACCCATAGATCACGGTCCTCTGCCGGTTCCAATCCTGAAACGAAACGGTCATCACCCAGTGCCGTGCGTTTGACAAGAATCGTCCCGGTCCAGAATCGAGTTCCTAACAAAAACGGATCCACATCCGATGAAGTTAAAACTCGATCGCACCACGACTCAGGGGCGCATCGCTGCCACTCACGATCGATACGATCAGGCAACTGCGTGTGATAATCACTCGCAATCAGTCCGACTTCAGCGTGGTGTTTGATCACCTCAACTTGTTTAGCCAGTTTTTGTTGGTCCCAATAGTCATCGGCATCCAAGAAGGCAATCCACTCTCCTCGGGAATGTTCGATGCCGGTATTTCGCGCACTTGCGGTGCCAGAATTTTCCTGACAAATCAAACGCACCGCGGCTCCGTATTGACTCACGATCGAAGCGGTGCTGTCACAGCTTCCATCGTCAACAACAACGATTTCCAGCGGCACAAAGGTTTGGGCCAGCACGCTGTCCACCGCTCGGCGGATTGTCGCGGCGGCGTTGTACACGGGAATCACGACGCTGATCGTCAAATCGGGATGACTCACGCCGCCACCGCCTTCCTTCTAGAAATTTTGGCGTACTGTTCGACCGTTTGATCGATTACTCGATCCTGGTCGAATCGATCACGGCAGTACGCCTGGCCTGCGACGCCCATCTGCTTTCGCAGCGTTTCCTGGTCAAGCAACCGCACAAGCGTCATGGCCACGTTACCCGCAACACGCATGTCGATCGCGATTCCACCGGGACCCACAACCCACTGCATGACGGGATGTTCGTGGATGATGCAAGGAACCCCGCAAGCCAATGCTTCGGCCATCACGGTGCCAAACATCTCGAACAAGCTTCCATGGACGAAAACGTCCCCAGTCGCATGAAATTCCGGCATCCGATCACGCGACAATTCAGGAACGAATCGAACGCGGTCCCCTAGTTTTGCACGCCCAAATTCGATCAGCTGGTCTGACTCTTGACTACGGCCACCCGCGATCACAAACCAAACCGGCAAGTCTGGCCGCTGTTGCTGAACCATCGAGAATTCTTCGATCAGACAGTCCAATCGCTTGTGTTGGCGTTTGATCGCCGAACACACCGTGACCACCAAACCGTCCTCAGGAATTGACCACTCACGACGAAAGGTTGAGGTGATGGTCGGGCGAAAGCGGTCGGTGTCTACAAAATTGGGAATGGTACACCAACCCTCGCGAGCACCGAGTACGGATTCCGCTTCGTCTTGATGCCAAGGCGCCAAATGATGCACATGCTCGAGTTGCACAAGTGACTCGATTGGTTCCTCGGTCCCATGTCCGAAAAGCACCCTCGTCTGACACAGCCCCATTCGCGCCGCGCGCTGCACCAGCAACGCGACTTGCGGATCTTTCAAGTGCAAGACATCGACGCGTTCGCGTCGCAGTATCCCGAGCAAGTTCCAAGCGAATGTTGTTTGCTCGACGTTGTATGCATTGCCGAGTCCAACGCGCCACCCTAATGATTTTGGCAGCCAGCGAAGCAATCGCTCCGTCGCCTCGGATCGACGTGTCCAGCAGGAAACCACACGTTCGAACGGTGCTGTCGCTTCACCATCGCCTTTGCACAATAAGACGTTGTGCCCACGACGGGCGAGTGCATGCCCCAAGTCGTGTGCCCATCCCTCCACTCCGCGCATGACGTGCCCCAGCCCTGTTGAGGCAACGCAGATTCGCAAATCCTTTGCGGCTAAATTCATACTCAATCCTTTGAGTTGGTCGACGTCGACCAAACGCTAAAATTCGTTCGGCTGCCCCTGCAGCGCATGCCGGGAATCATTTGCTGTTTTTCGTAGCACCACGCAACGGCCTTCGACGTGTCTTTCCAAATCGGGAATCGTAAAGCTTGGTCGAACAATACGTTGCAAGCGGTTTGACCTCCGCACCAGTCGCCGCACCAGCCGAGTGATATGCCGAGGCTTGCCTGGGCTCGGCTCAATAACCTGACCGGTTGGAAATACCTCGTAGTCCCGATTCGTCAGTGCAAAACGAATCACATGCAACACCGCGGGCCAATCCGAATCATCAAACGCGATCAAACCACCCACGTCCAGAATCCGGTCGACGGTCATGAAGTCGGTCATCACATAATCCAGCAAGTGACTCCCGTCAATAAAAGCGAATTGCACCCGGCATTCCGCTTGTTCTAAGTCCGGAACCGCCCAATGTGAGGGTCGTTCGTCCAAGCTAACCCACGACTCCAAGCCAGCCCTGCAAAGGGACGCCAACCCCACACTTTTCCAATCCGTCGTTTGATAGGGGTCAATCGCCAAGTGATGACCAATGCCGTTATCCTGCAAACCGGTTGCGATGTGCAGAGCCGATATTCCGTTGGCAAGCCCAATTTCAAGCGTTCGCTGCGGCTCCAAATGACGCACCAAGCTATACAGCAAATCTCCCTGTCTCTTCGGGATGTATGTCTCCATTGGATGCAACTGACCATCAAAATCAAACAGTTCTCCTGTCTCGAAAATCCTGTCGATAAACGGTGAACCTGTCGCCCGAAATTCGAAGCTAGCCACATCGGGGCCAGTCCAACCCGAGGCACCTGTTGAAACTGCCGGTAAATAAGGTGCAAGCGTAGGCGTGGTGGATGGATCGATCATGCCGCCTCCATTAGTTGCACTTTACAGGGAACCGCAACCGGACAATCTCGGCCATGTGAGTGCCCTGGAGGGACCTCTCCCAAGGCGATCGCCGCAACCGATTGCCATAAGCCGAGATACCGAGTACTCGAACAGTACCGAAATCCAACATCGATGGTCATGTAGTCCGACACAAATCCGTTGTTGCGAAACAGAAATTCGAACACCCATCGATTCGATTCACTGTCGAAATGTTTGACGAATCGATCACTCTGGGCAAAGATCATTCGTCCCGCGCTGGAATTGAAGTACAGATCAACTGCCGGGTTCGCTATCGCCAGTTGTGTTTCCACGTCAACTCGCACACGAACCATCGAACCATACTTCCACATTCGCTGGTTTGGATCGCCATCAACTGCGGTTTGAACGGACACCGTCGTCGTATCATCGCCTATCGAAGATTCGGTGCGAAACAAGTCGTCCATGTAAGCCTGCACAACGGTATCCAGATCGCCCTGTGACACAACTCGTCCTTGGGATAGCAAGACACCGGAGGTACAAAGTTGTCCAATGGCGGACATATTATGACTGACAAACATCACCGTTCGTCCCCCGCCAGCGACTTCCTTCATTTTGCCAATGCAGCGTTTCTGAAACTCGGCATCCCCAACCGCTAAGACTTCATCGATGATCAGAATATCCGGATCCAAGTGGGCGGCAACCGAGAACGCAAGCCGAACCTGCATCCCGCTGCTATAGCGTTTGATCGGCGTGTCGAGAAACCGCTCCACACCCGCGAAATCGACGATTTGATCGTACTTGCCATCGATTTCACGCTTCGTCATCCCCAGGATCGTGCCGTTCATGTACACGTTCTCACGGCCGGTCAACTCGGGATGGAACCCTGTCCCGACCTCTAACAAACTCGACACACGACCCCGGATGATCGCTTCACCAGTAGTTGGCTGCGTTATCCGGGATAGGATCTTCAGCAGAGTGCTTTTGCCGGCACCATTTCGACCGATCACGCCCACAACTTCGCCAGCGGGAACTTCAAACGTAACGTCTTGCAACGCCCAATAAAGGTCCTCATCGTCTTGTTTTGCCATGTGATTGGCGCGACTTAGCGAACGAAGGTACTGGAAATTCCGAAACGGAGCTTTGACGATGCCTTGAATCGCACCAACAAGTGTGTCCGGCGTCGCTTGTCGCTTTGCCAAGCGATATGCCTTGCCGATTCCATGTACGGAAATTGCGTGATCGTCTGAATGATTTGAGATTACTTGCAACTTCACAATCCTTAAGCGAGGTCAGCGAAGACACGCTGTTTGGCATTAAAGTACGAGACACCCGTTGTGAACAGCAACACCGCGCTGAGCGAACCGATGAATAAGAAATCCCAGGGCATCTCCCGAGTGCCCAACCAACCGCTACGCAGGCCTTCAATCACGCCAACCATTGGATTGATCGCATAGAGTCGTTGAAAAGACTCCGGGATTAGTGATGCGGGATAAACGACCGGGGCAGCGTACATCAAAATTTGAACGATAAATCCCATCGCGTGTTTGACATCCCGATATTGAATGGCGAATGAAGACAACCAAAGTGTTGTACCTGAGGCGGTCAGAAACATCATCGCCAAGACGAAAGGCAACGCGAGCGCACCTAAGTTTGGAATGATGCCGTACCAGATCATCAAACCCGCCATCACCAAGGAGGCGACGCCAAAATCAATCAAGCGAGCTGCATTGGCAGCCAGCGGCATGAATATCCTGGGAAAGTAGACCTTTGACATCATCGATGCGCCGCCGATCAGCCCATTAACGCCATCAGTTACCGCGTTGGAAAAGAACATCCAAGGCACTAAGCCAGCAAAGCTGAACAACGCGTAAGGCGCGCCGTCAGACCCGACCTTTGCCAACCGACCAAAAATCACCGTAAACACCAGCATCGTGAACAGCGGTTGCAAAATGGCCCAACCGACACCAATCGCACTCTGGGCATATCGCACCTTGATTTCTCGTCGCACCAAATATCGAAACAGGTCTCGGTACTTATACATCTCGGCGAAATCAAATGCATGCCAAGCCGATTGAGATTGTATGTGTGAAACAGGCATCGCCGTGGCACCACGCTCCGTCGCGTCTACCGTTGCCGATGCAATTTCTAAACTTCTTGTGTCGATACTCAGCGTTTTCATATCGTGCAGCCTTAAAATTGATTAAAAACGCGAACGGCAACTTGACAGATCAACAACACTCCGATGCCGCACATCATGCACATCACAAAGAACCTATTGTTCAATCGCAGCGTGGGTAGTGACTTCGGGCAAACCAATTGAGCTGTTGTGCCTAGACCAAGAATCAGGAATGTCGGAGCAACGAACTGGCGAGAGATGGTTGTAATTCCGATCGCATAGGCGGACACCGCCGCGAACAGGAACATCCGCAAGTGAGCCAAACGGTGCAATTCGGGAGCCGAATGTTCACTTTCAGGATCCCAAAACCGGTCTCGTAAAGACCACAATCCAAGCAACGTTGCCATGAAACTGGCCGCAAAAGCTGTCCCGCCGACGGCCCCCAATTCGACAAAGCAGTGTAAAAACGAGTTGTGTGCGACTACACCGATTTCCTCAACTAGCATTCCTTCCCCGCTTCCAAAGATGGGATACTGTCGCCACAAGACCAAACAATCTGACCAAATTTGAATTCGACTTTGTCCTGTCCCGTCAGTAATCGCTTGCACATTCGTCATCCGCGCACTGAAGAACATCGCCAAGCCAGGCAGAATGAATAAAGACGACACCGCGTACTTCCAACCAAGTCGATAAACGACTGCAGCTGGGACAACGGCAGCTAGCGATAGCAATGCCCCACGCGAGTGCGTCAATGCCAATGTTGCCATTAAAATGCCGATCGGCGTCAGCCAGACATATCGCCGTATTCCAGCACCCGGTCGCATGAAAGACGACGCACACAGAATCAATCCGGTTACCAAAATCATCCCGAAATCATTCGGGTCATTAAAAATTCCCGTACCACGAATACGGTCAACCTTTACGCTCGCTTGATCCACTGTCCGCATTCGATCCTCGATCGATTCCAAGGCTCCAATCGAATACAATTCATAGCGATCCAACAAGGCAAGCAATGCGACAAATGTAATCGCAACACTCAAACACTTCACGAATAAGAACAAACGTCCTGGTGTATTAACCAATCCAACAATCAGCAGGAACAACGCAATCAATTTACTGACTTCATAGGTCGACGCTCTTGCCGCCCAAAGGAAACCGTGCGCCAAGTGAGAAAGTGTGACCGACATGAGCAACAGCAGCACGCATGCGGTTACCGGTTGGCTTGCGATGGTTTTAAACGACAACTGTCGCAACATCGCCCGGTAAGCAACCACCAGGCAACCTATAATCAGGAACTGATAGATTGGCCACGCCTGTAGTGCCGGCAGTAGGTCCGCTGGCCGCACAAAGAGTGTTGCCACCACAGCGACCAGCAATACCAATCCCCAACCATGTCGATCGTCAGTTGACGACAACATCGCGTTCGGGTGGTGAGATGCGGGTAGGGTCGCGGTAGACATGAAAAACGGACTCATAGATGAATCAAAACATGGCGATTTCTGTATTGAGATTCGCCAAAATCCCCACTGCGTAGGATTTCCGGGGAAGTTCACTACTCGATTGATTGATTTATCAGTGCTTAGAAAATGGGATCAAGACTTCAGCGGGCGAAACACGGTGTTTATGTCCCTACGGTGTCATTGCGGTAGTGAAGTTATGGGCGGTAGTAATCAAGGTTGACGTCGGCCACGTCTACTTGACTCTTGGGATCGACAATCTTTGTATCGAATATCTGAGGTGACTCAGCGTGCACCTGTTGGATAACGCGCCTCGAGGAGGTATTCGGAAGTGATTGCTCACCCGAATTGGTGGAACTGACGAATTCCATGCGCAATTCGCCATCCTTTTGTTGCCAAGCAGTCACGACATGGACTTCGCGATCTCGGCTGAGTCGCCCTAAAGGTGTTTGTGGAGCGACTTCGACAGGTAATTCCTCTACTGACGATGCCTCTCCCGACGAATCGCTTCGCGATGATGGATCGTTCGGTGCGTTATTCAGATTTGCACCTGCGGTTGGTGTGATCACTTCGGGCATCGCATCGCCGATCTCAATCGGTAGGACTGACGCTGCATAATTTTGCACCACAGGAGACTCAAACGATGCGTCACCCATTGGGTGCCAAAGTGTTTCGTGATACCCCGCGACGGTCGTTGGCGCAAAGCAGTGGCATTCGCTCAGATTTCGCGTCAAACAATTTGGACACACACGAGGGTTCACAATCGACTCACAGAGTTGCTGGTGGTGAACAGCACAACCGCCAAAGGCTCCTACCAAACACAGCAGACAGTTCATCGTCATCCATTGAATGGAACGTCGCAGGCTCCCGTGATCGGAAGCAATCTTCCGCTCTGAACCGACAGTGGTTTGGATGATGAGACGCTTGCTCATGGCTAGTTCCTCAGCGAGGGAGCAATAAAGCCAGAGCCGGAGTTGTTCCCCAACACGTCCCCGGACAGACGTGACGCCGTGCTCGTGCCGAGTAGCGTGAACCCGAAGATGCGTTCAATCGGAGCAACCAACTTTGCAATCGCTCCATCCAAGGCAACTAATCGATTATGGGCGATATAAAGTCGGTCTCCGGGCAACAACTGATAATTGGTTTCCACCTCCGCACGCTGGGAAATGCCTTCCCAATCAATCGGCAGAATCTGGCTCGTCTTTGATTCCCGATTCGGTCTCGCGATCCAAATCCTACTCGACGATACGTAACTAAGCCCATTGATTTGGCTCAACGCATCCATCACTGTTTCGTTTCCGGTGTAGGGCAACCGAACGAGGCTATCCCCCAGACCGCCGCCTTGGGTGATGATGTAAAAGGCTTTGCTGTTAAACGCATACACGTTCACCGACACCATCGGTCGAACAAAGAAAGGCGACAAATGATCGGCAATAGCATGCCGCATTTCGTCGAGTGTCATTCCGGCGACGAGTAAAGAACCGTATTGCCCCAGTGTGATCGTGCCGTCGGGACCAACCAAGTGCTCACCCGAGATCGGCTGCGTTCCGGAAGCATCTAGAAGCGATAGTGAAACACGCGGATTACGGAGCTGATTTAACAAATGGGCGTTGATGAGCGACTTGGCGTGCAGCACTGTTTGCCCCCCCACCTCGACTTGACCATAACCAAAACCAAGGTCAATCACCCCGCCAGGCTGGACAACGTATTCGCCCGCGATCGGCTCATCCGGAAATGTCCCAACGACCGACAACAAAACGCGATCACCGACATTCAAACCGTAGGTACTGTGTGGTACCTGTAACATGACGTCGATCGTCAAGATATCTGGTGGCTCAACGCGATAGATCGGGACGGTGGCTTTGTCGAGTTCACGCGGTACCCATGTATCCGGGCCATCGCAATATTGGGCGACTTGACTGGTCAACACCTGGTCACAGGATCCTATTGCCATTCCACCTTGGCCGGGAATTTCGCTTAGTGGAATCGGTGCCAACACCGCGCATCCGCTACCTCCGAGCCAGCACATCGCTAGCCCAATCAGGCAGAGTTGTCGGTAGGATTGGCGTAATTGGTTCACAATTTTCTTTGTTGGAACTCACCGGCGTGGTCACTCACGCGGGTTGAAGAATCTGACTTCAACGACGAGAGGCGTTGTTCGAAGCGGGATAAAAATGTGAGTATTGCTGGAAATAGCCACCACGCCCTGTCGGGACACGGTCGCGTGAAACTCGACTGCGATTTTGTGAAACCGTGTTGAGCTGATCGACTTGTGATCGCAAATGACGGAGTTGTGCCGACTGCTGCGTTTGTTGCTCAGCGATTCGTCGTTTTGGCAGCACAAATGAGTGGTAGGGGCTCACGACGCCACTGTCACTGCGAAGCAAATCCAAGTACGGCGATAGCGACGGTGGCAGCGGGTCGAATTCGGGTTTCGAAACACCGCCCCCTTGCAAACCGCCCATTGAATAACCCTGAGCGGACGCTGAACCGCCGGATGTGAGTGCGGTGCACGTAAACACACCGAAAACGAATACGCTGAATAAGACGCTTTGGCGAATCACTTCGATGTTGCTCGGTTTAGGCAGTTCTGGGGACATTTGCACCCTCCACATGGCGGTTTGGCTTAGCCTCCTTACTCCTATCGTCCTCCTAACCCGCACAACTTTCGCCTCAGTTCAAAAAACCCCAAATTTTCCTAAATGAGACTGAAGATTTAGTGTTTCACCATCACGTGGCGGGCACATTACTCTCCGATTACGCCCGACCCACTCGTGGCCCAAAACCCCGTCGATGGACGTCTTTTCCGCCGCAGTAGCTAGGGCGATGAATCCATCTTGACCGCTGAACCGATCGCGGTTTCGAAAGCAGACGGCGATAAGATCACGGGCGGCACGCTGAACCAAACCGGATCATTTGTGATCGATGCGATCGGCGAATCGGCTGGCGTGACGCTGGTCCGGGGAGATCTGCGTGGCATGGCGGCGGTGAACCTGAGCCACAAGACAACGCTTAACATTCGCCAGAATCTGTTTTCTGCGTTCTTCTCTAACGCGATCGGCATCCCATTGGCCGCGGGGCCGTTTTATGCCGGGTTGGGCTTGCTGCTCAGCCCGATGGTGGCCGCTGCTGCCATGAGCCTGAGCAGCGTGTCAATAATTGGCAACGCCCTACGACTGCGATCGGTCACGCGGACCTGATGACGGCCAACATCCGGCGCAACCTCCTGGCTACTCTTGAGCGATCAACTGAGCCGACTCGCGCGCGATTGCGAGTTCTTCATTGGTTGCGACGATGAGTGTGCGAACGGTAGCGGAACGGTGGCTGATGTCTGCCACACTATCAATCAGTTCCGGTGATTCATTTACCGAGGGGTCGATGGTGATACCGAGATGCGATAACGGGGTGGTGACCAGTTCACGAATTTTCACGGCGTGTTCGCCTACTCCCGCGGTAAAGATCAACGCATCCAAGCCGCCCAAGATGGCCAGATAGCTGCCAATCGTCTTCTGGATCCGCCGAACATAGATCTCGATGGCGAGATGCGCCGCCGAATCCCCCGCTTCTCGGCGAGATAAGATTGCTCGCATGTCGGCCTCGCCACACAGGCCCACTAAACCGCTCTCCTTGTTGAGTAAACGATCAACGTCATCGGCGGACATCCCGGCTGATCGGATCAGGTGCAGCGGCACCGAAGGATCCATATCGCCGCAACGTGTCGCCATGACGAGACCTTCGAGCGGCGTCATCCCCATGGACGTGTCGACCGCCACGCCATCGATCGATGCGGTCGCGCTTGCACCGCCACCGAGATGCAACGAAATAACTCTCGCCGGCGATTTTAGACCGAGCCGCTCGATCGCGAGGCGAGTCACGAAACGATGCGATGTTCCGTGGAACCCGTATTTGCGAATTCCATGTGCGTTGTAGATCGATTCGGGAATGGCATACCGGTAGGCGGACGGCTGTAGCGTGCTGAAATACGCAGTGTCGAACACGAGCACCTGTGGCAACGGCACGCCGAGACTATCAATCGCCGCAACAACAGATCGGGCGGATGGATTGTGTAGGGGCGCGAGCGAGTCGAGTGCCTTCAGATGTTCCAGAACGTCGGCATTCACGATCGTCGGCGTGGGATAGCTGTCGCCACCTTGGACAATACGGTGAGCGATCGCGGACAGTTTCGGTGCATCTGATGGTGCTGTCTTTCCCGTGCTCGGCAGCAACCCCGCCTGTTCGAGCACGCAGCGGGCGGCGGAGAGGTGGTCAGGTGCGTCTCCGCCGACTTGGCCAATGCGGTCGACCAGACCTTCGTAGAGACGTTCGCCCGTCGATACCTCGACACACGCGTATTTGAGCGTGGTTGAGCCGACATTGAATACAAGGATATTCATGAGTCTGATTCTTCGTCGTTGTGGGGCGGGACCGGATCGAGAGCGATGGACTGCGAGGCTTGCGCCTGCACCGCGGTGATCGCGACGGTATTCACAATATCGGCAACCGTACAACCACGAGAGAGGTCATTGACGGGACGGCGGAGACCTTGCAACACCGGGCCAATCGCGAGTGCGTTGGCGGAACGCTGGACGGCTTTGTAGGTGTTGTTACCCGTGTTGAGGTCTGGAAAGATGAACACGGTCGCGCGACCGGCGACTTTGCTACCGGGTAACTTCGCCGCCGCGACACTGGGGTCGATCGCGGCATCGTATTGCAGAGGGCCTTCGACCAAGAGTTCAGGACGTGCTTTTTTCAACATTGCGGTCGCAGTACGCACCCGCTCGACGTCTTCGCCATGGCCGCTCTCGCCGGTCGAATACGACAGCATCGCGATTCGTGGTTCGATACCAAACTGCGATGCCGTGTCCGCACTGCAGCTGGCGATCTCAGCGAGTTGTTCCGCCGTCGGATTGGGGACCACCGCACAATCCCCGTAGACGAGCACCCCGCTCTTGAGACACATCAGAAACACGCTACTGACACAATTGATACCCGGACGTGTCTTAATAAACTCGAACGCGGGTCGGATCGTTGCCGCGGTCGTGTGCATGGCCCCCGAAACCATCCCGTTGGCGAGACCTCGGCGAACCATCATTGTGCCGAAGTAACTGACCTCTTGCATACGATCGCGCGCGACGTCACGAGTGAGTCCTTTGTGCCGCCGCAATTGGTAGTATTCTTCGACGAACGAGGCCAGCAATGGACTCGACGGTGGATGGATGATTTCAACAGTCGGTGTTCCTTCGGATCCTCGTTTCTTTTTGGGTGCGTTGCCATTGGCATCAAACGCATCAAGTTCCGGCAGCATCACACCCACTTGGCTGGCGGCGCCGCGAATCTTTTCCGGGTCACCCAGCAGGACGATGTCAGCGACATCACGGCGACGCAACACGTCGACGGCTTGAAGAATGCGTGGGTCGTGGCCTTCGGGCAAAACAATGCGAACGCGTTTCTCGCGGGCGCGTTGGATCAACGAATGCTCGAACAACATCGGCGTGACACGTTGGACCCCCGGTGCCTCGAGCCGTTTGGCGAGGTCTTCGATATCGATACTGCGTTCAAACAAACCGAGTGCGGATTCGATCTTTCGCGGTGAATGTTCTCCGATCTCGGCACGGACATTCGACGCCATCGTCGCGGCGGTAAAGGTATCAACCTTGGTTGTCAGGATCGGTAATCCGCTGGTCGGATTCACCATCCGCCGCACCGCGAGCGGCGGGAGCAGCCCACCAGTCAAAACCAACCCCGCGGGTGACGGGCTCCCTGAATGCAAGCTCGCCAGTGCGCATCCGACAATGATGTCACTGCGATCCCCCGGCGTGATCACGAGGCTGCCCGCTTGCATTCGCTCGAGAAAATCAGGCAACAACATGGCGGCGACCTTCAGACGAGCGACCTCCCGATCGAATGTCGATTCATCGCCCCCAAGGACCGAGGCCCCGAGGCCGACCTGAATCTCCCGCACCGTCGGTTGCCGCAACGAGGGTTCCTCGGGCAACATGTAAATCGGAGCGGCGCCCGCGAGACCGGCAACCGAGTAGGCTGACCGGAGTGCGTCCTGCTTCTCAGGCTCGACTTGATTGACCACCGTGGCCACCAATTGCCCGCCATGATCGGTGAGCGAATCGTTTCCGATCCGAATCGATTGCACACTTTCCTCCAGCGTGCGGTTGGCGGCTGAGTAAACCGACATGATCGCGCAACCAAGATTCACCGCGATGTCGGCGTTGAGTTCGAACTCGATTTCAGTTGCGAGTCCTTGAAAGCTCGTGCCTTCGACCACTGCAAAATCGGCGGACTCCTGCAGCGATTTGAACTTCTGTTGAATACGCTGGATTAAGGCGTCGTAGCGATCTGCGGCCAACATCTGGCGTGCTTCCTTGCGGGTCACACCAAACATCTGCTGAGGCGACGCGGGAAGTTGATAACGAGAACGCATCAACCGAATACTTTGGTCCTCGTCGGCAGAATCACGTACGACGGGGCGGAAGAAAATCACGCGTCGGAATCGCCGTGCCGCGAGTTCCATGACACCGAGTGCGACCATCCGTTTGCCCGTCGCGTTCTCGTTTGTTGCTAGATAAAGGCTGTCGGGCATGATGACGATTCGGTTTTAGAGAGAGTTCTTTTAGTTCGATTTATTCGTACATGCGTCCGCGACCGCACACGAAGCGCATCCGCCACTGGTCCCACATCCGCCGCCCTCGTCAGTCCCGCAATTCGGTCCGCAGCCGTGGGTCATTAATTCGGCGAGACGAATCGTTTGCACTTGAGCTTCGTACTCGGCAACGATGCGATCGGTGATCTCTCGCCCGAGGGCGTCGACCGGCCCGAGAAAGTGCAGCACCAGGGTATTGCCGTCGAACAATTGGTCGACGTCGAGCAACACCGCTTGCGAATCGCTCGCCGCTAGCACTTCTTGGCAGCGGCGGACGGCGTCGCGTTTGTATCGCTGCAAACGCTCGACCAAGAGTCGGTCATCGGGGGTGAGCGAACGGATGATTTGCAGCGTCCGAGGAACCTGCGGCGTCTGTGAAGAGTCGTCGTTTGACCGATCGCCATCTTCGGACGGAGAAGTTTCATCCGACACCTCTCCGAGCACCTCTCCGAGTTCGATGCCGCGCGGCGTTTGCACGAGCACTTCGCTGCCACGAGAGTACAACGCGGCCTCAACGGGTGAGGCCGCGACGAAACAATCGCCAGTGAAACCGATTCGGACGAGGTATTGAGTCACTGCTATGACAAGATCCGGCGGCGAATTTCTTCGACACAATCGTCGATCTTGATGCGGGTTTGTTCCAGCGAATCACGATCTCGAATGGTGACGGTTTTGTCGGTCAACGAATCACCATCGACGGTGATGCAGTACGGCGTTCCGGCTTCGTCTTGACGACGATATCGGCGACCGACCGCTCCCTTGGCATCGTAAAAGACGTTGAAGTGTTGCTTCAGCCCGGCGTAGATTTCCTGGGCGATCTCGGGCATCCCATCTTTTTTAACCAGCGGGAAAATGGCAGCCTTGATCGGCGCCAAACGAGGGTGCAGGCTCATCACCGTACGCGTTTGCATCTTCCCGTTCTCGTCGGGAGCCTCGTCTTCCTTGTATGCTTCGCACAAGAACGCGAGGGCGCCGCGGTCGGCACCAGCGGACGGTTCGATCACATGAGGAACGAATTTCTCATTGGTAACGTCGTCGCGGTAGGTGAGATCTTTGCCACTGCCGCGGTACTTCGGTTTGCCGTCTTCACCGAGCTGCACGGTCATCGGGTTGGTCGACGGATCCAGTTTGCCTTCCATGTGACTGCGGAGGTCAAAATCGCCACGGTGCGCGATGCCCTCGAGTTCGCCGTACTCTCCCTCGGGAAGAAACGGGAAGGCGTATTCAATGTCCGCGGTACCGACGCTGTAGTGAGCCAACTCAGCCGGGTCGTGTTCACGCATGATCAGCGATTCACTCGACAATCCCATTTCGGTGTACCACGCCATCCGTCGATCTCGCCAATAGCGATACCATTCTTGCGATTGATCGGGGTGGCAGAAGAATTCGATTTCCATCTGTTCAAATTCACGCGACCGGAACGTGAAGTTGCGCGGCGTGATCTCGTTGCGGAAACTCTTGCCGACTTGACCGATTCCGAACGGAATACGGACCCGCGAGCTATCGAGCACGTTCTTGAAATTGACAAAAATCCCTTGTGCGGTTTCTGGTCGCAGAAACGTCGTGTCGTCGGCACCGCCGAGGGCTCCGAGCGTCGTCTTGAACATGAGATTGAATTCACGCGGCTCGGTGAGCGTGCCGAGCGATTTGGCATCGGGTCCGAGCACATCGTCATGCGAATCGAGTTTGTCGAGCGTGATCGATTCGTCACCAATTGTGATGTCGTCCGCGTTTTTGGGACGCAACTTAAAGAACTTCAATGATCGGCGGCGAATCTCGTCCATTTCGTGCTCGACTTCGGCGAGCGTCGTCACGAAGATTTTCTGATCGTTGTATTCGACATAGCGGCCGCGGACCTGATCGTGACGATACCGTTTTTTCGATTCGCGGCAATCGACCATGTAGTCGTGGAAAAGGTCGTAGTGGCCGCTGCACTTCCAGACCTGCGGGTGCATCAGGATCGTGCAATCCAAACCGACCATCTCGAATGGCGACGGCGCACCGGCGGGCGCGACCAATTCGTTGTGGCCGGCGATCATGTCGCGCCACCAAGCATCCTTGAGATTGCGTTTGAGTTCGACGCCCAAGGGGCCGTAATCCCAAAAGCCCTGAACCCCGCCGTAAATTTCGCTGGATTGAAACAAAAAACCGCGTCGCTTGCACAGCGACACCAAGGCGTCCATGGATTTCATGAGAAAATTGAGGGGAAATCGTAGTTGGGAATCAGTTTGGGATACACAGATCGAGCATTGTCGATGAAACGCTGAGTTACGCAAGCATCCGCAGAGGTGATGCCCGCCGAGACCGCACATGCCAATCCAAACGCGGCGTGCCCCCCAGTCACAGCAAGCTCAATTCGCTCAGAACACGACGAAAACGTGCTAAATCGCACGTTTCAAGTGTGCATTTCATGTTGAACTAATTCGGTCAGGTGGGATTGAGCAGATCGTTTTTCAAAACACGATTGGCGTGAATGTGCAGCCCGATAGGACAGATGGACAGGCAAGTTTTCACTTCAAAAACCATCAGAATCATGAACATCCATTACGGCATGGCAGCATTTCTCGTCTCCTTGACGGCGGTGCTCGGACCGTTTTTGCAATCGCAGCATGCCTACGGGCAAAACGCCCAATTGGCTTCCTGCGGGGGTCCCGCGTGTGGCGGATCGATTTATGGGGCTCCGGCCATCGGCGGTGCCTGCTCGTCAGGCGGATTCAGCACGCTGCCGTACGGCGGTCCTTCGGCAGCGGACACCGCATTCCTCTACGAATCAGGTTACCAAGGCGGCGGATACCAGTCGCCGACGTATTCGGGCGGCGGATGCGGAGGCACGGGCTATTCCGGTTCGGGTGCGATGATGGGAACAGGCAGCGTGTACAGCGACGGATACACCCTCGGCGCAGCGAGTGGTTCCACCACTTACGCCCCAACCGGAGTGAATGCCTGCGGCGGTGGCGGACTGATCGTGGAAGGCAACGCGGCATACGGTCAGCCGTTCGCAGCCGCGAGCGTCTCCTCGATGCAGGCCTGCGAGCCCGGAATGTTGGGCGCGGGCGTCCTCGGAAACTTCGCCGCTGGCAGTTATGGCGGGTTTGAGTTTTTATGGTTGCGGGCAAACTTCGGCCAAAACGTTGCCCTCATCATTGATCCGCCGGTCGGTAATACGCTCGTGCCATTTGACTATCAAAGTGATCTCAGCCCGCGGGCTTGGCTGGGGTGGCAGTCGTGTCGCGGCACCGGCGTTCGATTCACTTACTTCGGCTTCGATGATTCCGCCGACCCGGTCTCCGTGACCGCGGTCGCGGGAGCGACACCTGTTTTCGTTAACGTGTTTGGCGCGGGCAGCAACCTTACCCGCAACGCGAACGCCAACGTCGGTGAAACACTAACATCGCAACATCAACTTAAATTGCAAACCTACGACATCGAAGCGACGCAGCAGTTTTGCTTTGCTTCAACCCAAGCGATGTTCGGCCTCGGTGTGCGGATTGCCGAGATGGACCAACTGCTTCGCGCTGACGTCCACGACGCCGGTGGCGCGGCCCAAGAAGCGGTTACTAACGATTTGGAATTTCGCGGCGCCGGGCCGACCGCATCGTTGTGGTTGACGCGTCCCATCATGTCCAGTCGGTTGTCGTTCTATAGCAACTTGCGAGGTGCGTTCTTGATCGGTGACACCGATCAACGCATCTATGAAATGAAGGGTGCGTACACCACCGAACTGGAAGACCGCGCCGTTCACCGGGAGATTCTCACCAACGCGGAATGCTCCGTCGGTCTGCAGTTCGGCCAATCCTTGACGCCACGTTGCGGATGCTTCCTGCGGGTCGGCTACGAAGCCCAAGTGTGGCTCGACGCGGGCGGCCCCGTGAACTCAGACTCGGCAATCGGCTTGGACGGTGTCACCTTCGCAACCGGTTTGGCGTTGTAAACGATTAGGTCGCCACGAATATTCCGCTGCTACCGAACACTGCTACGCGGCGGAACTCAGGCAAGGCAACCGTGACGGATTTAACGTGCCGATCGTTATAGGTTCATCAGAATCTCAAGCATCTCAGACGCGGTGGAAATCACCCGCGAAGAAGCTTGGAACGCACGCTGATACGAGATCATCTTGATTGATTCTTCGTCGATATTGACGCCCGTGATCGCAAGGTGTTGGCTTTTCAAAGTCGCGTAGAAGTCACTCAGCCCCTCGGACGTACTGGCTTGAAGGCTGACTTCGCGTCCCACTTTCGAGAGCATCTGTTCGTGCAATCCTCGGATCGAACGCCCGTCGAGTTCGTCAACCGGTGCGTCGACCAAATCAAGCAATTGAAATAGCGTGTCGGTGTCGCGATTGATCCCTCCGGATGAAACCGCCAATAGATCGAGGTCATTCTTGATCACGTCATTGACCGCAATGTCTTTTGCAGAAACGCCGGTGAAGAACGTGTTGAGACCGGCCGCGGCTACGAACCCGCTGGTGTCTTCCCCGAAAGTGAACTGCGAAGTCGGCGAATCACTTTCGATTCGCAGTTTTCCATCGCCCGACAACGATGCGGTGATCCCCGTGATGTCATTCAGCTGCGCGACGATCGAGTTGACCGTGGAGTCACCCAATTGCCCCAGGTTTCGAACTTCGATTCGCGTCGTTGAGAGCAGCTCGCCCTGGTTGTCGACGAGATTGAAATCGAAACTACCGTTCTTCGGTTCAAACACTAAACCCGCTTGGCTGATCGGTACTCCCGGTTCGCTGGGATACGTGCCGACGATCGAATCAAAGCCGGTGCGACCCTGACCCTGTGAGTGGATTTCGTTGACACCTTTGATCAACGCGGCCGCCATATTATCGAGGTTCTCGAGATAGCTACCGAACACACCGCTGCGTGCCTCGACGGCGGCTCCGAGTTTGCCGCCCTTGACTTGTAAGGGGGAATCGGTGTCGACGATTCGGACTTCGATGCCGCCGGCGGACTCGTCGAACGCCGCGTATACTTCGCGGAAGTTCCGATTGCTGACCAGATAATCACCGCCGACGAAGACGTTGACGTTACCGCTCTCTTGTTCTTGAAAGTTGATGTCGACGTAGGTGGCGAGTTCCTCGAGATTGCGATAGCGTTGATCTCGCAGACCGGTCGCATCGCTGCCGAGCAAACCGCCACCTTCGATTGTCGCGATCTGCACGTTCAGTTCGGCAATGCTTTCGGCCAAACGATTGATCTGGGTGGCCATGTCCTTCATGTCGCCGTTCCATTGGTCGGCCAAGTTGCCCACCTTTTCACGCGTCGTTCGCAAGTCCTGAGCGAGACTTTCGCCCTGGATGATCACGAACTCTCGCATTGCAGAATCGTTTGGCTGCGTCGACAAATCATGCAGAGCGTTATTGAACAATGAGAACTGCTCACTGAGTCCACCACCGTCGAGATCCGAGGTCAGATCCTCGAGCTGGTTATAGGCCGACAGCAACGATTCGCTTCCCGAGACGGCCGTTTGAGCATTGAACATCCGCTCGGCGAGCTGCTGGTCGATGATCTGTTTGACCCCGGTGGCGCGCACCCCGGTTCCCAGGATCAGACCGCCTTGGCGGACCGCCGTGGCGGGCGTCTGCTCAAGTCGCTGGCGGATGAAACCTTCGGTATTGGCATTGGCAATGTTATTGCCGACCACCTGCAATCCGACCTGAGCGGTGTTAAGCGCCCCAGCGGATTGCTGAATCGTTCCGAAAAGCCCCATGACGGCGAACCCTATTTGCGAACCGAAGGACTCTCAAGCGAAAGAATCCACCTATGGGAAAGTTCATCGACCGTTACAACCGGCATTCTTGACCGAAACCGGCTGATCACGCCCTACACAGGGAAAACAGCGCCGGCAAGAACGACCGCTCGTCGAACTTCGCGGGGGAATCATCAACGCGTACGCGTTGTTTTCGATGGAACCCCGGGGGGGCAGCAGGCGTCCTTGCCAGTCGGCGTGATGCGCGAAATCGGCTCTACCGAGATCAGTCCCCCGAGGGTCGATAGTCGATTCGGGCGTCATGTCGTAGGATGTTGGGTTGAAATTTGAGCGACTATTTTGCTGTCTCCTTGCCCTCGTCCCCGCTTCTAGCCGGTTTCCTTGATGTTCCTGTCGCCTGAGCCGTTGTTAATCGTGTACTGCGTGTTCGTCATCATGGCGTCGATGACCGGAGGGCGTTTGTCAAAATTGTTCCGCATGACGCACCTGCGAACGCAGCTGCTGATGAGCGGGGTGGGTGGTCTGATGCTGGGGATCGCGCTGCTGCACCTACTGCCCCATGCCACCGAAGTACTCGGATCCTCATCAAAAACCGGCGCCGCCGCGTTAGTAGGTCTGATCGCGATGTTTCTGCTGATTCGGCTCTTCCACACCCATGACCACGGTGCCAAAGAACCCGAACCCGCCCCCGAGCATCACGAACACCATCATGAGCACGACCACAGCCACGGGCATGATCACGAACACGGGCATGATCACAGCCACGATCATGGACATTCCCACGATCACTCACACCATCAACACGGGCACTCCCATTCCCACAAAGGCCTAAGCTGGGCAGGGATGTTCTTCGGGTTGGCCCTGCACACGGTAATCGACGGCGTCGCTTTGGCGAGCAGCGTGATCGCGGATGCCCATCACGGTGCCTGGTTGGGGCTAGCGGGATTGGGCACGTTTCTGGCAGTCGCGTTTCACAAACCGCTCGATGCGTTTGCGATCACGTCGGTGATGAGCAAACAGGGTTGGTCCGAAAACGCCCAAAGTGCCGCAAACGTTTGCTTTTCGCTGGCCTGCCCCCTTGGTGCCCTTCTGATGTATTTCGGTGCCACCCACTGGACCGAGGGCACCGAGGTGCTCGGATGGGGGCTAGCGGTCTCGGCAGGATTTTTCATCTGCATCGCGTTGGCGGACCTTTTACCCGAAGTTGCTTTTCACGATCATGACCGGGGCAAACTGACGGCTGCGTTGTTATTAGGGGTCGCAATCGCGGTCGGAATCGAGAATTTGCCGGGGCACAAACACAACTCTCATGACGGGCACGATCACGCCTTTCCGAGCATTTCGGAAGTCCTCATGCCTGACGAGACGCCATAATTGCATCAATCTTGGCAAAAACACGGCTTCTGCCACTCGGGAACTACGCGTAATTTGGTAGCGAACTAAACTGTGCTCGCACCGTAGCACGCTTATCGCGTCGTTCTATCCGCTCCTTCCTTTCGCAACTCATGCAACGTTTTACCGCCCAAATCGCTCTGATCGCCTACGTGGTCGGTGGCTGGCTATTGCCCGCCGCTCACCATCATGTGCACGATCATGCGAAGACCAGCGGAGCGTGTGCCTGCGTCGTGGCGGCGGGCATCGACTCGAATCGGGACCCGGACGCTGAATCTGAAGCGTTCCCCACAAGCCCGGCTCCTGCCTCCCACGGCCATAGCCACGATTGTTGCTGTGACCATTCCCCCGAATCTTCGGTTGTGGAATCGGCAAACGCTGATGTTGATTCGAGTTCGAACTTAGTCGTCGGACATTCCACCTCAAGCGATTGCCAAGGGCTTTGTGCCCTGTGCTGTTCGATCAGCGTCGTCGGCCAAGTTTCCGACGCCCGGGCGATTTCGATTGCTCCGCTGACAAGTACCGGCACCTCTCGTCATGCCGGCTTGGCATGGCCACTTCCGCCCCTTTGCGGCGGGATTTCTTCTCGCGGTCCGCCCGCTGTTTGATTGAAGCTTCAGCAAATCTCTGTCTGAATCGAAGCGTGCCCCTGCGCGCTCGTATTCAACAGTTCCTTCTTTATTCGCTCCTTTCAATCAATCGTTTTTAATCAGTCGGACTTTGACATGAAATCATCACCTACATCCTTGCGTCCTCGAACCGCCTTTACTTTGGTGGAATTGTTAGTTGTTATCGCCATCATCGGAGTCCTGGTCGGCCTCCTTCTGCCGGCGGTGCAAGCGGCTCGTGAAGCGGCCCGCCGAATGAGCTGTGGCAACAATCTGAAACAACTCGGTCTTGCGGTTCACAACTACCATTCCGCTTACAACAAACTCCCCATGCACGGCGGGGGCACGTGGGTCGATGGCGCCGCGATCGGCAGCAACCAGAGCAACCGCATGGACCTTTCGATCTGGGTCGGACTGACTCCATTTTTCGAACAACAGGCGTTGTGGGAACAAATCGTCAACCCATCGGTCAACAGCTCTGGCACCCCCAGCCTCTGGCCAGCGATGGGACCTGAAACCACCGCGTCGAACTATAAACCATGGACCACCGAGATCCCAACGCTTCGTTGCCCCAGCGATCCGGGAACGGGTTTGCCCGCAATGGGACGCACTAACTACGCCGCCTGCTTGGGTGACTCAATCCACTACATGGACCTCGGTTTGCTCGGCATTGATGCCGACGCGACATTAACGCTCGCCAACGCATCGACACACGCCGCTGAAACTCGCGCCGCATGCCGAGGTGCGTTTGTTTCTCACCAAGCGACTGCGTTCCGGGACATCCTCGACGGTCTTGCCAACACCGTCATTTGTGGCGAAATCACGACCGACCTGGGGGACCGCAACATTCGCACGCTTGCCGCCGTCGGCAATGACTCCGGATCGGAAATGGTTCGCGATGAACCCGACCTGTGTTTGCACGAAGGACTCGTCGACAGCAACCGCCCTCAATTTTGGGCAACCGGTTCGCCACCAACGCTCGCACCCTCAGATCAAGGTCGCGGATACCGGTGGGCATCGTCTGGCGCGGCGTACACCGCAATCAATATGGTCCTACCTCCCAACCGTGAACTCTGTTTTGGGGGCGCAACTGCTGATAGTCATGGAATCGCATCTGTCAGTAGTCAACACCAAGGGGGTGCTCATGTTTTAATGGGTGACGGCGCGGTACGATTCGTCACCGATTCCATCGAAGCTGGTGATGTTCACCATAGCAATGTTTGGTTGGGCGGCACCGGCGAAAGCGCACCAGGATCACGCAGTCCCTATGGATTGTGGGGGGCGTTAGGTACCCGCGCGGGCCAAGAAACCGAATCCTTCGAACCATGATTTAAGTATGAAAGCACTCGTCAAACGTCACTGTGAACCGGGGTTGTGGCTGGAGGATGTCCCCATCCCCAACATTGGCATCAACGACGTGCTTATCCGAGTGGACCGCACTGGAATCTGCGGCACCGATGTCCACATTCATAGCTGGGATGCCTGGGCCCAAAAAACGATTCCAGTCCCCATGGTTGTGGGGCACGAGTTCGTCGGAGAAATCGTCGAAGTCGGCTCCAACGTCGTCGACTTTCGCGCCGGTGACATCGTCAGCGGCGAAGGACATGTCGTCTGCGGACGGTGTCGCAATTGTATGGCCGGCCGTCGTCACCTCTGTGCCGACACCAAGGGCATCGGGGTGAATCGCCCGGGTGCCTTTGCCGAATACATCGCGTTACCGGTAACCAATGTATGGACCCACGATCCTAAGATTGATCGTGACATCGCCGCCATTTTTGATCCCTTCGGTAACGCCGTACATACAGCACTGTCCTTCCCCATTCTCGGGGAAGACGTGCTGATCACGGGCGCTGGACCGATCGGTTGCATGGCTGCCGCGGTCGCTCGCCACGCCGGCGCCCGACATGTCGTGATCACGGATGTGAACCCGTGGCGTCTCGAACTCGGGGCAAAACTCGGCGCCACACGGACGGTCGACGTCCGTCACGAAAAACTCTTCGACGTCCAACGTGAACTGGGCATGAAAGAAGGGTTCAACATCGGCATGGAAATGTCAGGCAACCCGAGTGCTTTCCGCGACATGATCTCTCAGATGTGCCATGGCGGTAACATCGCGATGCTCGGAATTCCGAGCCAAGACATGTCGATCGATTGGAACACCATCGTCTTCAATATGTTGACGATCAAGGGGATCTACGGCCGCGAAATGTACGACACCTGGTATCAGATGACCATGATGCTGCAATGCGGTTTGGACCTTTCACCGATCATCACGCATCGGTTTAATTTCGACGAATTCGAAAAAGGATTCGAGGTCATGATGTCAGGACAATCGGGCAAAGTCATTCTGAATTGGAACGTGTAGATGTACGGTAACTTTCGCAATCACATTCAGAGCCAACTCGACCAAATCCGATCGGACGGTCTCTACAAATCGGAACGGTTGATCAGCACCCCGCAAGACGTGCACGTCCGCGTCGGTGGCGACCAAACCGTGCTCAACCTTTGCGCCAACAACTATCTCGGCTTGGCCGAACACCCCGCAGTGGCAAAGGCAGCGGCCGAAGGGCTCGAACAATGGGGCTACGGTCTATCTTCGGTGCGTTTTATCTGTGGGACACAGACGATTCACAAGGAGCTCGAACGAAAACTCAGCGAGTTCTTGGCCACCGAAGATACGATTCTTTACACGTCGTGTTTCGATGCCAACGGCGGCCTGTTTGAAACCCTGCTCAGTGACGAGGATGCCGTCATCTCAGACGAGCTGAACCACGCCTCGATCATCGACGGGATTCGGTTGTGCAAAGCCCGCCGCTTTCGCTATCGCAACAATGATCTTGCGGACCTCGAATCGAAACTCATCGAAGCCAAATCGGCACGATATCGTTTGATCGCAACCGATGGCGTGTTCTCCATGGACGGCACGATCGCCAATCTGCCTGGCATTTGCGATCTGGCGGAAAAGTACGACGCCTTGGTCATGGTCGACGATTCCCACTCGGTCGGATTTATGGGCGCACGCGGGCGTGGGACACATGAACATCATGACGTGATGGATCGCATCGACATCATCACCGGGACGTTGGGCAAGGCCCTCGGTGGCGCCAGCGGCGGGTACACCAGTGGTCGCCGTGAAATTGTCGAATTGCTTCGTCAGCGATCGCGTCCGTATTTGTTTTCCAACTCAGTCGCGCCGCCGATCGTCGCGGGTTCCATTGCCGCGATCGATCTGCTGAGCGATTCGACCGAATTGCGCGACCGCCTCGAATCGAACACCGCGTTTTTCCGAGATGGGCTGCAAAAAGTCGGATTCGAAATCGTTCCCGGCGAACACCCGATCGTCCCCATCATGCTCGGCGACGCCGTCGTCGCCGCGAAGATGGCGGATGCCATGTTGGAAAAGGGGGTCTATGTCGTCGGATTCTCGTTCCCCGTCGTTCCGCGAGGCAAGGCACGGATCCGGACGCAGGTTTCGGCCGCCCACAGCCGCGACGATTTGTCCATGGCGATCGAAAAATTCGCCCAAACCAAGGCAGAAATCGGGATTTAGAGGGCCGCCGAGAAAATACTTCTCATTTCCTGTGAAATTTGCCACTTCCCTGACGGAACATATTTCACCTTTCGGGATTGGATAGCATAAGATAATGCACTCTTGTATTACCTTTCCTCCCCACCTGATTGTTCCCAAGGAACCCAAACATGAGAAATTTCCTCGCTCTCGCCCTCGTCGCCACCCTCGCCATGACCGTGGTCGCTGACGAAAAGCCCAATCGCAAGAACAAGGGCGAGCGTGCTGGCAAAGCTAATCCGATGGTCACAAGATTGATGACCAGCTTGAAAGAGGCAGATCTTAGCGACGAGCAAACGGCCAAGGTCAAATCTGCTGCTGCTGCATTCGAAGCCAAGGTCAAAGAGCTCAAAGAAAAAGGCCTGACGACTGACGTCAACAAGAAACAAGCAGAAGCATCAAAAGCAGCTCGCGAAGCCGGCCTCAAAGGCAAAGAAATGGCCGCCAAGGTCAATGAAGCGTTGACCGAAGAAGAACAAGCTCTTGTTGCCGAAATGAAAGCCGCACTTGCTCAAATGAAGAAGAGCGTTGCCGCGGTACTGACTGAAGAACAATTGGCTGCCTTGCCTGAAGGAACACGCAAGCAACTCGCTACCCGCGGTGCGGGCGCTGCTGGCGAAAAGGGCAAAGCCAAAGGCAAAGGCAAGGGAAAGAAGAAAGACGCTGAATAAGGATCGAAACCAACTCTCTGAGTTGAATCGCTCTTTGCCCAACGGCTGCTTGCCTGATAGATCCGTTTGATCCGAGGACGTCGAACTCGCGAGGCTCGCTGCGGCGGTTTAATCCACCCGGCAACCTCGCGGCACCGAACGTCCGCGGATCATTTTTTTGCGCCACGACAGGCCGGGTTTAGTAAACGTCGCGGTGATACCGACCGCTGGCGGAAAGTTCCTTGACGTAGGCGGCCGCCGCTTCTTCGCTCATGCCGCCTTCGCTTGCAACAACCTGATGCAGCGCCCGATCGACGTCTTTTGCCATTCGTGACGCATCACCGCAGACATAGAACGAAGCCCCGGACTGCAACCACTGCCATAACTCGGCGGCATTCTCACGCATCCGGTCTTGGACATAAATCTTGCGGTCACTGTCTCGACTGAACGCCGTATCGAGTCGGGTCAGAATCCCCGCAGATTGATACTCTTCGAGTTCTTCGCGGTAGAGGAAATCATAGGCCTCATGCTGGTCTCCAAAGAACAACCAATTCTTGCCCGGTGCTTTCGTTTCCGCTCGCTCCTGCAAGAAAGCAACGAACGGTGCAATCCCCGTCCCGGGTCCAGTCATGATCATGGGCGTCTCAGGATCGGCGGGCACGGTAAACCCTGCGTGGTTGGGTTGCACAAACACACGTACGGTTTCACCTTCTGCGATTCGATCGGCCAACATGGTGCTGGCAACTCCTTTGCGTACCCGCCCCTCACGTTCGTAGATCACTTTGCCGACCGTCAAATGAACTTGATCACCAACGCGTTTCATGCTGCTAGCGATGGAATACAAACGAGGGTTCAGCGGATCGAGCGTCTCAATCACTTCCGTCCCCGCCACGGTTGCACCCTTGGCAACTTCGAACACATCGAGCACGTCAAACCCGTCGGGAACACCGACATCGAGCATCTTGCGAAGTGTTTCTTGTGCGGACTTATCGGAAATTCGGTCAATCAATAGTTCGATTAATTCGTCGCTCGGATCTTTCAGGCAGTAGTCCTCACACAACGCCTGCAAGAGCGACTTAGTTTCGCCCGACGGAGTCGTCACGCTGACATTCGGATCCGCGGCCATCGCGTCGACCAATCGGGTCGCCAAGTCAGGACAATTGGTTGGGAAGACACCGAGCGCATCCCCCACATCGTAAGTCAGCCCTGATCCGGAAAGATCGATAACGACGTGGCGAGTGTCTTTCGCTGATCCTTCTTCGTTGAGTTCACGGGATTCAAGCAATTTCGCCGTGAACGGGTTGTTCCGTGACCACTGCGCCGCTTTGCCGTTACGACCGGCCGCGGTGCCGTTGGCATGTCCATTACGTGACACGCCCGCTGCGGATCCGTTGCCGTTTTCAGCGGAACCCTCGTCCGACGCGTTGTCAGCGAGAATCTTCTTGATCATCTGTTTGGTTTCTTTGCCACCGGGACTGCACAGAGTGAGATTGGTTTCTTCGCCGCGCGCAATCGCTTCGCCATAGGTCTGGCATAGATAACCACACGAGCCGCAGTCCAACTGCGCCATCGCGGCCATCAATTTTCGCTCCTTCGGTTTCCCCTCGGCCAATTCCATGCGGTCCAGAATCGGGAGCGACGAATCATGCCACGCGAAATCCTCTTCTTCTGGCTCCGGTTCGGCGACTGCGGTCGCACCACCAATGCCGAGTGTCTGCGCAACCGATTCGGGTGAGCTGCCCGATTGCATCCCGGTCAGACCGGCAAAAAATCCGTTAAGCCAAGCACGTTGCTCTTCGTTAAATGGGGCTGATTCTGGAATCATTGGATTGCAAAGGGTTTGAGGGGAAAAGTAACACGTATCAAAACTCAAGTCGCACTAGGCGACCGGAGCATGCGTGAGCGTTCGGAGCTCGTCGATCGTTTTTCGTCTCGCAAAATCGACGAAAGATTCGTCGACATGTCGTTCGGCAAGGTAGCCGTCAATCAGGTTCGTAATCAGCGGCGGAAGTTCATCAAACGCGATCGACTTCAGCAGCTCTCGGCCGATTCCACGTCGTTCGCCCCAACCACCGCCGACCATGACGTGGTAGCCGTCGACCATGTCCTCGCCTCGCTCGACTTGGCAAGCGATCAGTCCGATATCGCCGATGTAATGCTGAGCACAACTGTGATGGCAACCGGTAAGGTGGATGTTGATGGGCACATCGATTTCGAACTGCGACTCGAGGGCGACCGCCAATGCCATTGCGTTGGCCTTCGTGTCAGCGCCGGCATACTTGCAGCCCGCACTCCCGGTACAGGCAACCAAGCCCGCCCGGAAGGAACTGGCTCGGTAATCCAGGCCACATGCCAGGATCGCCGCTTGAACTTCAGCGAGATCACGTTCCCGGATACCTGGGATCAACAAGTTCTGCCAAACAGTCCAGCGGATCTCACCATTGCCATATTCATCGGCGATCTCGGCAAGCGAACGTGCCTGATCGCTAGTCATCCGACCGACGGGTAAAACAACACCGACGTAATAGCGGCCCTTTTGTTTTTGCTCGTGGACACCCACGTGAGCCAACCGATCTTCGTTGTCGGTGAATGTCAGACGACTTTCATCCACACGCCGAAGCGGCTTGCCGTGTTCCTTTTCAACTTCGCTAATAAACCGATCGAATCCCCAATCGTCGAGCACGTATTTCAATCGTGCTTTTTTGCGATCGGTGCGATCACCGTTTTTGACAAATACTCGCACGATCGCCCCCGCCACGGGAACACACTCATCCGGCGTCAGCAAAACACCAGTCGGTCGCGCGAAATCTTGATGCCCGGTGATCCCACCGAGCGTGAGTTGGAAATAGACCCCCGCGGGCAGGTCATCGGAACTGGCCGACGCGTCGACCTGAACCGCCTTGAATCCGATATCGTTCGTGTCCTCGAGAGACGCAATCCTGCCACCACCATCAAAGGCGATATTGAACTTTCGCGGCAAACCGTACATCTCGCGATGGTTCAAAATGTAATGGTGCATCCGCTGCGCTAAGGGAATCGTTTCGATCAGTTCATCGGGGTCGATTCCTGACAAACAACTCGCGGTGCAGTTACGAATGTTATCGCTTCCCGATCCCAGACTGATGACATCGAGTTCACGGATGCCGTAGAGCATATTGGCGGCTTGGTCGGCCGGTATCTCACGAAACTGCAGGTTAGCTCGCGTCGTGACATCGAGGTAACCGCCAGCCGAGCGGTCCGATAAATCCGCGAGGCCCGCCAATTGCCAGGCTCGCGAAAGTCCCCCTGGGATCCGCAATCGCATCATGTACGAATCCTGGGCGGGGGCGACATGGAACAGACCATGCGATTTTTGCAAAAACACGTCTGTCCCTTTCGGGAACTCCCCCGCGTCACTTCGGGCGATAATCTCGTCCCACATATCGAGAGGATTCTTCGCCTGTTTGGCGAGTTCCTCCTTACATAATTTCTTGCCCGCTTGGATCGTCGCGGCTTGGGCCTCCAAAGCAATTCTTTCAGGCCCCACCGGCAGGGCTTGCCCGTCCACCGTGGCACTGCCATTGCCAATTGAGATCGCGGTTCCTCCCCCGGCGCTGCCGGCGAGCACCGGCAATCCACTGACCGCCCGCGCGACATCGGCTCCGAACGTGAATCCGCACAGATACTGTTTTTGCTCTTCGGTGAATGGTTTGTCGGCCATGATTGAATTCGTTTTAGTAACTCTGTGGAATGATACGAACGGCGCAGTCTTTGTAGCTCGGCTGACCGCTGTGAGGATCGAAGTGCGCCAACGTCAATCGATTCGTCACGTCGTAGTGCATCGGAATAAAGGCTTGCCCCCGCCGAACCGTTGCCGTGATGCTGGCGGTGACGGTGATTTCCCCTCGCCGTGATTGCACGCGAACGGTTTGCCCATGTTCGATCTCAAGTTCATCCGCATCGACGGGATTGATCTCGACGTAAGCTTCGTTCGGATACAACATCCTGAGCACGGGACTCTGACGCGTCCGTGTCTGGGTATGCCACTGGCTGACGGTTCCCCGTCCGGTCAGCAACAGGATTGGATAAGTCTCGTTGGGTGATTCGGGCATCGATTGAATATCGTCGACGACCAACCTCGCCCGCCCATCGGCGTGAAAGAATTTGCCGTCCTCAAACAGTCGACGTTGCTGAGGCGGATCGAGGGTCCCCTGCTGTGAGTCTGCTTCCGACCATGGCCACTGAATGCCCCCGCAAGCGTCGAGTTGGCGGTAACCTTCGATCCCGGTAATGTCACACGGCTGATCACGGCTAAGTCGTTGCAAGATCCGAAACACCGCCTCGGGATCGGTCCACTCGGCAAATTGATCAGCCACACCCCAGTAATGTGCGATGCCGCGGAAGATTTGGAAATCGGCGAGTGCTTCGCCTGGGGCACGACGCACCTTCTTGATCAGCCCATAGCGTCGTTCGCTATTGATGAACGTACCTTCCTTCTCGCCCCAACCCGCCGATGGCAAGACGAGGTTTGCGTGGCGTGCGGTCTCAGTCGTGTGATACATGTCCTGAACGACCATGAACTCCAACTTGCCGAAGAGTTTGCGGACATCGGATTGATCGATCCAACTATGGGCGGGATTCGTTGCGATGACCCACAGCCCTTTGATCTCGCCGCGGCGGACCCCTTCGATGATCCGGTCGTATTTCCAACTGCCTTCGCTGGGGATGCACTCCACGTCCATTGACAGGGCATCGGCTACTTTACGGCGATCCGCCTCTTCTTCAAAACGATGGTGGCCCATCAGGTTGGTCGTGTTACTCCATAACCGCGATCCCATCGCGTTGCATTGACCGGTAATGCTGTTCGCCCCCGTCCCCGGTCGACCGATGTTGCCGGTGATCAAGGCGATATTGATGATCGCTTGGGCGGTACGCGTCCCCTGATAACTTTGATTGACCCCCATCGTCCACCACAACGAGACCGCTGTCCCTTTGCCGATCGCCTCGGCGGCACGGACGATGGAGGCGGGTGCGATTCCGGCCTCCCGGGCTACCGACTCGACATCGAACGCAGCAACGTGCTGTTGCAGGGTTTCAAAACCGGTCGTGTTGGACGCCACGAAATCGTGATCGACCAAGTCGTTTTGAATCAGATAGTTGGTAATCGCGTAGAGTAATGCTAAGTCATTTTTGGGACGAATCTGCAGATGCTGGGTCGCGGCCATCGCCGTTTCCGTTCGCCGCGGATCAATCACGATGATCTCAGGCTGATTCTGATTTCGCAGCACCCGCTCCCACATGATCGGATGAGCGATGCAAGGGTTCGAACCGACGAACACAAGACAATCGCTTTGCTCAAAATCGTCGTACGTATAAGGCGGAGAATCGAAGCCGAACGACTCCTTATATGCCGTCGCCGCAGTCGCCATGCATTGACGTGTGTTGCCATCACCGTGCTTGATCCCCATCCCGAAACGGGCGAGAGCACCGAGAAACGCCATTTCCTCCGACGGAATCTGACCGGTCGATAGAAACGCGACCGAATCCATTCCATGACGCTCTTGCACGCCACGGATTCCATCGACAAAGGTCTGGAACGCTTCATGCCAACCGATCGGCCGGTGCGTGCCATCGGCACCACGCAGCAATGGCGTGGTTGCCCGCTCGGGAGAGTCGAGCACACGCAGCGCTTCCCATCCTTTGGGACATGCCATGCCGAGGTTCACGGGGTACTTCGTCTCAGGCGTCAGTCCGACGGCCTGACCTTCGCGCAAATGCAAACGCAGCCCACATCCCGTCGCGCAAAAGCCGCATGTTGCCGTCGTTGTCGTGTCCGCGGCCATCGACGCATGCGTCATTCCCAGCCCATGGTCACCGGGGTGCAACAACAACTCGCGGGTCATCTCGCCTTCGCGGCGAAGCAAGACTTGTGGCAACGCAAAAGGAACCTTCGCGCCGTTTCCGGTTGTCAGATCAACCGCTGGACTCGGACCGATCTCCATACTCATTTCAGCGTCCCCGGCATTCGGTCGTAGACCACACTCATGAAATACAACAAACGCTCTGACGATTCGCCGGCGAGGAAGGCGACCGAAGCGAAAGACATCAGTAGCACCGAGACCGCATCCCAACCAAACGCGATCGAAGCGATGGCAAACATGCAAGCGACGACGCCCGACCAACCACCGATCGAACGAACCTGACTCAGCGTCTGCAAATGGGTCGTCACCAATCGCCGACTGCGGAAATCAACGGCTTTCGCCGACTCGGGTTTGGACGCCTTTTCGGCTTTGGGAGATCCTAGATAAAAACTCATCTCCCAAAACAACTTGGCCGCCCCGGCCATAGCACCGGTCAAAAGCAACAACGTTGACGCGGTCTTGAAATCGCTGGTGGCAAAAACCGCCAATGCCGTCAGCGACGCGCCGGCGATCAATCCGGTCGATAGAAAACGGGGCATCGTGCGACTGTATCGCCACAATTCACGCCGTGTCGCGATGTAAATCATCGCACTGCTGTATAAGCCAGCGATTCCAAGAACGATTGCCGCAACCAACGTGGCACTGATCGCCCAACTAGGAATCACCACCCAGTCTGGAATCGCATCAACGACCGCGACTGGCATCCAAGCCGATATGACTGGCAACCAAAGCAATCCCGTCGCGACCACCAAGGCACCGACGAACTTGCCCAACAAGACCGCTTCACGACTTAACCACGAGGTACGCAACCCAAGAAAAACACGCCATGCTCGTAGCGGTTGCCCCAGGTGCAACGGTGCGATATTGAGTCCGATCATCGCGACAATCAACGAAACCAACGCGGTAACCCGCGTCGCTTCCACTGGCATTTCGGCTCCACCGAACCACATCCCCGTGGCAGCCAACCGTTCGAGCACCAACATACCGACGGAGATTTCCGTTCCGATCAACATTAACGCCAGCGGCCAATGACTCTCAGCAACCTCATCGATACGTGAATCTTGTGGTACCGCGACCTGCAATTGCTCGCCGCGTTTTGTCACGTAACGCGTGGTCGGGCGAGTCAACGACGAGAGCGGCGCTTCGGGAACCAAGCGATCAGATTGGGTCGCAACGGACTGAGCCACGTCGACGGTGCGGATCGCGATCGCCTCGTTCGGACACGACTGAACACAGGCGGGAGCTTCGCCAGTCTTCAATCGTTGATGGCACATGTCACACTTGCGGACAATCCCCAATCGCTTGCTGTATTTGGGAACCTCGTAAGGACACATCATCGTGCAGTATTTGCAACCGATGCACTGATCATCGAGATGGCGAACGATCCCGGTCACCGGATCCTTGACATATGCCTTGACCGGACACCCGTTGAGACATCCAGGGTCTTCACAATGGTGGCAGGCGGTGGTTACATGCTGAATACCAGCACTCGCGACCGTGATTGGTGAGTCCTCGACTTGGATCGCCGTTGGCATCACAGCAATCTCCGATTCCATTTCGCCGATCGTCAGCGTACCGACTTTCCGCCAGCTCTCTGTTTCCTCGAGGCCGTTCATTGTGTGACAGGCCACCACGCAGGCCTTGCAGCCACTACACGAATCGAGATTGACTTCGAAGGCGAGCTGCTGCCCCGGTTCCGGAGGAGTTGCGGGCAACAAACGGCGATAGTAGATCGATTGCGCCGGCTCCAATTCGCCTGTCGAGTGCGCCTGTGAAAACTCTTCCACCGCGGTCAGCGAATGTTGCTCCTCGAGCAACATCCCGACCAGATCGAAATCCGCATCGTCCCCCGAAAACGGCAGCGGCGATCGCGATGACGTCGATCGTCGTTCGGCCTTCGTTTCGAGGGGAAGTGTGCTAGACATTAATTCGCTTGAGGGTGATTTCGAACGGTGAGCTTGAAAGATTTACTTCAGTGTTCAGAACGACAAAACAATCAATCAAAAGAGAAACAGGATGATGCTCGTCAGGGTGGAACCTTCGAAAAACGGAATCGCCAACCCTGAGGCCGGCCCAGGAACTGCCGAGTCAGGATTGCGACCGGCGAGGAGTTCGTTGGGATCATCCGTCACGAGAACTCGTTTCTCCTTACGCAGACGCGAGAACGGAGCCAATTCACTTGAGCAGCGAGTTCCGACCTTCAGCGGATAGTCATCACCGAGGTTGTAGTAGGCTGCGGAGCTGAGTTGGAATTCGTTCCGCCCCGGTTGGACCTTCCACACCTCGATGCCCCGCGCGATCGGATTCTCCGAAGAACTGATCAGCACCGCGGTGGACCGAAACGCGTCCGACGCCACGGGGATGCCGATTGCCGTTCGCAACAGATCCGCCGATGCTCCGGCGGCCCGCAAGAAACCCGGGTGATTGGCGAGGTCATCGTGGATCACACCACAACGTTCTTCCCAAACTTGACCGGGCAGACCACTGCCTCGTTCGAATCGCACAAAAGAACTGACGTTGTGGAACCGCTCCATCGTTCCGTAGTAACCGTCTTTCAGGGCAACCTCGTCATAAATCCCGATCGGTTCCCACACTTCGAAAACGCCAATCGGCAGCGATGACGATGACTCACTACTGCGAGCCAACAACACGACGACCGAAACCACACGTCCGTCGCAGTGGACGGGAATTGCAATTGCAGCGGCAGCGTCTAACGGCAAATCCGTCGAGGTGACTTCCGCCGTCCCCGACAACAATGCCAACTCGGCGAACGAGATCATTTCGTTGCGACGACTCGGCATCAACGCCCCCGACTCACCGACGTCATACACCACGACATCAGTGAGAAAACAATTGGAAGGCAGCGAGGAGATGCTGAGATTTGATGACCAATGGTCGATAGTATGAAAAGAAGAAGACATGATTCGATTAGATGGAGAAGACGGTTTTATAAAAGTCAGACTCTCAAACAGCCTGCGCCATCTTTGATTCCTCCTCTTCCTTTTGCTTGGCTGATTCTCGGGCATCCGCATCCGCTTTGAGTTTTCGATGATCCTGTTCTTCGAGGAACTGAATCATCTTTCCGCGGTATTCGTAATACTCGGGATGATCGAGCACGTCGGCTCGCACCCTAGGTCGGTCAAACGGCAGACTGAAGATTGCTCCAACTCGCGCCCGTGGGCCGTTGGTCATCATCACGACACGGTCGCTCATAAAGAGTGCTTCGTCGACGTCGTGCGTCACCATCACCGTGGTGACCTTATCGCGAATCAAAATCTCCAACAGAATCTCTTGAAGTTCCATTCGCGTTAGCGAGTCGAGCATCCCGAAAGGCTCATCAAGCAGCAACATCTTGGGCTTCAACGCAAACGCGCGGGCGATCCCGACGCGTTGTTGCATCCCTTGGCTCAGATCTTTGGCTCGTTTCTGCAGACTGCCACCGAGACCAACAAGATTCAGGTAGTAGCTCGCCAGATCAATCCGGTCTCGCTTGGTCGCGCTGCGATAGACCTGATTGACGCCCAACATCACGTTCTCCAATGCCGTCATCCACGGCATCAAACAAGGCGACTGAAAGACAACACCACGATCAGGACCTGGCCCGTCGATTTCGCGACCGTCGATCGCAACACCGCCAGTGGTGATCGGATTCAGCCCCGCGACCATGGTCAACACGGTGCTTTTACCACACCCGGAGTGGCCGAGCAGGGCAACGTATTCGCCCTGCTCAAGGTTCAGGTCGAATTCTTCGACAATGACGACTGGCCCTTTATGGGTGTCGTACGTTTTGCCGAGACGAAACATTTCTACATAACCACGCATGGCGGTTTACCTCTTTATGATTGTGTGGGGAAGATCGTCTTAACGAGGCGGACGGTTGTAAATCGCGCGACCTTTCCGCGTCAGATCTTCCGGCTTTATATCGGGCAACCGGAACTTCAAATGTTTGGTCGCAGCTTGCTCGGTGTTGCGTGCCTTTTGACGAACGGCAACCAAGTAGTTCGTGACCGCGTTGCGAAGACTCTTGAAGTGCTCGCTATCATTGAGTTCGGTCGTATTTCGCGGGCGGTCAATCCCGACCGTGAAGGCAGGTCCCAGTGAAGCCGAAGGTCCCGGATTGAGAGGAACGATCCGATCGGCCATCAAGATGGCTTCATCGACATCGTTGGTAATCATCAGACAAGTCTGACGCTCCTCTTCCCAGATCTTCAATATTTCATCACCGAGCTGTGACCGCGTCAGCGCATCGAGGGCCGAAAGTGGCTCATCGAGCAACAGCATCTTGGGTTTCATCGCGAGCGTCCGAGCCAAGGACGTGCGCTGCCTCATCCCACCGGACAATTCGTGGGGACGACGATGAGCCGCGTGACTCAAACCCACCATGTCAATAAAACGTTCAACGTGATCGCGACGTTCTTCCGCCGACCAATCTTTAAATACCGAATTCACCGACAACGCGATGTTGCCGCGAACGGTGAGCCAAGGCAACAACGAATAGTTCTGAAAGACCAACCCGCGATCAGGTGAAGGCGCCGTCACCGGCTCGCCTTCCATGGTGATCGTGCCACGATCGGGCTTGATCAGACCGGCCACCAACTGCGTGAACGTTGTTTTACCGCTACCGCTAAAACCGACGACCGCGAGAAACTCACCTTCGCGAATATTCAGGTTGATATTGTTGACCACTTCGGTCCGAGTCACACCGCTGCCGTAGCCCTTGCAGACACCTCTCATCTGCAGGATGGGCTTGGGAGCAGGCGTATCCGGCCGCGTGATTGCGATCGGCTCTGGTCGCAAAAGAACACTCATAAGACCGCTTTCAGATTGCAGTGCGAAAATAAGAAAAAACGTTCCGCAGCCAGCCCGTGTCCCCACACACGACCGACTGCGGAACGAAAACGAATCGTGAAGGTCAAGCCGGGGCTGGATTGCCAAAGCTGACCAAGTTGCGGAAAAAGATCATGATCCGATCGAGCACAAGGCCGATCATCCCAATCACAATCACGCTAAATGCGATTCGTGCGTATGTCAGTTCACTACCGTTCTGAAACTCATCCCACACAAACTTCCCTAACCCGGGATTCTGAGCGAGCATGTCAGCGGCAATCAAAACCATCCACCCGACGCCGAGGCTGATGCGCATCCCTGCGAACATCAGCGGCAAACTCGCGGGCAAAATGATCTTGAACAATCGCTGCGTCCACGACAGACGAAGAACGTCAGCGACATTAATAAAGTCTTTGTCGACACTCGCTACACCGAGAGTCGTGTTCACAAGCGTCGGCCACAGCGAACACAGACACACCGTGGTCGCCGAGATCAGGAAAGCTTTGTTAAAGAACGTTTCCCCCGCGGCGTAGCCGGCGTAGTACCACATGATGACGATGAACGCCAAAGGCAACCAAGCCAACGGACTCACTGGTTTAAAAATCTGAATGAACGGAGTTAACGCGGCGTTGAACCACGGACTCATTCCGCAGAGCACACCGAGCGGCACCGCAACGACAGTGGCCAACAGAAACCCGAAGAACACCGTTCCCACGCTTGTCCAAATTTGATCGATAAATGTTGGCGCACTCGACGCCTCGAAGTTCACCGCCGCGACGGCACGCTTCTTCAGCGAAACCGACTTGGCGGTCAGTGACTCCTGCTTCGCTCCGGTCGTTTTCGCGGCCGCCCGTTCATAGGCCTTCGCCTCCGCCATGTACTGCACCGCTTCACCCAGCTTTTCCTGCTTGGCCAAACGATCCGCTTCCTTCTGGTCAAAGTGCATCGCGATCAACTGCGCCCCGGCATCCCAAGTCGCCTTGGGACTTGGCAACTTAGCGCTATCAGTCACCACCGTGTTCGCCGCCGCAGCCCAGAAACCTAGGAACAAGGCGATCGCCACGATCGGCAACAAAACAAACTTTGCGATACCAACAAACTGTTCTTTCTTGTCTTCACCCGCCGCCAAGCGAACGAAAGGTTCAAAGATCGGGAGACCCGCGACCTCACAAAACCTCAGTAGATTTCCACGCCAATTCATAGCTCTTCCTTATTCCCGATTTCAAAGCTGTTGATGTATCCGATCGGGTCATGCCCGTCGTATGTCTTCCCGTCAATGAACTCCGACGTTACTTCTCGGTAGCCGTCGTAATCAGGAGCAGGCATTTCACTGGCATCCATCTTGCCTTCGCTAATCAACAACTCGGCCGCTTGGCGATAAACCTCAGGGCGATAAACCTGTTTTGCAATTTCCGCATACCATTCCGCCGGCTTCGGCTCAGTGATTTGCCCCCAGCGTCGCATTTGCGTCAGAAACCAAATGCAGTCGCTGTAGTGCGGATAGCTGGCATAGTGCTTGAAGAAGACGTTGAAGTCCGGCATTTCGCGGACATCTGTTTTCTGGAACACAAACGTGCCGGTCATCGAGTTATCAATGACATCCTCTTCCGCACCGACGTAGTCCTTGCTACTGAGGATTTTTGCAGCCTGTTGACGATTAACGAGCTTTCCCGATTCATCCGTGGCATCCAACCACTTGCCCGCCCGAATCAATGCCTTCACGATGGCAATGTGCGTGCTCGGATTTTCCTCAGCCCACTGCTCGGTGACACCAAACACTTTTTCGGGATTGTTTTTCCAAATGTCATAGTTCGTGGTCACCGGAACACCGATGCCGGTGATGACCGCCTTTTGATTCCAAGGCTCGCCGACGCAGTAGCCTTTAACGATGTCCGCCTCGAGGTTTTGTGGCATCTGAGGAGGCGGCACGGTTGAGAGTTGCACCTCTGCATCTTGAAAGCCGTTCAAATCACTCTCGGTATACATACCGGGGTGGATCCCGGCGGCAGCGAGCCAATACCGAATCTCGTAATTGTGCGTGCTAACCGGAAACACCATCCCCATCGGAAACGGCTTCCCTTGATCCGCGAGATACGCCTGAACAATCGGCTTGAGGCTGTCAGCTGGGATCGGGTGCGGCGGCGTCGGACTCTTCAACGCAGGATCGTTCTCTTGCATCTGCTCCCACACGGCGTTACTGACGGTGATGCCGTTGCCGTTGTAGTCGAGGCTATACGCCGTCACGATCGGAGACTTCGTACCGATACCAATCGTTGCACCGATAGGCTGACCGGCGAGCATGTGAGCACCGTCCAACTGCCCGTTAATCACGTTGTCGAGCAGAATCTTCCAGTTCGACTGCGACTCCAACGTGACATTGAGCCCTTCGTCTTCGAAGTAGCCCATCTCTTTGGCGATCACCAACGGAGCACAATCGGTCAGCTTGATAAAACCGAATTTCAAATCTGATTTTTCGAGATCCAACATCGCTGCAGGCGCATCGGCCGTTTCATCAATCTCGATTCCCGAGATATCAACCTTCGCAGCAGCAGCCTCTAAATCTTCAAGCGTGATATCTCCAGAAGAGCAACCAACCAGGGCAAGCGGCAAAGCCAAAAGAATCAACCAAGCAGAAAAACGCCTGTTTTCGAACACGGAGAACATTGTCGACACAGAAAATAGCCTTCACAAACGCTGGCCACACAACGTCTGCTTAAACAACTAGCAAACGGGAGCGACCTCGAATAACGTTTGCGGAAGGATGCATCCGCTGCGCCAATCCGTGAAACTCACCTTTGATCGCGCGTTGGCGCAGCCTTGAGCATCACTCGCCCACTTCAAGGCAACTTGAGACGCCACTAAGAAACGCGAGTGCTCAAAACTCGCGTTTGTGAGCTATGCGCGAATCAGCGGCGAAAGAACGCAATCTGCCTAATCCACTAGCAGGAGCAGGGCGTTTAAGAGGCACCCCGGCACAAACGCGGCACAGGGAACAAACAGCCCCCCAACACGAACGAAATCACTCGTCCGATTCAATCCGTCGAGACTCAACACGCCCCAGAACGACTGATGAGGGATCGTCGTCCTCATCCTCGTAGTCGTCATCATCGACGCCGTCATCGCCCCAGTCCTCTTCTCCGAAGGTGCTTCCGAGAAGAGAGAAACCGTCTGCTGGCCCGCCGAGGACAAAGTTGTAGTTTCCACGCCCCAGGTTCTTGTCGAGCTTGCCGAGAATCAAACTCTGGGTTGCGGCATCATCATGCGGACCGGCGACATAACACGGCTTACCGTTTCTGCCGAATTCGTACAGCCCCGCGACCGATTCCGCTTCCACGTCTCCCCACAACAACTGCGCCTTGGGATAGTCGGGATGCGGAGACAACCCCAGGGATTCCGCATACTCAGCGGTGGCCTCGACAAGACCTCGGGCGATCCCCGGACGGACCGCTTTAAGACCCTGCCGATCGGCCATACCCTGCAACACCTCACCCCACTCCGACGGGTTGCGGCAGGTTGCAATGATGTCTTTGACGCCGAGACAATACGTGTCGAGCAGGAAAATGGCGATCGCCGCTAGGCCACTGGGTGCCTGCCGCGCCAAGACAACCGACCCCATGCCTTGGTCGAATTCACCCACCATGCAATGGAGTATCCTACCGTTCGAAGCGGCAGACATTTTGCCGGTCAGAGAAGCCAATTGCTGTTTCTGACGCGCGATCTGTTGCTTCTTTTGACGGTCCTTGGCTTTCTTGCGTGCCAGTTTCTTCTGACGCTGCTGCTCAGATTTGGCCATTTGACAATCCTTCATCCAATGCGAATGGAACCAAAAAGCCCGCCAACTATACGGGCGGGGAAACCGACAGGCCGCAATCGACTAGATTTCGAACGAAATCTTCAAGATTTTGAACTTAATTTTTCCAGCGGGAACATCGACTTCAGCGACCTCACCGACTTTTTTACCTAGCAAACCTTGGCCGAACGGGCTCGTCACGAGGATCTTGCCGGCGTCGTAATCTTCGTCCCCGGCACCGACGAGCGTGAACTGCTCTTCGTCACCGTAGGCGACGTCTTCGACGGTGACGGTGCAGCCAAAAACGACCTCGTCTTTTGGCAATTTCGATGGATCGATGATCGATGCGCGCGCGACTTTATCCTTCAGCTCGTTGATTTTCGCCATCAACATGCCCTGGTTTTCACGCTGAGCGTGATACTCAGCGTTCTCTTTCAGATCGCCTTCCTCACGAGCTTCCGCGATCTTTTCGGTCACCAGCGGCATTTCCACGTTTTCAAGACGATGAATTTCAGCTTTGATTTTGTTGTAGCCCTCACGGGTCATGGGGACGGATTCAACCATGCCTGTCATCCTGAAAAAGTTTTGCAAAAGTCAA
The DNA here is from genome assembly GCF_023701485.1 of Aporhodopirellula aestuarii. GTDB lineage: Bacteria > Planctomycetota > Planctomycetia > Pirellulales > Pirellulaceae > Rhodopirellula > Rhodopirellula aestuarii. The sequence continues at coordinate 69,668 of NZ_JAMQBK010000104.1, forward strand.
AAAAAGAAACCTTTTTCACTCGGCCGATCACGAAAGAGATCGCGACCACGCACTCTGAAAAAGGCTATTCGATGTGAATCATAGACCTCGCGCATGCGAGTTTGGTTCACATCCCATTGTGAACTAGCCGTCGTGCTCAGGCAAGGTCTCGTCGCGGTACTCGACGGGTGTATCTCCAGGTTCACCTTCAAACGGGACGCCGATTTCCTCGTTGAACCACCGCCCCAGGTCGATCAATTGACACCGGGAGGAGCAGAATGGCGGTGTCGGGGTCTCATCGGACAAAAATTTCCGACCGCAGGTAGGGCACGTCATGGGAATCGGCTTCATTTTCGAGACGTCCATCGAGTTCGACTTTACCGGGGCAATGAGGATGCGATGATGGGGCTTCGGACAGAATCAGCCACGCCAACTATTTAGCGTACAATAGTCGGCTCGCTTGAAAACCCTTTGATGGATCGCCATGTTGCCGCACAGCCCCACCGCACCGCAACTTCACGCCCTCCTTATTTGCCTCCTGGCACCCTGGATGTCAGTCCAGACCGCCGCGATGTCGGTCGCCGACGAAACCAGGAATGGGGCATCAGGCTCACATGCTCCGTTTTCGGATGCGGTTGTTGCAAAGGCGGACGCGGTGCTCAAGGACGCTGGCCTGCGCCGCAGCGGCAAGGGGCTGCAAAGCACGGAGGCTGCCGATCTGTCACGCCAACTCAGCGGAATCACACGTGAACGCAGGGAACTGCGACTGGAACAAAAAGCACTGACCGAAACCCTCGCGAAACAAAACGCGATTGAAGCCGAGATCAGCAAACTCAATCTCCAGGACGGCGAACTCAACCTGCAACTCGCCCGAGTCGCGGGACTCGACATCACCAGCAACAATCGAATCGTCGCGCTCATTAACGCCATCCGCAGCCAAACCGTCGAACTGCGAAAACAACTCAACGCCCAGCAAGACGTCGTCCGCGCGGCCCGATCCAAACTCAATCAATCCGAAGAGAAATACGCTGAGGCCATCTTCCAAGCTCGCAAGCGAGTCAATGAACTCTCTCAGACGATCACCTCCCGCCTCAAAGCCCCCCAAGTCCAGATCGCGATCGATGTCGTGCACGCCAACTTTGAAGTCCCCAAAGAAATCGACGCGACGAGTATCCTGCGAACACTCGACAACCGACTGCGTGAATTCGAAAAGGAAGTGTTCCAGGAAACCATCCCGCTCGATGTCGGCGCCAACGGGTCGCTGTTCACGATGGTCAGTGTCAATCAGCAGGCGATCCGAATGGTGATCGACAGCGGCGCCACATTGATCACGCTGCCCGCTGATGTCGCTCAGAAATTACAAGTGACGATCCCTGACGACGCTCCCGTGGTCCCACTGGTACTCGCCAACGGAGGCAAAATCAACGGCCGACGTGTTCTGCTGGAAACGGTCAGGGTGGGTCAGTTTGAAGCGAAAAACGTCGCCGCCGTCGTACTCGAACCGATCGCGGCTAACGCCGAACCGCTACTCGGGCTGAGCTTTCTCGACCGCTATAAATTCGAACTCGATTCTTCGGCAAAAACGCTCGGATTGCTCCGGATCGAAGAATCCGACGCGAAATCCCCGTAATGCCGGAACTCCCTGAAGTCGAAACGATGTGCCGTGGCATCCGCCCGATCGTGGGCCGCCGCGTGCACCGAATCGAGCAGCCCCCGTGCTCCTGTCGCCCGTGCACGACCGAACCGAGCGTCAAAACAATGCACCGGAAACTCGCGGGTAACACCGTCGCCGCGATCGAGCGGCGGGGCAAACGCGTGATGCTCCGATTCGACAACGATCACCGCCTCGTTATCGAACCGCGGATGAGCGGCCTAGTGCTGCTATCGGATCCTCCCGGCGTCGACCACCTGCGACTGCGGATCGAATTCAGCGATTGGGACAAGGCACCTTCGCTGCAAATGCTCGTGTGGGACCGCCGGGGCCTCGGCACGATTCGATTGCTGAGCCCGGACGAATACGAAAAGAACGTCAACTCGCGGCTCGGCGATGACGCCCTGGTTATCACACGCGACGCCTTGGCGGCGAAACTGAATTCGAGCCGTCGGGAAATCAAGGTCGCCTTGCTCGACCAAACCGTCGTCGCGGGCATCGGCAACTTGTACGCCGCCGAGATTCTGTTTGTCGCCGGCATCGATCCACGACTGCGTTGCGAGAAACTGACACGTGCCCAATGGTCTCGGCTCCACGCCGCGATCGGACTGGTGCTTAGCGAAGCGATCGCGAACGAAGGCAGCACCCTGAGCGACGGCACGTACCGCAACGCACTGAACCAATCGGGCGGATACCAAAACATGCACCGGGTTTACGACCGGGCGGGCGATATCTGTGCCCGCTGCGGCGAAGGCGAAATCCGCCGTATCGTCCAAGCACAGCGTTCCACGTTTTTCTGCGGTCATTGCCAACGCCGAAGCGGCGTGCACCCCGCCGTTGAATGAACTGCCGCTGCGAGCCGCCCGAAGCGGGCGGACATCCGCCAGCGACAAAACAGCTCAGCGGTTGGCGAACTGACGTGTGCCGATTACGATCTGCCATCCCAGGAACACGTCCCCCACTCTCGTAAAAAGCCCCCGCTGCTGTGCCTGATTCGCTCGCCCCGCTCGATCGCCTGATGTCCACGCTCGCCCAACGCGCGGCCGATCGTCCGGCGGGATCTTACACGACAAAACTCCTCGACGGCGGCCCCGAAGCCATCGGCGCGAAAATCCGCGAAGAGGGCGAGGAATTGATCGAGGCTGCGGGCGAGCCCGGCGACGCCGGCCGTGAACACGCCGTTTATGAAGCCGCAGACTTGGTCTACCACACACTCGTCCTGCTGGCTTGGCGAGGCATTTCCCTCGATGAAGTCGCTGCCGAACTCGCCCGCCGCGAAGGCACCTCGGGACTGGCCGAGAAAGCATCCCGAAACAAAAACTAGCCTACAAAGGACACGGCCTTGATTTCCGATTCACACCTTCGCCTGGGCATCCCCAGCAAGGGACGCCTGAGCGATCTGGCGACCGACCTGTTGACCCAAGCCGGGCTGCGTTTCCGCCGCCAAAACCGAGGGCTGTTTGCCCGCGTCAGCGGCATGAACGTCGATCTGGTCTACCTCCGAACCGACGATATCCCGACGCTCTGCGCCGAAGGTGCCATCGACATGGGTATCACCGGCAGCGACCTCGTCGAAGAAGCCGGAGCGAACGTCCAAGAACGCATGAAATTCGGTGTCGGCCGTTGTCGACTAGCGTTCTGCACCCCCGACGACGCCCCGATCACCTCCGCCGAACAACTCGACGGCAAACGGATCGCGACCAGCTTCCCCAACGTCACGAGGGAGTATTTGGCACAACGTGGTGCGACGGCACATTTGGTCGCGCTCGCCGGCAGCGTCGAGGCGATGATCCAACTTGGCGTCGCCGACGCAATCGTCGACCTCGTTGAAACGGGCAGCACCCTGGCAGCCAATCGCTTACGGATTCTTGAAGAAATCGGCCATTACGAAACCGTTCTGATCCAAAACAGCAAACCGAGGCACGCCGAAATCGCCGACCGACTGGTCCAGCGACTTGAGGGTGTGGTCATTGCTCGAGATTACTCGCTGGTCGAATACAACATCCCGCGAGCCAAACTACCCGAAGCCGAGAAGATCACCCCTGGGTTCAACTCGCCGACGATCAACTCGCTCGAAAACGCCGAATGGTGCAGCGTCCAAGTCATGATCCGCCGTGCCGACGTTGTCGACGCGATGGACCAACTCAAAGCGATTGGCGCCTCGGCGGTCTTCGAAATGACGCTTAACAACTGCCGGCTGTAAATTTGGGTTAAAGCCAGGACGTGGTCCACCGTCTGGTGACGGTGGCTAGTGCGCCTG
>NZ_JAMQBK010000105.1 GCF_023701485.1 Aporhodopirellula aestuarii
TGCACGGTGACTTCGTAAACATTGTCTTCGTCAAAATCGAGCGGAGTTTCATAGTCAGGTGCGGCCGTAAACGTCAAAACTCCGGATGTTCCACCGATCGAGAACAACCCCGCATCCACACCGCTGATGGTATAGGTCGCGGCTGAACTATCGACATCAGTTGACGTGACGGTGGTAACGGCTGCCGTGTGCTCATCGACATTGATGGCCGCGCTGGGCCCACCGCCGTTGGAACCGATCACCGGCGCATCATTGGTTCCGGTGATTGTCACCGTGACCGTTTCGGTATCGCTCAGTGGCGTGCCGTCGTCATCGGTGGCACTGACGGTGTAGGTCAGGATCAAGGTTTCGCCGGTAGCCAGGAAGTTGAACGCTTCACTACCGCTGTTGAAGTTCCAGGTAAGGGTGGCGCTGTTCTCGGTTCCATCGAGGATGGCGGTAGGCGTGACAGACAAAAAGCTATGCAACGTGCTGTTGTCCAACGTGACGGGCACGCTGCCCGCCCCCGTTCCGCCAACGGTTACCGAATCAACGGCTGCCGTGACGTTGTCAGTGGTGTCGACGTCACTGACGGTGAATGAGCCGCTTCCCGTTAGACCGGCATCTGTTTCGGTCAGACCAATGGAATCGGGGCCGCCGGTAATCACCGGTGCGTCATTGACCGCGTCCACGGTGACGTTGGCAACCGTGGTGCCGCCGCCGAGGCCGGAGTCGTTGTTGGACGTCGAGGCCTGGACCGTGAAGTTGCCGGTGCCGTTGAAATCAGCGTCGGGAGTGAATTTCAGGCCCGCGGTTCCTTCGGCGACCGTGATGAATGAACCGTCGGTGATCTCGGTCACGCCGTCGTTCTTATAAAGCGTTCCGTCCGCGATGCCGGTGACTTTGTAGTGAGTCACTTCGGCACCGTCGGCAGCGTTGCGAATGATCACCAGTCCGCCCGTCGACTGGGTGTCCTCATCGGTGGTCGCAGTGGTTACCGACGGCGTATCAGCGACGGGAGTGACCACGATACTGGCGGTGTCGGTCGCCGTGGAAAAGGCCGTGGTACCGCCCGCTGTTGATGAATAGGCAATCTGGACATCGTCGAATGTCATACTTTGAGGGGGCGAACTTTGGACTCCGGCAACATAGAAACGGACCCTCGTGTCCGAAGAGATATAGGAGGTGATGTCGTAGGATTGTGTTCCCGAGGCATCCGCTGAGGTGAAGGAGTATAAAGTTGTGTACGTGGAACCACCGTTCCCCGAGACTTGAACGTCTATTCGTGCGGACGCAGTAAGTGCGCTGGCGTCAAAATCAAACGAAAACGTAGCGGAACCCGCTCCGCTGAGATCCGCTTCGCGATAGATATTTAATCCCGCAGCGTTTGGACTTACCTGCAGGGTTTGCGACGTTGACTTGACTTTGATTCCGCCGGAAGTGGGATCCGCATCTTGTGAATCCACCCAGCTCGTACTCCAGGATTGCGTTCCAGCGTTGAGGCTATACGACGTACTGTTGAAGCTGTCTAGAAGTGTTTCCGTGCTATCAGGCACGATCACTGTCCCACCATTGGTCCCGCTAGTCTGATCCCATGCACGGAAAGTGATCGCGTTGGCAACGGTGCCGTGGTAGTCCGCATCGGCCTGGAAATACAGCCGAGTATTCGCATCGGCCGCCAGCAAACGTGCGTTTGAATCGCTGACCGCGCCCAGTGCGCTCCACGAGCTGCCGTTGTCAATCGAGTAGAACCACGTTCCGTTGGTAGTATCGGCACCCGTGATTGCGATTCCCAAACCGGCGCCGCTGTCTGCGTCCGTGACGTTGTCGACTTGCCCCGATGGCGTCGCGAAATCGACGAGCGACGAAATCAGCGTACCGGACCCAACGCCGGGTGCCCCTGCATCCTCATTGGTCGTCGTCAACACTGGAGTTTTGCTGTTGTCCAGTTCTGGTGCGGCGTTGACGTTCGTGACGGTGATATCGGCCCGCTCGCTGGCAGTACTGAATGAAGTCGCACCACCCCGTGTCGAGACATCGACTTTCGTTCCCGCTGTACCACTAGTTTGATCCCAAGCGTGGAAATCAAAGTTGGCCGTCGTCCCACTGCTGCCATTGGGCACAAAACGCACCAGATCGTTGGATGATAGCAAAAGAGCTGAGGCGCTGGACACCGTCCCGATCGCGTTCCAGGAGGCTCCACCATTGACGGAATATTGCCAAGTGCCGTTACCACTGGCCAATGTTGTAATCGCAATCCCTTCCAGTGCTCCGCTATCAGCATCCGTGATTCGATCACCACTCGCGCTGGCGATCAGCGTCGCCACATCCACACCACCATTATTCGTCTGCAGTTTGGTGATCGTCGGCAGCGTCATGGTACCGGTGTTGTCGAGTACCGGGGCGTCATTCACGTTGGTGATGTCGACGTTGACCGTACCCAGATCGATGTCGCTGCCGCCACCCGATCCGGTATTGCCATTGTCATTGACTTTGACATTGATCGTATCGACGTTCCCGCCGCTTGAATTCGCGGTGGAGTGCAGATACTTGACGTTGCTGGCGATATCGATGTAGGCGTTCAGGTTCGCTAGGGTCCCGGTCAATGTCAGCGTCCCGCTGCCACTGCCGAGTACGGTCACGCCTCCGCCAGTTGCGGCCGTCAAATTTCCACCCGTTGACGTGGTCAAGGTCACCGTCAGATTGCCGCCGTTATGGTCGACATCACTCAGGTTCATCTGTGACAGATCGATGTTGCTGCTAACGTCTTCGGTGACCGCGAGATCAGTCGGCAATCCGCCCGGGTTGGTTGGGTCGTCATTGACCGCGTTAACCGTGATCGTGACCGTCTCGGTCGTGGTGCTTGTTCCGTCGTACGCGTCGACGGTAAAGACGACTTGATAGTTACCGACTTGCTCGGTTGCCGTGAAGGTTGGCTTTTCCGCATTGGCATCACTCAGCGTGACGGCGGGACCCGAGGTTTGAGTCCACGTGTAAGTTAATGCACTGTTTTCCGGATCAAACGCCGAGACTTGCAACGTAACCAGATCATCTTCGTTAACGGTTTGATCGCCTAGGTTTGCAAAGCCGCTTCCGGTGATCACGTTCGCCGCTGTCATCCCGCCCATCGTGCCATGATGACCGTTGCCGCTGTCATCGATCACGCCGCCCGCTCCCGTGGTGGCGCCGGTGAACGAGTACGCGGCGACCAGACCGGTTTGTGGCCCGGAGAGTTCCTGATGCATGTCGGCGCGGACTTGTGTTTCGCTGCGACCGCCATTCCAGATGCGAACTTGATCGATTTGTCCATCGAATTTGTAAGAGTTGTCGAGGGTCCAACCTGCTATCTGAGCGTTCGATGCCGCAAATGCGGACCCATTGTTGGGCGTGGCCATCCGCTGAGTCATCGTTTGTTCAACGCCATCGATGATCAAGCGGCTGCCAGTGGCGTCGCCATTGCGAAAAATAGCGGTGACATGATGCCATCCATTAGCCAATCCCGCGCTGCTAATGCCGTAGACGTCTGAGTTGCCGGTATTGAAGCCAAAATTGCCTCCCGAGAGATACAAGTCGTAGGACCCGAACCCAAACGGCATCACGTTTTCGACGCCATCCCAATTCATCCAGAACTCGACGGTCACATCGGTTCCTGCGGCGGTGTTGACGGGCAATCCCGAGAGCGTGATCGTGTCATCGCCACCTTCGAAATCGATCAGCTCATTTGCTGCGTCATCCAAATCGGAGGCCGCAACAATTGTCGGGGCATCGTCGGCTCCGGTGACGGTGATCGTCACGGTAGCAGTATCGGTGTTGCCGTTGCCGTCACTGATTGTGTAGCGAAACGTGTCGGTCCCGGTCTCGCCGGCCGCGAGATAATCAAACGCGCCGTTGGGATCGTAGTCAAAACTGCCATTTGCGTTGACGGTAACCAAGGCACCCGATCCGATCATGATGGGGCTACCGACGTTCGCAGCCGAACCCTGCACCTGGCTGACCGTCAGCGTGTCGCCGTCGACGTCAACATCATTGCTCAGAACACCGCTGCCCACCGCGATGTTGATCGCTGTGTTCTGGTCGGTGGAAAAACCGGTCCATGTGGGGCCGCCGGTCAGCGTGCCGTTGACGGAGTTGCCGGTCAAGTCATTGACGGCGACACCGGCACCTTCGTTGAAGTTCCAGTAGCCCGCCAATCCTGTTTCATTTCCAGCCAGGGTGGTGTCGAGATTGTTTTGGATTTCCGTTTGCGTACGAACGGTATTCCAGAGTCGTACGTCGTCAATTTCACCGGAAAAGAATTGCCCGGCGGGATTGTTTTCGCGACTCGCCACTCGCAAGTCGTTCATTCCTAGATACACATCGCCAATCGCCCCTGAGCCACTGTATGTCTCGACGACATGCCCGTTGACGTAGGTGTTGATCGTGCCATTGTCATAGGTGACGGAGATGTGCGCCCACTCGTTGAGTTGCAGGACATGGCCCGTGTCATGCCAGCTCCAGCCCGGGGTGGTGTTGGCGAAGGCCCACATCAGGTTGCCGGTCGATGAGATCCCGATTTCATATTCACCTTCTTTGTTCAGCAGGATGCTAGCGGACGCCGGATACGCCGTGGGGCGGGCCCACAACTCCATCGTCATCGTGTTGGTGAAGACGAGATCCGTGTCGCTTCCCAAATTGACATAATCATCAACACCATCGAACGAGATTCCGTGATGGTCGTCGACCGCAATGGGGGCATCTTGAACCGATGCGGTATTGATGGTGATTTGGTCCGACGCCGTGCTGAATGCGGTCGTGCCCCCGTTGGACGTCGTGTCGGCGGTGCTGCCCGCAGTTCCGCTGGTTTGGTCCCAAGCTCGGTATTGAACGTTGAGTGTCCCGCCGGTGTCGGTCGCCGGCGTGAATCGGATCAGATCCGTGGATCGCAATAGCAGAGCATTGCTTTCTGAGGGCGAGCTAAAATTGAGCCACGTCGTTCCACCGTCGAGGCTGTATCTCAGAGTCGCACCGCCACCGCTCACGCCGGTAACAGCAACCCCTTTGGATGCTCCCGTATCCGCGTCGGTGACACTCGATCCGATGAAGACAGAAACGCTCGTTGTGAATGGGGCTCCGTCTTCGGTTGCGTTGTAGGTCGGCGTGTACGGCGTCAATACGGGTGCGTCATTGACTGCGGTAACGACAAGCGAGGCCGTATCCGTTTCGGTCGAGAATGCGGTCGGGGCGGAGAGATTTTCGGCTAAGAAGTTGTCGATGCCCCACGTGGGGCGAAGATGGCCACCTCCCGAGACTCCGTTGAAATCACCGAAATACATGCCCCAGTTTCCACTGGCGGTCAGCGTGTTGTCCGCCGAACTGAGGACTTCGCTTCCATTGCGGTAGATCTTCTTGGCGCCGTCGGTGATTTCTAACTTAAACGTGTCCGAAGCGGAGATCGTTAGATCGATGCTTGCCAATACCGTCCGAACGCCGCCCACAAGCTTCGAAAGTTGAAGGCTGTCTTCGGCATGATCATTGGGAAGGATCTGCAAGTAGTAGAAATTGTCATTGTCCACCAGTCGTCCGAAGACACCGACGGGCTTGGTGCCATTGGAGGTGTCGATTGCGGACAGCGTGAAACTAATCGCCTGATCGGCGCCCGTGGGAGCGGGACCGAGCGTGTAAGCCTGCCCCACGTCGTTTTCGTCTGAACCACCGTGAACGATGTCTAACGATGCGTCGATGGTTGCATCGGTCGTGGCTGAGCTCGTGTCATAGATTTCGGTCCACCCCGTTCCGCTGTCCGGCGTGTGGGCGGTGACAGCCACATTGGACGCTGCGGTGAATGTGTCATTTGCCGACGATCCGCCGGCCGTCGTATCGGCGAGCGTTCCGTTGCTACCACTGGTTTGATCCCAAGCCCGGAACGTGATGGCATCGGCGATGGTGCCGCTGTAATTCGCATTGGGTTGGAAATAGAGCCGTGTGTTGGCGTCGGCCTCGAGTAGCAGGGCGCTTGTGTCCGAGCGAGTTCCGACGGCAAGCCAATTGGAACCGTTGTCGATTGTGTAGTACCAAGTTCCGTCGGCGGCATTGGTTCCCGTGACGGCGATACCGAGCTCTGCGCCGGAGTCGGGGTCGGTGACGTTGTCAACCTGACCGCTCGGCGAGGCAAAGTCGACCAAATCGGATATCAACGTTCCGACCGCTCCCGAGGGAGCCCCCGCGTCTTCGGTGATTGGATCAAACGCGGGACTCTGGGAGGCATCAAGCGTGGGTGCGGTATTGGTGGCTTCGTGAATTGAGATCCCGCCGGCCGCCCAGTTGTCGCTTCCGGACCAGGTCCAGTCCATGACCACCGAGGTCGCACCGGCCTCGGTGCTTCCGCCGCCGTTGATGTCACCGCCGCCGAGGAGGTCCCAGTGTTCGGTCTGACCCGCGCCGGGAACCAAGTTGTAGTCCGTCACGTCATCCACCGCGATCGCGGCAAACACCAAGTCGCCGGGGGCCGATGACACCGTGACCGAGCCGGTGCCGCCGGATGCGGCCGCCCCCGAGGCAAACGCACCCAATGGTGTCGATTGATCGACTCCCGTAAACGTCATCACGCCGGCGGTATTGCCATCCGTTGTGCCGTTAAAAGTGATGTCAACGTTGTGTGTTCCCAAGCTGGGATTCACCAATGACCAGATGTAGACGACGGCGTCGCCATTGGATTGTGTGCCTTCGAGAGTGAGATTACTGCCGTTGTAGGTGACCGAGGTGACTGCATTGCCAACCCCCTTGTTCAAAGAGACGCCGACAAGCATCAGGCGATCGGTGCCCGACGTCGTGTGTGAGATGGAGAAGTTCCCACCGGTGCTCGTGCCTGTCGAAGTCGCGTCAATCGCAACGCTCATCAGCCCGACCCATTGCTCCTGTAAGTCAGAACTGGCGAACACAAGCGTTTCAACCTGACCGGCTTCGTATTCCAACTGCCAATCACCACCGAATGGCGCGTACCCGGTGAGGTTCGTGCTGGCGGCAATATCGGTACCGGTTAAAACGCTCAGTTGGTCAACCAGCTGGATCCCTCCAGGACTCGCGGCCAAATCGCAGCCGTAGAGCAGCAGGTCGCCATCGTCCGAAAACGCACTCGCCCAATCACGCAGCTGGTTCTCATAGGCGGCGAGGTTGTCGGTGGTGAGCCACGTGTCGCCGAGCCTGACCGCTCCGTCGGTTCCGTGGGACACAATGTGGACGGCGTCCACGTTGTATTGGCCTCTCAACGTTTCGCTAATTTGCTCGATGCCATCGCGAGACTGATCCAATAAGACGACGTCGAAATACCGAGTCCCATCTTGATTGGCGAGCAAGTCGTCAACGAGTTGTTGGTAGCCTTGAGTCGCCGTGTCGACAAACACGATCTCGTGACGGAGCGGGCTGGCCCCTGTTTCACCCGCCTGATTGGAATCGATGGCCGTTGTCGAATCGAGCACGTGAAGCCAGTCGGCGTGCACGTCAGAGGAAACGGCGATTTGTGTTTCGATGTTTCCGGTCGAGTACTCCAAATCCCAATCGCCGCCGAGCAACGAGCTTCCGGTAGCGTCGACACTCGCCGCGACGTCGCAATCACATAACGCGGCGAGCGAGTCGATCAGCGTGCGGCCATCCGCCGTACTCGCCAGATTGCTGCCGTAAATCAAAAGGTCGGCGCCGGCGTCAAGCGAATTGCCCCAAGCCGCGATCTCGCCCGCGTGCATCAGCGACGACGCCTGGTCGAGTTTCACGCTGCCCAGCCGGATGCCTTCGCTGTCGCCGTCTGAGAGGAGATGAATCGCATCAACGCCGGATAGATCCGACAGCGTTTGCGTGATTTGAGTGATGCCGTCGGAATCACTGCGTAAACCCACGACCAACCACTGCGTACCGTCCTCAGAAGCGTCGCGAAGGCCCGCGATCAGTGTGTCGCTATCTTCGACCGACGCATCAACAAAGACGACTTCGATCGGCCGCGCCGGATCCAACGCCGCTGGTCCGTCTGCCGGATCGACGACCTCCGCAATCGAATCGTCTATTTCATTGCCTACCAGTTCGCTCGGAGGTGCTTGCCCAGCAGCGGCCAGCACGGCCGCTTCGATCGCATCAATGTCGGACTGCAACGCATCAATGTCCGACTGCAAATCGGCGATCGTCTCGCTGTCAGGAATCAATTCGAGCGCAGGATCGATCCCCTCCCCAGAAAGAAGCACGCGATCTTCCAGTCGGAAGAAATGAAAGTTGCGTTTAGTCATAAGTTTTACCCCAATTGACTAAACGGCATATCTTCTCCGTGAAATGAGTGAATGGTGAACAGGCGTTAAATGGGGCGACTGTGAGGATTGGGGGATGATTGCCGGAAGTTCCAAAAACGACCCGTCACTTTGGTTTCCGACAGACATTTCGGAATCATCGTTGCAACCAGACCCCCTCAAAGCTCCGAAGACAGAGAACAGTCGTGCCTCCGTTCCGCACCAGCGTGGAATGTTTGCGCGTAGATGCTCGTGACTCGAGGCGAATCGTTACGGATTCACTCGCGTTGTTACCAATTTCGATCACCAATTCGACCGGACAGGGATGCTTCGCCCAAAGCACACTCGCCGCCAACGCCTTCGATTGCGACTGTTACGATTGTTACAAGTCGCGATGGGGATGCGTGCGAACGTGCTCAAACGAAGCTTCGCCCGGACGGCAGTGGCCGCGCTCGCCGTTTCGGCGACAGTTTTGACTGGATATTGGACGGCGCCTGGGGCGGGCGCAGCCGATTCCGGTTTACTGTCGGAAACGTCATCGCAGCCGAGTGGTGTCTCAGACGCGAAATATTGGCAGAAATCGAGCACGGTGGATCAGCCCAGCGGGCAGTCCGATCCGTCTTTTGCCGAGTTTCTCAAGGTGGTTTCGGAAAAGGAATCGTCTACTCCACGACCGGTTGAAACGGTTCTCGCGAAGGATCCGGAAAGCAACCAGTGGAGTCTGCCAAACGAGCAGACTGAAGCCGATATTGAAACCCGATTGGTATCCGGCGACCCACCTTGGTGGCAACCGAAGGTGCACGGCTATCTACTCGATTCGCCGAACTACCTGCAGTTCGATATTGCAACGTTGTTATCAGACACGTTGCAATCGAGCCCGCGGATTTCGGCGATTACCAATCGAACTTCGATCGCGTACGAGAAGATTATCCAGCAGGATGCCGCATTTGATCCGGCGATCTTGTTGGAGACCGGTATCGATCGGGTGAACGATCCCGTCGGTAGCAAGCTGACCACGGGTGGTCCGCCACGTTTGATTCAAGACTCGTGGACGGCCAATGCCGGTTTGCGACAATCGACTAGGCAGGGCACGATCATCGACGTGAGCCAAGAGGTTGGCACACTGACCAGCAATAGCACGTTCTTTGAGCCCGCTCATCAAGGCAATTCGCGGCTCAACGTCAGCATCACGCAACCGCTGATGGCGACGAGCGGACGCGTCTACAACACGCGATTGGTGACGGCAGCTTCGATCGATAGTCGGATCGCGTGGCAGCAATTGCGACTCGACCTCGAGAGCCATCTCGTTGAAACGCTCACGACGTTTTGGCGATTGCATGAGCGGCGAAGCCACTACGTTCAGCAACTGGCGTTGATCGAACGCGGGCAGCAGATTGGCGAGATCGTGATGGCCCGCGGAGATTTCGATTCAGGACCGTTGCAACGGATCAAAGTCACGCGTCGACTCGCGGCGGATAACGATCGCCTGATTGAGCTGCGCGCCGAGGTTCGGCGATTGCAAGTGCGATTGAAAACACTCGTCGGCAGTCCGATGCTGACGTCGTTGGACGATTCGATCGAGTTGATTCCGACGGCACAGCCGAATCTTCCGGAAGAAGAACTCAACGTGCGGGATTGTATCGTACGCGGGCTCGAATATCGGGGAGACATCCAAGCGGCGACGCAGCAAGTCGCTGCCGCGGGGCTGGAAGTTGACGTAACCCGTAATGAGCTGCTGCCCCGACTTAACGCGGTGATCGAGGCGTACCTCGCAGGACTCAGTGCGAACAACAACATCGGCCAATCGTGGATCAACCAATACTCCGATGGTGGCCCTGGGGTTACCGCGGCGTTGACTTACAATTTGCCGTGGGGACGTCGCGCGGCCAAAAGCCGTAATCGCGAAGCACGACTGCGATATCAACAACGCAGCGATGAATTGAGGGACGCGTTGTTGACCGCTCGACGTGAAATCGAGTCGTCGGTCATCCGCGTCAACGCCGGTGCGGAACTGCGCCGCAGTAAAGCCGCCACGCTCGCCGCAGCGGTTCGGGAAGAAGAGATCGCTACGAGGCGTTGGACGACGCTCGCCGGTGACGGTGGACCGACGGCGTTGATTTTGGAAGATCTCCTCGAAACCCAAAAACGCCGTACCGAGGCGGAGCAGTCCTATGTGACCGCGCAAGTCAGTTACATCCTCGAACTCGTTGCACTGCAACAGGCGATGGGAACGTTCCTAATTCGCGAGGGCATCGAACCGACGCGCTCATGCCAAAGCACCGACATCGACATCTTGCAAACCGCGCCGATCGACGAGCAGTTGCTGCCCCTGGAAACATGGACCAGCCCAACTCTGCACAGCGATGGGGAAGAATTGCCACCCGCACAATCACTGATCTGGGACTCGCAGCTGATCGAGCCTGACCGCGAAGACCTACCAAACGAAGGATTCGACCCATGAGCTTAATTGCGAATCGCTATCTTATTGGAACCGCATTGCTTTGCATCTGCGCCGGGACGTTGTCATTGACGCCGCCTGCGCTGGCGAGCGATCCTGAGGTGCTGACCCACTCCAGCTTTGAAGGGTTTGCCGAAGCCATCCACGACGTCGAAGTCAGTACGGATGAATTTGGCCAGTTGGTGGATGTCCCCGTGCAGCTTGGTCAACTCGTCAAAGAGGGCGACTTACTTGCTCAATTGGATGACCGCATCCAACGTGCGGCGGCTGAGGTCGCGAAGATGCAATCGATGATGGACGGCGAAATCAAATCCGCCGAAGCGGCTGTTTCATTGCAGGAGTATCGAGTCGAACAATTGCGGTCGCTTCACAACGATCGCATGGCAGGTTCGGAAGAACTGCGGCGGGCGACGATGGAACTGGATGTCGCCAAGGCTCGGTTGCAAATCGCAATTGAGCAAAAGCGGCTTCGCGGGACTGAACTGAATCGTTTGCAATTGCAAGTCGAACAACGGCAGATTCGGGCACCCTTCGATGGCGTCGTCGCTGGTAAAAGGCTCGATGCCGGGGACGCCGTGACTCCCGGGAATTCGGCAATTGTGAGACTGATCCGCACTGATGTGTTGATCGGTGTGTTCAATGTTCCCGCCGAAGCGTCGTTCACGATGCAACCTGGGTTGGCCGCACAAGTTTATTTCCGCGCCGCACGGCAAACGGTGGACGCCGAGATCGACTCGGTCGCACCTGCGATCAATGGTGAAAGTGGAACGGTGTTGATTCGCGTCGCGATTCCAAACCCGGATCACGTCCTTCGTCCGGGCGATCGTTTGTCGATGCGAATCACGCCCGGCCAATCGCTCCCGCAACAGCCTCCGGGGCAGGCGGCAATGAAAGGTCCTCAGTGGCGTTAGAAGAGACGTCCCTCAACCGAACCACGGTTTTAATTCCAGCCATCCTACGAATACTCTGACGAATACGAGATATGAATCCAACATCACCTATCGCGAGCGACGATCCGAGAGCGGTGACCGACCCGCCCTTGGCACCGTTTGTGTACGGGGATGGCGGTGTCAGTGAAAACGTTAAGGCCGGGAGTCGGCCTGCGGATGCCGCTCGTGCTGCACAAGCGGTCAGGAAATCGCCGGCCGGTGCGAAGGATCCTGATTTGGTTGCGTTACGCGCGTCGGCATCAATGGCGTCGCGTCAATTTGCAATTCTGTGGCACCCGTTAATCAGCGGGATGGCGGCATCTCAGGATCGCGAAAATGCGGCGCAGTGGTTGGTTACCCGCTTACTTGAAATGTTGCCCGATCATACCGTTCGGTTCGGATGGGGAGATCGCGAAGATGCGAAATCGGGGCGCTCAAGACGTCTCGTGCGTTTGCTCGATTCGCGACTCGGTTGGCTCGGTGCCGACAACTCGATTTACCAATCGCTAAAGACTCGTTTCGAAAAGAGTCCAGGCGAAGAAGCCGAAACAGCGATCCGCTGGGAGTCGGCCAATCTGGTGTTAGAACTCACGCCAGATGCGAGCCGCGAGAAGATGGACGACGCAGCTTCCGTTTCCGAATCCGACGCATCGAAACGTGCGCAGCCATTCGGGATGGTTTGGATCCGTCCGCCGCAGGAAACGAACGATGAACTGCAGCAATTCGCCGCAATGGTTCCCAGCGAAGTATTGACGACGACGGCGACGGTGTTCTTTAGCCGTCCGGTGTCGGGAAAACTCGGCCGCGTCGCCAGCATCCTGGCTCGGTGGTGGTCAAGACGCGGAATCGTCGGGATTGTCGTGTTGTCCGTGTTGATGCTCGCATGCATTCCGGTCGCGTATCGGATCCCCGCGTCGGCAACGGTCACCGCCATGAACGCGCGCCGTGTCGCGGCGCCGATTGATGCGACGTTGTTGGTCGCTCACGTTCAACCGGGCGACCACGTGACCAAAGGCATGCCCCTACTCGAACTCGATGGACGTCCACTCCGGATCGAACTCGAAGCGATCAATGCTGAGATTGCCGAGGCGACCAAGGACGAAGATATCGGGTTGGCTCATGGCCAGATCGCACAGGCGCAATTGGCGGGACTGAAACGGAAATCGTTGTTGCGACGTCGTGACTTGATCTCGCGACGGCTCAACCAATTGGTCGTCGCTAGCCCGATCGATGGCGTCGTGATTCAAGGGGATCTGCACCACTCGCTCGGCACGCCTCTCGAAATGGGGCAAACCTTGTTGGAAATTGCACCCACCGGGAGTCTTGAAATCGAACTCGAAATTCCTGAAGTGGAAATCGGATTTGTCGATACCCACGCACCCGTCGAGTTCTATTTCCCGGCGATTGGCCGGGTCGCGTACCGGTCCCGTGTTTCGTCGATCTGGCCGTCGGCAACAATTCGTGATGACGAAAATGTGTTCATCGCCAAAACACCCATGCCGACCACGGAGGAAGCATCCGGATCCGACCATGAGGCGAGCACCGAGGGGAATTCGGCGTTGTACGGAACGGAATCGTCGGTTGCCTCCACGTCATTCGACTCCAATCTGAGAGTTGGGATGCGAGGCGAAGCGGTTGTGCTCGGGCCGACGCGGCCTTGGGTATGGAAATGGGTTCGCATCCCACTGCGTAAGATCGGATGGGTGATCGGATGGTGACGCCCAACATTCCAGATCCCGAGGGACATGGATTGCCAGGTTCGGGTGACGGCAACCCCAGCGGTTCGTTCTTCAACCGGTCGGCTTGGTCGGTGCTACCTGCCGCTGCGCCGGAGCAGTTACCGAACGAAGATGAGGACGCGAAACCGGCCACGGCCTTGAAACCGGAACAGCCGACGCCTGCGCCGCCGGCAAAAATTCGGATCGATCCCGATGTGGAATTCACCCCAATTAAGATTGCTGGCGTTTCGATGGCCCGCTGTGTCCATTCGGGAACCGGGACGCATTTTCAGTTCGGGGCGGCTGAGCATCATGTGGCGACGCTGCTCGACGGGACACGCACGATCAGCGACGTGTTGAAACAACTCGAAGAAGATGGGTTGGATTGGACGCCACAAGACGTAGCGGACTTCGTTGGCGTTCTCGTTGCTCAGAAAATCGCGATCGCCCAGGTTCCTGGACCGGCGAGCCAATCCGCGACCGAACCGACGGCGGACGCGGCGGTGCCTTCGGCGGAGTCGTCGTTTGATTCGGTGTCAAACGAAACGACGCCATCTGCGGCTAATGAGCCACCCGCCGCAGCGGCCCAACCGGCAAAGAGCGATACCGCTCCGCTGTTGGCCACGGTGTTGACCTGGTGTGGTTACGTGATCAGCTTGCGATTCCCGCTCGTTCATGCACAACCGCTGGCGCAGCGAGTGTTGCCATGGGTTCGTCCGTTGCTGGGCGGATATTTGATGGCCGCCACGGTGGCCAGTATCAATCTTTCGATGCTACTGGCGGCAACCGAATACGGACGTCTGAGCGCTGAGTTGATGCGGGTGTTCGCCTCGGATCAGTGGTTCATGATGATCCTCGTATGGGCCGGGCTCAAGGTGATCCATGAATTGGGCCACGCTTGCATGGCGGCGCATCACGGCGTGCGGGTGGGGCGTGCCGGGGTGATGTTTTTCATGTTTGCGCCGCTGGCCTACGTCGACGTCACCGACGCGTGGAAATTGCCGCGGTGGCAATCACGGGTTGCCATTGCACTCGGCGGCGTGTACTTGGAGTTGATCTGCGCCAGCGTCGCGGTGTGGGTTTGGTGGATGTTTCCCGGTGGACTGATCGCGCATGTTGCGGCGCAGATCTTCTTTATCGCCGGACCCGCAACATTGCTGGTCAATGCAAACCCGTTGCTGCGTTTGGACGGTTACTACGTCGTCTCGGATCTCGTTAATATTCCGAATCTACGTGAGCAAGGCCGCAAATTGGTGGGGGGGCGGATCGAATCCCATCTGTTTGGTATTGGCGGCCACACGAGTCACTTGTCGGGGTGGCGTCGTACGTTTGCGGCCTCGCATGCGGCGGCATCGATCGTGTTCCAATTCATTTGGATGGGCGGTTTGGTGATCGTCGTCTCGATGTGGGCCGGGCCGGTCGGATTGCTGGTCGCCGCCTGTGCACTTTTGTTATGGGCAGTATTGCCAGCGACACGATGGTGTTACCGAATCTGGACGTATGAAGGAACGGGGCCCGGATTCTCTCGTGGTTCACACCGCCGTCGCATCGCCTGGGTCGCGTTGACGGTTGGAACGATCGGCCAGTTCTTTTTGACGTTGCCGTCACCAATGGTCGTCGAGGTCCCTGTCGTGGCGAGGTTCTCGGGTGAGCAAGTTCTTCGGTCGCCGGCGAGCGGTTTTGTGCGACACGTTTACTGGTGCACCGGCGACGTCGTTCGCGCGGGCGAAGTTGTGTTGGAAATCGAAAACGATGAGCTCGAAGTTGAGCGGGATGAAATTCGCTTTCAGTTGGAGGCCGAGTCGATCGAGTGGCAACGAAACGAACGTAACGAATCTCTCGGCTTGGCGGAGGCATCGATGCGGCGCAGCGAGATTTTGCAGCGCAAACTGAGTGAGCTTGAGGAACAAGTCGCCGGGATGAAAGTGAAGGCGACTCGCGACGGGGAAATTTTGACGCCGCAATTTCATGAACTTGAAGGCCGCTACGTCTCCGTCGGCGAAGAACTGACGCGGATCGGAAAGCGATCAAACAAAGAGTTGTTATTGTCGATCGGTGAGTCGGAAATGAAGGCCTACCATGACGCCGTCGCCAAAGGTCATGCTCTGCGGGTTTGCTTCCGCGGCGGCCAATGGATTGACATCGTTCCCACGCCGATGCGGCCCCGAGGTAGCGTCACAGTGTCGCATCCCGCACTCGCGGCAACCTCCGGTGGACCGGTGCCGGTCGCGCCAGCGGCGGAATCCAAAACCGGCGGGCAAACGATCGAGTGGATCGCACCGCGGTTCGAAGCGATCGTGGAATTGCCGCCCAGCAAAGCGGACGCGGTCCGTTGTGGCGAGGTCGGCGATCTGGCGCTTCAAGACAAGCGGTCGTTGGCACGTCGCTTTTGGATGTGGTTGGGAGGCACCTAAGCGGGCACACAGGCTTCATTGTCTGTGTTCTCGCGAGCCGTAGACGTATTCGACGCGGTTGCGCGTCGGATGCTTGGCTAACACCCAATCGTCTGTTGCACGCGATGACTCCGGCTGATCTGTTTAGCCTTTTCTCTTATTCTGCCGAATCGCTCGGCATTTCTAGCGAGTCGGTGTCGTCATCCAGTTCTGCGGATTCTTGATTTGCGGGAGACTCGTGGCGTGACATATCGTCGAAAAACTCTTGCGATTCGTAGGCCTCGAGCATTCTCGCGTCTTCATCCTCGATCATTTTCCGAACAGCGGAAATTTCCTCAGGGGTGGCGTCCTCGAGCACGTTACGCGGCTTTTTTTCATCCGATTCGAGGGGCTCTGTTTGCGTTTGGCATCCCCACTCGAAACAGAGCGCGAGTCCAAACAGCGTTGTCATTAAAATCCGGGTCATCACAGCCGTAGATCGTTTGAGAAGAAGTCCGCGGGGCGAATCTTCCGTGAAGATCGTCCACCCCCATAAGATAGATCCTACCGGGTCATCTAGGTCGCGAGATAGGGTTAGCGGGGCGCCGCGAGTCAAAAAATTTGAGAGGATTCTTCCGACGCGGGAAAATATTGGGGGTAAAGCGTGAAATTCAAACGGTCGTTGGCGACAACGGGACGCGATGGTTCAGGGAAAGCAAATCAGCCCCTGATTGCCCTTACACGTGTATTTGGCGCAAAATGATCGCCTCACGGCGTTTCTGTCTACCAAGTCCATTTCCTTTCTCTGGAGCCCCTCAATGCCTCGCCCCGTAACTCTCTTCACCGGTCAGTGGGCCGATTTGCCGATCGAAGAAATGGCTGCCATGACAGCCGATTTTGGCTACGACGGTATTGAATTGGCCTGTTGGGGCGATCACTTCGAAGTCGCCCGCGCGTTGGAGGAAGATGATTACTGTGACAAGCACCACGCGTTGCTGGAGAAAAACAATCTACAGTGCCGGGCGATCAGTGCTCACCTCGTCGGCCAAGCCGTGCTCGACAACATCGACGAACGTCACAAAGCGATTCTGCCTGACTACGTTTGGGGAGATGGAGACCCGGCGGGCGTTAACGAACGGGCGGCCGAAGAGCTCGCCAATACCGCTCGCGCGGCACAAAAGTTCGGTGTTGATGTCGTCAATGGCTTCACCGGTAGCAGCATCTGGCATCTGCTGTATTCGTTCCCACCCGTTCCGCAAAAGATGCTCGACGCGGGGTTCGAATTGCTCGCCGAGCGTTTCAATCCGATCCTCGACGTGTTCGGTCAGTGCGGCGTTCGCTACGCATTGGAAGTGCACCCGACCGAGATCGCGTTCGATATCTACACCGCGGAAAAGGCTCTCGAAGCACTCGACTATCGTCCCGAATTCGGTTTCAACTTTGACCCGAGTCACTTGATTTGGCAGGGCATCGATCCTGTGCAATTCATTCGTGCGTTCCCTGACCGTATCTATCACGTCCACATCAAAGACGCGATCGTGACGCTCGATGGCAAGTCGGGAATCAACTGCAGCCATCTGAACTTTGGCGACGCACGTCGCGGTTGGGATTTCCGCAGCCCAGGTCGCGGCGGCGTGAATTTCGAAGAAATCATCCGCGCCCTCAACGTGATCGATTACCAAGGTCCGCTGTCGATCGAATGGGAAGATTGCGGGATGGAGCGTACGTTTGGTGCCCGCGAAGCCTGTGCGTTCACGAAGAAGCTCGACTTCTCACCGTCGAACGTCGCCTTTGACGGTGCGTTCGACAAAGAAGCCCAGTAGCGGATTTCGCAAGAATCCCCCAACGCAATGGTTGCAGGGTAATTTTGGCGACGCCTGTTACGGCGTCGCTTTTTAGCAGGTACCTAGAAGTGATTCGGTATAACGACAATTCCGCTGATCGTGATCGGTTCGGCGTAGGCCGGACCCAGGAGCCTAAGCGACGCAGTTCCAGCACGATTGAGCAAGTGAATGCCGGAACTCGCAAAGCCTCGGTCCGGCCTACAGTTCGCGGCAGTTTCGCCAGATGATTCCTGCATACCTGCTTAGTCATGTTATCGATGGCGGCATGATCGTCCTATTGCTCGTGACCTTGG
>NZ_JAMQBK010000106.1 GCF_023701485.1 Aporhodopirellula aestuarii
GCTAAGATTGAAATCCCGCAACAATAAAATCGAGCTCCCATTCGTTTGCGGGGGCACTTTTTTTGCAGTGACCGTTCAGTTCGATTCGCCCCTTAAAAGTCAGCACAAAGGAAATCGAATGTCGCGTCTCATCGGTTCTGGATTTTTGCTGTTCGATGCCACAGCGACCCTTGCAGCGTCGCTGGCAAGCCCCAGCCTATTTGCCACGTTGGGAATCTCGCTCGTCTCGTCGATCGCGATTGCATTGGCGTCCGCCTCATTGCGATCCGTATTGTTCCCGACGTACTTTTGGGACAAACCGGAAACTTTGGATGGACGGTAATCGCTCAGGTGGCTGGTCGATCGGAAGTCAGCCACCGGGTTGTGCGCGTTTTTAAGATCGCAGTCTCAATTGGAGACGTCGCGAACTGCGTCCGAACTCTGAGGAATCGCGCCGGCGGCTGATTGAATAATCCGATGATCAAAGCATGAAAGCAGGTGCGTTTGTTTATTGCCGGTTGTTTTCTCCGCGCTTGCGATTCAGATTGGCGATCGCGTCTTCGATCCCTTTCAGCAAAAACAAGACGACTGTCGCCAATACTGTCAATGTCAACGCGAAGCTGAGTCGGTCGGCGGCGACCGCGACACCGATCCCCGCGGTGACAAAAATCGTGGCTGCGGTGGTCAGTCCTTCGACCTGCTCATGCTTTTGATGGACGATCGTTCCAGCCCCCAAGAAGCTGATGCCGAGAACGATTGCTTGCAAGATGCGTATCGGGTCGGTGCTGATGGCCGAGTCGGTCTCTTGCCGTTGAAACTGATCGACGATCTCCTGCCCCAGGATCATCATCAATGCGGAGCCGGCACAGACGAAGATATGCGTCCGCAAGCCTGCCGGCTTGCCCGCAAACTCGCGTTCCAAGCCTAACATTCCGCCGCACGCCGCAGCGATCACGACGGTTATCAAGTTATCGATATCGTGGACGTGGAACATGTGGCCCATGCTGTGGAGAAGGGATGGTTGTTTGGTCCCTTCCGCAAACTCCATGCCCGGGGACCTGGTACAGAAGTTGCGTTGGCTGAAGCATTGGAGCCGCCTGCGGCATGCCAGAAGGCGTCAACGGGAATCCTTGGCCCTGGGCGTCGCGATTGGACAAACGATCCAGTACAGCTTTCGTTCACGCGGCAAGCATCGAAGTTTCCCGATCGTAGAATTCACCACTGAATAGAAAGGCAAAGCCGCCAATGAACCGTCTGCCTTCTCAGTCCACTTTGGAGAATGCAGGCGAGGGCGCGAGGCAGGTGGCCGAACTGTTCTATGCCATGACCATCGGCGGAGCCGTGATCTGGTTGATCGTGATCGGGTTGGCAGTCTACGCAATCTTTCAACCGACGCGGCACAACGCGATCAAAACGAGGTTGTTGGTGATCGGGGGAGGGGCGGTGTTTCCCACGATTGTGTTGACCGGACTGTTGAGCTATGGCTTGGCGATGTTGCCCGACTTGCAGCGGCCCGCACCCGAGGGAAGCCAAGTGATCGAGGTGGCGGGAGTGCGATGGTGGTGGAGGGTGACCTACCGATTACCCACCGGTGATCGGATCGAAACGGCGAATGAAATTCATCTACCCGTCAATGAGGCGGTTGAGTTCAAACTTACCAGCGAAGACGTGATCCACACGTTCTGGATTCCTTCGATTGGAGGGAAGGTGGACATGATCCCGGGGCGTGAAAACCGCTTGAAACTGTTTCCGACCAAGGTGGGTCACTACCGAGGCGTGTGTGCCGAATTTTGCGGTGCGGCGCATGCACAGATGTCGTTCGACGTGATCGTCGAAACTCGCGAAGAATTTGACAAATGGTTATCGCAGTTGCAAACTCCCGCCGCAGGTCAGTCGCATCGGGGACACGCTGTTTTTGCGGGCCGCGGATGTGGAGCGTGTCATTCGATTCGGGGCACGTCCTCCGATGGTGTGGTTGGTCCCGATCTCACTCACGTTGGAAGCCGACGAAGCATTGGTGCGGCGATCTTACCCAACGAACCCGCCAACCTGAAACACTGGATCCGGAACACATGTGAAGTGAAACCCGGCGTCGAGATGCCGTCGTTCGAAGCGATCAGCTCGGACGAATTAGACGCGTTGGTGGATTATCTAGGGAGTCTGCGATGACGGCTGAGGAAAGTCATGGATGAACGTGGCGAGAGACTGCTCAAAGCATGGGAAACACCAAAAGGTTGGCGATATTGGTCCGCAGTCAATAACTCGGAAGTCGGATTGTGGTACACGCTCACCGCGTTCGCATTCTTTCTTTTTGGTGGGGTGCTCGCGCTCGTTATACGCATCCAGCTCGCGGTTCCTGAAAACGATTGGCTGACGCCTGAACAGTACAACCAAGTCTTCACGATGCACGGCAGCGTGATGATGTTTTTGTTCGCGGTTCCAATTTTGGAAGCCATTTCGATTCTGTTATTGCCGCAGATGATGGGAGCTCGCGATTTGCCGTTTCCTCGATTGTCGGCGTATGGGTTTTGGTGTTTCTTGATCGGCGGTGTGTTTGTTTGCGGTTCATTGTTTTTCGGTGTCGGGCCACGCGGTGGCTGGTTCATGTATCCGCCGATGACGACCGAGTACCAAACCGATGTGGGGCCGGATATTTGGTTGCTCGGTTTATCGTTTATCGAAGTGGCATCGATCGCCGCGGCGGTGGAACTGATCGTTGGCGCACTCAAGTGTCGACCACCGGGGATGCGATTGAATCTAATACCACTCTATGCGTGGTACATTCTCGTCGTCGCGGTGATGATCTTGTTTGCGTTCCCGCCGTTGATCGCGGGTGACTTATTGATGGAATTGGAGCGGGCCCTCGATTGGCCCTTCTTTGATGCCGATCGGGGCGGCGATCCGTTGCTGTGGCAACATTTGTTTTGGATCTTTGGTCACCCTGAAGTCTACATCGTTTTCTTGCCGTCGATCGCGCTGGTGGCGATGATCGTACCTACGTTCGCGCGAACGCCCATGGCGGGATACGGTTGGATTGTACTGGCGGCCGTCGGAACCGGATTCCTCAGCTTCGGCTTGTGGGTTCACCACATGTTTACAACTGGATTGCCGGGAATCACGATCGGCATTTTTTCGGCCGCCTCGGAAGCGGTGGCGATTCCGACGGGTGTGCAGATCTTTTGTTTCATCGCAACGCTGTTGATCGGACGCGTTACCAAGAGCGTTTGTTTGCTATTCGTGCTCGCGGGGCTTGCCACGTTTATCATCGGCGGGCTGACCGGCGTGATGGTCGCGATTGCTCCGTTCGACTATCAAGCACACGACACCTATTTCATCGTCGGACACCTGCATTATGTGTTGGTCGGCGGCACGATTTTCCCAATCATTGCGGGACTGTACTACTACTATCCGTTCGTGACGGGCAAGCAACTTTCAGAGCGTCTCGGGATGATCACGTTCTGGTTGATGCTGGTCGGGTTCAACGTCGCTTTCTTTCCGATGCACCTGACGGGCTTGATCGGGATGCCGCGTCGCGTTTACACGTATCCGAGTGGGATGGGGTTTGAGATTCCTAATCTCATTTCAACGGCTGGTGCGTTCGTTCTCGGCGCGGGTTTTGTGGTGCTGCTGTGGGACTTGGTTCGTCCGAAAGGCGGGCAACCGCTTGTCAAACGCAACATTTGGAACGCGGGGACGTTGGAATGGATCGCTGAAGTTCCCGATAGGCCATGGGGGATTCGTTCTATTCCGATCATCTCAACGCGTTATCCGCTTTGGGAACAAGATAACCTGATGTCGGATGTCGATGATGGCAAGTTCTATCTTCCTGACGCGGAAGAAGGTTTGCGGGAGACGTTGGTCACGAGCACCGTCGATGCCGAACCGATGCAATGCCTTCGTGTGCCTGGACCGACATTTTTGACATTCTTCGCAGCGTTGTTCACTGGCGGGGTGTTTATCTTTTCAACGTATCACTGGTGGGTCGCAGCCGGTGTTAGCGGAGCGTTGTCGTTCATCACGATTCTGATTTGGTTGTGGACCGGGACGGCACTCATACCCGAGAAAGACAACAAAGACGTAGGGCTGGGACTAAGCCTGCCGATCTACGTGTCTGGGCCGAGCGCAGTGGGTTGGTGGGCAATGTTCATCACGATGCTGGGCGATATGACCGCGTTCGTTTCATTGGTGTTCGGTTACTTTTTCTATTGGACGGTTCATGAACAGTTCCCACCAGCGGAGTTTGATGGGCGCGAAATCATCGGTCCTGGGACGGCATGGCCGCTAGTATCTGTCGGGCTGGGCGTTGTCGCGTGGATCGCCGTGATAGCGGCGAGGTCGTCCAATCGATCCGATCGGTCCGGTTGGTTTTACAGCATGATCGGTGGGAGTGTGTTGCTGGCGATCGGTAGTGCGGCAGCGCTGGTCTGGGGGCCAATTACTGCTGGCATGGACCCGACGCACCATGCGTATTCGGCGGCGGTGTGTGTGCTCGTGCTGTGGACGGTCGTGCATCTCAGCGTTGGAGTCGTCATGCTCGTCTACTGCGCGGCGAGGCGCCTGGCCGGACGGATGGATGCTCGCCATGACGCCGATATCGTGAACGTCACGTTGTGTTGGCATTTCTTGCTGCTTACCGTGGCCGTGACAGGGTCCGTCATCGCACTTTTTCCAAAGGTGTCGTGATGAGTAAGCCAATGGAGAGACATGCGCAGTCCGAACCGCGGCCGATGAGGCAGCAATTGTGGTGGATCGCGTTGGGGCCGTCGATTTGGGCGGTGCATTTTTTGGCGTGTTATCTCACCGCCGCGATTTGGTGTGAGAAATTTGCATCGGCTGGCAGCGCAAACAGTCCTTTGTGGTGGCTCATTGGCGTCTACAGCGTGATCGCGTTGGTCGGATTAATCGTGGTCTCGGTGATGAGCTTTCGTAGCTTTCGCCGAGGTGACCCGCCCGTGTCATACGATTTCGATGATCCACACGAACGGACCCCTTTTCTGGGATTCACCGCGTATCTGCTATCCCTGCTCAGTATCGTCGCGACGTTGTTCACCGTGTTAGTGTTCTTGCTGGTACGGAGTTGTGATTGATGAAAGTGATCAGTTGGAATTTAGGTTGGCTGGTCTTGATGCTCGCTTGGCTCGGGCCGTTGCCTGAACTCGCTCGCTCGTCCTTCGCCGCTCACATGACTCTGCACATGGCCGTCGTCGCAGTCGCTGCCCCGTTGCTGTCGATCGCCGCCGCGGGGAGGCGGTTGGACCCGGCAAAAAAGGTGCCGGCGTTGTTTGCGGCGATACCCGCATCCGTCGGTGAACTTGTCATCGTTTGGGCTTGGCATTCGCCAGGCTTGCACCACTTCGCGAGGGGATCCACCATGGGATTCGTAATCGAGCAATCCATGTTTCTTGCCGCGGGCGTCTGGGTTTGGCTTTCAGCCTTTGGAGGTGAATCGCCAAGAGTACCGGCACGGAGTGCGGCGGGCGTGATCGGTTTGTTATTGACATCGATGCACATGACCTTGCTCGGCGCATTGCTGACGATGTCACCGCGTCTGCTGTACTCGCATCATCACGTTGGTGGACTTGATCCGCTGACCGACCAATACCTTGGCGGGGCGGTGATGTTGGTCGTTGGGGGAGCCGCTTTTTTGGCGGGCGGTCTTGCGCTGACGTGGGATTTGATACGGAACCGGCAAATGACCGAAATCGCAGAGCGCAGACGATATTGCATACCCCACGCATCGAGCGTCAGGGCATGCTCCTCGCCGGGGACAAAAACATGAAACGACGATTGAAAGAACTTGCGATTTTGGGTGCGGTGCTGGGAGTCATCGGTATCACCGCATTGGTCAGTGGTGTCGTTCCTGTTAACGCCAGTAGCGGTCATTGGGACGTCACGCGGTGGGTGCTCGATTATGCCAGCGACCGATCTGTCGGCTTTCATAGTCGCGGAATAGACGTTCCTGCGTTAGTCGAACCTGGCATGATCACGCTGGGAGCCGCCACGTATGAATCGAATTGTGTTTTTTGTCACGGCCAACCTGGCGAAAGGCAACCACCCGTGGCGCGAGGCATGACTCCGACGCCGCCATTGTTGAACGATTCGATTGTTGAGAAGGAACCGCGAGAACTGTTCTACATCGTCAAACACGGCATCAAGTTCGCCGGCATGCCAGCGTGGCCGACCCAGAAGCGCGACGATGAGATATGGCCGGTGGTCGCGTTTTTGAGTTCGCTGCCGACGATGGACAATGCCGCCTACCTCGATCGTGTCCGTTGGGATGATCAAGACCTTCCGGACGTTTCGCCGATCCAAGATTTCGCCATCGAGCATTGTGCCGCCTGCCACGGCGTCGACGGCAACGGCAGGGCAGGTAAGCGAGTACCGACGATAGCGGGGCAAAATGAAGGTTACCTACGCGAATCTTTGCTCGCGTACCGAATGGGAGAACGAAACAGCGGGATCATGATGCCCGTTGCGCATCGCTTGACGGATGATGAGATTGACGGCTTGGCGAGTTATTTTGCGAGCCAGCAGCGAACCTCATCGAAGAGCGATGGTGACGCAGAGGAGACGACGTTCCGTGCGGGAGAACGCCTCGCCGCGCAGGGGGATCGGAAAGATAAAATCCCTTCGTGTGTCGATTGCCACGGTCCCGGCGAGACTCGACACAGCGATGATTATCCGCGCTTGGCGGGACTGTCACGCTGGTACCTCGAGCGGCAACTCGAGTTGTTTTCTCTGCGCCATCGAGGGGGATCGGAAAATGCCAATCTCATGCATCCGATCGCGGATAAACTCGACGCGGACCAACGGCACGCACTCGCACTCTATTATTCCACCGCAGACATGATTAGTGAGCCGGAGGCGGAGGGAGATTGAGTGTGGAAGCGTCGGCGGAGAGCGCCGCTTGGTATTGCTTCAACAATCCGAAGACCGATTGAAAGGCAGGTTGAGAGGATAGGTCCTGATAGCGGGCGTCGCTTGCCACGGATTGGTAGTGTGCAATCGTCTCGCCTAACTCTTCGGGACTGGGATGCGGCCCTCCGACAAAAAGGCTCGGCGGTAAAGCGAGATATGATCGCCACTGTTCGTTAAGCAAGGCGTCAAGTTGTGGAACGAGCTGTTCCAATTGGTTTCGAAGGACATCGGTGCGTTGCGTTCCCATCCGCTGAGCCAACGCTCCCGTATCCGTTGTCGGTATCACGTCGACGGGGGCCCCCGCCAGCGAAGCGACCGCGTACGTCAGTTGCTGGGCAAGTTCCGGAACGATCACCGCGCCACCCGGGACGGCGGGGCGGTAATATTCGCCGGTTGCGAGCTGATCCACACGCAGCACCGATCCGTCGATCGAAACACCTGCGAACAGTCCGCGGCTACGAGAATAGGAATAGATTTCAGCCTGTAAATGGGCGTCCGTCGCAACTGCCCCCTGACGTCCGACCGGACCCGCCGCCGCGGCCACATCGGCCCCCAGCGTTAGCTTCGCGGCCAGAATGTTCTGAACACTCCGCTCGGTCTTGAATACCAGGACAATGTCGGAAGACTGCACGCCCGCTTGCCATCCCAAATTCCCACCCGTCAGGTTGACGAAGACGGGCGCGTGCCAGACGCCGTCAGCCCGCCGGACGAAGAGCAACCCGCGTCCATGGCGTGCCCCGACGATAAAGCCGCCCTTGATCACATTCGGAATAATCGCAACGCCGTGGGCGTCACTCAGCATCGCGTGCGGGATTTTGCTCAGCGGCCCGACCAAGACCTCATTCAAGACGACAGCCGCGGCTTGAACCGTCTGCTCCTGGACCAGTTGGGCTGAGACCTGAGCGGATAGTCCGAGCGACCAAACCAAGATGCCGGCGGCTCCACTCAACACAAAACGACGCATCTCACATAACTCCGTTAACGAATCAAAATCCTTTGCAGCTCGCCCGACGTTCCCCGAGCTCGATCCTCCACAAATGGGCCACCACGCGTGGATGAACGGTGCAGTCTATTGCCTTTGGGCAAACTGCAGAAGAGAGATCGACCGCGATACCGCCTGAATCGGGAGGGAATTTCGGCACCGTTTGCCCAATGATCCATGGGACAATTGCTTTCGCACATTCGAGTACGCCAGCAAGAAAATCGATCTGGACGCTATCTCTTCAATTAAGCGAAATAGAAGAGACTGAACATCGAAATCCTCGGGAGTTGCGAGAGAATGTCTGATCCGGCTGCTACAAAATTTGCATCGATCCGCGACGCGCTGGCCGCAATCCGGGAAATGATTCTTGTTCTCGCCTTGCTCGCCCTGCTACTGACCCCGACGACGGTCCGGCAAGTGTTGCAAGACGCCGGAATTCGGTCTTTCGCCGGTGTCGAGTTTGACGAGGAAACGCTCGTCGAAGTAGAGAATGCTGGCGATCGCGTTGCTGAGCTCGAGCAACAACTGCTCGCCGCACAAACGCAGCTCGAGTCGATTGCGAACCTCAACTCCAATCGTGCCGATCCGCGTCTGGGCACAGTGTCGCGATTGTTAGCCGACGCGAGGCAAAACGCGTCGCAAATGGGTGAGAGTCTCGACGAAGCGAAAGACAAGCAAATCGAACTCTGGCAACGTTCCGGAAAGCCGCCACGAAAATATGGCGGGCGTCCCAGTTCCGAATCGACAGAACCGGTGTTCGAGCAAGCCCTGATCACACCGGAAGACTTGTTCCCACGCTAGAGCGGTTTTGTAAACGACGTTGATTCACTTCCCACCAGACAGCCTCGATTTGGCCGTAGGAACCGG
>NZ_JAMQBK010000107.1 GCF_023701485.1 Aporhodopirellula aestuarii
TACCGAATCACTTCTATGTACCAGCTTAACAAGCTCGAAGACCGCCAAGGGCTAACGTGATGCGAGCGGTTGCAGCCTAAATTGAAAACGGTACTTCCCTGAACGTGGCACGTATTGCGGAAGGGTGTGGGAGAGCGTTCCGCCCAGGCCGAGTTGCAACAGATCGATGTTGAGGGTGTAAAAGCCTTGGGGCGTCAAATCATATGGATGCTTGGCATCGGCGATGTTTTCAGCATCGTAGGGCCAGACCGAAAAACTAAAGGTCGGCATGCCAACGATACGCAGTCCTGACTCGTGATTCGACGTCGTCAACGTTGCCCAGCGAGTGTCGGTGCGATTGCCATTTTCCTGTGGCATCGCATAGTTGTGAAACATGGACCGAGTCGGCACGCCATATTCGCCGACTAAGGCAGACCGTTGACGATCGTCGTAGTTTTCCCAAGGGCCGCGTCCGTAATACGTCGTCTGCTCGTACTCCGATGAAACTCCTGTGGTCATTCCAAAACGGATCAGATTCGGCAGTGACTCATCGGCATCGAGGTCCATGTTGACGACCAAATTGCCGTCGCTGAAAAGCGTGTAGCGTGTGACCAAACGAATTTGATTTTGGAAACTTTGCGTGACTACGATTTGTCTCGCGGAATTTGAGACGGTTTTCACCTCCACCGATTCGGTCTTCATTTTCCAAGGCAAATCCTTCCACGTTTGCTGCGACTTGCGGAAGTCACCCGAACTCGCGGCCTTCGAATCGTTGTCGGTAGGCGGGCGTGAGAAGTTGGGACGCATCGGAGTGACCAACTGCTCAACACCATCGAACCGATACGATGTCAGAAATCCGGTTGCTTTCGAAACACTTGCCGAAAACGTCTGACCTGCGAGAGTGACTTCTTCGGCCGTTTCGCGGACCTCGAGGGTTCCGTTAGACGTTGAAACGTGCTCGCTCGGTTCAGTCCCCTTTTTCAACAGAATCTGATCCGCGGCGACTTCAAACCCTGCTTCGCACCACGGGCGATCCGATGTCTCGTGCACGCTTAAACGCAGCCAATACTCAGGCCCTTCCTCGACGGCAATTCCTGTGTGCGGGATCGAGATCACTTGTGAAGTCGCGGCCGAAATTTGCTGGGGTGGAAGGTTGCCGGAATCAAGTTCGGTTCCGTTTTTAAGAATCGCCCAACGGATTTGGTAATCACTCAAATTTGAAAACGCGAAACGATTCGTCACCTTGATATCGGGGAAACCGCTGTCGGATGGTTCGAACGCGACCGGTTGAAAGACATGCTTGCACTCCCAAGCGTGCGGGTTGGGAGTCCGATCGGAGGCAAACACGCCGTTCATGCAGAAGTTTCCATCGTTGGGGACGTCGCCGAAGTCGCCACCGTACGCGTAAAACGTTTGGCCGCTTTCGTGCGTCTTTTCGAGTCCCTGATCGATCATGTCCCAAATGAATCCGCCCATCAGGTTGGGGGCTGCTCGAATCTCGTCCCAGAATTCGCCGAGTCCCCCAATCGAATTTCCCATCGCGTGCAGATATTCACACATCACGATCGGCCGATCGATCTTGGGATTTTGTGACATATTGACTAGTTGGCTGAGGTCCGGATACATCCGGCTGACTACGTCCACATAATCGGAATCGTCCGGATTCGACATCGTTGGCCAACCTTGGGATTGGTACCCCACGCCGTTGCCTTCGACGTAGTCCGGATCGGTCGGGTCACCTTGGGCGCCTTCATAATGAATGAACCGCGATCGATCAAAATACTTGATCCACGCCGCAGCAGCGGCCATGATCGGGCCGGTTCCGGATTCGTTGCCGAGCGACCACGAAATCACGCAGGGGTGATTTTTATCACGCTCGACCATCCGATAGATACGACTCATGATCGCACCGCTCCACGACGGAGTGTTTGGGATGAAACCGCCGAGGTGATGGGTTTCGATGTTGGCTTCGTCCATCACGTAAATCCCGTACTCGTTACAGAGTTCGTAGAAGTACGGATCGTTGGGATAGTGCGACGTGCGGACGGCGTTGAAGTTGAACTTTTTCAACAGCGCGACATCGGTTTGCATGTCTTCGCGTGTAAGTGCTTTGCCACGCACGGGATGGTGATCGTGTCGGTTGACACCCATCAACTTGACCGGGACGCCGTTGATCAAGAGTTCCGCTTGATCACTCAACTCGATTTGCCGAAAACCGATTTTTTGGCTGCGGGCTTCGACGACGTTGTCTTGAGGATCGCGTACCGTAAAGACGAGGTGATACAAGTAGGGATCTTCCGACGACCATTTGCGTGGGTGGGTGATGTCGGCTTCCATAAAAGCGAATTTGGTGATGTCTCGCGCCGGCCAGCGTTCGTTGTAGACCTCGCTGACTGTTGTCGTCAGCGGAGTTGTCAGAACGGCTTGACGATCGGCGTCGAAGAGTTGCGCCGTGATCTTCCACCCGTCGAGTTGGTCGATGCCGTCGCCTACCCAAGCGCTGGGCCGAATCTGCAATTTCGCGTCTTTGAGATCGCTGTCCAACTTGGTGCGAACATGGAAATCATTCAATGCGATCTTGGGTTGAGCGAGCAACATGACCTCACGTTGGATGCCGCTCAGACGCCACATGTCTTGGTCTTCGAGATAGCTGCCGTCGGACCAACGAAACACCTGCACGGCGAGGCGGTTGGTTCCCGGTTTGACGTACTGAGTGATGTCAAATTCGGCTGCCAAACAGCTGTCTTGGCTGTACCCAACTTGCTGGCCGTTGACCCAGACATAAAACGCGGACGAAACTCCGCCGAAGTGCAAGATGATCGAATGCTCGCTCCAGTCCTCGGGGACCTCGAAGTCACGGAAGTAGCTACCGACCGGATTGTCGCGGTAGATCAAAGGTGGCCGTGGCGGTTGAGGGCCTTTCCAGTCGTATTTCAGCGTCTTATCGAAGATACGCGGCGTGAAGGGATAGGTGATATTCGTATAAATTGGCTGCCCGTGGCCTTGCAATTCCCAGTTAGAAGGTACGGGAATGTCATCCCATCCATCCCCAGCAAAATCTGCTGTCATGAACTCGGTCGGAAGTTCTTCAGAGCGGTCAACGTATTGGAACTTCCACGTTCCGTTGAGCGACCGCATGCGAGAAGGTTCGCGGTTGCCGTCTAATGCGTCGTCGACGCTGGCATACGAATACGTCGGCACTCGCGCGGCGAGTTTGTTTCGCTCGAATACTGTTTCCGACTCCCAATCGTTTTGAGCGAATGCCAGCGAGGAATGGAAAATAAACAGAACCGCTGTGAACAGATAGAGTTTCATTTCTTGGACGCGTTCTCGTTACGAAGTGGCGTTGAGTAGTCCGTTGTCTCTGACAATCTCTTGCTCGCACGACACCACGGTCGATCGCGTTGTATGCAACCGATTGGCCGGGAAAGCAGTTTGATAGTGAGGAAGTTTTTGATAGCCGTGTCGCGTGTTTTCGCTCGGCAATGATCACGCAACGGGCGTTGCCATTGTACACAGACGAGACAGGCGGCTTGGTGGTGGTGGACCAAATGCGACAATACGCATAGCAGGGCGCGAGCCTATACACTTTGCGATGGCTCGCAAACGCGAGTGATCTGAAACAACGTGTCGGGTGTTTCGAGTGCAGGATTTGTCGCGGGCGCGAAGACAAACGCAGCGAGGTATATGTGATCCCGAACTGAGTTCGACGATCGATTCCTGGCAGACTCTGTGTCTCGTTAACTCGTCACTTGCCAACCGAGTGACTCGCCGACTCGCGTTGCTGTCGTTGAGCTTTCGTTAGCCCCTGCGAAAAGTAGATCTCTGGTTTTAACCAAACGTGAGTGTTTTTCATCGCTGGATCGTCTACATCCAAACTCAAATCGCAATCGAACCGAGCTAGGATGCTGTGGCTTTTGGCCCACGTTCCCGGGTTGGTAAAGTGCGACAATCCCCAGCTGATCCCACGACCATTTCCGTTGGAATCAAACGCATCGGGAACGTGAGGTCCGGAAGCAATAGGAATCAACGAAGTCACTGCGGCGATTTGGAAATTGATTCCGTCGGGGGCGTACTGAATCGTATTGCTCTCATTTCCGTTCGTCGTCGCGAACGCGGCGATGCCTTCTTTGAATGGGAAGTAGGCCGTCTCGTGTCCCGAGTTCAAAAGCGGGTTGAGCGGGTGTTTGACAAAAGGCCCCGCGGGATCGTCTGCCATCGCCAAGCCGTTGGCGACCAAGTATTCGGGCCGATCGCCGAAGGCGGCTTTGTAATAAAGATAGATCTTGCCGTTATAGATGAGGGGATAGGGATCATGGATCGAAAACTGGTCCCATTCGCCCGGGGCCCCATTGGGAACGACGACGTCGCCGTGAACGGTCCATGGTCCATCGGGTGAATCCGCGTACGACATCGCGACCGGGCAATGATCGCCCTTCGTGCCGCTGGCTTCCATGAATCCTTGGTAGTAGAGGTAGTACTTTCCTTTCCACGCCAGCACATCGGGCGTCGCCACCGAACGCCATCCGACCTGTGGTTTGGGCGGGCGGGGCACCGCGACGCCCTGTTCTTTCCAAGTGAACCCGTCGTTGCTGGTTGCGTACCAGATCTCGCATAGATCCCAATCGGTTGAAGGGATCGTGTCAGTGCATTTGGCGGCACCTTGCGGCGGTGTGTCGGTGTCGCGTTTGGTGTACCACACGTAGTACTTGTCGTTGATACGGAGCACTTTGGAAGGGTCGCGACGCGAGATCGTTCCATCGCCATCGTGGTAGTCGAAACCTTCCAGTCGCGTGTACTTGAAACTCGAAAACAATTCGTTGTCTTCGGGACGTGGTGTGAGATAGTTCGTATACAACCGCTCCATCGCGGCGCTGAGCGGACGGTCAGGTTTCGATTGCGGAATGTCCCACGGGAAACCGCTTGGTTCGTCCGCGAAAGACACGCTGGGGGTCACGACAGACACGAGGACAAGCGTCGCGAACAAAAATCGATTGAGATTCGACATCGGACGGGGGCCGTTGGTGGGAGAATGTGGGGGAGTTGGAAGAACGCGACCTAGCTCAATCGGCCGATTCGCCCACTGCCGTGTGATTGATCACCCGCCGCGACGAAAAACGGCGGATGTGTTGGTAGTGCCACGTCTTGTACTCGTGTGTTAACCCCCAACGCAGAATTTCCGTCGGTTCCTTCTCCGTGTCGGCGGTGCGGTTCAATCCGATCGCGTGGGGAGCGTCTTTGATCACCGACATGATTTCGAAATTGATGCCGTCCGGCGCCCACTGGATCGTGTTCTTTTCAGGCCCGTCCGTTGTGATCAAGGAAGCGATGCCACCGTTATAGGGCCACACACAAACTTCGTGTCCGCTGTTGCTGATCGGGTTGTAGGGGCTCTTGATGTACGGGCCTTTCGGGGTGTCCGCGATCGCGACGCCGTGCCGGATTTGCCGCCCTCCGAACGTGATTGCTTCGCCCATTTGTTCACCTTTGTAGTACAAGTAAAACTTTCCGCGGTACGGAAGGATGCACGGGTCGTGAACCTTGTGGCTGTCGAAGTCCCCTTTCTTGATGACTTTGAATCGATTCTGTTCTTCGCCTTTCCAAACCCCGTTGTCCGCCGGACTGAGAATCGGTTCTTCGCTTTTGGTCCATGGACCGTCAGGAGATTCCGACCACGCCAATCCGACTTGGTTTTTAACCCGCACGTTGTACGGTGATTTGACGGTTTGGTAGCAGAGATAGAACATGCCATCGTGTTTCATGATTTCGCATGTGAAGACGGAGCGATCGTCGTACGCACCTTTGGGGCCTCTCGCGACCGCGAGTCCTTCTTCTTTCCATGTCCAACCATCGGTCGAGGTTGCGTACCAAAGGTCGCAGCGATCCCACGGAAATACTTTGTCGTTTTCAATGTCGCCACCAAACCCCTGAGTCGGTCCGGTGCCTCGCGTGTACCACACGTAATACTTCCCGTTCTCCTTGATGATGGCACTCGGGTCACGGCGGCAAACGCCTTCTTCGTAAGCGAGGTCTCCTTTGAGATCGTGTGTATCAAATTCTACGAACCACTCGTTGCCGATCTTTGGCCACTTGAGCGCCCGCTTCGAGGCCGCGCTCAATTTGTCCGGGTGGGTGATGCCCAAGAAGTCGATTTGCTCGGGTGTGGGGATCGGAGACTCTTGTGCCATGGTGGGAGCCGTTGCGAGGAAACAGGTTATCAGTACGATCCATTTCGTGGTCTGCATCGTTAATCTCGGAGGAGTCGTGGGGATTCGTGCGAGTGGCTTGGGCTCGATCAACCGCGAAGTACAACGAGCAGCCAAATCAACCGTTATTCAATGGGCTATTATTGTTAACAATCAACAAAGTAGCCATTGCGTGCCCCGTGTCAACTCCTTGAGGGGGTGATTCTTCCCAAATAGCGACGCGTGGGGGCTCGCACCGGGTAGGGCCCGCGCCGGGCATGACCCGGACAGGCCGAGATCGATCGGCTGGCCAAACGTAAGTCGACCGACCACGCCAACGATCGCACCCGCGGAGGAGCGGGTGTGGGAAATGGGCGTGCGAAAACTGGCGTGCCAGGGCCACCGGAAGACGCCGAGGAAATCACTCGGGGCGACGGACCCAGCAACGGACGTAGTCGACCGTCATCTCGGTGGGGAAACCTTTGCTGGTGCTCTCGCTCGGTACCGGGACTCTGCCGTCGACACCGGCCCAATCAATCAACGGTGGACGCAGTTCCATGGTCAACGTCACGCTCATCGGAAGGTGCCAATAGAGATTTTCCGCTTCGGCTACCTTCTTGCCATCGATGAACCACGTGATCTTTTCGGGAGTGTTTTCGCAGGCGTAGACGTGGAAGTCGTCACGTGGATCCCACGGCGCGTTCCAGTGGTGGCTGCAGACCTCGGGCAGATGTTGCGGGCGAATCCATTGCTCTCGGCCCGCTTCATCTAAGACTCGGGTGTGGAGGTTGCAGTCGATTCGATTGGGGCTACTTATCTGTTTCGTGGCCGTGTCCCACGTGCCTTGCAACATTTCCACGACGTCAATTTCACTGTAGGTAACGCGCGGGTATTTCGGATTTCGGTCTCGGCCGTTGCTGTATAGCCAGAACGCTGGACACAAACCCGGGAACCGGCTGCAACCTTTGATCCGAGCTTCGAAATATCCGTAAGTCGATTTGCGATGAGATTGCAGGATCCCCAGTTTGTAGAAGTACTGATTTCCGCGTTGGGTGTGGGGTTGATAGCGAGCCCGGATGCGTAGCGATCCGTCTCCTTGGATCAGGTTGTCCGGCGACCACGCGCGGTCTCCCCATGGCCGCATGTCAGTTATCCATTTATTGCGATCGATCGTGGCGGAGTCGAATTCGTCCGAGACGGTTTCGTCCAGGATCCATGACTTCGTCGGATCAGGGGCGATCAAAAATGGTTGTTTGCTCATCCCGGTTTTCGAACGGCTCGGTTGAGCATGCACGAGGTTGGCATTCAGAACGAACAGCGCACTCCATGCGGAAATAACGAGCGTAAGCGGATGGAGGAGGGACATGCGAGAACTCCGCGGTGGGTGGGGGGAGGAAGGGTTGGGAGTTGGGAGTTGGGAGTTGGGAGTTGGGAGTTGGGAGTTGGGAGTTGGGAGTTGGGAGTTGGGAGTTGGGAGTTGGGAGGGAGATTTTGTTTTGTTCTTCTGACCTGCTATTTGCGTTGGCCGTCGCTTGAAACGCTTCACTCTTGTACGTTGCTGTCGGCGTTTCTTGTCAGCCTTCGCGGATATCCGCTTTTTGACCCTCGCGGTATGTTCTAGGCCCTTGGACAGAGACCAAATCCAAGCAAAAGCGAAGTCTATAGGGGTTGTGTCGGCCCGGCAGTAATGTATGATGTTAACAATGTAGGGTTCTCTGGTGGGTTGTCCAGAGCTTTTCTCAATGTCGGGAGGCGTGCATGTCGTTGATTCCACAGACCGTGCGAGAGCAGGTCACCAATCAGATCAGAAATGATTTGCTGTCCGGTCGTTTCCCGGCCGGGACGATGCTCCGAGAAATCGAGTTGGCAGCGCGGTTTGGCGTGAGTCGCGGTCCTGTTCGCGATGCATTCATTCAACTCTCTCACGAAGGCTACCTCGCCTACCAAGCCAACCGTGGTGTGATGGTGCGTCATCCGCCCAATCCCAAAGACCGAGAATTCATTACGTCGGTGCGACTGCAGATCGAAACCTATGTGATCCAACGTGGATTCGATACCAAGTCGAAAGAATCCACGGCGGACGTTAAGCAGGCGTTGGAGCGTCTACACGAAGCATGCCAATCGGGTGAAGCGTCCCAAGTCGCAATCCGCGATATCGAATTCCACCAAAAGATCTTGGTCGCGTGCGGCGGAGAGGACATGGTGCCGACGTGGCGACAGCTTTGTTCCCGCATGTTATTGACGTACACACGATTAGGTGACTACGGACAAGCCTACAAAGAGCACGTCGCCATTTTCGAGCCGTTCCGAGATGGCAATTTGAAGAAAACACTCGCTGCCGTCCGCGCCAACATCAAATAAGCGAACCAGCAACCGGCGGTTTATCGTCTGACCACCGCGGTGATAGCAGGAACCATGCGGACGTCATCAAACACGCCGCGATGACGGTTCGAGTGAGTTTGCCAGATCGCAACCCCGGTTGTACGGTTGATGAACCCACGTGCCTTCGAATGCGAGTTCAGTTCGCGTCGATTGCTCAGATGGCTTCCTCGTCTATCTTCGACACGAGACGAACTTCTGGCTTTCCTCACCGTGAAATCCTCGTTTCAAGCAATCAAGCGTCGCCACCAGACACTTCGAATCGGTACGCGTTTCCAATCGTTTGCAATAGCTCGAACTTGCAGCGTTTAACGCACAACTTCACGCTCACTTCCCATGCACCCCGGCGGTGCAAATCATTTCACTTCTCCCCACCGCAACCGCATTCGGAGCCCACAAGATGCAAATCAGTCAATCGCCGTTTGGTGAATTCGATGGTCAACCCGTTGAGTTGTTCACGCTAGAAAACGACAACGGGATGGTCGTCAAAATCACCACGTATGGTGGTACCGTCACGTCGATCATGACTCCCGACAAAGACGGCAACGTTAGTGACATCGTGTGTGGCTTCGACACGCTCGAAGGATATTTTGCAGACGAGTACAAGGCGAACTCGCCTTACTTCGGCTGTATCGTGGGACGCTATGCGGCAAGAATCAAAGACGGCCAATTCACCGTCGATGGTCAACAACACCAAGTCGCGACCAACGATGGGCCGAACCATTTGCATGGTGGACTCCGTGGATTCGACAAACGAGTTTGGTCGGTTGCGGGGACGTCCGAAGACGAGGACAGCGTCAGCTTATCGCTGACACTCAAGAGCGAAGATGGCGACGAATCGTTTCCCGGCAACTTAAATGTCACTGTCCACTATCAGTTGACCAACGACAACGAGCTTCGAATCAAGTATGAAGCGGAGACGGATAAAGCGTCGCCGGTGTCGTTGACCAACCACACGTATTTCAACCTGAATGGTTTCAGCGACAAAATTCTCGATCACGTGTTGCAGCTCGGCAGCGATCGTTATTTGGTCCCGGACGAAACCAATGTTCCGGTCGGCGAGGAAGCAGCCGTCGAAGGAACGGCTACGGACTTTACCCAGCCGAAACGGATTGGGGATGCGTTCACCGAATTGCCGCTCGGGTTCGAACACTTTTACGCGTTCGATCATTCTGACGGTAAACTCGCAAAGGTGGCTGAGGTCAGCGAGCCGACCTCGGGGCGGAAGTTGGAGGTGATGACCACGGAGCCGGGGACGCTTTTCTACACCGGACGCTACACGTCAGACAATTTGCAGCGTGAAAGTGGAGCAAAGTTCGGCCAGTTTCGTGCCTTCTGTATCGAGACGTCGAAATACCCCAACGGACCAAATATCGAGGGCGCCCCTCGGTCAGTGCTTCGGCCGGGCGAAAAGTACAATGAAACGACTATCTACAAAATCAGTTGGGCTTAGTGCGACAGCACGACGTTTGGGCAATTGATTTGCCTGAGCTTCGTCGCCGGAGACGGTCCGTCGCGTCTGGATCGGTCGCTCTAATTACCACAAAGACCGTATTCGGGCTCTGTTTTCCGGACCGCACCAGAATGGCTCGACGTGGTCGTTGAATCCGTTTGATCGCAAGTTTCTTGGCATCGATACTTGCGGCCTAGCAGCGTGTTGATTTTCG
>NZ_JAMQBK010000108.1 GCF_023701485.1 Aporhodopirellula aestuarii
TTGTGTAGATACCAATGCCCTCGGGGAGGGTCGAGCGAAGCGAGGGGAGGGACGAGGACCCAACTCACCCCGGCCCGAAGCGGCCCGACCCTCCCAAGGTCTATCGGAAGTCCCTCACCGATGCCGGTGCCAATATCATCAGAGCGTGCGAACTCCAGGTACCCGAAACCTTGCTATCTGTAACGAGTCGTTAAGAAACCAAGGTTGGTGTATTGCGCAAGTAAGTGTCCCCAGGCAAACGGCTCCAGGAGTTCGAACCGGTTTTTGGTGGCTTGCCCCTGACGTCATCGCCAATCGTTAAGATGTCAATCAAAGGGGAATGCAATGGGCAAAATGAACCGCTGTGCGATTGGCGTTCTGTTACTGATCAATTTGATTTTCTGTCCCTTTGGTTTCGCCGAAGAGGACGAATGGCGGGATCCGCGTTTGCTTCCAGCCAGACCGCAGGTGCAAATCGATTCGCAGAAATACTTCGCCTCGCCCGGTGAAGAGAAGGCGATTTTGGCATTGGTCGATCGGTTGTCAGAAATTGATCAACCCGATTTCGGTTTCGCGAATTGGATGAGCGGTAGCCAGTTTGCGCCGTTGCCTCAGAGCGACAAG
This sequence comes from Aporhodopirellula aestuarii, assembly GCF_023701485.1. Classification (GTDB taxonomy): domain Bacteria; phylum Planctomycetota; class Planctomycetia; order Pirellulales; family Pirellulaceae; genus Rhodopirellula; species Rhodopirellula aestuarii. Next base: position 604 of record NZ_JAMQBK010000108.1, read on the forward strand.
TTTTATTCTGGGATCATCATGATTGATCACCAGCTAAAGACCAACGACGTGCTCAGGCAGCTGGTGGCGTTGGGGCCGAAAGCCCTGCCGATTCTGCTGCAACGACTCAGTGATCCCACGCCGACCAAGCTGGAGATGGAGCACCAAGGAATGATGGGCTCGCAGTGGTACGGGCGTGAAGTTTCGCTCAACGTCGCTCGACCTGTGGAGCGGGAAGTCAAGAAGAGATTTGCTGACTTGTTTGCGAAAGAAGAAGCGTTTGGGGTGGGAGAAAATGTGCCAAAGCATGTCATGACCATCGGCGATATCTGTTTTGTCATCATTGGTCAGATCGTCAATCGTGGATACCAAGCGAGTCGTTATCAACCCACTGCATGTCGGGTGATTAACAGCCCCACTCATGATCCTGAGATTGCGGAGGTCGTGCGAGCGATCTGGGAGAGCGAAGATTCGCCGCAGTTGCTTTGGGACGCTCTGTTGGATGATCTGTTTACGGACCACAGGGGATATGGCCAAGATAGTGCGGCGCTACGATTGTTGTTCTATTTCCCCGATCGGTCGAGTGGGATCATCGCGAATCGTATCCGCGATCTCGATCTGACCGACCCGTCGGGCGCAGGTTCATGGCAAGAAATTCAAGCGAAAAATGGTTTGGATGCAATCGAGTTTCTCGAAGCAGTCCGGTCGTCCGATCAGCCGTTGGTAACCGATGCGCTTTTGGATGCTGCGAAACGATCCGAAACTGCGTACTATCTCGCCGCCTCGCTCAACGCGAACGTTGCCAGGGCTGATGAAGATGCGATCATCGAGCAGATGCGGAAAATGTTGTCGGTGGCTCCGCCGGTGGATCAAGGCCCGTTTGGCGGTGAAAAGGATTTGTTGTCGGCTGCCGCACGTTACTATCCCGCTCAATCCCAAGAACTGTTCGGACTCTATCGTAATCATTACACGATGGAGACGCTGCGTTCTTGCATTCATGCGCTACGTCATCCGACAAAACAACAGGTGTGGATGAAGGAGTTTTTGGCGAGCCTACTCGATGACAAAACCGACACCGGTTGGAGATACGGCCCTGACTACGATCGTCAGCCCATTCGCATTTGTGACGAAGCCGCTGAGATTTTGGCGACCGACTACCTTGCGATCACAGCGTTTCGATATGAAAACAATCCCGCGTTCATGGATGGGCAAATCGCGAAACTCAAACGCGTGCTGTCCGGTGACAAATCCATTTCGTTTGCGGCAGCGATACCTCCAAACCGTCCGGCCGATTTTCCCACTCGGAAAGCACTCCATACCTTGTACCTGGAGGAGCATTTGTGGCCGATCTATTCCATCTCCGATCGGGATTCCATTTGGGCGGATGGTTTCAACGAGAGTGTGCAGATCGATTGTCAGTCGGGTGAAGTCATCCAACGTGTCCCGATTGAACTTCCTGAAGGAAATGAGAGCTACGTCGCAGGAGGCATATCTGGGAGATCGTTCAGCTATTACGGTGATGATGGCGGTAAGCTCATTCAGCGTGATGTGCGCACGGGGCGTGTGATCACCAATGTGAAGACGCCGTTCCACGATGGCGTGCAATTCGATGATGCGGTTCAAATTCGAAATCTGGGCGATGTCACGATATGCGGGGTCGAATCTGAGTGGTTGATCGCGTGTACGAGCGACGGGGCCCTGCACCGCGTATCCACCGCATCGGGTGAGCACCGCGTTGAGCATCAATTCCCAACGTCGAAGCGCGGCATGTTTTTGAGTCCCGAACTCTTGGCGTCCCCGCGCTCGTCAAAGGTGTTGATCGAAGGTTTGGGTGAGGACGCGCCGTTCGACACCACGTTGTATCTCTGGGATCAGGCCCGCGAAAAATTGCAAACGATCGAGAAAGCACCCTCGATGGGCTGGTCGGCGTTTTGGGGAACGCTCGCGTTGAATTCGATGAATGGCTATTGCACTGTATGGAATCTGGACACCGTTCAAGAGGTCGAACTTCCTTGGCGGGACGAACCCATTGTGTCAGTGGCCGCGAATGCCGATCAGTCGATTCTCTATCTGTTGCGAAACAACGGAGCGATCGACGTCGTGAGGGTGGACGACGGGAGTGCTGTCGTGCCTTTGCGAAGGCTAGCACCTGCGGTCGATTCGCCTGTCCGGGGTTCGCTCGTTGTTTGTGACGACGGGCAGCATCTCTTGTGGCATGCTCGGATCGACGAAACCGAACAGGCTGGGGTCCCCGAGTCAACGAAGCTTGTCATCGCGGTCTACGACACCGGCGAGAATCCGAAACAGACTCCGTGATTCGCGACGGAGACCGCCATAGGCTGTCACGATCGCCGCGCTTCACATAGCTCGGTCTCTCAGGACATTCATATATGTACTGCAGGGTTTCAAATGTAGCGGAACGGCGCGAGCCGTCCGGTGACTCGGGACCGGACGGCTTGCGGGCTGTTGAGTTAGTCGTTTCGCAAACAAGAGTGAGCCGACAGTGCTAGCTGCGGGCGTCCAATGCGGGCATCGTACCGTAAGGCCCGCGGCTAGCGCCGACGGCTCACTAAATCAACAGCCTGCTTGCGCCGTTGCGCTAAGAAAGTGACGTTGTCCAGCTGAATACTATTTCGGTGCCGGGATGCTGAGTTTTTGGAGAGCGGCGATGATGTCGTCGGGTTCGGCCCGTGTTCGATAGTCGACGTTGGCGTATCGCCACGTGACCACGCCGTCATTGGAAAGTACGAAGGTCGCAGGGATGGGGAGGACACTGCCGTTGCCGTTGTTGATCTTGGCGAGTTCCAACCCTCGGTCTTTCTTCATGTGCTCGATCAAAACGTCCGGAACTTGCCAAGCAATTCCGTATTGTTCGGCGACTTGAGCGTCCTGATCCGAAAGCACGATGAAATCGAGTTCGTCTCGTTCCGCTTGCGACAGCGATTCGTCGGGTTTCTGTGGAGAGATCGCTACGAGTTCGGCACCGAGGTTGTGAATTTCGTCCAACCGTTGCTGCATCGCTCTGAGTTGTAGGTTGCAATAGGGACACCAATTTCCGCGATAAAACGTGACCACGACCGGGCCGTTTTTCAGCAGGTCGGCGAGCGAGACGATCTTTCCCTGGGCGTTGGGCAGTTCAAACGTGGGAGCGGTTTCCCCGACGGTAGTTGCACTGCCGCCCTGTTCAAAATCCTTCGCCGCGGCCAGGAGCTCATCGACTGAGTTCATAAAATCAGGTTTTGCTTGGCGAGTTTTTTCAATTTGGGCGTCGGTTTGATCTTTCAGGCTGGTCATTATGCGTCCAAGAAGGTTGTTTGCGATCATCGTGCGATAGGCCGCGGTAGCATGCGATGCGATACCCCGATATCGGATAATGGTCGGAAGACGCAACACGTCCGCCACTAAGCAGGTACATAGAAGTGATTCGGTATAACGACAATTCCGCTGCTCGTGATCGGTTCGGCG
>NZ_JAMQBK010000109.1 GCF_023701485.1 Aporhodopirellula aestuarii
CTAAACCTAAGGGCTAGCGCCGTCGGCTCACTAAATCAACAGCCTCGCAATGCGGTCGTCACGTACAGTACACGCGGCGATCTGGATTCGCCATTCGCGGCGGCATGACTACTCGCCTCGAATCACTTCGCGACCGTTGCGTGTCCCCAACGCGTGCCAAGTCTCGATGTCGATCGATTCGGTAACCGCCGTCACCGAACCGTCCACCTTGGCGACTTGGACCAATCCCGTGTGGTGACTTCGCGAGGTGATCATCGCGTACGTCGGGCTGCCCGCACCGCCGTCTTTGCCCTCCTGCCACGAGTTGTAATCCATCTCTTCGTACTCACGCCCCGAGTTCGTGTAATGCACGACGCTGTTGGGGGCCAACGTCACCGTGAACCCGGTGTGATGCACGCGTCCGTCAGGCCATTCGGTGTGGCCCGTGTCCTTGAACTGTCCCCCGCTGGCGACGATTGCTTCCGCTTCGAGCTGGGTCGTCGGCATGGTCGTCGAAGAAGGGCCGCCGTTTCGTTGGTACGGTGTCCAAGCTTTCACCTCACCGGCCAACAACGTGTGACTGGAGCCGTCAAGGCAATCACGGAAGTCGAGCATCCGATTTGGGAAGAACATCCCATCGCCGCCTTTTTGCTCCACCGGATCGAACACAAACCAACGCCCAAAATTAAACCCATACGTGGTCGGATACAGCGACGGGCGATTGTCGTCGAACGTCCGGACTTGGTCCGTTCCCGGATCGCTCGGACACGCGTACACCGGAATCTTCACCCCATCGATCGCCATCTGGAAATCCCACGCCACCGACAAGTCGACGTTTTCGAAAACGTTGCCCTGTTCGAGAAACGGCAGAATCCGGCCGTGCACACCCCACGAACCGTTGTTGCCGGTCGTCGTCACGTTCAAGTCAACGAGTGCCGACGGGGGGAAACGCCCATAAGTGCTCTGGTAGTTGTGACAAGCCAACGCGATCTGTTTGAGATTGTTGCCGCACTGCATCCGCCGGGCCGCCTCACGAGCGGCTTGGACAGCCGGTAACAACAGGCCGACAAGCACACCAATGATGGCGATGACAACGAGCAACTCGACGAGCGTGAAGGCGGGACGCAACTTTTTCATGAAGTGTTTAGCAAGATCGGGTAGGGGGTGAGTGAAACAGATCGGTCCTTATTAGCAGCCAACGTGCCAACGCATCATTTCACCTGAAACCCAATGAATCACGTCTGTTTTCGCCACCCCCGGCATCGCATTAGGCGTTGTTTCCATCACGCCGGGCGGATATTTCGCCGGCCTGTTTCGCCTACAATCATACACTCTGATTCACCAATTTCTCCGTCCTGGTGATCAATTTCGAACTTGGAGAGAATCTCCTCAAGCCGGATCCGCGTCTCCATCGGACACACGCGTCAAAAACATCGGCAACGGCCCCACTCCCGAGAAAACATTGCCTGACCCCGCACCTCTCCGTTCACTCCGCTTCCGATTACTCGGCCCCCTGATCGCCGTTGCGCTGATTGCCGCGATCATCGTCGCACTCGCCTCCTACCGGCTCGGCGATCGGTGGGCCACTGACGATCTGCAGGAACGGTTTCAAGGCATCAAAAACACGTTGGCCGATTCCACCTTCCCGCTCAACGCGACCGTGTTGGACTCGCTTGCCGAATTGACTCAAACCGATCTCGTCACGACGGGCGAAACGGGCCGGGTGAAGTACAGCACGATGGAAGGTCTCGAGAAGAGCATCGAACCAGGTGAACTGAAAATCGGGGACAAACGCTACCTCGTCTATTTCTTCGACACCAAACGTGGGAAAGCCCGATCAGATGACGTTGCCCGCGTCGCGGTGGTGTTTGACGAAAAAACGCTATCGGCGAGCCGACGCCGAGCCGCGATCTTGCCCCTCGCCACGGGCCTATCGACGATCCTCGCGCTCAGTTCGATCACGCTGTTCATGCAATCCCGATTGGTGGGACGGATCGCCAAACTGCAACGGCGGGTGCGTGGGATCGCCGAAGGCGAGTTCACTTCGACTGCCACCCAATACGCCCCTGATGAGCTCGGCCAGCTCGGGGCCGCCGTCGATGACATGGCCGGTCAACTCGATCAACTTTGGAAAAGGGTTAACCGGCAACAAAGCGAAAAGCTTCTGCACCAGATTGCAGGCGGGATGGCTCACCAGCTTCGCAACAGTCTTACCGGCGCGAGAATGGCCGTCGAACTACATGCCGCCCAGTGTGACTCGCACGATACCGAAAGCCTGCCCATCGCGATCCACCAAATCGAACTCTCCGAAGACTATGTCCGCCGGTTGCTTCTCGTTGCCTCGGGACGCCAAGATCAAGATCGACCGACCGATGTCACCGTATGTTGGAACGATGTCCGTTCAAGCCTGACACCGATCGCGAGACATTGGCACGTCGACATCCAGTGGCACGTCGACGAAGCGATCGATTCACCCTCACACACCGACGCCACTGCGCATATCAAAGACGGTCCGACGTGGGTCGCCGCGGTTACCAATTTAGTGCACAACGCGATGCAAGCCGGCGAAGTCGTCGAAGTCTATCTCGAACGCCCCAACGCCACGACTGTCCGCGTCCGCGTCCGCGACAACGGACCCGGCATCGACGAAACCGTTGCTGACGAACTGTTCGAACCGTTTGTCACGTCCAAACCCGAAGGCATGGGCCTCGGACTCTCCGTCGTCCGCCGCGCCGCTGAACATCTCAACGGAAACGTCCGTTGGCACCGCACTGAGGGCTGGACCGTTTTCGAATTCACCGCCAGCTTGATCAGAGCGGACAATTCCAAGCCCACCACCTAAAACGTCAAGCACTCAACATCCCACGCTTGCAGCGAAGCCCTCTCCATCCATATCTCCTCAGCCAACGTTCACAACAACAGTGCCTACCCAACCGCTCCCTTCCGCATGAACTCTTCCACCGACGCACGCCGACGCACCGCAGCAACCCAGCACACGGTGTTGGTTGTCGACGACGAACCCTCGATATGCTGGGCACTCGAAAAGATGCTGACCCAGGAAGGCCACGCGGTCGTGACCGCTTCGTCTGCCGAAGAAGGTTTGGAACAGGCCGCCGCCGTCCAACCGGCGCTGGTCATTCTCGACGTTCGACTACCCAAGGAAGACGGCATCACCGCATTGCCGAAATTCCTAGCGGCCACCCACGACGCCCCCGTCGTCGTGATCACCGCCTTTGGTGATTTGGAAACCGCCGTTGCCGCGGTCAAAAATGGTGCCACCGACTATTTGACCAAACCCTTCAAACTCGACGACGCACTGCGTGTGTGCCGGCAAGCGATCGCCGAATCGGAAAACCGCATCACCCAAGTTGTCACTACCAAGTCAGAAGTGAACCCGACCGCCATCGTGGGAACTTCACCAGCGATGCAGCAGGTTTTCCGCCAAATCGCGTTGGTTGCCGAGAGCGATCTATCGGTGCTGATCACGGGTGAAACGGGAACGGGCAAGGAACTCGTCGCCGCCGCCATTCACCGCCACAGCCGTCGCAGCGATGGCCCTTACCTGCCAATCGCCCCCGTCGCACTGAATCCGGATTTGATCGAAAGCGAACTGTTCGGTCACGTCAAAGGCGCGTTCACCGGCGCGAGCGACGACAAAGCCGGTTTGTTTGAACGGGCCGAAAACGGGACCGTGCTCCTTGATGAAATCGGTGACCTCCCGCTAGCCACCCAAGTCAAACTGTTGCGGGTGCTTGAGCAAGGCCAGTACAGCCGTGTCGGCGACGTTCGCACGCGAACCGCCAACGTTCGCATCCTTGCCGCCACCAACTGTGACTTACACGAAGCTGTCGGGAAGGGCACGTTTCGCGAAGATCTGTTTCATCGCATGACGGGCATGCAGATCCACTTGCCACCGCTCCGCGAACGCGCCGAGGACATCGCACCACTCTGCCAACACTTCCTAACCGCACTCCAATACCCTGCACCCGACCAAGCGATCAGCGAACAACTGTTGGCCGAGCTACAAAAACAGCCATGGCATGGGAACGTGCGTGAACTCAAGAACGCGGTTGAACACGCGGCGGTCGTTGCGCGTTCTCGACCACTGTTCATCCATGACTTTCCGCCCCCGGCCCCAGGAAGAGGCGAGGCATCCTCGTCGCCACAGAGATCTTTGGAGCAATCGATCAGTCGCTGGGCGGTGTCAGCACTCGAGCCGAACGGGGAGACACCTCAAGACCTGCACACGAAATTCCTCGCCGCAACGGAGCCAACTCTCTTCAAAATCATCCTGGCGCATACCGGTGGCAACCGCGCCAAAGCGTCCGAGCTTTTAGGAATTCACCGAGGCACCCTCCGCGACAGACTGCGGACCTACGGATTGGACGAACCAGACACTTCGTCGTAACCCCCGGCGCAGTGGATGGTTTACCGCAAAAGGTAAGAACAACGCGAGATTTGGTCTCCGTTCTACTTTTCGTGTGGTTCGCGTATTTCGTGGTAAGAATCCAGGCGTCGGTTCAGTCTGGTTGATTAACCACGAAAGGGACGAATGACACGAAAGTTCGTCTCGTCTCCGTTCTTCCTTTCGTGTGGTTCGTGTATTTCGTGGTGAGAATTCAGGTGTCGGTTCAGTCTGATTGATTGACCACGAAAGGGACGAATGACACGAAAGTTCGTCTCCGTTCTTCCTTTCGTGTGGTTCGTGTATTTCGTGGTAAGAATCCAGGCGTCG
>NZ_JAMQBK010000011.1 GCF_023701485.1 Aporhodopirellula aestuarii
TAAAAATCAAAATGCTCTAGTAACGGACACATTGTTGGAGGAGTATGGCGGGCTGTTCCCCCAACCGGTGCTGCCTGGGAGAACTTCGCCCCTTCCGAACCCCTACCCCCCTAATTGATTCAGACGCCAATTCGCCCAAACGCAACGAGGCAGCGAGCCCGAGACCCCATTTGTACCGTAGACCCATCGCGTTGATGGATTCCCTTGCCCTGATCGCTTTACTGGCGGCGGATTTGGATTCCGCCAGTTATTCTTATTTTGATGTCCCCGACACCTCGGCTGAGATTCTGATGGTCTGCCGTTCGCTGCGGCTCGAACCGCGACGGAAAAACGGACGACCTCGGCGCCGGGCGGGTCACGCTACGACGTCTACGATCAAGAACGACTCGACCTGCCGCATTGACCGGCCGGCGTTAACAGGCCATGGTCAAAGCGGTGGCGGGTCGATTCGTTCAAAAAGACTACTTTCTAGTTTTGCCCGCGATCGGACTTTTGAGTCTGACCGGGACATCGTTCGATCGTTCTGGCCCGTCGGTGCTGCGGCCGCGGTTCACGTCTGATTTGAGTTGCGCCAGTAGCTGATCGACCACTTCGGGATGGCTGCTGTAGAGGTTGTTTTGCTCTCCAGGATCGGCTTCCATGTCATAGAGTTGCGCCTCGGCATTGTCGGACTGCTTTTCCTTTGTCCATCCCCCCGAGCCCTTTGTAAGAAGGAGTTTCCATTTGCCTTGGCGATAGGCAAACTTCCCTCCGATCGAATGGTGAATCACGCCCTTCCGACTCGAAACGATTGGCTGGCCGCGCAGCGCGGGTAGAAAGCTAACACTGTCTTCTCCCGCCGTCTCAGGCAGCTTGGCTCCGGCCGCTTCGGCACAAGTTGCCATCAAGTCGGTCAGGCAGATCGTCTGATCGCACTTGCTGCCAGCGTCGACCACGGCAGGCCAACGGACGATGAACGGAACACGATGGCCGCCATCCCAGAGATCCGATTTGTAACCACGGAATTGGGCGCTGGGATAATGGCCTTGCTTTTCCAACTCATCTGCCTTCGATGGCTTGGCGGAACATCCGTTGTCGCTGGTCACGATGATCAGCGTGTTTTCAGCGAACCCCGACGCATCCACCGCCGCAACAATCTGTCCGATCACCGCGTCGGTGTGCATCACAAAGTCACCATACTCGCCCAGCTCACTCTTTCCTTTCCATTCGTCCGAAGGCACGATCGGTGTATGGGGTGACGTCAGTGCGATGTACATGAAGAACGGGGTGTCCGCGCTCTGCTGTTGAATGTATTGAACTGATTGCCGGCCGATTTTGGGTAAAACATCCACCGCCTCCAGATCCGGATGTGCCGGTCCTTTGCGATTGGGATGGAATTCTTTGATCGCCGTCGCTTCTCCGACAAAGCGATCGTTCTTGATAAAGATGTAGGGAGGCATATCGAGCGACGCGGATATGCCGTGATAGTAGTCAAAACCCAGATCGACCGGTCCGCCGCTGATGCGTCCCTTCCAATCCACGTTCTGCGGGTTTCTGCCTCGGACGGAGTTTTTATCGGTGGTGGGAAGCCCCAGCCCAAGATGCCATTTGCCGATGCAGGCCGTGTGGTAGCCGTGCTTCTTGAGAAAACCGGCGACGGTTAATCGATCGGGAGTGATCAGCGGTTCGTTGAAACCGAATAGCACACCGCTTTGCAAACGCGAACGCCAGTTATAGCGTCCGGTCAATATTCCATAGCGGGTCGGGGTGCAAACCGAGGAGCTTGTATGAGCATCGGTGAAGTGCATGCCCTCGTCCGCGAGTCGATCCATCTGCGGCGTGGCGATTTTGCATCGCTCAGGATTCATACAACGCACATCGCCGTAGCCGAGATCGTCCGCCAAGATGAAGACAACGTTCGGTCGCGCCGCAAAGCATGTTGATGCAAACGCAACGAACGTGATCGCCGTCGCCAGCGATAGCCGCGAAATCATTTGTCTTCTCCGTTCCAGTCCGTGATTCTCAAAAAGTAACCAGCAGATGGTTTGTCATCATGACAGGCGAGGAACAGACACTCCGGTTTACCATCTTTCCACAAGATGCTCGGTCGTTCGCTGCGAGCGAGCGGGTCGCCGAAGTAGATTTCGTTGGTCTGGTAGCCGATCTTTGGACGGCCCCAGTCGATCCCATCTTTGGACTGATAGATCAGCCCAGGACGTAACCCGCCAGGGCGTCCTTGAGGTGTCTTGCCGGCCAGCATGTCGGCGACTCCACGCCGGTCTTCTACGATCATGTAGTACATGCCGTTGTAATAGAAAGCATAAGGATCTTCGATATCCAGCTTCTCGTCAGCATAGCTGATCACCGGATTTTTCTCGTAGTTCACATAGGGCCCCTCGATTCGATCGCTGATTGCAAGCGATATCTCGCGGATGGCTTCTTTGCGGGAGTATTTGTCCGTCATCGATTTGTAATAGATCCGGTACTTCCCATCTGGTGCCGCGACAAACGTGGGGTTGGATGCATGAACGATGTTTGCCCCTTTTAAGACACCCGATGCAGGGATTACCGGATTGAGCGGGCTTTCGGTCCACGGACCGCTCAGCGACTTGGCCGTGGCGAGGCCAACTTCCTGTTTCGAGCCGTTCTCGTTGAACCTATTAAGCAAGAAGACGAGCACATAGGTGTCGCCGACCTTTTTGATCTGAGGGTTGTGATAGGAAGCTTCATCGCTGGCAAACGTATCCTCTACAAACGTGTAGGGACCCTCGGGTTTGTCTGCCGTGTAGTGTGCGATTTTGCTGTTTTTGACCCAACTGCCGTTCAACGGAATGATGGAATTGAACACGTGCAGTTTGCCGTCGTCGTCGTAGATCGGTGCCATCCCCCAATTCCAATTGCCTTCCTCGGCGGGGATCACATAGGACCCGGGCACCAAAGACTTGGAAAAAGAGGACTCTTCCAACTCCTCGGATCGAACCTGTCCGACAAACGCGAACAGAACCAGGACGACTAATTGGGTGCAGGTGAGTTTGGGAATCATCATTACTTTTCGCTTTTCCAAAGGTCGATTTTGTCGATGTCGTTTTCCGTTGCTGCGCCGTCGGTGCTGCGTCCGCGCGCGACATCGGTTTCGAGCTGTTTCAGCAAACGAGCAGCGATTTCGGGATGTGAATTGTAAAGGTTGGTCGTTTCACCGGGGTCAGCCTCCATGTCGTAAAGCTGCGCGACCGGGCTGTCTGCGGGCATTTGCTTTTCGTTAGGCGAAGTCCAACCGCCGGATCCCTTCGCCAGCGACAGTTTCCACTTGCCCTGACGATAGGCGAAGTGCCCGCTGATCGAATGATGAATCACACCGGCGCGTGAAGACACAATCGGTTCTCCCTTCAACGCTGGCAGGAAGCTAACACTGTCTTCAGCCGATCCTGCAGGAACCGACGCATCGGTCAGTTCGGCGCAGGTCGCGAACAGATCCGTCAGGCAGATGAGTTGATCGCTGGTCGTGCCCGCCGCGACCTGACCTGGCCAACGCACGATGAATGGAACGCGATGTCCGCCGTCCCAGATGTCGGCCTTGGATCCACGCAAGTGTGCACTCGGATAGTGCCTCTGGGCTTGCAGCTGTGGAATTCCCGCCGCCTTCGAACAACCGTTGTCGGCGCTGAAGATGACAAGCGTGTTATCGCTTAAGCCGTTGCGGTCGAGCGCGTCCAGAATTTCGCCGAAGCCAGCGTCTGTTTGCATCACGAAGTCGGCATACGCTCCGAGTCCGCTCTTGCCTTGCCACTCTTGGGTCGGAACGATCGGGGTGTGCGGCGAACCAAACGGCACGTAGAGAAAGAACGGTTCGCCAGGGGCGTTCGCCGCCCGATGATCGATGTACTGCACCGCTGTGCGAGTCAGACGCGGAAGCATATGTATCTCATCTTCATGCTTGATCACCGTGTCGTTTTCGATCACGCCCTTCATGTCGCCGGCATGATGAAATCCGTGGTAATAATCGAACCCGCGGTCGACTGGCCCGTCTGGAATCTTGCTTCCGACCGGCGCCAGCCCTTTGTCTTTACCTTTGCCTTTGCCGCGTTTAATCGGTTTTTTCGTCGCAGGATCGGAATACTGGAAGTTGAGGTGCCATTTCCCGACAATGCCCGTGTGGTATCCCTGCGATTTGAGGAAATCGGCAACGGTCGGACGATCCTCCGTGATCAGGCAGGGTGCGAACCCTTGAACCACGCCGCGTTGCAAGTGGGTTCGCCAGCTGTAACGCCCAGTCAGCAGTCCATAACGCGTCGGCGTGCAGACCGCTGACCCGGCATGGGCATCGGTGAAAACGATCCCTTCCTTGGCGAGCCGATCCACGTGTGGTGTGGCAATCTTGCCGCGCTCAGGGTTGAGGCAATGGACATCGCCATAGCCAAGATCGTCACACAGGACGACAACCACGTTGGGCTTGGATGCTTGCACGCTGCTGCAGGCAAAAATCACCAAGCCATAAACCAGGAAGGTCTTCAAGTATTTTTGAGTCATGTGTTTCTAATGCGGTTCAATGAATCGGATGGATATTCCAAGCAAACGACGTTGGCGATCGAGGCTGCGTGTTTATTTGCCAGTGGCGAAGCAACGTGGCCGTTTGCTCCGCAAACGGAGATGTAAGTGCACGCTCGTTCGCGGAGCGAACGGCCACGTGAATAAATTCACTGCCTAGGCGGGGTTGTCGCTGCCTGACTCAGGGTGTTCTCATAACGGGCTATGGAAGCCATTCTACTTCGGTGAAATACGCGCCTCCAGCCTTTCCTCTTTTGTCATAGAGCCATGTCACGAGCTCGGTCGGTCCGGCGGGTAGATTGACGTCAAACACTACCCCCTCACTTCCAGGCATCACGTCACGTTCCTCCTCCTCGCCGGCGATCTGTAACTTGGCGCGAACCGCTACGACCGGCTTGTTCGCTTCCTCAGGATACTGACGCAGCGTGATCCGATATCGCCCCGCATTCTTCACCTCGACCATCCACGGTCCCGTCACTTTGGGAAGCCTTGCAATGGAGCCAAAATTCCAGGGAGGATTTCCAGTCGGCATGTACCAATCCTGTGAACATAGAACAGTTGGGTTTTGCGCCGGATTGCCCAAATCGATCCGCACGGGACTCAGGCGCGGGGCAACCTTGTCCCAAAACGGCTGATAGGCGTCGCGCAACTGCTGAACCACTTCGGGATACTGCGCGGAGACATCTTGACGCTGGGCTGGGTCGGCCTCGATATCAAACAGCGTCTGGCCGTCTGAGTTCACTAGACGCCAACGCTCAGTCAACACCACTGAATACTCATAGGGTTTTGCCGGCAGCGCGGTTCCGCCAGCCCCGCCATGAAACTGAACCACGTGATGCTTACGCTCCAATGGTACTTGAGAGCCATTCAGTAATGGCTTGAGGGAGATTCCATCCGGATCGTAGCCATCCAAAACGGGAATCTCGCACAAATCCGCCAAAGTTGGCAGTACATCGATATGTGCGGCCAACGTGTCGATGTCTCGTCCGCCGGTCAGCCCGCCTTTGGGCCAGTGAATGAAGAACGGCACGCGGTGGCCACCGTCGTAGACCGATGACTTTTTACCCCGCATTCCGGCGTTGTATCCCAACAAGGCCTCCGAATCCAAGCCTTTGAATTTGGCGCCCGCCGCTGTTCCGTTGTCGGTCATGAAAATGAGGATCGTATTCTCTTCCAGTCCGAGTTCGTGCAAACGTCGGCGCAAGATCCCCATGTTGTGATCGATGTTGGCGATCATCCCGTAGAAGTTCGGATTAGAAACTTGCTTGTTGCCCTGATAAGGCTCAGCCCATTGCGGTGGAACGCGATACGGCCCGTGCGGCGCATTGAGCGGAAGGTAGAGGAAGAACGGTTTGTCACGGTTTTGTTCGACAAAGCGAAGGCCTTCCCGGAACCAAACGTCCGTGCAGTAGCCCTCAAATTTCTCGAAGCTGCCTTGCTTGTTGTTGACGGAGGCTCGCTCGTAGGTGTCGTCGAAATAATCGTTGCCCCAATAGTCAGACGCTTGCCCCACTCCGCCACACCGGTGCCAGACAACATCCTGGAAGCCGCGGTCTTGAGGACGGTGCGGCGCGTTGTCGCCCAAATGCCACTTGCCGACCATGCCGGTGGCATAGCCAGCTTCCGCAAAAAGATGCCCCATTGTTTTTTCGTCCGGGTGCAGCATCGTCCGCCCCGAACTGGTGCGATAGGCCCCCGTGTATCCCGAATGGTTTCCTGTCATCAGCGACGCCCGCGTCGGCGTGCAAAACGGACTGACATGGAAGTCGGTGAAGCGGATCGATTCGGAGTACAGCTGGTCTAACTCCGGTGTCTTCAGGATTGGATTCCCGTGGCAACCGAGGTCTCCGTAACCCTGGTCGTCCGTCATGACCAGGATGACGTTCGGCTTGCTTGCCGCAGTGTCATTGGGAGCCGCATTCACGGCAGTAGCAATCAAACACAACACACACGATAAGAACTGTGGTAGGTGAGTTTTCATGGAGATAGTGGTCATGTTTGTATTGAGGCGAGCTGGAAGCCGCCACGTGGTTGATCTGAAGTGGTTGGTGTCGGGAGTGTTAGAGCAGAAGTGCAAATCGGGACGGGCGACGCGGCAAACGCTTTGCTTAACTTGATCTTTCGGTTTGTTGGAAGCGAAAGGCTGACGCCATAAATCTTAGCGGAACGGCGCGAGCCGTCCGGTCTCACTCCAAAATTGAATGCTGACCAAGTACGGATACTTTCCTTTCTCAAACGTTCTGATTGTCGAAACCGGAGGGTTCGCATCCTGCCTTCAAAAATCTTAGCGGAACGGCGCAAGCCGTCCGGTGCCACGCGAAATCTAAATGCTGACAAATCACTGACGGCGCCTCGAAAACCTTCTCACGGGATTTGGGTGTTCCTTGCCTGCACGACAGGTGATGCACAAACATTTGACGAGCAAAGTCATGCCCTGAAGGCGTGTTAACATGAAGCGTCTTTTCCATCCGATGAAACGGAGCTTAATTCCTTCAAGTCGAATCATTCCTACATAAGTGAGAGAGACACGTTGTCTCATTCTGGCGGATAGGTTGTGACTCCATTCGCCAGGGGACGTCGATTGTTTTAGTGCCTTTTTTAGCGGAACGGCGCAAGCCGTCCGGTCCCGTGTTACCGGACGGCTCGCGCCGTTCCGCTACATTTGAAATCCTTCAGTTTTACAATCGATGTCTCCTGCAAACGAAGGCTAATGGTACGCTCGTTCGCGGGAGCGAACGGCCACGTGGATGAATTCACCGCCTACGAGCGTCACCTCGCTTCCACCATCACTTTGACGCCTTCCTGTCGTAGATTCACCTCAAAGGCTTCCTGTATTTGATCCAACGGGAACTTGTGGGTGATCAACGAAGTAACCGGCAAACCAATCTGCTCGGCCCGCTGCAAGAAATGGTAGGCGTTGGGATATTCAAAGCTATTGTAAACCCAGCTGCCGATCAGCGTGATTTCCTTGCGACAGATATCGTGGTGCGGGTTGATCGCGCATTCACCTCCATCTACAAAGTGTCCGACTTCGCAGATGCCACCTCCTCGGCGGATGCATTTGAACAAGTTTGAGAAAGCAGTCGGGACACCGGTGACTTGAAAGCCGAAATGAGCCCCCAGACCCTTGGTTAAACTTTGCACTTTTGCCGCGAGATCATCTATGCCGGCATAGTCCTTGTAATTCAGCAAATCGTCGGCTCCCAGCGTTCTCGCCATCTCGAGTCGGTTGGAGTTGCCGTCAATCGCAATGATGTTGTTGATCCCGTAGGTTCGTAGCACGGCGATCATGAGCAGTCCGATCGGGCCACAGCCTTGGACTACAACACGCGAGCGAAAGTTCAACGTCGAGCCACAGTTTTTGGCGCGTTCGAGCGCGTGACAGACGACCGCCGCCGGTTCAATCAGACAACGCAAGTCGACGCTCATCTCGTTGACGACAAAGACTGAAGAGTTGGGGCGAATGATCAAGTACTCGCCGAAGTATCCGTTGAAGTGATTGTCAGGTTCGTCCGGTAGGAGCCCGTAGACTTTCAGATCGTCACAGAGATTGGATTTGAGCGGATTGTACTTGGCGATCATGCAGGCGTCGGAGGTGTCCAGAATGCTTGTCACAATCCTGTCGCCTACGCGGACGGGCTTTCCGACGCTATCCATCTTGACGTCGCGGCCGACTTCGATCACTTCTCCGGTGCCTTCATGGCCAAGGACCACGGGAGCCAAGTTAAACGGATCTGACTTGTAGCAATGGATATCTGTGCCACAAACGCCGCAGGCTTCGACTTTGACGAGAATCTCATCGGGACCGATTTGGCGAAGTGGGAACTCGCTTATCTCGATCTTGCCCGCTGCCTTCATGACCGCTGCGCGGCCCAGTTTGGCGCCAGTAGACTCCCCACGTTTGCTGTGGTCACCTGACTGTGACTTCACCTGGCGGAGGATATCACTGACGATGCGATCGATTTGCTGTTCGTTCGGATTCATGGAATGACTCAATGGTGGTGTGGTCACAGCGGACCATCAATGTGTAGTCGGGGCGTCGTTCGGTGGTCCTGTATCGGCCTTAAAATTTGTCTCGATCATAATCGCAATCGTGCGAATGAGGTTGCGACTTTCCGGCGCCGGAGCGGTTGAGCATTGAGGATACTGGCGTAATCCTCATTATCGAACTTGTAGAAATAACTATCCGACGCGTCGAAGACGCCGCCGGGCGATTCTGACTTGCTTTTCTGGACTAACTCGCGGGTTTCCAATATTGACGCCACCCTGCCCCCCGGGATGGGCGAGCGACGCGAGGGGGAGGGGCGAAGCCGGGTGAATGCCTCCCTCGCCGCCTCGCAGAGGTGACGGCGACTTGTGTCGCATGGCCTCCGTGTTCGCGTATCATGTTTTTGCCCCGCCAGGACGTTCGTAAAAGCGGCTGGCGGAACTCACATGCCGCCGCTGACTTTCAATCAACATTTCCGTCGAGATCCACCGCTTTGGTCCCCTTCAAAACCGCCGAAGCGTCGGTGGCAGCCGCGTTGGGGTGATGTTGTTCCTCGGTGGTCACGATTTCAAATGACCACGCATACTCACCGGAACCTAGGTCAGCCGGCGGAGTGATTCGCAAACCGGCGTCGGTCATTGTCCAGGTCACTTCGTCGCTCGAGCCGAGCAGTTTCACAGATTGGACTTGATCGGCACCCCAACCTGCCGTGGCGTTGATCGTGAACGGGTTTGTCGGTTTCTGAAGTGCGATGGCGTAGAGGTTCTTGCCTTTCGTCGTGAATGCGAGGTGGGCTTCTTTTTGCTCGTTTACCTTCCAGTAGCGCGAACCATAGATGGCATCCCCGTTGACATTGAGCCATTTCCCCATCGCATGCAGACGCTCGACCTGAGGTTCGGGGATCGTGCCGTCCGCTTTGGGACCGATGTTGACCAGGAAGTTACCGTTGCGGCTGATGACTTCGATCATCTCATGGATGACGCTTTCAACAGTCTTGTATTTGTCGCCTTCGAGATAACCGAAGGAGGTGCCAAATGTCGTGCAGCTTTGCCATTTCGGGCCGATCACTTTGAGTTTCAAGTTGTCTTTTTCCAGACAACCGACGCCATCGGGCCAGTTGCGGTTGCCGCCCTTGTTGTTGCAGTACACCGCTTGCCCTCGTGCGGCACCATCATTCATGAAGTCCGTGATCATCAGACGGCACTGATCGTAGAAATATTGCACTTCCGGTTTTGCTTTTCCTTGAAGCACTTTGTTTCCGTCACGCGTCCAGATGGGCACATCATCGATCCACAAAAAGTCGGGCTGATACTTGGCTTGGATCTCTTTCCAACGAGCCACATAGTCGTCCACGAACTCCTTGTCGATTCCAAACGGACCATACAGAGACGCCGCTTCCGGGACCCGTTCGATCTCCTTGGCAATATCCGTCTGGGGCTCGGCGTCGACCACATATAGCTTTTTGGCGAAGAATGATGCGTGACGCTCACGATGATAAGACGGGGCATATTTAAGTCCCCGCTTACGAAGGGCTTTGCCCAAGTCACCGACGAGGTCGCGTTTCGGCCCTTTGTCCACCGCATTCCACGGGGTCAATTCCGAATCCCAGTTGGCCCAGCCATCGTGGTGTTCGGCGGTCATCACGACATATTTGGCGCCGACTTCTTCAAAGAGAGTCGCCCATGCGTCTGGATCCCAGTTCTCGGCTTTGAACTCAGGGATGATGTCCTTGTATCCGAACTCAGGTGGCGTCGCCCCCCATCGCTGCTGCATGTAGGGATAGTAATGAGCCGAGTCGGCATAGAACATCTTGGGCACATGCTCTGAGTAACCGCGGCCGCCCTTGCGGTAGCCGATCACGCTGTATGGCCCCCAGTGAATGAAAATGCCGATCTTTCCATCGTCAAACCATGCCGGTACCGGCATCTTCTGAAGCGATTCCCAAGAGCCGTCGTACGGTTTGGGGTCTTCAGCCTGACTCGGCGAGGTGAACACGAGCAACGCTCCGATGACGGTTGCGATAAACGTGGTTTTCATTGCTATTTTCATTTTTGGATTCGTCGGTTGATGGGAAAAGACACTTTCACGGGCATCCGCGTAGGATCTTTAGATCGATGGGCGGCAATGGCTTCCAGCCTTTGACAATCCATCAATTGAAATTGTTTTGTCAGGCCAACGGCCAGTTCGTCTTTTGGGGATCAGTCTCAAACGTATGGGGTATCGATTTCAAATTTGTGTCGTTGGCAAACGGTTCAAGACTCACCGTGGAACGGTAGCTTCACGCGGTGCCTGGCTTGACCTTGAATATAGCTAGCAACCTCTCCAGGCTTCGAATGGCTGATAACGAAATCGCAGTACCCGGTTTGTCGTGAGAGAAAAACGTTCAACTTTCGCTCGGATCCGCACTGTCATTCGCAAAGCGATTAAAGAGTTCTTCGGTCTTTTTTCGAAGCTCAGCGAGGATGCCGGAGTACTCGGGATTGTTGACCAAGTTGTTCTTCTCCAGCGGATCGTTTTCCAAGTCGTATAACTCTTCAATCACGGGCGAGTGCTCGTTGTAAACGAAGTATTTAAAGCGTTTCGTCCGGACTCCTCGGCTGCGATACGATTTGTTCTCAGCAATCAATTTGTTGTTTGTCTTGTCGAGCTGCTCCACTTTCTTGAGTCGTGCAGTGAACATGGCCTGCAGGAACAGGTTTTCCATGAAGACGGTGTCTCGCCACTGCGACATATCCTGCGTTTGATTCAAAATTCCAGTGAAGTCACGTCCCTGCATGCTCGCAGGGATTTCCACATTTGCGAGTGAAAGGATCGTTGGTGCGAAATCGGTGGTGGAAATCATTGCCGATTCACGGCGGCCTCGCTTCTGTTTTGCGACCCGACCGTCAAATACGATCAACGGAGCCTTTACGGATTCATCGTAGAGCAAAGCCTTGTCGTAGAGACCATGCGACCCATGGAATCTTCCGTTGTCGCTCGTGTAGATCACGATCGTGTTATTCAAGACACGCATCTCTTCTAGTTTTTCGATCAGTCGGCCGACCTGTTGATCGACTGTGTATCCTTGCGTCGCAAAGCGTCTCGCGAGTTTCTGATAAAGCTCGGGTGTTGAGGTGCGGCCGCGATGGAGCGGAACGCCGCGAGCATTTTCTTTGACGACTTTGGGCAGACTCTCGTTATCGCCTTCGACCCAGTTTCCTGGCACCGAGAAGACTTTGTCTTTGAAAATCTCAACATGCGGTCCATACATGTCGCTGTCACGATCGTTCTTAACCGCGTCGAAACTGACCGAGAGGCAGAAAGGTCGATCTTCCGGTTGCGTGTCGAGGAAGTGAATCATGGCGTCACCTTTCTTGATGGTGCGCTCTTTGGGATCCCGGTCAGCTCGAAAAATGTTTTGCAGGACGGCATCGTCTTTTGGATATCTCGCTGCTCCTACCGCGTAGTAGTCGAAATAGTTCTCCATCTTGAAGCCTCCCGCGGTGTAGATACCGAACTTTCCAATGAAGCCCGTGCGGTAGCCCGCTCTTTTGAGTCTCGCAGGATAGGTGTCGTCGAAATCCGCAGGAGTCAATTTCACGTCAAAGGGATAGGTGAAGCCGGATTGGTGACTCGCGAAGTAGCGGCCGGTCATGACCGTTGCGCGGCTGGGCGCGCAGATCGCAACGGCGTGAAAAGCGTTATCAAAAATGACGCCTTCTTGGGCAAGCTTGTCGATGTTTTCAGTTTGGAACTCAGGACGTCCGTAACAACCGAACGTGTCCCAACGCTGGTCGTCGGTCATCAAATAGACGATGTTCGGTTTGTCATTGTCCGCATAGGCGGTCACAACGGAGATGAGGAAGAGACCGAACACGAGAAGAAGTGTTTTCATGGTTGCTGTCATCAAATTGGGGCCGTGCTCAATATTGGATTGGGGAGTAGCTGGACAGCGCCACTTTCTGGCAGACGTATCGGAGTTTTCGACGTTCACGTAGCGGAGCCTCTCCGGGGCTGTGAATCTATTCGCCAGAGGCGAAGCAATGTGGTCGTTTGCTCCGCAAACGAAGCTTACGGGAACGCTCGTTCGCGGAGCGAACGGCCACACTAATAACTTCACAGTCTGCTCGGGGCTCCCAAAGCGGGTAACGCCCGCAATTCTCGGTCTCGGAAAGACCGAGCTACGTGAGAAGTGGCGATGTCCAATTAGCCACGGCGTTGTTTGCATGTTTGGTACACCGGATGAGCCAAGGGTGAGGCGTTCGTCCCTGCTGGGGCCGGTCATCGTTTAGAGCTCTTGGTCGTTATAGATCTTCAAGTGATAAGTCCCGTCGTCTTGTTGTGCGACCATCCACATCCCGGTGCTGTTGAGGCCTCTCTTAATCGCTGGTTCTTTCCCGAGAAGGAGCTTGAGCAGAGAGACCCCGGAACTATTGTGCCCGACCAGCAAAATCGACTTGTCTGTTCCGCCAAATCGCTCTTCGATGAGTTTGATCGCATGCAGCGAAGCGTGCTTGGTGTAGGCGACCTTCAGATTCTCGTCACTACCTTTTGGGGCCGACTTGTAATCATTGGGTGAGTCTTCTCGAAGTACCAAATTGCCCTTTTCATCGTCGGGTACGTCGATCGGGTCGCCGAGGTTTATTATCTCAATCTCTAGGTCGGGAATGTCTTCGGAGAGAATCGTGACCATGCCCGGGCCTTCTCTGAGTTCAGGCCAGACTTCGGCAGACTGCTGCGTCGCTCTGAGATAGGGCAAGATCGTATTACGGGCTCGCCAAATGCTGCTGCAAGCGATGAAGTCGAACTTGTAATCTTGCAGTTTCTTGGTCGCGGCAATCACCTCTTTCTTGCCACGGGGAGTGAATTCATTCGGATTGCCGACATAGGACGGCCATTCGGATTGGGGGATGGCTTTCTCTTCCCACTCCTTCTTCACATTGTGCCCGCCCTCGGCGTGCCGCATGTAATAGATTTTGAGTTCTGCATGCGCTGGGATCGAAAACGCAAGCTGAATGATGATTGCAAACGCTGCGAGTAACGCGGGATGTCTCATTGGACGCTCATTGATGTCGGTGGGTGGGGCCAAGCGAGTAATTGGTTTCGTGAACCGACGCTTGTTGAATGGATGCCTCGTTTGCGATCACCGAAGCGATCGCAAAAGGGCTGGTTACTGCGCATCACTGGCAGGAAGTCCTAGTTGCCGATCACAGCCTTCGGTAATTCAAAGTTCCCCGCGTTTGCACGGTTACTGATCTTGGAGTGACGCTTGCTCCGCGTAGTGTACCAATGATACGTGCCCGTCGCATTCTGATCGGCCACGATCGGCGTCTCATATTCCACGGCGATCACCGTGTTGCGTTGGTCCGGCGCGGTTGCCGGTACTGCGATTTTGGTGACATGCCCGTTGGCGTCGTAGGTCATAGGCAGGGCCGTACGTTTTGGATCTGCTAGGAAATAGGCTTTGGCTGGCTTGCCGACGATGCCGTTAAACTCGATGCCTTCCGGTTTCCACTCCAGAACGTGTAGAAACAATGTCTGGTCCTTTAGAGTCATCGCGCCCCACCAGAAATCGAAGTCCACGGGGGAGTAGTTTGTCGCGTAGATCGCTTCACCGTTGACATCCATCCATTGACCAACTTCTTTGAGACGCTCGATCTCTTCAGGAAGCAAGTTGCCCTGCGAGTCGGGACCTACGTTGAGCAAGAGGTTTACACCTCGGGCAGCACATAGCGCTAAAAACTCGATGATGTCTTTAGAGCTTTTCCAGTGGTCATCGTTCCGGTCGTAGCCCCAATTGTGACGCATCGTCATGCACGTCTCGGTGTCTTGCGTCATCCGCTCGCTCGGAAGCATCCGATCTGGAAGTGACTCGAAGTCTGCGTACTTGCGATTGTTCTCTGGGACCCGGCGGCTGTAGAGGCGACTGCAAATGACCGCGTTTGGCTGCAACTCGCGAACCCGTGCACCTTGCTGATCGGCTTCGATCACGTTGTTGCCGCCGACATCAAACCACAAGACCGCCATCTCGCCGTAGTTGGAGAGTAACTCATCGAGATTTTTTTCGACGAGCTCGAGGTATTCGTCGTTACTCATCGTTCCTGGTTTCCTTTGGAACGAACGATGGTACCAGTCTTTGAACTGCGAATAGTAGACGCCGAACTTCAAACCTTGCTTGGCGCACTCTTCAGAGAGTTCCTTGATGATGTCGCGTTTGAACGGCGTGGCGTCCATCACGTTGTAGTCCGTGGCGTCGGTATCAAACAAGCAAAAACCATCGTGGTGCTTGGACGTGATGACCATGTATTTCATTCCCGCCGCCTTGGCGATCGACACCCATTCTTTCGCATCAAATTCCGTCGGATTGAACTGCGGTGCCAGTGTGCTGCGATACTCCTGCCCCGGGATCTTGACGCTGTTCATCAACCATTCCGCGCTGGCACCGCCCTGTTCTTTCCCGTAATCCTTGCCCTCCCATTCGCCTCCGGCGATCGAATAGAGCCCCCAGTGGATGAACATGCCGAAGCGGGCGTCACGCCACCACTCCATGTGGGAATCGTCAGTGGATTGCGAGAATGCCGATACAGGCATGAGCGTCAAGAACACGATCAGCACGCATTGGGTTGTTTTTCTTGCGTTCATAATGTTCGCTGGTTTGAGGTTGTCCAAGAGTTTGATGAATGTTTCTGATACTTCGTGCTTCCCGACGGATGCTGATTGCTGCGGTCAGAAATGGGGGCGTGTAATGGTTTTCACGAAGGTCCAAAAAAATGTGGAAAGCTATTCCGAACCGCGACAAAGCACCTCACCCAACAGACTTTGTCGAAGTCAGAGTCAGGTACCTCGCACCCGTTCGCATCGACTGCATCGTGGATCATGACTTGGTCGCTCGGCTCGTCCCCATGGACCTTCCATGGGCGAGTCCGGTCGACGCCTATGCCATTTATTTTGGAATTACGCCGGTGGGTAGGCTGGCGAGAGCGACATTATGGTCGACAGAAACCGCCGCGGAGTAATGAACTGCGACATGTCGATGACGAAATGCGTTATTTCCCAAAAGTGACGCGGCGGAGGTGTGCGGGAGAGCGGCGAAGGCGATGTCGGCGGTCGTTTATTGACTCCGAAGGCAGGTATTGCTTCATCGAAGTCGCGGGCGTTTTCGCCTAGCCCTTTTCGTTGGGGTTAATCAGTCCGTGAGGCCGCTGATCTGAACCTTGGATATGGACATCGCCAATCTCGGCGCGGATGCGGTCGGCTTGTTTCATCAATTCAGTCACCACTTCGGGATGCTGTGAAACGACGTTCTGTGTTTCGCTGATGTCACTTTCGAGGTTGAACAACAGCGGTTGATTCAGCGAGAGATAGGGTTTGCGAACACTGTCTCCCTTTTTGGCCCAGTACGGCTGATCGGCTTTGGTGCGGGGCAAATGAAGTTTCCACTTGCCTTTGCGGACGGCCTGTAAGTTCAAACCGTTGTAGTAGTAAAACCACTCGTGCGGACTTTGGTCGGTTTCGCCTGTTAAGAGATCGATGATGTTCTTTCCGTCAATCGTTCGGTCGCTCGGCGGCGCGACTCCTGCCACGTGACAAAAGAGCGGCAACAAATCCATGCTGGTGATCAAAGCGTCCGAGACTTGCACGGCCGGGATTTTACCGGGCCAACGAAAGATTCCAGGCACGCGATGACCGCCTTCCATGGTGACGTACTTGCCTCCAGTCAACGGCTCTGCCGATCCGTCTCGGGCCGGTCCGTTATCGGACATCAGAACGATCAACGTATTTTCCGCGATCCCCGATTCCTCTACCGCGGCCCGTACCCGTCCGACGCTGTGGTCGAGTTCCGCGATGAAGGCACCGTAGGCAGCCGCCCGTCCTTTATCGGCTGGGTTCTTGAACGGTTTGCTGGGTAGAATCGGAGAATGGGCAATGTGATGTGAGAAGTAGATGAAGAATGGCTCTCGTCGATCACCCTTGATAAACTCGACGACTTCATCGGTGTACAGCTTCGTCACTTTCTCGAAATCGACATGGGCTTCTTCCACCTCGCGGTTCCGGTAAAGCGTGTCGGCATCAGCAACCGTGTCGGAGTAGTTGCTGTGAAGCCCCAAGTATTCGTCGAAACCGGCGTCGAGTGGATGGGAGCCTTCGACGTGAAACCCGAGGTGCCATTTGCCGACCATTTTGTTGTAGTACCCGGCGGATTTGAGAAGTTCCGCGATGGTCAACTCGTCGGGAGCGATCCCGTATTGTTCGTACTTAGGAGTGTTGTGCCTGGAAATGGGATGCCCGCAGCGCATCGGGTATCGTCCGGTCATCAGTGCGGCGCGCGAAGGCCCGCAGACGTTCGCGGCGACAAGACAATCGGTCGAGCGAAAACCGTCACGTGCTAAACGGTCGATCTCCGGGGTCTTTCGATTCGAGCCATAGCAACCTAGATCCCCATATCCGACGTCGTCAACGAAGAGGAGAATTATGTTCGGCTTTTGAGACGGCTGCTCCGCCCACGCCAAATTCGCCCCAAAGAGAGTCATGCATGCGGCCGCCAACGCGAGTATTTGATGACAACGTTTCATTCCTGGTACTCTCTTTTCGTCAAGGGGTTCGCGTCGGCTACAAGTTCAGTGATCCGAGCTTTCTGTCTTGGGGTGAGTAACGGAGTTGACCGCATCGCCTCTTCTCAAGCCCATGCATCGCCCCCTCGGGAACGATCGGTTACTGCTCATATTCAAAACAACAATTCAATTATAGACGAGATGCGTTGACGCGCAACGGAGCCCGGTGAGGTGGTTCTGAATTGTCCTGTCCCCGCGAACATCGCGGTTTACCAAACTTGAACTTTCGGGCTGCTGGAACCGGAGAGCTCGCGCCCTGCCGCTAAGAGAACTCGCGGAACGGCGCGAGCCGTTTGTTTGACCGCAAGTTTGAACACTGATCGAGTTTGTAGCAGTTTGGCGGCGATCCGCCGGCTGTCGAAAGCAAACAGGAGTTTGGTCATCTCAACTCTCGGAGTTCTGCCGTCGAGTTAGCGTGAATTGCGTACGCCGCTGGCGATAAATAGGTAGGATTGAGTGCAACGCATGAAGGGTCGACCCGTTTGCTGAAAAGATAAACCCATGAATCTATTCGATACCTCTGGATTTCCTCCCCGTTGGTCGTGTGGTTGGGCGTGGGCCGAACAGCCCTGGGTTGGATGGATGCACATCCTTTCTGACTTGGTGATCTTTGCCGCGTACTTTGCAGTTCCAATCGTTGTGATGTATTTCGTGAGGCAACGCAATGATCTGAAATTCCCGCCCATCTTCTATGGGTTCTTGGGGTTGATTTTCTTTTCCTGCGGCACCGTTCACCTGGTCGAAGCGGGAATCTTTTGGTGGCCGGTTTACAAACTCTCGGCCGTGGCAAAGTTGGTTACGGCCGTATTCTCCGCCAGCGGTGTGGTTCTGCTTGCACGTGTTCTGCCCCTGGCATTGGAGCTCAAAAGTGGGGCGGCGTACGCCGCGCTGGTCGACGACCGACGCAAGACCGAAGCGATGCTCAAGCGTGAACAGTTCCTGCTGGGGACGATGATGAAAACGGTGCCGGACCTGATTTACTTCAAGGACACCCACAGTCGCTTTACCCACGTCAGCGATTCGTTTGCAAGGTTCATGGGAGTGGATACTCCTGAATCGGTAGTTGGCAGAACCGACTACGACTACTTTCCGAAGGATTTTGCGGACGAAACGCGCGCTGAGGAAGTCGAGCTGATGCGGACTCGTGAGCCTATGATCGGAAAGGAAGAACCCGAACGCTCAGCAGCTGGCGAACAGATCTGGCTATCCAGTACCAAACTGCCGCTGCTCGATGAGTCAGGCGAAGTCATCGGACTCTTTGGTCTATCCCGTGACATCACCCCCCAAAAGCACGCTGCCGAAGTGATGGAAATTGCCAAGGAAGCGGCTGAGTCGGCGAGCCGCGCGAAAAGCGATTTTTTGGCCAATATGAGTCACGAAATACGCACCCCCATGAATGCGATCATGGGCATGACTGAGTTGGTTCTGGATACCGACCTGACGCCGTCGCAGCATGACTTCCTTTCGATTGTCTACGAATCGGCTGAAACTCTGCTGTCGGTGATTAACGAAATCCTTGACTTCTCAAAAATCGAAGCCGGAAAGCTGGAACTGACTGCTGAGGACATCTCGTTACGAGACGAGGTCGGGAACACTCTCAAGAGTCTTGGGTTGCGAGCGCATACCAAGGGAATCGAGTTGGCGTGGCAGGTGCATGCTGACGTTCCCGAGCACTTTCTGGCGGACCCGGTGCGACTCCGACAGGTGTTGGTCAATCTGGTCGGGAACGCCATTAAGTTCACGTCCGAAGGGGAAGTGGTTGTTGAAGTCACGCTGGAGAAAATGCAGTCCGATGTTGCGCGACTTCACTTCATCGTCAGTGACACAGGTATTGGGATTGCTGAACACAAACTGGATTCCGTGTTTGATGCGTTTGAGCAAGCTGACCAGTCCACCACGCGTCAGTTCGGCGGAACCGGGTTGGGGCTCGCGATCTCGAAGAAGATTATCCAAGCGATGAACGGTCGCATTTGGGTGGAAAGCACTCTCGGCAAGGGCAGCGAGTTCCATTTCATCGTGGAACTTCCATTGGGGGAAGTGCCTCCGGACGGGACCTCACTCGCGGATCTGGATCTCTCGAGAATTCCAGTGGTGATTGTGGATGACAACGCCACCAATCTTCGTATCTTGACCGAAGTTTTGCAAAGCTGGAACATGACTGTCCAAGCTGTCGCTAACGCGCCTGCCGCTTTGGAAGCGATTCACGAAACGCTCGCGTCCGAAGGCGAGTTGCCGCTATTGATCAGTGATTCCCAAATGCCTGGCATGGATGGTTTTACCCTCGCCGAGAAGATCCGAGCGAGTGATGAATTGCGAGAGACCGTGATCATCATATTGACATCGGGCGCCCATTCCAGTGATGCGATTCGGTGTCGTCAGCTAGGTATCAATGCCCATATGATGAAGCCGGCGAAACAATCTGAGTTGCAACAGGCGATCACACGCGTCCTTGGCCGACGGCCGTTGCCGAGTCGACCTGCGGCTGAAAAAGCAGGTCTTGATCGACCCGCCGGCCGATCGCTTCAGATCCTGGTCGTCGAAGACGGATACGCGAATCAGAAACTGGCCATGGCTCTGCTTGAAAAATGGGGGCACCAAACAACGCTCGCCGAAAACGGTCAACAGGCGGTCGATGCTTGGCGAACAGGTTCCTTCGACGTGATCTTGATGGACGTACAAATGCCAGTGATGGACGGGCTCACCGCGACTCGCACGATCCGTGATTTGGAGCGAGCGTCGCAGACCGGCAAGCACGTTCCGATCGTGGCGATGACAGCCCGGGCGATGAAGGGGGATCGCGAAAAATGCCTTGAGGTGGGCATGGATGACTACGTGACCAAGCCGATCCAACGCGAGGAATTACTCAACGTGTTGGAATCGCTCGTCTCATCCGGCATTTTGTCAGAGCATGACGATGCGGAGCCAACCAGTGACACGGCGACGGGCCAAGGCATCGCTTCCGGCCAAGGCACCGCTTCCGGCGGTCTCATCGATTGGAACGTCGCGCGTAAAAACGTCCAAGGTGATGAGGAGATCCTGAAAGTGATCGTCGAAGCGGCGCTCGATGAATTTGCGAAACTCATGGCAGAGCTTACCGCGGCGATGGAAGCAGGTGACGCACCGACGGCGCTACGCTGTGCTCATACGCTCAAGAGCACCGCCAATACCTTTGGTGCCACGCTATTGCAGGAGTGCAGTTTGGCAATGGAAACCGACGCAAGATCAGGAGACTTGGATGGCGTCCGCGAACGGCAACCGGAAGCCGAACGGTTGTGCCAGCAGATTCTGATGGAACTGAAAGACCGCTTGGCGTCGATGGACTCGAACTAGATCACTACGTTCGCCAGAACGTGTCCCACCCTCTGGGGCCGGTGGCGACAGCAAAAGTCAAATCTCTTTCGTTCAAGCCAACTCAACGTCAATCTCCAGTTGCTGTCCGGCCGTTAAAGTGATCGCGCTTTCGAATTCCAAGGTCAGAGTGCTGCCATTCACTTCGACGCGGGGCGTCACTGAATTGCCACCGCTCGTCACCCGGACGGACTGGGGAAGTTTGCTTTTGGTTGCGGCCATAGACACCTCGCTCAGGCGAAGCTGACCTTCCCGCAGATCCAGAGTCGCTTTGAGCTGGTTCGCCTCCTGAACCTGGGTATAAAGCCCATAGCCCTCGGCGACGGTAAAGAAGCTGGCGTGGTCTTCCGGATTTAAACGAGGCCGGAAGCCGATGATTCCCGCCGGTCCGTCGTATTGAAAGCCTTGCAAAGCAATCAAGGCTGACCAGACGCTAAGGGAACGGCCGTAGAATTTGCCACACTCATCGTCGCCGTAAGGATTGCCCGAGTATCCCCAGGCACCGTTCGCAAAATCGGAGACCCCTTCGGTCCGCAAGCGGCCGTTGTAGCGATCCGAGATCACCTTCAGGAGCATCAGGCCCTCATGCAGCATGCCGTTCTGAATCAAGGACACCGCGGCGCTGTATTCGAAACCGGTCATCACCTCGTCCCCGTATTTCATTCCGGGGATCGGCTGAGGGTTATTGGGCCACGTAATCATCTTCATGCCGCCATCATCGACTTCGCAGTACTGACGCGGCTTGAGCGATTGACCATGGAAGTCGGCGAAGAAGTTGTGCTTCAGCAGAGCCTGCATCGCCTGGTGGGAGCGATCGGTTGGAAAGTTCCGATCAATGCCAACTTGATCGGCCCACCACTCGCCCAGGATCTGATCGATATGGCAACCGTCCAAATAGTCTTGGATTCGCTTCTCACCGACTTCTTGGATGTAGTATTCACCGTTCCACAAACGGTCGTTTTGGAGCTTCTTGCCGGACTCGCGAATCCTGCGGTATTCCGCGGCGGCATCCGGTTCGCCCATCGTGTCTGCCATGCGTGCACCGGCTTCGAGGGAGGACAGATACAAGCTACCGATCCAGGACGAGCAGCCTGTCATATCTCCATCGAGCGTGTTGTGCTGAACGGTCTGCAGGAATCCGTCGCGTTTGGGGTTGTAATGATTGATGCCCCAATCGATCGCCTTCTTCACCTTCGGCCATTGTGACTTGAGCCAGCTTTCGTCTGTCGCGCAGAGATGCTCTCGGTAAGTGTTGAGGATTGTCCCAAAGTGACCATCGGCAGCTGAACTCTGATTGGTATGTCGATACGGCGTCAGACCGCTGGGCAGTTGCATCGAATAGTCTTGCTCACGCATTTTACGCCCAAGTTCAGGCAGAAGTCGTGCGTGAGCTTGAGCGTAGTGCCAAACGTGCGTGCAGTTGCCAGCACAGCATCCTTTTGTCGGATTGCAGCCCTCCCAAGCACCGAAGTAACCATCGGCGGCCCACCAACAAGTTTGGCTGCGCAGAACCGCCAGCTGCGAACTCATCCGATCCAACAACCACACCGGAAGTGTTGACTCGTAAAGTGTGTCGTGGAAAAGGCGGGTCCGAGCGATCAGCTCAGCCAGGTTTTCTTGCAGGTATTCCGCCAAACCGATTGCGTTTGGCCACCAATTGGTGTAGTTCTGGCCCGCGCGATTCCACTTGCCCCCCTTGGAGCCTCCTTCTCCTTCCAAATTCCTTCTGGCTTTGCCTTCGCCATGTCGGCCACCTTCGAAATACCACGTCAGTGCAAAAGTGACCGACTTAGTCTCGCCAGGAGCGAGCTCAAGCGGCACCGACAGCGCGCCGTTAACCGTTTTGCCAGCGGCGGAGATCTCTGACGTTGCAGGACCCTTACACGAGCCGTCTGCGTCAAAGGCACCATGTAATTCCTCCACGCTATCCCACGAGGCACAGCCCGATGCACCAACAGCCCGCGTCATCAGCACCATGTCCGATCCGGCTATTCCGCTGCGGGTCATGTGCAACAGTGTGGCATCGCCTTCTTGCTTGACGCGATTTTGGTTCTTGCCAAAGTTCCCGCCGTTGCCTTCGGCGTAGCCGAGTGCGTTCTTTTGTGCTGCCAGCACGTCAACCTTCACCGCGGACGGCGAAGGATTGGTAACCGTTGCCGTATAAATCGCACAGGGAATCGCCGAGTTCTTCAGGTCCATCGGGATGAAGGGGTTGAAGACTTCCAACTCCACCTCCAGCGGCAACGCTGGTTCTTCAAATCGATATTTGGCAAGGGGATACTCGCCTTCGAATTTCAACGAAGACATCGCCGCAAAAGGACCGACCGATTCGGTTTGCAACGCGCGAATCACTGGTTCGCCACCCGCGGTTTGAGCCCGCACCGCGAGAAAACTGTCAGCGATGCGTTCTTCCGAATAATTACAGGCGATCTGCCAAATGGCAGGTTCAGCTTTGCCGTTGAACTGAATGCCGCCGGCACCGATACCACCGACGGTGAAGTTGATCGCATCGAGATGCTCGCCTTCGTAGACGCGAGTTTTCCCCGGGGCGGTCAGCGCGGGGTCGCTTAGGATTGCCTGCGTCTTGCGAGCCCGGCGGGCGTTGCGTTCGGCCTCGACGCGAGCAACGATTTCCCCCGATTCTTTTAGACGCTGCTCCCATCCTGCGGCCCGAAGATGGTTCTGGAAATCCGCCAATGTCAAACCCTCGGCGTAGCACGCGACTTCGTCGAGACAGACATCGGTTGAGCCCCAACCGTTTACTGTGGTCGATCCAAACGTCATGGTCGATTTGGCTGGCCCCCTGCGCGTGAATTCAAATGCACCGCCCACCAGGCTGCACTCGTAGCCATCCACATAGGCCCGCAGGTCGAGATCGAAACTGGTGATCCCCAAGTGGTACCACCGCCCCACTTCGATCGGCTGGTCGGTGGGCAGATTGATCGTGGTCAGCACATCCCCGTTGACGTTTTGATAGATCAGTGCGGATAGGTCGTTCTTGACCCCGACGATGTACCGCGCCTGTTGCCCGGCGGTTTGTGCAATGATCACCGGATCTTCCACACCCTGCGGCGGCGAAGCGAGTTTGAAGAACAACTCCAGAGTCGCTGATCGGCCTCTCAGGTGATCGGTATTCTGCACCGCAACCGATTGTTCTGGCATCAAACAAATCGCTTTGCCATCCACAACGCCCTCGGCAAACGAAGCTGAGCCCTGGCCTTTAGCGGGGGCCTTGCCCATGGCGTCGACCAGATCGCCATCAAACTGCCAATAGCCACGCAACGACGCATGTGCCTTGACCGCGTCCGAATAGTTTGCCTGTTGCCCAGCGGCCAGCAGCGGACGGGTGCTCAACCCTGCAGTCAGAACGCTAGCGGCGACAAGGAATCGACGTCGGGACATGTCGAGATTGGAGTCGCAGCATACTGAGTCGTTCACGGAATCGTTGAGGACTTTGAGGTGCATGTTTCATTGCCAGGTTAGTAGATGTGGTGGATTTCGCCAGGAATCCCGTGACGACAGATTTTGCGTGGTGGTTTTGCCAGAACTCCTGTGGCGTCTACGCGTTCCCGATATCTTGGAATTCTGGCGAGTCCCATGACGATTTCCTGCTGCTTGGGAACTCTGGCGAGTCCCACTACGATTTTTTGCGTTTTACATTCCTGGGCGTCTTTCCATTTTGCGGCTTAGTAGCCTTGTTGGGAACGTTCGCGGCGGGCTCGTAGGATGTTCGGCTCAACAGCCCACTCGGAAGCCCCGACACTTTGATTTCGGGAACGACGGAAATGGGGCTGTACTTCTTAGCAAACTGCTCCGCGCGGGCCATCGTTTTTGGAACATCGATACCGTAGGGCATCCAATCACTTCCTGCGGACCAGCCTTTGTCCCGATAGTCGTAGGCACCTCGATAGGTTCCCAGGTCCGTCACGCCTTCGGCGATCAATTTGGGGGTGGGGGCAACGCCACCTTCGACGATCCTATTGGATGGGACTAAATTCAGACCGCCCAAGTTTCCGTTCGTGAAGATCGTTGGCTGGAACCCGGTCAGATTGCCCTGAATGTCTCCTCGATCTTTGACGCGGATGTATTTGCCTGTTTTCCTCTCCGGATGAAGGGTGCCTTTCGCTTTCGATTGATCAAATGGCCCCTTCTCGCTAGGCCCGACACTGTCCGCGAATCGATGCACTAGGTTGTTTAAGACATTCCAGTCATCAATCGGCGGGAAGCTCGTATCGTTGCTCACCATTTGTGGGTTGGATCCCTTTGGTTTCGAAACGACGTTTCTGATCAAATCGCAGGCTTCCTTGTTGCGATAGGAGGTGTTGTTGTAGACGTTGAATTTGCCGTAGCCTTCAATGCTCATTCCCCGCTTGCATGACCAAAAGACATTGTGATGCACCGTGAACTCTTCACCTGCTTGGTCGAGACGCACCCCGTTTCCCTTGACGTTGTGCACCCAGTTGTGGTGGAACTCGGTGTAGTGCTGGCTCATTTTCGGAAAGTATGCTCCCGATACGTCGCTGTTGTAGATCCCCGCATTGCAAATGTTGTTGTAGGACACATCAGGATTGCGGCTTTTTTCATAGTCGTCTTGAAAGCCAATCCGTATCGCGTCCGAACAGTTATTGAAGAACGTGTTGTGCGTCACGAGGTACGTGCCGCTGGCGCTGATGAAAAGCGGCACACTTTGAAAATTCCCATGGCGATTGTTTTCAGCGAAGACACAATTGCGGACATAGAGCAAGGAACCCACCAAATTCAGGGCTGTATTATGGGCCCCAGCGAACAGGCAATCGTCGAAACCAATCCGCGTACCCGCAACGTGAATGGGCTTGGATGCTCGTTTGCCATTGGGAGTATCGACAAAGAGAGGCTCTGCACCGATGTAGCTGAAGTGAACGTCGCGGAAGACGATCTGTTGATTGGCCGGGTTGGCCAACTTGACCGAGGTAGCCAAAAAATCGACGCCTACAATCGTTACCTCGGACAAAGCGTCTCCTTGGTAGATGGCATAGTCATTTGTCTTAATCAGAATATCTGCGGCATTGGGCTGCCTTCCCCCAGGGGCATGGAAATACAAGGTGCCGTCCTTCGCGAACCATTCACCTTCGCTGTCGAGCAAGTCGAGTGCTCCGGCGAGGAAGAACATTCCTCGAACCCCCTTGGCTCCTTCGGCAATTGCCATCCGACCACGTTTTCCATCTTCTCCAGTGAACAGCCGGTTGTAGAAATTTGTGTCATCCCACAACAGCGTCGTGCCATCAAATCCTTTGATCGCCCTGCTGTAGCAGCTGTTTCCTTTGGCGTAGCGAATGAAGCAATACGCGTCGGTCAAATCAAGATCCCGAAATCCGGCAAAGGCTTTATGGTTCAGGGTCCCCAAGCCGGCTGCACCGCTGACCCACTTTTTGCCCCGGTTCCAGTTTTCTGACCACTGTATGTTTGGCCAACGGGCCCAGGTCATCGGTTTGTTTTTGTAGAACAATTGTTTGGGATCCGTGCTGACATCGATCTTGTAGATGTTTCCCGAGTGCTTTTCGAAATTTCCCTGCAAGGGTTCTGCGCCGCTGAAGACCACCCTGCGTGGGTTCTTGGCCCCGATGGTGATTCCTGATTTCAGCTTAAGCGTACCGGTGTAGACGCCATCCAACACCACCAGCGTGTCTCCGGCCTTCATTCTATCGATGGCATGTTGCACCATCTGGAATGGTTGAGCTTCGGAAGTTCCCGAGTTGGAATCACTGCCCAAGGGAGAAACGTAGAAAACATTCGCCAGTGCGGTGCCCCCGATGGCGATCGACGATGTGATCGTTAGAACGATCATCAATATTTTTGTCATTCTCCTGGTCGCCTAGTTAATTGTCTTTGGTGTGGGATGTGCTGGAATCGCTTTGCCGCAAGGGACTTCAAAAGGTCCCTAGGAATGATTTTGGTGATTTCGCATAAGTCGTTTGGTGTTAGCACCGGTTGTACGTTGGATCCGCGGCCGACGGTCTGTTGATTTGATCGAGATTCGAGATTGAACGAACAATTCATTACCCGAGGCGTGAATATGGCCGTTGGCCAAATGATGCCGTGTTTCGATGTACTCCAGGGGCGTTGCTCCTGGCTATGATGACAATGGCCTTTGGCCAAGAATCATTGTGGCAAAAAACGCAACTTCTAAACTCATGCTTCGCGTTAATATATTAGCAGCCCGCTGACGCCAAATCGATTGATAAGATGAAAGACTCCTGCTGACTTGTTTACCGTAGCGGACGTCGCCAGACTTCCTTGTGCCGTTTCGATGTTAACGGAATTCGGGCGAATCCCACGACGCTATTTCTATCCCTCGAACTTGATTTCTAAACGCTGGTCCGCAACGAGCTGTAGCGGATTGGTGAATCGCAAGACGTGCCGATCGGCTTCGTGAAGGAAGTTCGCTTCAACGGGCTCACCGTCGACTTCCACCTTGGCCTGGCTCGCGGAGGTTCCCTTCACTTTATCAAGTGCGAACTCCTTCAAAGTAAGTTTACCGTAACGCAGTTCTAGCGTCACGGATTGTTGACCGTCGGTAACGTTCTGGGACAACCTGCCCCAGCCTTCTGCGGTTGTGAACGCGGCGCGGAAATTCTCTGGGCTCAGCCGCGGGCCGAAGGCTAACTTTCCTTCGGGACCGTCATAGCGATACCCGCATGCGGCTAGGTACGCTCCATAGCTGGCCATCGCCCGTGAATAGTGGTCGCTGCATTCGACTTCGTTGTAGGGATTGCGAGCGGCGGGCCGATACCGGTCGTAGATTGCTCTGCCAATCGCTAAGCCTTCCTGAATCATGCCTTCCCAGATCATGTGCGCGGCGACCTGCCATTCGAACCCGGTCATGCACTCGTTGAGATAGCCGGCATAACTCGCCTTGCCGCTCTTGGGTTCGATCTTGCCAAACGGGAAGCTGCACATGACCAACCCCGCGTCACCCGCGGCGGCGTACCAGCGCCCATTGGTCATCACTTTGCGGAACGCACCGACGTTCGGTGTGAAGTTGTATTTCCACAGGGACTGCAATGATTGACGGATCTTGTCTTTCGGCAAAATCGGTTCGATCCCGACGTTGTACAGCCACGAATCTCCCAGCACCTGATCGATATGACAGCCGTTGGTCGATCCGTGCTTCTGGTCATCAGGATCGCCGGGCTTGTGAACGAAGTAGCCGAAGTCATCGTTCCACAACAGGTCCACCATCGCGGGGACGCCCTTTTCGACAATCCGCTCGTAGCGACTAGCGGCCTGAGGTTGATTCATCTGCCGAGCCATCACCGCCGATGCCTTCAGCGCCGCATGGTAGAGATTGATCAACCAATGCACCTGACCGAACCACGGCTCGTCGAGCGTGTTGTGTTGGGAACCAGCGAGCAGGCCATCTTCTTCCGGGTCCCATTTCTGAATGACGTGATCCATCGACAGCTTCACACGTTCCCAAATGCTTTCCAGAAAGCGGTAGTCCGTCGTCATCTGGCTTTCACGCAGCACACGCAGGATGGTGCCGCAGTTGCCATCGATGGCATCACCGAACCGTCCTCCCATGTAACGATGCGCAATCGCTCCAGTGTTCGAATCAAAGCCCAATCCATATTCAATCTTGTCGCGGTTCTCGCGTTCGATCATTGGGAAGACACGAGCCAAACCTTGAGCGTAGTGCCAAACGTGAGTGCAGTTGCCGGGACAGCACCTGACGCCTTCTTCGAAATTGTAGATCTCGGTGTCGTTGTCCTTAGGAAACACCCGCTGGCCCATCTGCGTCTGCACGCAATTGATAGGGATAAACGTCCGCTCCAAAAACCAATATGGCAACGTTGAATCGTACCAAGTCTCCACCCAGGTCTTGGTTGCGCTGTGGAGTTCGCTCTCACGGATAGCCAGTTGGCTGGCGGCGTCCGAAGCAGTCGGCCAGATCGTTGCATAGTGATTTCGACCGAGAGACGTCCCACGTGGTCCGAAGGCGGTACCGTATTGGACATACGGCAGTCGCCACGAAACGGCGAAGGACACCGTTCGAGACTCACCTGATTTTAGCTCGAAAGAGCGGCCCATTGATGCGAAGGCGGCTTGCTTGGCATCCTGTTCCGTACGGGCGCCGTCTTGCAATGTAATGTCCGTATCAAAGACGTCGTCGGGGCCAGGATTCGTTTTCGCCAGATTCAACAGTTCCGGTTTCTCTTTGCCAAGGATACCGAGCGCGATTGCATTGGCGTTCTTAACTTTTGCCGAACATTCGACCGCGGAGACCTCATCGAGTTCACGATACAGGCACGTTTTCGCGCCCTTTGAACCGTTGGGGTTGTTCTCGATCCAACCCGCAATGGACACCTCTTGCGGTGTGGATGATACATTCGTCACTGCGTACCGCATGACGATGACCGGGTAGCTGGATTCGTCGCGGTTGAGCGGAATGAAGGGTGTGTAGGCTTCCAGTTGCACTTGCACGGGACAAGCGTCGTCGGCATAGTCCACGCGACCCATCGGGTATTGATTGGTGAATTTGACGTTTTGAAAACCGCTGGCGTCGAGGGTGTGGACCTTCCCGCCTACTCGCACCGCAAAACCTTGGCCCGTCGACGGTCGAGCCACGTCGGGCTGCATGTAGCGAAGGCCTTTGGGCGTGTGCTTCCGGTCCTTCGTCGCGTTGAGATTCCAGTTCCAGAGTCGACCGTCGCCAGAAAGATAAACTTGCCCGGTGCAGATTCCATTGATGGGCATGCCGATGTACTTCAGATCATCACCGGTTGCGGTCAACGCCTCCCCACGTGCATAGAGACTCGCGATCCATTCCTTGCTCAGCTTTTTGTCGGCGGGAATGATGTTGTCAAAATCCGCCGCATCGAAGGGGCCAGCCATCACATCGGTCTGACCGGCGATCAGCATCGCTGCGGTCAGCCCTGTTGCTTTGACGAATTGGCGACGATCGACAGTTGTGTCTACCTCTCCACAGCAACCGGGGGTGGTGCAGCAGCTTTCAGACGCTTCAGATTTGTTGTGCATGGTTTGAGTTCCAATGTCGCGGAAGCCGCGGAGGCATTCGATTTCGGTAGCAAAAAGCGAACCGCGTTTTGGTGGTCATTGAGCGTGGACGAAAGCTTTCGGCCTTCGTCGATTTGGTCACGTTCGACATTCGCTCCGAGGTTAGAAACGTATGCACGTGGCCGTTCGCTCCTAGCCTGTGAGCTATCCGCGTGGCCGTTCGCTCCGCGAACGAGAGTTTTTGAGGGCGTTCGTTCGCGGAGCAGACGGTCACGTCGTTTCACCTCCGGCGAATAGACTCACTGCCTATCCGTGAACGCTCTTTCTCAAGAGCAAAAGGCGACCATCCCTTTCTGAATCGGATTGAGTCAACAAGCTGTCCGTGGCTTCCTCTACTTGACGGTGCATTCAAAACGGCCGATGAACGGGAGGTGTCCTTTGGCTCTTCCGATCTCGACGCCCCACTCGGGAATCTCTCCTTCGCCGCTTTGCGTGAACGCCTCCGGACGATAGGCGCCGCCTGCCCAGGGTCCGTTTTCGACGTTGTGGGTTTTGGAAAAATGGACTCCATCTTCGGCGTACTGGATCGTGTTCGTGATCTGTTTGGGCCCGGTGGTGCCGATCATCGCGGCAACGCCTTTGCCCTGCGGCCACACCAAAACTTCGTGGTTTCCGGGAATGACAGGATTCGATTCATGTCGTACATACGGGCCTTGCGGGTGATCCGCAATCGCCAACCCCATTTGGGTTTGGCCTGGACTTTTGCCCAATTGACGACCTTTGTAATAGAACCAGTATTTCCCGTCGCGAACGATCAGGCACGCGTCATCAACCAAGTGACTGTCGAAGTCTTCCGGATTGTCGCTGTTTTTCAATGCCGGGTTCGTGTCCAGTCGCTCCCAAGGCCCATCGGGTGAATCTGAGACGGCGATCCCGATTTTCGAATCCGGGTTGAATTGCTTTTTGAAAGGTCTCGAAGTCCCCGTGTAGAACAGCCAGTAACGTCCCTCGGCAACGAGGATATTGGGCGTAAAGACACTCGCCCCGTCCCACCCGCCGGCTTCCCCCTTGGCTAACGCTTCTCCTTGCTCGGTCCACACGTGGCCATCGGTCGAAGTGGCATACCACACGGTCGCGTCGTAGCCGGGAGAAATTTTGCCCTTGGAATACCAGACGTAGAAGAGATCGCCGACCTTGATAATGTCGCTGG
This sequence comes from Aporhodopirellula aestuarii, assembly GCF_023701485.1. Classification (GTDB taxonomy): domain Bacteria; phylum Planctomycetota; class Planctomycetia; order Pirellulales; family Pirellulaceae; genus Rhodopirellula; species Rhodopirellula aestuarii. The sequence continues at coordinate 30,656 of NZ_JAMQBK010000011.1, forward strand.
GGTCACGCCGCATGACACCCTTCTCAGCACCGATTCCGGTGAGCTCAGAGTGAGTTACTGTCACAGTGCCGATTTCTTGTCCTTGGGCTACGGACGACACAACGACCAAGCTTAGCAACAACAGGGTTTGCAACGACTTCATACCCAACTCTTCAAAAGACGTTCCGAGTTGATGACTAAGTTGCTTAAGTGATCGTCTGGCCAATTGTCGACTCCAGTAGAAATGGGGAAATCGCCACGCACATGACAACAGATCGGATCAAGCTCTCTGAGCGATCCAGCGGCATGCCACAGAGGTTGGGCGAGTGACTGGTGAGATGAACACTTTAGTCTACTGACTAACGTCCAAGGTAACAATTTGCGACTCGGCGGTGCTGCTTTGCGGCAAATTAGCCAGCGTTGAGGTCGCCATGTTGTGGATTTGCGACGTGCCGTGAGGTGCCTGGGGAGTTGCCCGAGGCTACGGTGATTGTGGCCGTTGGCCACAGGGATTTTGGCTCTCAGTCATGCTGAAATTCGCCGTTCTTATATTGGCCAAAGGCCTTCTGTCACCGTAGCCAGGGGCAACGCCCCTGCGACGTGAAGGACGCAACAAACGGTTTGGCCAACGGCCATATTCATCGTTCCACATCGGGGGAAACCGGGTGAATATGGCCGTTGGCCAACATTCGGTCACCGGTTTTCAAGGTCCTGGGGCGTTGCCCCAGGCTATGGTGATTGTGGCCGTTGGCCACCGGGATTGTGGCTGTAAGTCGTGTTAGAATATTCCGGTCTGATGTTGGCCAAAGGCCACTCGTCACCGTAGGGACGTGAAGGACGCATCAAAACGGCTTGGCCAACGGCCATATTCACCATTCCGCATCGAGAGGCCAGTCATGCCGCAATCCCATTCCGCGTTGTACGCCCATTTGATCTTCAGCACAAAAGATCGCTTCCCATTCTTGAAGGATGTTCTCCGCCAGCGAACTCACGCATATCTTTCAACCCTGTTTCGTGACATGGGATCGGCTTTTGTGGTCGTGGGGGGCGTAGCCGATCACGTACATGTGTTATTCGATTTGGGACGGATTCATGCAGCGAAGGACTTTGTTGAACAAGTCAAACGTGAGTCTTCGAAAATGATAAAGACGTGGGAGCCAAACTTGGACAAGTTCTATTGGCAACGCGGATACGGGATCTTTTCGGTCAGCCCCACGCATCGAGAATCGGTTGAGGCGTACGTCCGGAATCACGAGGAGCACCATCGCAAGAAATCGTTTCAGGAGGAGTACCGTAATTTCCTCAATCGATATGGCATTGATTTTGACGAGCAATACGTATGGGATTGATTTGTCCGCCGCGACATGGCCGCGGGGGAATCAGGGTTGAATATGGCCGTTGGCCAACATTCGGTCACCGGTTTCCGTGCTCCTGGGGCGTTGCCCCAGGCTACGGTGATTGTGGCCGTTGGCCACGGGAATTTTGGCTAAAAGCGGTGGCAGATCTGCGAGTCCGGGGAAAGGCCAAAGGCCTTCTGTCACCGTAGCCAAGAGCAACGCCCCTCGAGAGAATTTGCCTACGGACGCGAAGGCCATGTGATTGACTGGCCTTTTTTGAGTGAAATCACTTGGCTCAGTTTGTGTTGCGCGTAGATCCGCAAGTTGGTGTCGCGGTGTGCTTGAATGGTTGATTGGGTGAGCTGGCCGTTTTTCCATTGGAGATCGACTTCGAGTCCACCGCGCGCTTTCAGTCCGTTGATTTGTCCGTTGGGCCAAGCCGATGGGAGTGCGGGGAGCAGGTGCAGGATGTAGGGGGCGTCGGCCAGTTTCTCGTCGGGAGTGACCGGTATGAAATGTTTTGGCTCGTTCGGATCTTTTTGGTAGGCCACAAATGCGGCTTCTTCGATCGTTTGGGCGTCCGCGTTCACGCTGCGGAGATGACTTTGCAAAAGCATTTCGCAAACGCCAGCGGCGCCGCCGAAATTGCCATCGATTTGGAACGGCGGGTGGAAATCGAACAGGTTGGGGTAAGCCCTCTTAGACGTCAGGAACTGGTAGATTTTGTGTGCGCGGTCGCCGTTGTGGAGACGTGACCAGAAGCAGGTTTTCCAACCCGTGCTCCAGCCGGTGGACTCGTCGCCGCGATGCTTCATCGTGACGAGAGCTGCCTCGTGCAATTCCTTCGTCGTCAGCGGCGAGATATCCCGACCGGGATGCAACGCAATCAAATGGGAGATGTGACGATGCGTGTCTTTGGGGTTGTCCCAGTCTTCAGGCCACTCTTGTAGCTGGCCGTACTGGCCAATCTTTTGCGGGCACAGTTTTGGGATCATGTCCTGTAGCGTCTTGCGGAAAGCCTCGTCACGGCCGAGCACCGTGGACGCCTCGATACAGTCCGTGAACAGATTCAGCACGAGTTGCTGGTCCCAGGACGCGCCATAAGCCTGCTTGTTTAGCTTGCCGTACTGCTTGACCAAGTAACTATTCTCGGGCGACCAAGTGGGATAGACAACCAAACTGCCGTCCTTCCACGGAGCGAGATACTCGACGAAGAACTCCGCTGCGCCCTTGAGGATTGGATAGATCTCTTCGAGATACGCACGATCTTGGGTGAAGGCGTAGTGGTCGAAAAGGTTCTGGCAAAGCCAATGTCCGGACTGCTGGTTGCGGCGGCCGTGTTCGTTCTGCGCGGTGAAGCCAAAAACATTGCCGTTGAGTCCCATGCTCCAGCCTTGGTTGATGCCAAAGGTTTGACGTGCGGTATGAACGCCGGATTCAGCGAGAACCTTTGACCATTCGACAAACGGGCGGAACGACTCCGAGAGGTTTGCCGGATCCACCATCCAATAATTCATCTGCACGTTGATGTCGGTGTGGTAGTCGCAATTCCAGGCGGGCTTGAGGTCCGAGTTCCAGAGACCTTGAAGGTTGGAGGGGACTGGAGCCCCACGCGAACAGCTCAATTGCAGATAGCGGCTGTAGTGGAAGTACAGATTTTCTAGCTCCAAGCTTCCACCGCTGGCTACCAGTTCGTCGGTGGTGCTGCCCGAGGGCTTGAACTCCAGTTCCAATCGACAGCGGTCCATCAGAGATGAGACGTCCTCGACATGAGCTTTCTTGAGCGACTCAAACCCCAGTTGGGTCGCTGCCGAGATCGTTGTTTCGCAGTCTGTTTCGTAGTCGCGGCCATTGAATGAAGGATAGACGGGCAGGTAATCGCAGTAACCCGCTAAGTAGATCGTTACCTCGCTCGCGTCAGAAATTTGGATCGAACCATCGGCTTGCGGCGTGACCTCTCCGTCTTCGGCATCGATTTGAACGATCTGCATGAACTCCACATCATCTTGAACCATGCTCGCTTGGCCGCTCAGAACGATTCGGTTTTCAATTGCATCGGTGTGCGCCCCTTTATGCTTGGTGGTTGCGGAAATGGTCAGATTCAGCTCCGAGTTTTCCGCCGCATAACGAGCCACCACCACATCGTGCGGATAGCTGCAGAAGAATTCTCGGGTGAATGTTCCCTCGCCGAGCGAATAGCTGACCGTTCCCAGACCCGTGCGTGAATCGAGCGAGCGGTGGTAGTCGCGTACCTGGGCGGGATCATGTCCGGTGGAAATCAACACATCGGTGAACGGTGCGTAGTTTCCCAGCGGTTCGGTGCTGCTGAGGTATTTTGTGGACTGACTTTCCATGCTGCCCGGTTTGGTGCCGTACTTACCGTCCCGATAGGCTTGGCGGACGGTTTCAAACTCTGAGCTGGAAACCATGCGAGTTCCCGACTGCGAGGCTTCATCCATGCCGCGTTTGGAGTTCATCCATAACGTGATGTCGTTGATCAACAGATGCTCGGTATCGATACCGCCGGAGAACATCGCGCCCAGTCGGCCGTTGCCCATCGGGAGTGCTGTTTGGATGTAGCCGAGCCCCTTGGATCTTCCTTTCGAAACGCCAAGCAAATTATCGGTCGCGGGCGAATCGTACCGCAGCACATAGCGTTCATCGGCAACGGCGATCGTTGCAAACGCGAGCAGCAATCCGAGGAGGTTGGTCGTTCGAAATAGGTTCATTTCAAGAATCATCGTGTTGTAGAATTCGTTTCGTGTCGTTGAGTGCATCATCGGCTCAACGACACTGTTGTCGCCGCCAAGCCCCGTGGCTCACAACGTTCAATATAAAGGCTGGTTGGCCTGAGCCCTTGCGAGATTCCGATCCGAGTGGAATCAAATTAATGCATCAGTTTTCCAACGGTGGCGGCATTTTGGCATTCACTTTGGTGAGCCAGTTTGTGAGTTTTGCTCGCAGGCGGTCGGCGAGTTCCGGATTGCTCTTGAGTACGTTTTCGCGTTCCATCGGATCTGCATTGAGATTGAACAACGCATCTTCCTTCACTCCATGACTGACGTAGAGTTTCCATCCGTCTTGGAGAATGGAACTGCCCATGTAGTACCGAACATCGGGACGGTTGTGTGGGTAGTGCCAATACAACGCGTCACGGTCCAGTTTGTTCTTGCCCTGAAACAACGGCATCAGATCCGAGCCTTCGAGTTGTTCGATGTCCGAGGTCGAACCGCCTGCCGCGTGCACAAAAGTCGGGAAGAAGTCCATGGATGTGACGGGCGTGTCGCATGACGTTCCGGGTTGAATCGCTCCCGGCCAAGCGACCGCCATGGGGACGCGGACGCCTCCTTCCAGCAAGGACCCTTTCTTGTCTGCCAGCCACTTGGTCGGTTTGTCGCCTCCGTTGTCGGAGTAAAAAACGATCAGCGTGTTTTTAAGGGTTCCGGTTGCTTCGAGCGTGTCGAGTACCTTGCCGATGGCATTGTCCATGCTCTCGAGCATAGCCAGATAAGCATTTCCGCCATTCTTTTTGACAAGGTCTCGTGGTGCTTTGATCGGCGTGTGAACCGAATAGAACCACAGGCTCAAATGAAAGGGTGTGTCCTGGTTGGTTTTGATGAACGAGACCGCTTCATCGCCGAGTCGATCGGTCAGGTATTCGCCTTTCTTGCGATCTTCAATCGTGCCATTCTTGTATGGATCAAACCAAGATTTGGGTTGTCCGTAGGCGCAGCCGCCGATGTTGGTGTCAAAGCCGTAGTGCACGGGGTGCCAGTCACTGTTAACGACCCCGTCGTTGGTCTTGATTGACCCGTCGCCCGCGAGGTGCCATTTGCCAAGGAAGCCGGTGGTGTAACCCAGCTGCTTAAGTTCGCGGGCGTAGCTCGGCAAGTCCAGCGGAAGGTGATTCAGCGTTTCTGCGTCCTTGGGACCACCCTTCGGTGCGGGCCGCTCTCGTCCCGCAATGCCGGGAATATGAGTTGTCAAACCGATCTGTGCAGGCGACATCCCGGTGATGCAGGCGGCGCGAGTCGGGGAGCAAACCGTTGCCGCCGCATACGCCTTGCTAAACACCATTCCATTGCGGGCAAGTCGTTCGAGATTGGGCGTGTTGATCTCGGGGCTGCTGCCATCAAAATCGACCCAGCCCGGTCCCAAATCATCGGCCATCATGAAAACGATGTTTGGCTTCGACGATTCCGCCGTGGCGGTAGTTTCCGATCTCGCAAGCGTTGCAAAGCCGACGTGGAGGGACAGTGTCAGCAAAAGGGCATAAGCACTGCGTCGAAGGTGAAAGATCATGTTGACACAGGTGGGGAGATTCGGTGGGGAAGGACCGGCTCCTAATCGAGCCCGCCAATCCATTTAAATTGGCTAGGCCAGCTCCGTCGAGCTAAATTTGCGGCATGTCGCTAACGATTGGCGACATTCACGCCCCCCATTCTGATTCGAAATTTTGTCGTAGCAAGCTGCATGGTCCAACCGGGACTGCGAGCACCTGAGCCCGGTATTGGCTGCGAATTCGTGGTCGTAGCTCAGAGTCGACGGCTGAGTTAAGCGGGTAAACGAATCGACCGCTGATCCCCATCGCGGTCAGCCATTTACAGATACAGAGGCGGCGTCGTGTCCGGTCTGGCTACGTCAGCGACACGCCACGACATCGCGTTTCGAAACGATGCCATCTTCGAATCCGCCGTGTCGGAAACGGTTTGACAGCGGCAGAGTGTCACAGTGCGACGGAGTGTGGCGTGCCGGCTTTCCAGCCGCTATCGGCGAGAGCAGTGAGTGCGGTGTCGAGATCCGGCAAATAGGGATGCCACTTGCGTTCCCATTCGAGGCTGATGACGCCCCGGTAGCCGTTGTCGCGCAGCACGTTGTACACGTCGGCAGCGGGGAACTCACCTTGGCCGGGCAAGCAATACGTGTATGGGTGACGGGCCGATGGCACCGAGATGCTGTCTTTGATGTGCACGTGTCGAATCATCGATGCCATCTGTTCCCACGATTGCAAGGCACTTTCATCACCCATTTTCCAAGTGTGATGTGTGTCCCAGATAATATCGAGAGGACCGTCGAACGCATCTTGCAGTTGGAGGCATCGTTCGGCGCTACTGAACCCGTCGTGGGTTTCGAGTGCGATACGTGTCATCCATTCGTGCTTTTCACGTTGTTGCTTCCACCAACGCAAGTTGTCGACGGCGATCGCCAAGTCGTTTCGGCCGAGCGGTGTATCCATGCTTCCGCCTCCAAAAACGCGAATGTATGGAATGCCGAGTTGATCGGCCCAGCGGGCGAAGGCAAGCAGTTCGTCGCGGTCCGACTCCTTCGCTCCGGTCAGGCTAAATCCGCTGTTGAGAGCGATGATGGATTGGTGATATTGAGCGAGGATCTGCTCAATTGCGGCGGGATCGTTCGGATACGTCGCGTCGAGATATTCCGGTAGGTTGAGACAGTCCGCGAGACTGCGGATTTCCAAGCATTGGATTCCGTGTCGGAGCGCCAACCGGCAGATCGCGGGCAGGTCGAGTTCGTGACATCCCAACGTCGAGATGCCCCACTTGATATCAGGTCGCACGGTCATAGGTATTCAGATCGATAAGGTTAATCAACGGTTTGTCGTTGAGGTAGTTTTCAAGATTCTGCAACGCAAGTTCACCACAGTCACGGCGTCGGTCCGGTGTCGGGCCGCCGAGGTGCGGAAGCAACGTGATGTTGTCCAGGCTTCGTAGTGGCGAGTCGACCGGAAGCGGTTCGGTTTCGTAGACATCCAACGCGATATGCAGACCTCGCTCGCGACTGGCTCGTACCAACGCGTCTTCGTCGACCACCATGCCACGGCCAAGATTTACAAACACGGCTTGCTCGGGTAGCAGCTTGAGCAGGTCATCGCCGACGATGTGATAGTTGTCCGGTTTGCCAGGCGCCAGTTCGACCAGCACGTCAGAAGTTGCGAAGAGATCTTCGAGCGTTTCGCAGCGACGGATGTTGAGGTCGTTGTAGATCTGATCCGGTACGCTCGGCGAGAACGCGGAGATTTGCACACGAAACGGTTCGAGCAGTTTGACCAGCTCGCAACTGATCGCACCGAGGCCGTGTAGACCGACCCGCCGGCCGAACAGGCTGAGCGTGTCGGGATGGCGACTCGTTTTCCACTCACCTTTGGTCCGCATCGCAACGCTCCAATTACCGACCCGTCGCAGCGCGGCGAGGATCAGAAGGAGCGAACATTCGGCGACCGTGTTGCTGATGCTCGATCCCCAATTGGTAACGCTGAGTCCACGTTCGATCAGTTCGCGAGGCACAAGCTTGCGAATGGAGCCGCAGAGGAAGCAAACGTATTTGAGATGTTCGGTGGCTTCGATCGGGAGCGTCGGAGTTTCCCATGCACACAGCACGATCTCGGGTTTTTGCTCACGGAGAACCCGGTGCCACTCGTCTTCCTGGACCGGAGCCTCGATCCAGATCAGATCGGGAAAGAGTTCTCGCAATCGGCTCTCCAAGTCCGGCGGCAAAAACTCTTTCTTCTCCTGCTCGGTCAGCAGGACCAGGGCGGTCGGTTGGGGGCTGGGTTTGCTGTTCATGATTATTAAGTGTACCGGCCCGGCAACTTCAAGGCAATCGACTTGTTGTCTGAATTATGAAATCTACAATCTTGATTATGAAATCATGGGTGATTGTGGGTAACAAGGAGTGATTACGGTGGCAAAGCGTATTTCTCAGAGTCAGATCGCGAAGGAATTGGGGGTGTCCCAATCGTTGGTGTCGTTGGTGCTCAACGGACGTCGCGATGGCATCTCCGATGAGTCCTACAACAAAATCTGGCGGGTGGCGGTGGCTAATGGCTATGTTCCGCGGGGAATGCAGCCGGTTCACGCTCCCGAAGCACGCCGGAATTACGTGGGGATTGTGCAGCGGAGTGGGTTGAAGCTGGATCGGCCCAGCAACACGTTTAGCCATGTGCAGCAGGGACTGTTCAAAGTCCTGCAGCAAGCGCGGATCAGCACGACGTTCTTGGGTGGCGAACGAGACCTCGATGAGAAGAAGCTATTCGAGTTGCTCGGACAACGCGACCCTCTCCAGGGAATTGTCTTGTTCGGCGAAGTGAGCGAGCCGTTTTTGCGGGCTCTTGGGGCGCTTCGCGTGGTGTTGTTAAGTGTCTATGCCAGTGCGCCTGGGCTGTGTCACTCCGTTGTGCCCAATGAAAAGCAGTCGCTCGAACAACTCGTCGCCCACTTGGTAAAACTGGGGCACACTCGGTTCGCGTGGCTGGGTGGGAATTGTCGTCTGGGACGCCATCGGGCGCGTCTGGGAGCGCTTCGCGAGTGTCTTGCATCCCGCCAAATCGAGCTCGACGAGCGACATATCGTCAGCGTGGAGAACGGAGATCGTCAGGAGGGGTTTGACTGCGCCGAGGAATTGATGAATCGGTTGGGTGATGATCCTTCGGAGGCACCCACGGCGTGGGTTTGCCACAACGGGCTGATGGCTCGGGGGGCCCATCAATTCGCGTTGCTGCGAGGTATCCGTGTTCCGGAAGAGGTCAGCATCGCGGCGGTGGACCGCACGCGGATCTGCACCGAGATTCATCCCTATCTGACCAGTGCCGGCAGTAATCCCGAAGTGATCGGCGAGGAGGCGGCTAAGTTGCTCTGCAAGACTGAGGAGCCCGGAGAAAATCGAATCTTTGTCGATCTGGTCGTGCCGTCCGAGTTTGTTGAGGGTGAAACAAGCGGGCCTGCGCCAAATCATGCCTAATTATTCGACCAGATGGTTTGTTTTTATGATTTTTGAAGCTTGACATGTTCATAAGTATTAATTCGAATCAGGCGAGTTGTTTCATAAAGTCATATTGAATCGAACCAATAAAGGCGGAGGCTCTCGATGCTTACCAAGGCGTGTGACGTGTTAGTTGGCGGGCTCCATGTGCTCGGCGGGGTGGGTAATCGCTTGTTCGGCGTCATCGTCCTCAGCCTGAGCTTGCTGAATGCGGGCGAGTTGGCGGCGGAGTCGGAGGGAACATCCACGGGTGACCGCGGACTCGGGGGAACCGTTTATCTGCACGAAACCTTTGCTAGCTACGATGTGGGAGCCATCCCGGGCAATCCATCGCTGCAGCGGATTGATTTGGTGAGTGTTGTCGAAGGAGACGGCCGGGTCGGTTCGGGCAAAGTCGCCCACTTCAATGACTCCGACACCGATCTTGGTGGCGCGATGGAGTACAACGTTGGAGAGGGCAGTCGCGGCAGTCTGTACGTGGAACTGGACGTTCTCAACAATGATCCGTCGAGCGGAGAATCTTCGGCAAGCGTGATTTTGGGAGTTGGGCAATGGGGCCCCGGCAAGGGGCTTGTCCTAAATGCGAAGGCGACTCGGGCGTTCGGGTTTGAGATGTATCAGCAGAAGTATCTCAAACTGCGAGTTGGCGACGATACCACCGCGTCGGTGAAATACGATCCTACCGTGCCGTTCAACGTCAAGATGTGGGTGAACGACCACGACAAAAACACGCTTTCTTACAAACGCCCCGACACCGGCGAAACTGCGTTGCTCGATCCCGATTCTGTTGTCGTGTGGGTAAACGATTCGTTGCTCGGTGAGCTCAAACCCAGCGGCAGTCCGATGAATCGTGAAGTCACGAAAGGGGATTCCGTTGTCGGTCGCGTAGGATTCAGTTCGTCGTCGACAAAGACCGCTGACTTCCTATTCGACAATCTGCACATCGAGGATCCGTTGGGCGAATCAGCACCAGCTCCAGCGAGTTCGTTGGCTCCTGCCGAAACCCAAGAGGTGACGCTTGAGCAATTGCCGGGCGCCGAAACGATGCGTTATCGCGAGGGCGAAAACGCGATGAATTTGTTTGTCTACAAGCCCAACAATTGGAAGCCCGGCGACAAACGATCGGCGTTCATCTATTTCTTCGGAGGCGGGTGGACCACGGGCACGCCTCAGAAGTCGGCGTCCATGGCAGCGTGGGCGGCTGAGCAAGGTATGGTCGGCATCGCACCGGACTACCGCACGAAGAACCGATTTGACACCAGCCCCCACGCTTCCGTTGCCGATGGCCGTGCGGCATTCAATTGGGTGTTGAAGCATGCCGATGAACTCGGCATCGACCCTGCACGCGTCGCCGTTGGCGGCACATCCGCGGGCGGGCATGTTGCCCTCTGGACGGCGATCGAAAAATCACCGCCCAGATCCAATCCCGCTGAAGCGCCGACGCAGAAACCTGCTGCCGTGTTTCTAGTTTCCGCGGTCACCGACACTTCCTCGGATACCGGGTACACCCCATCGCGGTTTGGTGATGACGCAGTCGCTCTCTCTCCGGTGCATCAACTCGACGCAAAAATGCCGCCAATCGTGATGTTTCATGCGGCGTACGATGAGCTGGTGCATTACAGCACCGCAGTGGCGCTACACGACAGGCTGATTGCGGGGCGTAACGAGTGCGAACTCATCACGGTTCCTGTTGGAGGTCATGGCTTTACCAGTGAATACGCGCAATGGAAGACCAAGGTGATGGCTAAGCTGGACGAAGTGTTGAAGCGTGAAGGGCTGCTCCCCATCGTCCGCTAAGATTCGGTGGTCCCGTTGAACGCAGCGTCGCAAAGCGAGCACGCATCGAATGTTTGCGGCGAGTTAGAGCCTGTTCATTGTGAGACCGCCATCGACGTAGATCACTTGTCCGGACGCGTAAGGCATGTCGCCACGCGCCATTGCGGCGGCCAGTTTGCCGATATCTTCGGGAACACCCCAGCGTTTTTCGACCAGCAACTCGGTGTTGAAGATCAGGTTGTCGTATTTCTCGGTCACGCCCGCGGTCATATCGGTTTTGATGATGCCTGGGCGGATCTCGTAAACTGGAATGGCAAACTCACCGAGGCGGGCGGCGAAGAGTGAGCTCATCATCCCCAGTCCTGCTTTGGAGATGCAGTAATCGCCTCGGTTTGGCGAAACCACGGTCGCAGAAATCGAACCGATGTTGATGATGCACGCTTCGAATGAGTCATCAGAGCGTTTCTGTTCGATCATCCAATTCGCACAGGCCTGTGTCAGGAAATAGGGGCCTTGCAAGTTGATCTTCATGATCCACTCGAAGCTGTCTTCGGTTGCTTCGAGAATGTCGGCCCGCACCTGCGGGGCAACGCCGGCGTTGTTCACCAGCACATCCAATCGTCCGAAGTAATCCTTGATCTCCGCCAACATAGCCGCGCGATCGTCGGCGGAAGAGACATCGCCAGAACAATAGAGGACATCTGCCCCCAATCGTTCCAGCTCCGCGACCGAATCAGCGACTTTCGACGCATCCGAACGACCGCTCAACACCAAGTTGAAGCCGTCCGCGGCCAACTTTTCACAGATCCCAAAGCCAATGCCCCGACCGCCGCCGGTCACCAACGCTACTTTCTTGCTCATCCAATCAATCCTAGAAAATGTGGAGTGGGGAAACTCTGTCGAGATGATGGAAACGGTTCTGCCGTCCCGAGTCTCGGCAAGAGTTTCGACTCATCGACGCGATGACTGCAAGTCTCGGCGACTGGCTTTCGCTGCGTGTGACTGTGCCGGACAAAGTTTCGACGGTATTTATACAAGCTCAGGAACGTCGACCCATTTGCGTTCTTTCCAGCTCTCCATGCCGAGTTCGGCGAGCTGGACTCCTTTGGCGCCTTCCATAAGCGAGTAGCTCCACGGTTCGTCGAGGACGACGTGCCGGATGAACAGTTCCCACTGAATCTTGAAGGCGTTGTCGTATTCGATGTTATTGGGGACGTCTTCCCAACCGGCAAACAAGTCGATCGGTTGTGGGATGTCTGGGTTCCAGATGGGTTTCGGTGTATTGGCCGCGGATTGGGTTTTGACTTCACGCAGACCGGCTACCGCCGACCCTTTGACGCCATCGACATGCACGGTCAGCAAGTCGTCGCGGCGGACTCGGGTACACCAGGAGCTGTTGAACTGCACCATCGTTCCGTCTTCAAGCACGAACATTGCGTAGGCGGAATCGTCCGCGGTGCACTTAAACGGCGTGCCATCTTCGGCGCGGCGCTCATCGATATCGGTTGCCCCATACGCCACCAAGCTTTTGACGGGGCCAAACACATGATCGATGACGTAGCGCCAGTGACAGAACATGTCAATCATCATTCCGCCCCCGTCTTCGGCGCGATAGTTCCAGGACGGACGCTGTGCCGGTTGGTCGTAATCCATGCCGGTGAAGACCCAGTAGCCGAAGTCGCCTTTAACGGAAAGGATCTTTCCAAAGAAGCCGAGTTCCTTGAGCATCTTGATTTTACGGAATCCCGGCAGCCAAAGTTTGTCCTGGACAACACCATTTTTCAGTCCAGCTTCGTCAACCAACTTGGCAAGGCGAACGGCTTCCTTCGTTTCAACAGCGGTCGGTTTTTCGCAGTAGATCGCTTTGCCCGCCTTCACCGCCATTTCGATAAAATTGGCGCGTTGTAGCGTACCAGAGGCGTCGAAGAAGATCTCGTAGTCGCCATACTTGCCGTCGAGTGCCCCCTGTACGTCCGTGGTGTACTTGTACGCTTCGCCACGTGCTTCGTTACCGTACTGTTCGGCAAGAGCTTTCAAGGCAAAGTCACGTCGACCGGTCAAAATGGGATCAGGGACAATGGTCAGGTCGTTGCTGACCCGGATGCCGCCTTGTTTGATAATGGCAGTGATGGAACGGGCCAGATGCTGGTTGGTGCCCATGCGTCCGGTCACACCGTTCATGATGATACCGATTCTTTTGATTTCCATTTTTGATACTTTGCGTGGTAACAGATGTTGGAAGTGGTGATGAGGTGGCCAGCTCGGTCGCTGTTTCATGCTGCTTGGGGAAGCCCGAGCCGGTCGAAAGTCTTGGCGGCTTCCGCTACGAGCGTGCGTTAATGGCAGGCTCGAGAACGACGTTGCTTGGTGCAGTCCGATTACAGATAGAATTTGTAGTACGGTTGATCATTTGCGAGTCGTTGAACGTACAAGGCTGTTTCCCGGGCGTGGTAGTCGCCCCACATGCATGATTCGCCGCATGGCACAGACTGGCCCTCTGGGATGTGGTCCCAACCGTTGGGGCGATGATAAACCGAGTGTAAGATCAGCCCTTGGTGAGACGTGTCCAGGCTCAGATATTTGTCGCTGAGTAAAGTCTGCATGACTGTTAGCCCGGCCTGCATGTATTTGGGATCATTCAAATAACGTCCCAGCCTGAGCAAGCCTTGAGCCCCGATCGCCGCCGCTGACGAATCCACCGGTTCAGCATCGTTGAACGGATCCGACTCTCGCGAGTAGATGTCCTCGCCGAGTTTGTGCAGGTCGAGTGCCCCGGTGTCCCAGTACGGGATGCCGTCGGTGGGCGTGTTGTCGATGTAGAAATCGCAAGTGGCCCTCGCCATCTTCAACAGAAAGCCTTCGATCGCTTCACGCCCGCCGAGCGGTTTGAGTTCAGCGTCATCGACAGTTTGCAAAAACTCCAATTGTTCTGCCGCACCGACCATGATCCATGCCAAGCCACGGGTCCAGGTCGTGAAGGGTGAAAAACCTTGCTGGGAGTTGGGGCATCGGTAGTTGCCGTCATTAAGGTTGAAGATGCTTTCGTGAGCAGTGCGGCCCCAAACATCGTAGAAGTCACGGCCCTCGCCGTAGAAAACGGCAAAGTCGGCGGTTGTCTTGGCGTGTTGCACCAATCGCTCTAGCAAGCTGGTCTTCTTATCGTTCTCACCCATAACGGCGTGGCCGAGTTGATGACCGACGGCGAGGGCACGCAGCGAACGGATCGTGTCGGCGAACAGAGAGTGCGGACCGTTGAAGGAATAGATGTATCCGCCCGAAGGAAGATCGGTCCAACGTTTGGCCTGCACGGCGCTCGATGCTTGCAGGGCCATCACATAGAAGTTGCGTTCCCACTCGTTTTCAGGGATCCGCCCCTCATTCATCAGACGTAGCAAATTGCCGTAGGTGCTGACGTTGTTGAAGCCATGGTCATGAACACCAAAATGGGTAACGTGGGGCGCCATTTTTTCGACGGTGTTGCGTTTGCCCATCTCCAGAAATGACTCGTCGCCGGTCGCGTCGAACTGAAGAATTTCAGAACCATACTGAAATCCTTGCGTCCATTCGGTCCACCCGCGAGTCGTGTACTTGCCAGCGACCGTGAAAACCGGCGATCCCTGGGATACATCGTACTCACGATTGATCAGCTCGATTTTCTGGGCAGAGACCGACCAGAACCGTTCCAGACTCTGCTTGAGGTCGTTCGTCGTGATCGAAGTGTCAGCTCTCATAGATAATTACCTCTTGATTTGAAATGCGAGTTTTGAACGGTTGATGCATAAAGATGAAACGCTTTGCCAATAGGCGAAACAGGTAATCAGACGCCTTTCGGGTGTCTCTGCGGTGGAGTGTTGATCCTTGTGCCGGCTGAATCTGAAAAAAGTCGACGAAATCCACTTGCACGCAACCGTCTTTACCAAGATGATGTAATAATTATTACTCGTCTAGTCCAAGTTGTGGATGCTACTTCGAAAGGACTTGATGGTGCCCCGCCCCGTTTGTGTATCCCAGCGAAATCGCAAGATGAATTTGATGACGCCGCAATCAGCTTCACGCCCACCCGAGATGGTAGCGGAAAACCGACCGGTAGAGCGATTTGGGGACCGTTTTACAGAGCCGTCACGCGTCGGTTTACGAGGTGGTATATGAAAAATTTGCCGCTCCAACTGACACCCAATTACGCGTGGCGGAGTTACTTGGGAGGTTCGCGTCTGCGTGAGTTTCGCAAGGAAGCTGCCGGCGATGACGACCATTTCCCTGAAGATTGGCTCGCCTCGACATCGCGGGCGCGAAACGGCGAGCATCAACAGCGAGAGGACGAGGGAGTCTCGCACGTAACGGTAGACGGAAACGACATCGCTTTGACCGATCTGATTACCTCGGAACCGGCGTGGTTCTGGGGAAATCAGACGCCGCCGGTCGATGAACCCGGACAGATCGGCGTGTTGATCAAATTGCTCGACGCTGGCGTCCGTCTTCACTTGCAGGCACATCCCAATCGCGAGTTTGTAAAGCAGCGTTTTGGCGGCAACGCTGGCAAGACCGAATGTTGGTACATCCTTTCTGTCCGTGACGAGAACGCATACGTCTACCTCGGTTTTCAGCATCCGCCAACACAACAAGCGTGGGCGAAGATGGTACGCGAACAAGATCTCGAAGGCATGCGGGGCTGCTTTGAAAAGATTCCCGTCAAGCCGGGCGATTGCCTGATGGTTCCCTCGGGCACACCACACGCGATCGGCGAAGGGATCTTCATGATCGAACTGCAAGAGCCGACCGACTGGGTCGTGCGATGTGAGTTCAGCGCAGGCGGACATGTCCTCGAACACAACGCCCGCTTCATGGGACTCGAGCTAGATGACGTGTTGTCGATGTTCGACTACCGCGAGCATCCACTCGCGTCGCTCGAGGAGTCATTGATACAGCGACCCCATGTCATAAGGACGACGGATGCTTTCACCGAGGAGCGGGTCATCGATTCGAGGCATCAGGATTTTTTCCGGCTGCGCCGCTTCACTGGAAGCGGAGCCGCGGACTGGGTGGGAGGCGAACCGATGGTTTTGATCGCCCTCGCGGGATCGGGAACGCTCAATGACGCAGCAATTTCCGCCGGTGAAACCTGGCTATTGCCTGGGGCGTCGGAGCAGTGGGATTGGCGTCCATCGACTTGCAAGCCTGGCAATGCCGCTTCATCGGCCACCGAGAAATGGTCGCTTTTGTTAGCTCAGCCTCCTCTACGACCAACACCTTAAGGCCAAACCGGGAAGGATGGGGGACGTCTTCAAGGCGTTCAGGATCTATCCCGCAACCGACCAATATCGCGACGAATTCTGCTGCGAAATGACTACGAAGACACCGTGAAATCGCAGCAAAAACGCTGGTAGCGTATTTAGGAAATACTCATGCTGACCGTCTATGACTACGCAGTAATCGCATTCTTTTTTGCATTCATGCTGGCGCTTGGTCCGATCTTCAAGCACTTCAGCAAGGACGACAGCGACTTTTTCCGCGGCGGCGGTCAGATGCTCTGGTGGATGGTCGGAGGATCAGCGTTCATGACGCAGTTCAGCGCGTGGACCTTTACCGGTGCTGCTAGCAAAGCGTACGAAGACGGTACGCTCGTTGCGTTGATCTTTTTCGCCAATGCTGTTGGTTTTTTTCTGAACTATGCATGGTTCGCTCCGCGTTTTCGCCGGATGCGATTGGTCTCACCAATCGAAGCGGTGCGTGAGCGTTTCGGACCCGTCAACGAGCAAGTCTTTACTTGGCTGCAGATTCCAATGAGTCTCGTCTACGCCGCAATCTGGCTGAACGGACTCGCGGTGTTTGCGTCGGCCGTGTTCGGCTTTGATATGCAGCAGACGATTTGGGGCGTCGGTCTCGTGGTCATTGTACTGTCGGTGGCCGGCGGTTCATGGGCGATCGTTGCAGGCGACTTTGTGCAGTTATTGATTCTGATGGCAGTATCCATCGTGACCGCGGTCATGGTGCTCGGTCATGCCGATATTGGAGGGCTGTCTGGTCTGATCGAAAAGGTGCCGAGCCATCACTTCAACTGGACCGAGGTAGCCCGTCCGCAGATCATTTGGTTTTGGGTGATCGCTACGTTTGTGAAGCAATTCTTGATCCTCAACAACATGCAAGATTCGTATCGTTATCTAGGCGTCAAGAACGAACACCAGTCGCGTAAAGCGGCATTGCTCGCCTCGGGGTTGATGGTGGTCGGGCCGTTGATTTGGTTCATCCCGCCGATGGCAGCTCGCGTGTTGAGCCCCGATCTCGCGGTGGAATTTCCAACGCTTAAGAACCCCGCTGAGGCATCGTACATTTTTGCGGCGATGAATGTGCTTCCGATCGGAATGATGGGGCTTCTCGTCTGTGGCCTGTTCGCGGCAACGATATCGTCGATGGACAGCGGACTGAATCGCAATGCAGGCATCTTTGTTCGATGTTTTTACCATCGGGTTAAACCCGAATCTTCTTCAAAGCACCTGCTTGTGGTCGGACAAGTGATGTCGGGGCTGTTCGGTGTCATGATCATCGTGATTGCGATCTATATCAGCAAACTGGAAGATTTGGACCTGTTCAACGCAATGCTGTTGTTCAGCGGTTTGATTGCGATTCCGTATGTCATTCCGTTGGTGTGGGGCTTGATTCTGAAGAACACACCGCCGTGGTCGGGGTGGAGCACTGTGCTGATTGGCCTGCTCGTGTCACTTTCGATCAAATACTGGATCGATCCGGTCTGGTTTAGCAACATGTTCGGATTCGATTCCGAGATGAGCACCCGTGAAACCAACGACTACTATTACTTTTTCGGTATCTTCGCGAATGTTGTGATCTGCTCGGTTTGGTTCTTGTTCACGTCGCTGTTCAATCGATCGGCGAGTCCTGAGCACCATGAGCGGGTGGAGAAATTTTTTGCTTCGATGCGGACACCGATTGACTTTGCACGTGAAATTGGCGAAGCGAAGGATCAAGTGCAATCGAAGACCTTGGCGGTCCTGTGTTTCATCTACGGCGGTTTCGTCGCATTGATGTCGCTCGTTCCCAACTTGCCCAGCGGACGGATCGCGTTCCTGTTCTGCGGAGCGTTAATCGGCGGCGTCGGATTCTTACTTTACCGAGCATCTAAGAAGGAAACTTCCACTTGAAAAATAAACTCCATGGCAAACGTGCGTTGGTCACCGCCGGCGTGCAAGGAATCGGATTGGCGATCAGTCGAGCGTTGTTGGATGAAGGATGTCAGGTCGCGGTGCACTATTTCTCGTCCGCCGATGCGGCGACAGAACTCAGAAACGAATACGGTGGGCGGGTGCATGCATTTCAAGCCGACCTGACAGACCCGGCGCAAGCAAAGCAAACGGTGGAGGCCGCCATTGAAGCTTTGGGGGGGCTCGACGTTTTGGTCAATAATGCAGGTTCGTTGGTAGCTCGACGAAATCTCGACGAAGTCGACATGAGTTTTTGGCAAACGGTCCTCGACGTCAACGTGACCTCGATGATGAACGTTACCAAGTTTTCTGCGCCTGCGTTGCGGAAGGCAAACGGTGCGAGCATCGTGAATCTCGCTTCGTTGGCCGGACGTAAGGGCGGGCACGCCGGTTCGCTCGTTTACTCAACTGCCAAAGGCGCTGTGCTGACGATGACCCGCGCATTGTCCGCCGAGTTGGGGCGCGACGGCGTGCGGGTGAACGCTCTCGCTCCCGGCCTGATTCTCGAGACGAGTTTTCATAACACCCACACGACCAAGGAATCGGCCGACGCCACGATTGCGCAAATCCCGATCGGACGCGCAGGCAATCCTAACGATGTCGCTCACGCGGCGGTCTTTTTAGCCGAACAGTTCGACGGATTTATTACCGGATCAACACTCGATATCAACGGTGGAGTTTATTGCGCATGAAGATACTCATTATCAAACCGAATGAATTTAACGGATCATCCCATGGGGGAATTCGCCCAGACTTGAGTGCGCGCTCTTGGCGGAATGCTATAGCGAGTTCCGTTACGGCTTTAGTCGCGTGTTTGCTCATGTCGGTGACGAGTCACGCGGTGGAAAAAGCAAACTATGAATCCTACAACGGCTTCACATGCTATTCGGTTCCAAAATTGCCGGGTAAAGAAACGCACCCGTCGCTCTGGTTCCGCGCCGAAGACGCTGAAACGCTGCGTGCTAAGAAAGACCGAGACGAACAGGCCGCGCGTTTGTGGAAACAGATCGCCGAAAGCGAATTCCTGACGATGGATCTGATGCCGACCCCATCGGCCAATGATGACAAGAATCCGATTCACAAGTACTACGGCTACATGTCGCAAGCCGCCAAATATTCCGGCTTTATGATCTGGATGAGCGAAGATCCGGCGGAGCAAAAAGGTTGGATCGACCGCACGGTAGCTTTGCTCAACCGCGCCTACGACGGACCGATTTATCTACTTGACCCAAAACAGAAGGGCGGTCCGACCGATGAAATTTATCTCGGTACGTGGCTTCAGAACTACGCATCTGCGTACGACTGGGTGCAACCGTTCCTCACCGAAGCACAGGACAAGGGAATTCGCGAGAAATTGATTAAACAGGCCGACTGGATGGGAAAAAATATCTATAAGTGGTCGTCACGCCCCCATAACCACCTGTCCAAACCTGCTTGGGGATTGGGGTCGGCGGCTCTTACGCTGTGCGAAGAAAAAGACGCTTACAGTTGGCTCGGTGTCGCGTTGGCGGCAGGCAACGACAACACACGCTACTTCTTCAGCGGCGACGGCATCTACCGCGAGGGATCGCATTACATGATCTTCAGTTGGACAAATTTTCTGCCCTTCATGATCCACTACAACAATGTTTCAGGTGTCAACCAGTTCCAAGAATTTCAGCCTTTGATGGAGTGGGGCGTGGCGGTGCGTAACAGCATGGGATGGCTACCGAATATTGAAGACTCGTTCATTCGGCCGTTCCCGGCACACATGGCTGCGTCGATGTACAAAGGCAGTTCGACTTACCTGCACAGTTCTGCGCCGCTCGCGGAAATCATGATGTGGGCGTGGAACACGACCGATATGACGCCGTTTGATGAGGCACTCGAGCGGACCGGCTACAACTACACCGGTGCCTCATGGGACGACTCGTTGCCGCTCGACGAATACTTAACGTATGACCCGTCGATCAAGTCCACGGCCCCCGATGTATCGCCGACGGTTTTTCTCGACGGTGGACAGAGCATCTTCCGCAACACGTGGAAAACCAGCGATCCCGCCGGGCGTTATCTACTGTTCCAGGGTGTGGCGGAAGCTGACAACCATCAGCATGCCGAGCACCTCAGCTTTATCATCTCGGCAGAAAATCAGATGATGGCCTCTGATGCCGGATATAGCCGCGCGAGCTATTCCGAAAAGATCCGTACCGAGTGGTACAACCAGGCCGCAGCACATAACGTGGTCACGCTCGACGGCATGGCTCCGGTCGACATTGCAGAAAACGTTACGCCGGTATCACGTCACCGCATCGACACCACGTTCTTTGATTTCGAAGAGAAAGAGGCTCCCTACCCGTCCGGCGGCAAACTGCGTCGCGCGGTTGCCTTTCCCGGCGAGTCGTATTTTGTTGTCGCTGATATCGTCAGTTCCCCGCATGAAGCGGAAGCGGTGGCGTTGTTGCATGGAGGCCGAGCAACGATGAATGGTGACGGAAATTACCGCGTTTGGAACTATGAAGACGACACCTATGGTCCTGCGGCGCATCTGCACGTATGGACGTTTGGATCAGCCGATAACTTCAAGATTGAAAATGCGATGGGCGAACTCACCTACCTGAAGGGTGACTTTGATGAGTTCCCGTGCACGAAAGCCCGCGGAACGGACGCCGAGCAGGTGTTCCTGCAAATCCTTTTCCCGTCGGCAAAAGGAACGGATCCGCCAAAGGTTTCTTCCGTCAAGAATGGCAAGCAGGTGTTGGTAACGGTTCAGGATGGAAACGTTACCGATAGGTTCCTACTGCAACCTGCCAATGCACCGGCGGTGTTCCAAGATTTGGAATCGGACGCGACGTTCGCGTGGGTTCGCGAAGAGGACGGAAGAGTAACCAAACTTGCCGTTCGCGAAGCAACCAATCTTAAAGCAAACGGAACCGTCTTCCTTCAGTCGGACGAGCCGCGAACGGGCGCACGCGAGAGAGGAGCAAAGTGAGTTCGCGTTAGCGTCCCACCGTGAGGTTTCGCAAAAGATCTTTTCACACTGGTGGCAGGTATTGGCCTTAGTCGCAATGAGTCGTAAGACGGCGGCTCCGAAGGAGACGTGATTGAGTGCCCGTTTTAGCGGAACGGCGCAAGCCGTCCGGTCCCACGATATAAGACGGTTTGCAGGATTGATGCTAGCCGCAATGAGTCGCAAGGCGGCGGCTCCGAAGGAGACGTGCTTGAGTGCCCGTCCTAGCGGAACGGCGCAAGCCGTCCGGTTCCACGCTACCAGACGGCTTGCGCCGTTACACTGCGCTTTCAAAAGGTAATTCACGATCTCTTTGGTTCGAGTAACCCAAGATTGCGGGTTAGATAGCACACAAAGATCGACTGGCAGTCGGGCTTACAGATGTGATGTGTGTCCCGAGTACCGACGGCACAAACGATGCCTCATCGAACGTCTTGCTGCGGGAGCTGCAATGCAATCCATCACTTCCACTGCGGACCAACCGTTTGCTTGGTAGGAAACATCGGATTTTGTGAACCTGGTTCGTCGCATCCGATTGTCGAATACTGTGGTCGGGGATCGCCGTCGATGTCTTCCATGACGCTAGACGCGACGGAGGATCGTAATCCTTCGTTTGCGTCAGGACGCAACAAACCGGTCGGATCGCGTTGCCAGGTGACCTTAACCTGACGGCACTTGAGCGGTTTGTCTTTCGCGTGCGGCAAAGCCTCGGAGACGTTTGCGTTGTCAACAAAACGTATGCTCGAGAGATCTGGTCCGGTGCGCAGGATTTCCCGATTCGTCGTGGAAAACAGATTTTGAGCGATCAGAGAGTTGACGGGATAGACTTGCCTGCCCGGTTTTTCGCCCGCTCCGATTTCAAGTGACGAATAGCAGTCGATGACGGTGTTGTTCAACAATTGCGCGTTTTGGACGGGGCGTACCCGTTGAGCGGGGAGTTCTTGATTCCGCAATAAAGGCAAAGCGCTGCAAGATTGGAGGTTCCCGTGATGCCTTCAAAATAGTTGTTTCTCACGACGTGATCGTTCCCGATCACACGCACGCCACCCGTGTTTGGCTTGCCGCGTCCAAGGAATACGTTTTTCTCAACAAGGCATCGGTGACCGTGGCGTAGCGTCAGGGAGCCGATGCAGGCATCGAACACATTTCGTCGGTAGATGTTCCCGCAGGATTTGCTGGAGATGATTTCTGCTTCGCCGTCGCAAGCTTCAAAGTAGTTGTCTTCGACGATCGTCTGCGAATCGAACTCAGAGACGTCGCTTGTTCCGACACGAATGGTTTCACCTCCATTCTCTCCAAGTTCCGGCCGCGGGCCGAAGTGATTGTGATCGATACGGTGGTGGCCGGCCGTCTCGGTCACTCGCACGACCAACGTGGTGCCCGCATTGGATTTACCGCCGAGGTAACAGTGGTCGATCCGATTGTTCGTTCCGTAAATAGCGAGCCAATGTGTTGACTGGGTTTCCTTCGCTGGGAAAGTCGGTTGGTCGAAGACACACTGGGTCAAACGGCTGTGCACCGCCAATGACTTACTATCGGCGCGGAACTCGACTGCATCGGAATTTTGGGTGAGGTCGCGAAACACGAAATCCTTAACGACAACGTGTTGGCCGGAAAATCGGAAACGTGAGGCACCGGTGATGATTGTCTTGCCGGGAGTCCGAGCCTGCACTGTAATCGGAGCTTGGGACGTACCAGGAAGGTCTTTTAGCCGGATGTCGACGTCCTTCCATTGTCCTTCAGCGAATGTGATCGTGTCGCCAGCTTTGACGGACTTCGCAACATCGCTCAGCGAATTTGTGTTTGTGATGAGGTGATCGCCCGCATTTGCCAGCGGGGCAGCCAGTAGAAGCGCCGTAGCGAAAACCGTTTGCAAGTTTGCATTCATCGAAGTGACCAAATCACCGCTGACTGAAAAAGAAGGCCAATTTTTGTTGTTGGCGATTGCATAAAAAAACTCGGGCCCTGCACTCAGGGCCCGAGTTCACATGGTTACTTCAGGTTAGTGTTCCTTAGAAGCTCTCGTCGATGACTTCTTTATTGGCTCGGGTTCCCAGTGAGCCCCACAAGCCGTAGTGACTCTCGTGGCCCACGAATGAGCTGCTGACCTTGACAGGAGCTTTCGTTTGATTGCCCGCTTCGATCGAATCGGTGACAAACTTGACCGCACCATCTCCCATCAGCACGTGGCAGCCTCCTTGGTGACGACTGCTAGGCGGCAGGTATCCGGTCGCGTTTACCGCCACGATTGACGCGTCCTGGTCCATCACGTTGGTTGAGGTCGAAGGAATTTGACTCAAACCGGTGGCAGAGTTCGGCGGAAGGATCGTGTTCATGACTGAGAACACTGGGTTTCCATCGGCCCAACGGTAGCCACGAGCTTGCCCTGAGCTGCCTGCTGCTGTCAGTGTCGTGACAGAGCCAACGTCCCAGAATTGAGGGCGAGTCGCGTCTGCGCCGATGCTTACTTGGTTGGGTGACTGCGACCCGAGATCCATGCCAGTTTTCGGGTTCGTGCGAGTGTCATTGTCACCAAGATCCGTGGTGATCTCACCCGCGATAATCGTGTTGGCGAGACCATCCAGTATGTCGCGAAATGCTGTCTTTTGGTGAGGCACGAAGGCACCCCGTTGCGTTGTGCGGGTCGCTAAAGCACGGCTGGAAGTCCGCTCAAGCTTTTCATTGCAGGCACCGTCGGTTCCGCGGTTGGGGCTGTCCCCTAGACACGCTGCGTAGTTCGTTCGTCCGAATGCGGGCAGTCCGACACCTGGGTCGCTGGGGCAGCGAAATGCGGGAACTTCCGTTGAATACGGTCCGTAGGTTGCGTTTTCTGGTGTCGGTCCCATTGCTGGCCAAGTTCCAGGCGTGCCGTTGGTGTTGGGGGCATTAGGGTTGCTGATCTGCTCCCACAGTGCCTGACCTTCGACGAACGGAATGATGCCAACCAGAAAACTCTGTTGCTCGTTATTCTTCGTAACGCTCGGAGTCGGCCACCGGTCCGGGCTGATCAACTTACCGCCGCCACCGCTGGCAAATCCACTTGTTCCAGACTTGTGCGTGGGCAGTTGGTTGTATGCGGAATGGTAGTTGTGAATTCCAAGGCCGAGCTGCTTGAAGTTGTTACTGCAGCTCATCCGTCGTGCCGCTTCACGAGCTGCTTGGACGGCAGGAAGTAATAGTCCAACGAGCACGCCAATGATTGCGATGACGACCAGCAATTCGACGAGCGTGAATGCCTGTCGTTTGGAACGTGAGTACATGACAAAAACCTTTTCGATAATGAACAAAAGAGATGGGAACCGCGAGGGTCCGTTCAACCGATGCTTAGAGAAGTCGGGTTAGATGAAACGGGAAAAGTGGATTAACCGACCGCGACGTAATGACCTCCTCAGTACTCGCTTAAGAGGAAGGGGGAGATGCAAGCTGTAAACGTACTTTAACGTTGCCTTACGGCCCACTCAAGTGATAAATATGAAATTATTAGTGCGAAAAATTAGCATCTAAGCGCAAGTCGTTTGTTGTCAGTGGTTTAGGTGGGTGTCAAGCTATTTATTATTATCGATTCGTGGCGGTTGATGCTCATGGCGGCCCCTTTTTGAGCGAGTTGGGGCTAGCAAACCAAATGCACACGCGTGAACGACGGTCGCTTGGCCCGATTGCACGCCCGTGAAGCGACTCAGCGGGCGATTTCGAGACGCGGCGGATGTCGTTTGTTGCGAGGGCTCGAAAGTGGGTCGTCGGTCCGTCGACGCTTCATTTCGCCGCAAGTTGCCGGATTCGCGTCAGGCCTAGAAAAGCCTCTGGTGGCAAGTCCGGGACACACGTTGAATCAATTGCCCGGCATGACAGGTAATGATTCCATTCTCAGTGGCGCCTTCCTTGCGAAGAACGCTCGGTCGCCGCAGGCGAAAAGGAGCTGTCGCGTCCACCCAGTTTGAGAGCCAATGTGATTGAATCCACGTCCATGTTAGAAGGGCACCGTGCGCGAGATTGACGGTCCAACGCGACATTATCATCGACAATAGCGTGGCCACGAATGGGGTGGGCGCATGGAAGAACCCGACGTGTCGTCGATGATACCAGTGGATGCGCCCGAGCCAATTACCATCGACAGCATGAAAACTGGCAGTGTGCGCCGCTCCTCTTTCGAAAAAGTTGGGCCTCGCAAACGCCCAAAAACGCGTACCTTCTTAGCGGCAGGATGCGAGTCCTCCGGTGTCAGAAATCTTCAAGTTGAGCGTTAAGAAAAACACTAATCAACGGCTCACATCAATAATCCCTGGCACCCGTGCTATTAAACTTCCGTCTACTTAGTAGGCCGTAAAATCATGGCGTGTCCGCCGCCAACGGCCATCTCGGCTGGAATCATGTCGCTGTGTTTCACTAGTGCCGTCGTAATCTGATAGGCTTCTGGATTCTTCGAACCGTGTGAATCCGGCGCGTCCTGATAGATCGTGGCTTCGTAAGTTTTGTCTGGATCGAGGAAGCCCAGCGAGATGTTGAGCGTCTGTGCCGTCTGATCGCTGACCGATCCGACGAACCAAGCGTCACCGCTACGGCGTGCCACGGTGATGTACTTTCCAATTTTGGAATGAAGCACTCGCGAGTCGTCCCATGTGGCGGGCATCTGCTTCAGGTACTCAAACAAGTCGGCCTTCTTCAGGTACTCTTCCGGTGCGTCTGGCAGTGTCACCAGTCCGGTGTAGATGACCAAGTTGCGAGCCACTTCGCTGACCACCGTCGAGATGTAGCTATTCATTTTTCGGGGGCCCTTCTGACGCTCGCCCGCATTGATGCTGTTGATCCCAAAGTTCCCGTTGGACATGTCGAGCGGTCCGGTCAACGAGCTAACCATGGCCATTTTGAGGAACGTTTCTGGCGTGAAGGCACTTCTGCTGTCCTGCTGTCCGTGGCAGTACTCGCGGGTGATCAAATTGGGCATCGTTCTTTCGACGCCTGCCATTGGTACCGGCCCGTCGTGGAAATTGATTAGCAGTTTGTTTTCGGCAGCGGCATCGATGGCGGCGCGAGTGAATTCGGCCCGATTGCCCATGAAGCCATACTTCATGCCCGTGGCACCGAGGTCGGCGTAATGACGGAACAAGGTCGCATCGCCGAAGTCGCCCTTTTTTCGATCGTAGTACAGCATGATCTTGACGCCTTTTTCTTTGGCGTAGCTCATCACCTTCGCGATATCCACATCCGGTGACACGGTCATCTTCCCGTTCCCAGCTTTCGTAAACCAGAAATCGTCCACGGTGAAGTACTCGATCCCCTGCTCGGCGCAGAAGTCAATCAAATGCAGGTAGCTACGCGTGTTGATGTCGTAGACGAATTCCCCGTTGTCGTAGCCGTGAATCCTCCAATCCCAAAGCCCCTTGCCGGGTTGGATCCAGCTCGTGTCGGATAACTTGCAGGGGGCCGCCAGGTTCAGTGCGACCGTATTCAAGGTCAGATCGCCGGCTGTTTCTCCGATCAAGATCACACGCCAGGCAGTGACCTGTCCGTCGCCAATCGAGACGGCGGAGCTGGACGCTTCGAGCGTGCCGGTCGCCGCGACAAAACGGATACCCATGATCTCAAACCCGCTGGCAGAATAGAGATCGGACTCCAAGAAGCCGATATGCAGTCCATCTTTACGCTCTGTCACCAGCGGCACGGCGACTCGGTTTGCTTTCGCGAGAGTCTTGACTTCTCCGCCGCGCTGACCGGCGTAGTGTGCGGCACTGCCGAGCAGCTTGTACTCGCTGAGGTACGTCATCTTTTTGCCCGCCGACTCCTTCGGCAATACAAAGCGGAACCCGACTCCGGTATCGAACACGCGGCACAGCAGTTGGATGGGTGTGCCGTCAGCCGTCAGTGAAAGTGTCAGCTCGCGATGGTGATCACGGATTGTGCTGAACTGCCCGTAGACCGGTGACCAGCTCGTGTCATTCTCGCGCACTGACTGATCGACAAGTGTCATCTTCGCATCGGGAAAGATCTCCACTTTGGACGCATCCACAATGGGCGATCCCGCTTTGGACACGGAATAGAACAGCTTACCGTTTTGGACATCGAACGATGCCGAAACCTGTCCATTCGGTGATTGGACCGCGACCGGCGCCGCCATCAAGCCCGCCGTAATGAACATGTTTAACAACAGGCTCGCAAAAATTGACTTCGTCATGTTATTTCCCTCTCTGGAGATCGAACCTGTGAATGAACGGCACTTTCCCTTTTGCTTTTCCGATCTCGACACCCCAGGTTGGGATGTCGCCGGTGCCGCTTTCCGTGAAAGCTTCGGGGCGGAATGCTCCGCCAGCCCACGGGCCGTTTTTCACATCGTGAATTTTTGAAAAATGAACGCCGTCTTCGGCGTACTGAACTGTGTTGATGATGTCTTTGGGCCCAGTCGTGCCGATCATCGCTGCGACTCCATTGCCGTGCGGCCAAACCAAGACTTCGTGATTGCCCGGGATCACTGGGGTCGCCTCGTGCTTCACGTAAGGGCCTTGCGGATGCTGGGCGATCGCTAGCCCCATTTGGGTTTGTCGTGCATTTTTGCCCAACTGCCGGCCTTTGTAGTAGAACCAATATTCTCCATCGCGAACGATCAAGCAGGCGTCATCCACCAAGTGGCTGTCAAAGTCGTTCGGGTTGTCGCTGTTCGTCAGTGCCGGGTTGCTCGTAAGTCGCTCCCACGGACCATCGGGCGAGTCCGATACCGCGATACCGATTTTCGAGTCGGGCTTCACCTTTGGGTTTTTCGAGATCCCTGTATAGAACAACCAGAACTTGCCCTCAGCGACCAGAATGTTCGGTGTGAAGACACTGGCCTCATCCCAGGCACCCGCGACGGGGCTCTTGTCGAGAGCCATCCCTTTTTCCGTCCAGTCGTGACCGTCCGAGGACGTTGCGTACCAGACCGTCGCGTTGTATCCACTCGACTGTGGGCCTTTGGAATACCAAACGTAGTACAGATCCCCGACTTTGATGATGTCGCTCGGGTCTCGACGCATCACGCCGTGCTCTGCACCGATGCCCTGGAGTGCAGTGTGCGAAACAGAGAGCGTTGGCACACCCGCTTGAGCCACCACAGCGGCAAAAAGGGGCAGGCATGCTATCAACAAGGATCTGAATGCGTTCATGTCTACGTCGAGTTAATCTTGCGGGTATGTCAGCTTGACCACGGTGTCGTATTTGTCCAGCGGTTCGTCGGCGAGCATCAATTTCAGGTTGTCGCCATCTTGTGCAAAGTCGACCTTTTGACCATTGGTTAGGTAGACAGCGGAGGTTACCGCAGACGTCAGTCCATTAACAGTGATAGAGCCCGATTCGGGCCAATCTAGGATATGGAGGTAAAGTGTTTGCCCGTCTTTACTGGCGGAAATGTCGCCCCACTGTGGTCTCGCGTCCAAAGGATTTCGGACGCTTGAGTAGATGGATTCGCCGTTGATTTTGAGCCAGTCACCGATCACGCCGTAAAGCCGAACGGCCTCAGGATCGAGGCGCCCGTTGCCCATCGGGCCGTTGTTGATCAGGGCATTGCCGCCTGCACAGACTGTGTGCACAAAACGATGGAGCATTTCCTCTTCGCTGTGGTAATAACAATTTCCCTTCGTTTTGTAGCCGAACGAGGAACTGACACTGTCAGGCGATTCGACGTAGAGCGGCAGTTTCGTGGTGGGGACTTCTTTATCGCCGATCGACACGTAGTCGTAGAGCGGAAGGTATTGCTGCTCAATTTTCGCTTTTCCGCTATGGATCAGCCGGGAATTGATCAGGCAGTCGGGCCGATATTTTCGAACCATGTCGCTGAACAGTTTCGCGCGTTCAAAATTGATCCCGACCGGAGTGTCAAACCAGATCAGATCGAGTTCATAGTTCTTCACCAATTCCTCGACCTGGGGAAGACTCTTTTTCTGAATGTAGCGATCCATGTCTTGATCGAAGTCGGCTGGCAGATCGGGATGGATGTCTCGCAGTGTGGCCCGTTGATTCAGGTAGGGAGCGTCCGGTTCATCCCAGTCCTGTGCATGAGAATAATACACACCGAATTTGAGGCCATGGCGATGACACGCTTCACTGAGTTCTTTGATGATATCCCGTTTGAACGGTGTGTAATCAACGATATTGTAATTGCTCACCATGGACTGAAAGAGTGCAAAACCATCGTGGTGCTTTGATGTGATCACGACATAGCGGATTCCAGAATCTGCAAACGTTTTTGCCCACTGGTCGGCATCAAATTCCGCCGGGTTAAATTGGGCGGCGACTTGGTGATACTCTTTTGCCGGGATCTTGGCTGAAATTTGGATCCACTCCGAGTAACGAAAATCGGAGCCACGGCCCTGGTATTCTCCTTCCAGGGATGAGTAGACGCCAAAGTGAATGAAGGCGCCGAATTTCGCGTCACGAAACCACTTCTCTTGCCGCGCTAGTGAATCAGCCGTTTGCTGTAGCGAATCGTCAAAGCGGTATTCAAAACGATGTTTCGGATTCGCTTTTCGTTGGGCTCGCTTCGCAGGTTCCTGTGCGTGCAATGGAAATAAGCCGCCCGCCATGACGACTAATGTCAGTATGAAGGATCTCATTGGTTTCGCCTTAAGTAGGGGTATCGAAATCTGAAGTTGTTTTAAGGAAGGAACAAACGTGTCGCCACTATCGGGCCGGTGTCAGAATCACTTCTCTTAGAAGCATCAGGCCCTGATCCCATTCGACTGCTTGAGGGTCAATTTCCAACGCTTTCACCATGAGCGTGTAACGACCGGGCGTTTCAAACTGAACTTCCCCAAGGCTCTCGACTTTGAAGGCAGCTTTGAACGGAGAAAGTCGACCTCTCTTAGTCACGCCCGCAGTGACATCATGCTCGAAAGTTTGTCCGGCAATTTTCACGGCGAATTTTCCGCTGTCCATCCAGCTCGAATAGTTGATTTTGATCTCATAGCTGCCTGGTTCGTCGACGACAATTTCCCACTGAGCCCAATCGGAAGGATTCGTCCAGCCTTTTAAGTTTTCACGCTGGCCGCCCGCGCCGGCGCCAAGCGAGAAATGCAGGTCGTCACCGTTGATTTCAGCAAAGGCAGAGGACAAAAAGTAGTCACCTACGCTCACGTCGGCATTGCCTTGCTGTGGGCGGAGGGGTCGGCTCAAGGGGCGAATTGGGTTGTCGACTACAGGCGGACGCTTCAACTCAACCTTGATCACGCTCATCAAAGGATCGACCGGCTTACGCGGGACGGACACCACGACATCACTACCGGACTGAGTAAACTTCAACGGAGCTGCGTCTGAGTCTCCGAGGAAGGTGATTTGATGGATGCCTGCATCAGGCTGGCCTTCGTTTAAGCCAGGGATGACGAGCCGGCCATCTTTTGGCCACTGCGCGATCTGGTAATACAGTGTGTTGTTTCGACGGGTGCACGTGCCCCATTCCAGCAAATAGTGGGGGCCACGCTCGACGCCATAAATTGACTCACCATACTTCCGAAGCCAATCGCCGAGTGGTTTGAGCTTTGCGACACTCACGGGAGGCAGCTCACCTTCGGGAGTCGGCCCCATGTTCATCAACAAATTGCCACCACGGGACACTGTATCGACCAGGTTGAGCAACGCCCACTCCATGGATTGTGAAGTATCTTTGCCTTTCCAGAACCAGCCGCCGTCAAATCGCTGGCAGCTTTCCCACAACCGATGATTGATGTTGTCACCAATGTAGGGCGTGAAATTTTCGCAAGAGCCGTAGTCACCATCACCCAAACGGCGCTGCCCGATACGATCGACCAACAGGATGTCAGGTTGTAGCTTGCGCACATGATCGCGGTATTCTGAGGCGCGTTCGTGGCTCCAGGTATTTACCCATTCGCCGTCCATCCACAAGGTAACGATCGGGCCGTAATTGGTGAGCAACTCGGTGGTTTGATCGAGCATGTATTGGTGGTAGTTCGCATACTTCGGGCTTCCGAGGTTCGCCGTGTAGTCGGGATGCTTGATGTCCCAAACGGAGTAATAAAACCCGAGCAACATGTCGTGTTTGGAACAAGCATCGGCCAGCTCTTTCATCGGGTCGCGGCCAAACGGCGTCGCGTCGATGATGTCATGTTGGGTGTACTGCGAATCAAACATGCAAAACCCGGAATGGTGCTTGGTCGTGATCACGATGTATCGGAAGCCAAGCTTTTTGGCAGTGAGCACCCAATCCTCAGCGTCAAATTTTACCGGATTGAAATTGCTCAATACTTCGTCGCTAATCACTGATTCTCCACCGGCCTTTTGCGGTCCCCAATGAAGGAAGAGCCCGAATTTCGCGTCTTTCCATCTCTGAACGCGTTTTGTTCGGTCCGCTTCTGACTCACCGGGAAACCCTGCCACAACAGGATCGCCCGACATGAACTGAGCGAACCATGGACGGTCCGACTTCGCTCGCGCACGAGACTCCATTGGATCCGGTTGAGCCAGGGCAATGGTTGGCAAGCCGAGAGTCGCCAACAAAGCAAGTGACCAAATTCGGTACATCGGTCGGTGTGGGGTAAAGGCTCGCGGGGACAAATCTCTTCTTTGACTTGCCATGAACGTTATTTGCTTGATCGGGGTTTGATGAAATTGGGGGAATTCAAATTGCCAGGGTACGCATTGGCAGGCCGGTCGCTTCCGGAACTGTTCCAATCTCCTAGTTCACGGCGAGTTTTCGTTGCCTGGTTCTGCAACGCTGCGGTTTGCTCTGGATGAGATAGCGACACATCACGTTTTTCCGAAATGTCGTCGGACAGATTGTTCAACACGATGTGGTCCAGGTTTCGATATTCGCCTTTGTTCCGGGCCCAGTGGACGAGATTCGCAGGCTCACGCGGCAGGTGTAGTTTCCACGAACCACTGCGAACCGCTTCAAGCGTTAGGCCATTGTAGTAAGCGAAGTCGGTTCGAGGGCTTTCGTCGACTTCGCCGCTCAGCAACGGCGTTGGGTCAAAGCCGTCATATTTTCGATCGGTAGGCAATGCGGCACCACTGACCGTAGCAATCGTGGGCAGGAGATCCAGTGACGACACCATCTCGTCACTCACCCGTCCCGCAGGGACTCGGCCCGGCCAACGGATCATTGCCGGCACGCGGTGACCGCCTTCCTTGGTGCTGTATTTCCCTTCCGATAAAGGTCCCGCCGAACCGGCAGGCAGCCAGGGACCGTTGTCGGATGCAAAGATTAGAAGCGTGTCTTTTTCAATATCGAGTTCCTTCAACATCGACATCACGAGCCCAATGTGATGATCCAGTTCACGTACCATTGCAGGCAAGGCTTTGGGATTCATCCTGCCTTTGTGTTTCTGAACGGAGGCCCATTCTTCAGGCGTGCAAAACTCCTTGTTAGGCGACCAGGGCCCATGCACCAGATAGTGTGCGAGATAAATGAAGAAAGGCTTCTGCTGCGCATGTTGCTGCTTCACGAAATCGATGGTCGCGTCGGTCAGTTTCTGATGCGCCGCGGCGAAACGGACCATGCCTTGCGGCTGCTCGTTGTGCAGCCAAATATTGGGTTTGCCGACCGGAAAGTTGTAATGGCTACCCACATACTCATCAAAGCCTTGCTGGCGGGGGCCATAGGGTTCGAGTTCGCCCAAGTGCCATTTGCCGAAAGCGGCAGTTGCGTAGCCAAGTGGCTGCAGCAACTCGGCGATTGTGATTTCGCTGAGCGGTAAGCCCACGTGCTCGTTCCAATCAGGATCTCTGCCGCCATTGGGGCAAACGGGCAGGCCGTTGCGTTGAGGATAACGACCGGTGAGCAGCGCCGCTCGGCTGGGAGAACAAACATTGCTCGCCGAAAGATAGTTTGTAAAACGTATCCCCTCGGCGGCCAGCTGGTCGATGTTCGGCGTCTGGGTTTCGGAGCCATAGCAGCCCAAGTCGCCGTAGCCCAAGTCGTCGGTGAGGATGATGATGACATTCGGCTTGGTGGCTGAAGCGGCAGGCACGAGGGTTGTCCCCAGGCAGATGCACGCAAACAAGCAGATGATTCGATTCACGAATTCTCTTTCATAGACTGATTGGATCAAATCCAGTTGCGGGGTACGCAAGCGGTTCGCATTTCCTGTCGACGTTTGGGGAGCGAGAACTCCAGAGAGCGAAACGCCCGTTCAAAAGACCCCACCACTTCACCGGAGATCGTTGAAACTAAAACCAGGGTTCGGTTGTAAGAGCGTGCCAAATGCCCTCATGCCGGTTGAGTTGTCAGCTTCCAAAGAAAAAAAGACGTCCAAGCGGCTCGTTGATATCAGAAGTGAAAATGCAGAGCCGTGTAGCACCGCGTTGGAGACATCGAGTGATTGAGTGCTCTTCTTAGCGGAACGGCGCAAGCCGTCCGGTCCCACGTTTCCGGACGGCTTGGGCCATTCCGCTACTAATGGAATCCCTCAACAGTCAATTCGACACTCCATATGACAATGTGGTCCGCGAGACGACACAATCAAGGAGGAAACGCGACTCTGGAGTAACGAAATGCGACGCATGTCCAGCGTGGGAAGCTCGCGGCAAAAAGAAATGAACTCGCCAGCGTGTGCCGCTCCGAGTGGCAGATTGTCGCGGTTGCGAATTTGGTCGGTTCTCACCCACAGCGAATGTTCCGCGTCATGCGCGAAAAGGGGCGATCATCGAGACTTCATGCGCCAGCTAACTGGCACGCCGCGGCCCTCGACGACGTGCGTTATCAGGGTCGGCTGGATCGCGTCTAGCAAGCGTGCGTTTACGTCTCGGCCTACGAAGCCTTCTTTCTCTTGGTTTGAGTGTTTAGTCCAGTTCGCTCGGCCCAGGCGATCCATGCTTCACTCAAACGACGAGTGAGTTCGGGGTGACTCGCGGCCAAATTAGTTGTCTCGCAACGGTCCTCACCAAGGTTGTAGAGTTCCCACTCTTTGACATCTTTTTGCCAGACCACTTTCCAGTCGCCTTCTCGGAGGGCGCGATTGCCAGCCCATTCCCAAGCGAGTTGCGCGTGTGG
This sequence comes from Aporhodopirellula aestuarii, assembly GCF_023701485.1. Classification (GTDB taxonomy): domain Bacteria; phylum Planctomycetota; class Planctomycetia; order Pirellulales; family Pirellulaceae; genus Rhodopirellula; species Rhodopirellula aestuarii. Next base: position 64,691 of record NZ_JAMQBK010000011.1, read on the forward strand.
TTCGCGGTGCTCGCCGAGAAGGATCGGAAGCATGCTTTTGCCTTCCACCGGCAGGATATCGTGTCCTTCGTAGGTCGTCGGATACTCACCGCCAGCGAGTTCGAGCAAGGTAGGCATGATGTCGATGATGTGGGCCGGCTGACGAGTGATTTCGCCCGCTGGCACTCGGCCAGGCCACCACGCAATACACGGCGTGAGGATGCCACCCTCGCACGAGTGGCTTTTATGTTTCTTAAACGGCGTGTTCTGAGCCCAACCCCAAGCCGGTCCTACCGCCGCATAGTGGTCTTTGGGGCCAGGAATAATTTCAGGTCCACGGCCTCCGGGCTCTTCGGCGCATCCGCCATTGTCTGACAGGAAAAGAATCAGCGTATTGTCGGCAACTCCTGCTTGCTCTAACGCGGTGCGCAGACGTCCGATGTTTTGATCCATTGAGTCGATCATGGCTGCATAGACAGACATGCGTAGATCTTCGTGATCGTGATTGGCCGTCTCCCAGTCGTATGACCGCTTGTCTTCTTCGCTCAGTTGCCAGCTGTCGGTAGCCAGTCCCATGTCTTGGATCCGCTGCCATCGCTGCTCTCGCATTTTCAGCCACCCGCCCATGGCTTTGTACTTACCGCGATACTTGGCAATGTCTTCGGGCTTGGCGTGCAGCGGGTAGTGCGGCGCCGTGTAGGTGACATGAAGCAAAAACGGGCTGTCACTCTTGGCAAACTTCTGCACACATTCGACGGCGTGGTCGGTAAAGGCATCGGTCGTGTAAAAGTTCTCGGGGAACGAAGTGATCAGTTGATCGCGTTCGCCAAACTTGCGAACCTTGCCGCCCTTGTATGGCGGGTCGGGCATCGAAGGATCGAAGAAATTGCAGCAACCGTCGAGCAATCCGTAGAATTCATCAAAACCTCGATGATAAGGATGTGCTTCCTTTTGGCTGCCGAGGTGCCATTTGCCGCTCAACGCGGTTGAATAGCCTGCCAGCTTCATCGCTTCCCCAATCGTGACCATGTTCGTTCGCAGCAAGCCGCCTTTGTCGCGTCTTGGATAGAGTCCCGTGACGATCGACGCCCGCGTCGTTGTGCACTTGGCGTTGTTGTAGAACTGCGTGAATCGCATTCCTTCCGCTGCCAGTTGATTGAGATTGGGCGTGTCCACCTCACCTCCGTAGCAACCGATGTCAGACCAGCCCATGTCATCACACATGATCAGTACGACATTGGGAGATCGCTCGGCATCCTTCGCTAACGCGGATTCATCGCCAGCAAACAAGTAAAAGCATACAAAGAACAAACAGATCAATCGCATTAACATCATGAGTATTCTTTCTTCTCGGGCGGGGCGTTTGGGGGGACGGTTGGATTCGGGGGCATCACCCGAATCCACTCGAGATGCGAATTGTTGAGTATAGCAAGAAGGCATGCGTGTCGCTCTTGCCAAGCATATCAAATTAGCAACGGTGGCATGCGCATTTTGCCTTTCGATCCTCGCAGCGTCAGTTGTCGCTCGTCCGTTTCAGCCCACGGTGCTCGCCAAAAATAACACGACGGTGTTGTCGGCAAAATCGAGTTCGTCAAGCCATGGGTGAAGTGGGGCCGCGGGTCGCGATGTATTCAGATGTTTTGGCAATTCCCGCTACAAGAAATTCGCAAGCGCGAGAGACGGGTGCCGATAACACTGAATTGAAAATTCGTGAATGTTGCTAATTCGAGAGGGGCTTCGGATTATCAACAAACGCGGCGGGGCGACTGTTCTCAGCGATATCGGCTGCGAACGCGTCCATGTGAGTAACCAGTTTCTGCACCACATCTGGATGCGACTTGATGACATTGTTCTTCTCGCTAATATCAGTCTCCAAATTAAAGAGCTTCGCGGGGCGTCCTTGTTTGGTGTGGAGTTTCCACTTGCCGGATCTCACAGCCTGCAAATCGTTGCCTGAATGATAAAAGAACGCTTCGTGAGGCGTGGGAGCTGCACCGGAGAGTGTGGGCCAGATGTCTTTGCCATCGATGACGCGATCGGTTGGAATTTCGGCGCCGGCGAGTTTCGCGAAAGTGGGCAGCAAGTCCATCGTCGTCATTAATTCATCGTTTGGTTTGCCCGCGGGGATTTTTCCAGGCCAACGAATGACGGTTGGTTCACGCATGCCGCCTTCCAGCGTGCTGCCCTTCTTGCCGGACAGCGGTGTCGCCTTGCCAGGAATCGAGGGGCCGTTGTCAGAGGTGAAGATTACGAGGGTGTTGTCATCGATGCCGTTGTCTTTCAAGGCGTCGAGGATCTCCCCGACGGACCAATCGATTTCGCTGATGGCTTGTTTGAAGATCTTGTCGCGTGTTTTGTAATCGACTCCTTTCTCCTGTTCGAGTGCCGTCTTGATCTCATCAGATGCGTCTTCCATGAATGGCGGGGAGGCATGTAAAGGACGATGGGGAATCGGGTGCGGGACATAGAGAAAGAACGGAGTCTGCTTGTTTTGCTCGATGAACGCGACCGCGTGTTCCGTGATTCGCTTCGTCAGGTAGTCAGCGTCTGGATCCATCTCGATTACCGTTTCACCGTCGAGCAAAGGCAACGAGGGGAACTGGTGTTTCTTCTGGTTGCCATGAAAAGGGTGAATGTCATGGCTGTAGGGCAAACCAAAGAATTCGTCAAAACCCTGTCGCGTAGGCAGAAACTCCGGTTGATCGCCGAGGTGCCATTTGCCGAACATGCCCGTTTTGTATCCAGCCGACTTGAGGACTTCGGCGATCGTGATCTCCTCGGGGTTCAAACCTTTGCGGTCACTCGCCAGAAGCACACCGAAGTTGGAGCCCGTCGCCATCTCAATCCGTTTGGGATAGCAGCCTGTCATCAGTGCGGCACGCGAAGGGGTGCAAACCGGGGCGGCGACGTAAAAGTTCGTCAGTCTCGAGCCTTCCGCCGCCATCTGATCAATGCGAGGCGTGCTGACATGTTTCGCACCGTAGCAACTGAGGTCACCGTATCCTTGATCGTCGGTGAAGATGATGACAAAGTTGGGGCGAGTTGTTTCGATTGCATTCGATACCAAGGTCGTCGCAGAAACTATCGAGCGATTGGTATTCCCGTCCTGTCCGGCTGATGTGGCGGATTCGGTCCGTGCGACGGGCGGCAGCGGACTACTCGTTCCCGATTGGAGTGATGGTTTGGTCGGTTTTTTCTGAGGGCCGCCCTTCCTGCGAGTTGCCGCTTTCTCGGGGCGGTATGAATCGAGCAGCGCTTTCATTTGCGATGCCACTTCAGGGTTTTCGCGGTAGAGGTTTTGGGTCTGAGCGACGTCGTTCTCTAAGTCGTAGAGTTGAGCGGGAGGGGCATCCTTTTTGATTCGCCCGTTCTCGATATCGCTGTTCACGTTTCCGACAAACGACGCGCAGGCGGCACCACCGGCAGCATGAGTGCCAGGTTTGCCTTTAAACCCTCCCTCGTCTTGTGCATCGATATAGACCCATTTTCCTTTGCGTACCGCGAGATGGGACTGTCGATAGGGGCAAAGAATGAGGGTATCTCGCAATGGAGACTCAGGCTCACCAATCAGTGCAGGCAATACATTGACGCTGTCGGCGAGCGATTCTTTATCAAGGGTTTGCTGCGTGAGTTCGGCGAAGGTGGCCAACATATCGACGCCACTGATTAGCTGCGTCGAGGTGGTTCCCGGTTGGATGTGTCCGGGCCATCTCGCGATGAAGGGAACGCGATGCCCGCCTTCCCATGCGCCGAACTTAAAACCAAGCAATTCTCCGTTAGACCGGTGCCCCATGCTGAAGGCTTTCTGGCCTCCGTGGTTGAACATGCCACCGTTGTCGCTGGTGAAGATGACCAATGTATTATCTGCGATTCCTTTTTCTTCCAGCGTCGTCATGACTTCGCCAACGATCCAGTCGAGTTCGTGGATGAAGTCCCCATAGAGACCGCACTCACTGCTGCCTTGAAAACGCGGAGCCGGCGTGAACGGATGGTGAATGTTGGTCGTCGCGAAGTAGAGAAAGAAGGGATTGTCTGACTGTTCACGGATCCAGTCGGTCGCACGTTTGGCTAGCGTCGTCCCCAGTGTGAAGTCGTTGTAGAGCGAATGAGCGTTGCTTGCGCCGGTAAAAAAGTTTGGGACGCGATTGCCGTGCTCTGCGGTGAGGGGCGTGATTGGGGTAGCCTTGTTTCCAGCGTTTCTGCCTACATATACCAACGGGTCGTCAGCGACACGCCCGAAGACACGGTCATTTTCCACAAACACATACGGCGGCGCGCTGTTCACGAGCGGAACACCAAAGTAATAATCAAACCCGAGGTCGAGCGGCCCTGGGCGTAACGGTTGCTTCCAGTCATTGGTTCCGGTTCCGAACCCCAAGTGCCATTTGCCAATGGCTGCCGTGTTGTAACCACCGTCCTTGAATACATCGGCAATGGTGAGCGTTTCGGTATCAACTAGTAGTGGCGCGGTGACCGGTGCGGGCCCCCAAATGTTTTTGCGCATCGGATATTCACCTGTCAGCAATCCGTAGCGAGACGCTGTGCAAACCGCAGAGGCTGAATGAGCATCAGTGAAACGCCGGCCGTCCTTGGCCAGTTGATCGATATTCGGTGTCTTCACCTTTGTTGCGCCGTAGCATCCAACATCGCCGTAGCCCAGGTCATCGACAAAGATCAAAACGACATTAGGCGGATGTTCTGCCGCATCGGAGTACGTGACGAACTGCAGAAAAGAAAAAAGGAACAGGAAGAGTATCCGCAGAGGTTTTCCAATCTCGCTTTTGTCGTCGAATTCAGAAACGAAAGGCATGTTGATTCAACCGAGTGGGGAGTGTTTGAGTGAGGTTCGGCGCACATCCGGCGTGATGACCGAGGCAAATACAAGCGGCGTGAATATCCGATGGGGGCAGTATAGCTGGTGGCTGACTACGCGAACGGCAATATCGCCATCGACTCGCCGAGCGCGGACGTGGGAAACGCGGCGTCAGTGAAGGCGGTAAGCCAAGTTGTTATCCAATATCACGCATGCCCAGTGGAATGATCTGCGGCACGCTTACGGCGAGAGAAAGTGACGCTGTCTGGTTATTATGGCGTATTGCGCCCGTTTGCCGAGAACGGGATGCGACATCCGGTCAATGATTTGCGACATCGTGCACTGGAGCGTAGTGGTGGCTTCCAGCCGCCATCGTGTGCAAGGGGATGTGTGACTTCATCCAAGTCTATCACGCGGGCGTTTAGAAACCACGCTACCTTATTCGGAACCGGCGTCGTGGTGGCTTCTAGCCCTCAATCAAGCGAAGCTTGATTAACGGCTAGCGCGGCTATCGCATTCACCGCGTATGCAGGCAAACGCAGAGCAAAGCATGAAAGTGATTTCAGAACGAATAAACAGAACGGACTGTTAGTTCTCGTGAACGCTTCCTGCGTCGTTGACATGGGAGGGTTTGTTCAAACGCCCCATTTTTGACGCATCGAGCGGTTCGATTCCCAAGGTCAATGCCGGACTGCCGGGGCGGAAACTGAAGTCTCCCGTCGACGGATCATTGAACAACGGGTCTCCGACGAGGCTGCTCCGTTCCTTGTCAATCGCTCGCATTTTGGCGAAGTGCTCATCCATCCAGTGAGGGTTTGTTGGATGGTAGTACAGGTTCGCGTTCATCTCCGTGGAGGCGATTTTGGGGCCTCCCGAGGTCTGCCCGCTTCGCATCCTTTCGGAATGAGCGAGCCCACCGTCTGGATGCGAGATAACGATGTTGCGTTCGACTTTCGAGCCGGTTACCGGAACCCACTCAAAGCTGATGTAACCGTTTCTGGGCACGACCGTTTGATCCACGATGAAATTGTTGATGATGTCATTGGTGCCTTTGGATGCGATACCGGCTGCATGCCCGCCGTTTCGATAGAGTATGTTTCCGTAAATTAGCGTTTCGTGTTGGTCATCATCGCAGCGAATCGCCGCTGGCAAAGAGTGTGCCTGGTTATTGTGCACGTAGTTGTAGCGAATGATATTGCCTGTTCCAGTTCCGGAGACATAGATGCCGTTCCCATCGGAGAGCAATTGCACGGCATGTGAAATCTCGTTGAACTCAAAGAGATTGTGACGGGAATGGAGATACTTTTCACGAAGTTTCCAATTGTCATAGCCGCCCCGTCGCCTTCCCTCGTCGGGGTGAGCTAGCTCCTGATGACGTATCGTTTTGCTGCCGCCCTGGCGGGTGCTGATGACGACCGCACAATAACCGCTGTGGTGCAATTCGTTGTTCACGATCCGATTGTGTCCGCTTTGCCAAGCCCAAAGCCCCGGTGATTGCCAAGTGATTTCGCTGAAGTGATGCAGATGATTGTTGACGATGTCATTGTGGTGGTTGACGTCTTTGGTCCCGAGTCCATAGCCGACCAGCAAAATGCCGGCTTCGCCGAGATGAGCGAATTCGGAGTCGGAGATGCGGTTGCGTTGAGCGTGTAGATCGAGACGCACGCCCGTGCCACCGGAGTTTACAAATCGGCAATTTGTCACCTGGCAATCTTCCGCACCACGGAATCGGAGCAACGCGGTGGGGCGATCGAAGATGTCCCATGCGTGCTGCAATTCCCAGCCCGCAAGATCGTCTTCGCTGGTCCATGCCCATCGATCAGCGTGTGAAAAGGTCAGGCCGGAAAAGGCGATGCCGCGAACAGGAGTGTCGGTAGGACCGTCGAAGTCGATGTCGCCCTCAACTCGAATCAGTTCGCTAGTCGTCGGTGCGAGAATCCCGTGCGGGGATCCGTCGGTCGCCGGATCGGAAGGCCAGAGATAGATTTTGCGTGACTGAGTGTTGACCACCCACTCACCAGGCTCATCGAGTTCTTCCAAAACATTCTCGACCCAAACGGAAGCCGCAGAATCTCCCATCAGATTCAGCAAGTAGGATGGCAGGTTACCGATCCGGCCCGCGGCGGATACATGCGTTTTCGCAACACCTGCCGCTTCGTCGACCGATGAAAGCGGCAGCATGTTGATCTCATAGGCAACGCCCGGCCTCACTTGAATTTCCACGTCGTTCAAATTCGCCCAATTCTTCAATATCCCTTTTGGGAAATGCAATGTTCGGTTGTCGCCGTTTTTAGTCGGCAAAAAACCGTCTCCGCGGGCGCGATTTAACCGCCCCTCCGCATCATAAAGCGTGTAGAAACGATCCAATGATTTGGGGATGTCTGCGACCCAAACTTTGCCAACTGCATCTTCCGGCAATCCAGCCGGTGGGGAGGTCAATCGTTTCCAACCAACGACTGGCACACCACCACTCACGACCGGGGTTTCGCCCGGGAAGGCGGCGAAGGTCAGATGAGCGGGCCCCGAGGGGGATCCGGCGCCATACTTCTCCAATGCAGTGGCACCCGATGCTGTGGGCGAGCCGTCGGCAACGTCCAATACCAGCGTCCGCTTGAGTTGATGTCGTCCCGATCTCAGGTAGATCGTCGCGGGTTCGGTGTCACCCGCTTGACGTAACGCCCGCACCGCCGCGACAGCGTCAGCGAGTGATCGGTAGGGTCTCGCTACGCTGCCATCGGCTTGCACACTTCCATCGATGGCTACATAAACGTCCGCTGCAAATCCTTTTCCGGGAGTAGCGATGATGGTGAGTATCACGAGCCACTGAGCAATCAACGATTGCGGACGAAACAAAAACGATTCGAGTTTCATTTTAACTTTGCCATTTGGGGGATTGCCGTAGTCGCTGTGTCGTTAATTGAACGCTGCTATTGGAGTGTGATGCGAAATCCGATCGCATGTTTGCCTGGTAGCGTTTCTGGACGTTTGATGGTTAGCCCGTCGGGCGACCGAGTCCAATGAACTTGTTCATCGCTTCCCATGAGCGAGATCTGTGCGATTTCCTGGTCCAGCAAACCGCCGGTCGCGAGTGTACTGATGGTGATGTCGCTTGTTGGCAAAGCAAGAGCGAACGCGTACAGAGTGCCGTCCTTGGTGGTGAAGCGAATGTCTTCTTGGGTGAAGGAGTCATGATTTTCGCCTTGACGTCCGCCTTGAATTTTGAGCGGGCCTTCGCCGAAAATCTTCCAGGGACGACTTCCGTAGATTCCTTCGCCGTTGGTCTTGAGGAAGTCACCGAAGGCGTTCAGGTACGCGGCTTGGTTCTCGGGAACCGTTCCATCACCGCGTAGGGCGACGTTCATCATCACAACCCCGTTCTTGCTGATTGCGTCGATGGCGTTTCCGATCATGACCGGAATACTCATCCGGTTAACCGCCCCTTTGCGATAGAACCAACCGCCGGAGAGATCGGTTGCCCACATCCAGGGTTCGGGTTGGATATCGGCGGAGCTGCCGCGTTCGAGGTTGTAGGTGAAGGCGGCCTTGTTCAGGTTTCCGCTCTTGCAGGAAAACACGACGGTTTGATCGCCGTTGTTCTCTTTCAAATCTCGGTTGATGTATGACGAAAACAGTTTGACTCCGAGGCTGTTTCCTCTCTTTTCATCCGGAAACGGCGCGTCATTGTTGAACATGTCGGGATCGTATTTCTCGATGATCTCCCAACAACGTGCGTACCAGTGCCCGTTCCAACTGTCTTGGCTGGGATAGTTTTTGGGGTCGAACTCCATGTTGAACAGCTTCGACTCCAGCGTGCCTGGCGTCTGGTGTTTCCTTGCGGCATTGAAGAAGCGTGGTGACCAATACAGGTGCGTCGAGACTCCGAATTTGAGTCCATGTTTCGCGGCCGCCGCTTTCCATTCCTTCAACGTGTCTCGCTTCGGCCCCATGTTGACGGAGTTCCACGGATGGAATGAGTCGTACATGTCAAAGTTGTCGTGATGGCAGGCGACTGGCATCACGAACCGAGCACCGCAGTCCTTGAAGTATTTCACCAACGCATCTGGATCCCATTTCTCGCCCTTGAAGAGCGGCACCAAATCTTCGTACCCGAATTCGGAGGGCGGGCCGTAACGCTTTGTATGAAACGCCGTGAGTTCCTCTGTCATTTTCAACTGTCCGCCCGTTTCTCCGTCGTTGGGTCCGTACATCCGACGACCGTAATGCGATCCGTCGTTGGGCCGATTTTCATCGCTCGCGGAGGGGACTCCCCAATGCGTCCAAACACCAATCTTTCCATCGATAAACCACTCGGGAACGTCATAATGTTCCGCCATCGATTCCCACGTCGGTTTGATCTCCTGGCCAACGGCCAATTGCGACCACATGCACAGGGCTACGACTGCGATTGAAAGTGCAATTGATCGTGATTGTTCAGAGTCGGGGATGTCGAATTTCATGGTGTTTCTGTTTAAAGGAGGGTTAAGAGCGAGCGGGGACATTCGATTTCATGAAAACGTTTGTCAGTTCGCCGGTGTATCCTTCCACACAACTTCGCCCGTTTCGTTTTCAATATCGAGCCGAACGGACGCGTGGGCGAATTCGCGAGTGTAGGTGTAGCCGTCTCGCGTCGCCGGACCATTGGGAGGACCCAATGGACGATCATAGTCAGAAGGACGTTGCATCCATGTTTTGCTGGCTTTCGCGTCATAGCTGTCTTTTAGATCAAAGTAGCTGTACTTTTCGGCGCAGATAAGAAACATCGCCAACTGGTAGTCGAAACGGCTCTTCGCGTCGCCGCCCCGTCTCTGGCTTCTGTCAGCAGCATTGTTGAATCTAGCGGAAACCCTCGGAGTTTCATCCGCGTCTTGCTGGTTGCTGCCCAGTCCACAGGTGAATGCGACGATTGACCCTTGCTGAGCTGCTTTCTGAAACGCTTCCATGCCCTTGGCAACGTAGTCTTTCTTTGACATTCCCACGGCGCCTTCGAACCCCTCAATGTAGGATCCGTCTAACGCTTTCATGTAACTGAGTCCTGAATCCGGAAAGCGTGCTCGCAACACGTTGGCGATCATGAGTTTCTGCGGACCAAGCATCTTCCGCGTGTCGTTTATCATGGTCACGTAGCCTGCGAGCTCGGCGTTCTTTTTATCGCTCCCGATGACGCCCTTCAGGAAAGCGGGTTCCAGAATCTTGACCACACCATCGAGGAAAACGCCATCAATCGACGGATCAGAACAAACGTCATTCGCTGCGTTTATCCACCATTCACGCACGGCCGGGTTCGAAAGATCGTAGGCTTGGAGGCGGTCGCGGATAAGCTTGTCGTTGCCCTGGCCGTTAACCAGAAATGCTCCCTGAATAGCGTTGAGTTCTTTGTTAGCGGCGTAGCCACCGTAGTGCACGATCACATTTCGGTAATACAGGATTTTGGTATCAGGGTTGATCGCTTTGACAGCCCGAGCCGCCGTGAGCGTTCCCGCTTCGCATGACCCTGAATCTGTTGTGCCGGTGCTTTTTTCGAACGTGATGAGCGGAAACGTCGCCAAGTAGCGAATTTCCTCGTCGGTAAACGCGGTGTCCTTGCGGATATGAACATATAGGGGAACGTGGTCCCAAGAGAAGTCTGGCATCCGCTCGCGATCCGCCGGAGGCGCCGACGGTTCAACCGCTCGAACCGAGTTGTTCGGTGTAAGCAAGATCGCCAGGAAGGCAAACACGCAAATGGGTTTCATGCTGATTTCTCTCTACAAGGTTTCATTGATTCTGCTGGCTACGATTGCCTAGCATGCGGAGCATCCGTTTTGGGGCATCCAGCAAGTTCTCTCCAATGCCGTCGGCTTCCGTCGCCAGCGTCACCCCGTTAGCGGTGTTCTGGACTTTTCAATACACCGCGATCAGTTCTCAGGGCTTCTGGTGATGGCGGTCCAGAACCAACGCACTTGTTAGAAGCGGATGCAAACAAACGGTTATTGTTAGTTCTCTTCAGCTAGCTCTCTCTCTGCTTCTGCCTCCATTTCTTTGAGTCGTGTTTCGTAGTCTTCAATTTCACTGATGGGAATGCCTTCAGTTACTGATTTAGGTTGATCTTCTCCACAGCCGGCTAGGAAGATCAGTGACATCGCAGTGAGAAGCAAAGGGAGTGATAAGGAAAGAGTTTTCATAGGAGTTCGTAGCCAATCAAATCGAATAGTAAACTTGGAATGAACGTGAAACTATGCTGCCCAAAAAGTCAACAATCGGAAGCGAAAACCGGAGACGAGAGCAAGACTCAGCGTCTCCGGGTGTTTGTGTCACCAAGTCAAAGCGACTTAGTTCCGGTGTTACAGGCTCTCAGTTTCTTTGCCGCCGCGAGTACCGAGTGCTCCCCAAAGTCCATAGGGGCTCTTGTTTCCGGGGGCCCGATCTCCGGTAGCGCCATGCCATACCATGCCGGCATTTCGGTTTCCGGCTTCGATCGAATCGGTAATGAAGACCACGGCTCCATCTCCCATCAGAACGTGAGCACCACCGACGTGCCGGCTAGACATGGGCGCGGGGAATGATAGGTCCTTGGCATTGTGGCGTCCGCAGTACACGTCATTGGGTGGCAAGACGGTGAAGCAGCCTGTAAACATTTGTTTGGCTTCGGCCCACTTGAAGCCGCGGGAATGGTCTGGGGTTGCGCCACCGTTGAGCCAGAATTGTGGTCGCTCGGGATCCTTGAATGAATCACAGGCTGCGGGGTTGTCTCTCACCGCCGCGATGGATCCGTTGTTGCCGCCCAAGGTGGAGCCATCGTTCGGGGCGCTAGTCGAAATCGCGCCATCACCTAGATCGGTTGCGATTTCGCCCATCGCAATGGTGTTCGACAATCCGTCGAGAATGTCGCGGAAACGGGTCGGCTGATAGTATGGCCGATAAAATCCGCGGTGAGCGGCACGGCAGGATTCTTGGCGTGCTGGGCTGAGTCGTCGGTTATTCCACGGACCAAAACGGGTGTGGTAGGTGCTGTCGCCTAAGCAGGCTGCATAGTTGGTTCGTCCGAGAGCGGGTAGGCCCACACCTGGGTCGCTCGGGCAGCGGTAAGTTGGAATCTCGTACGTCCAAGGGAGGTACTGTATGGTTCCCGGAGTTGGCCCCATCGCCGGCCATGGATTGGTCGGCGTCCCAATTGCCGCCGCGGTGTCACCGTCAGCCCGTCGTGAATTTGGGTTTGTGATTTCTCCCCAGATCCCCTGTTGTTCAACGAACGGCAGGATTCCGACAAGCGTGCTAAGTCGTTTGCTGTTGGTTCTGTTGTTCTCTGCCCAATAGGCGTTTTTGTCACCGCTGCCGATTTGCAATACAGTGCCGGTACCGTGCGTGGGGATTTGCTTGTACGCAGAGTGATAGTTGTGAATGCCCAAGCCGATCTGTTTGAAGTTATTACTGCAGCTCATTCGGCGAGCGGCCTCGCGGGCGGCCTGCACTGCAGGCAACAGCAATCCCACCAGAACGCCGATAATGGCGATGACGACGAGTAGTTCAACAAGTGTGAACCCGGACCGACGTTTTCGGAAACTCATAAAGAACCTCATTGTGAAAAGAGAAGAGAAGTCGAAGGCAAGCTCAAGAGTCTTCCACGACGACCTTGCAACGTGACTGCTTCTCAATCGGTGGCGATTGACAATAAGCGAACGCGTTGAAGGGCCACTGTGGCAACGCAGGAATGAAAAGGCGTTCACCTGTTGGGAACTTGGCGTTACGTTCAGACCTCCGAGATTGCCGCTGGCAATTGCCACAGCGAAAGGGTTTGAGGTTGTGGTAACTGCCTGTCCGAAGGAAAACAAAACGAGATTGAGGCGTGTAAAAATCAATTCATGCATTGATTTCATCATGAGCTCGCGACCGTGCGTCTTGTTGTCTAGGAATCCCTAGCGACGCTTTACTGAGTCTCATGGTACCCTTGTGTGTGTTCCTGTCTGTCGTCCGTAGGAATGACACGGTCGGATTTTTTCGTGAGCACCCGTATGTGAACGACTCAACACCTTTGCGGCTGGTTCACTCGTTCATCGGCGTTTCGATTAAGCCAGGGCGCGCGACAGCGGAGCAGCAGCCTCGATGGACCAGTCCGACTCAGATCGGCTGGCTAACAATGTCAAGAACGGCTTATCACGATAGGAGCGTCGGATGGAGGAGATAGGCCGTCAGCTTGAATTGATGCAAACGACCGGATTGCAGATGCGTCGGAGACAACCGCCATGTGTCTCGCTGAGTCCATTCGAATCTCAGGTTATGCCTATCAATGATCGACGAAGAATTGGACACTTCGATTAACGATGACTTCGAAGGACGGTTCGATATCGGCATCGACTTTGCGCCAGTTGTGTCCGGCATTGTGGATGATGAGGACCTCTACTGGTGCGTTTAACTCTTTCGCTTTTGATTGCATGTGCAGAGCATGCATGACCGGAATGGTGGTGTCTTTATCGCCTTGAATCATCAGCAGCGGCGGACTGTCCTTGGTCAAATAGTTGATGGGACTCATTTCGCGGTAGAGCGCGAGTTTGTCTTCGGTGCTCGCACCGCTATTGTGGATGCGAGCTCCGAAGCGATCGGGATTTTTGGTCGGATCCGAGGTTTTGAATAGCTCGACGTTCTCGAAGTCGCATGGACCATACCAGGAAACGCCAGCAACAACGTTGTAGGAAACTTTCGCAAGATTCACATCACCCGGAAGACTATGTGGAGGAGATAGCAACAACATCTGTGCAATTTGTCCGCCAGCGGAATCTCCCATTACAAAAAATCGCGTTGGATCCAACTTCAATGAATCGCTGTTTTTGCAGAGATATCTGACCGCGTCTTTGCAATCGGTCACGCAGTCCCGCATCAAGACGCCGCTGCCGTTTCTTGCCAGCCGGTAATCGACCGATGCCACGCAAAAGCCCTTCTCGATCAGTTTTGTAAACAGTGGCTCGAATAACGGCTTGGTGACTCCGTGCCTGTTGCCTGCCGCCCATCCTCCTCCGTGCGTATAGATGACTAGCGGGCAATTGCCGTCAGCGCCGCCGGTCGGATAGTAGAGATCCAAGCACAACTGCTTGCGATCGACTTGCTTATAAACGACGTTGAGCATTCGCTCGCCAGCCGTCTCAAGATAGGAGGCGTTTTTCGCTTTCGGTTTTTTTGCGTCTTGCGAAAATGCGGGGGCCGTTGATGTACAAACGACAACGGCAAGCAAGAAGGTGTGTCGCAGATTCATCTAGCGGGCTTTCAAGGCGATTAGCAAGGAAGAATGATTTTTGATGGGGAAGTCACACTGGTCGAACGTTCTCAAGGTCGCTCGTTGACGGATGTTCTGATGGATTCCGCTACGGTTCGCTGTTGAACGTTGCTTCGAGGGCGTAGCCGTTTTCACTGGTTTGGACGTTCGAGAAATCGATTTCCAACGCCTCGGACGTTTGTTTCCAGGTCAATGACGTGTCGCTGCCAAGCAAACGCAATTGAGTGATCTGGCCAGCCGATTGGTTGAGCGAGAAAATCCGAGTCGCGTCGTTCGGCGGTGCAAGTGACATCGCGTAGACCTTATTGCCTTTCACGCTGAACCAAAATTCGGTCGGAAGTGAAGATACATTCTTAATTTGGGTCACGCCTTCGCTGAACGTCGTCCATCGATTTGTTCCGAAGATTGCGTCGGCGTTGGTGTGCACCCACTGCCCCATTTCAAGGAACCGTTCGACGCAAGGTTGGGGGACTCGGCCTTTTCCATCAGGGCCGATGTTAAGAAGATAGTTGCCGCCCTTCGATACGATATCAACGAAGTTGCGGAGCAGTTGATTGGAAGATTTCCATTGATGGTCGTGAGCCTTATAACCCCAGGAATGATTGGCCGTTCCGCACGTTTCAAAGTGTTTGTCCGCCAAGTCGTTTTCGCCGGGCGTTTTGTTGTCACCGGCATCGACATAGTCGCCGAAGTCATAGCCGACGCGGCGGTTGATGATGATGCTGGGGTTCAGCTCATAAACCAGCTTGTAGAAATCAAACGCTTGTTTTTCAGTAATCAGCCCTTCGCCGTCGAACCAGATCAGGCGCAGGTCCGGCAATCGCTGGATCAGTTCAGTGATTTGCGGATAAGCTTTGTTTTTTAGATAGTCCGCGTGATCGGTGGGACTTGGATCCCACAGGTTTTTGCCTTGCTCTCGGGTGGGCACACCCAATGAATCGTTGCGAGCCTTCACGTTGGCGTAGTTGCCATCGCCTCCTTCTCCCCAGTCGTTACCGTGCGAGTAGTAGACGCCGAACTCAAGACCTTCGGCCCGACAGGCATCGTAAAGTTCTCGGATTAGATCGCCGCTGTAGTTCGTCGCATCCGTGATATCGAATTCCGAATGGTTGGAATCGAATAAAGCAAATCCGTCATGGTGTTTTGCCGTGATGACGACGTATTTCATGCCCGTTTCTTTCGCCAGCCGAGCGATGTTGACGGCAAACGATGGATCGGGGAGGAAACCCTTGGCGTATTCGCGGTACTCGCGGCGCGAAATCTGGAACGCGTTCATGAGCCATTCGGCCACCTTCGGTCCCTGGCCTTTTTCGATGCGGGTTCCTTTCCAAGATCCCGCCGCTTCCGCATAGACACCCCAGTGGATGAACATGCCGAAACGCGCGTCTTTGAACCATGCCAAAGCAGCCTGTTTTTCAGGCGATCGGTGCATCGCAATCCACTGGTCAAAGTAACTCTGTGAACTGACCTGGATTTTGGATTTCACGTACCCCGTCGGAACCAGCCGAACGCGTTTGATGGCTTTGGTGGAGGGAATGGAAAGAGTATGGGGGCCTGAGTCTTTAAACTCAGCGGGGCGGCTAAAGTCCCAGACCAATCCGTCTTCGATCACGTAGGACTTGTTCCAAACGCCGCTGAGCGGCAAATCATCGATCTTGATTGTGGTGGGTTGAGCCACGTCAGCATCGTCGATCGACGAGACCAACTGCACGGACAGCGAACCGGGCTGTTGAATATGGAAGTCCCCAACGAGTTGGTCTCCATCACCGCGCGCCTGGCTCATCTCCATCACGACACAGCCGTCCGACCGTTGGCTGACTTGCGTGTCTGCGTGGACCATGGTTGCCGTTAATATAACCAGCGGCGCGATTGCACGGCCGCGTTTTAACATCGAATGAAGCCATGGCATGAGTGTCGGCCTCTGAGTTCTGTAGCTAGTCGGCATGGTGGGTGTAGGCTCCTGCGTGTTTGTTGAAGGAAACCGTTCTCCTGAGCGAAAGTCTCTCCAAAGGGGCGGAGAGGAGAAGCGTTGTTCGGCTTCGCCTCTCTCCTCGCTTCGCTCGATCTTCCCGGAGGGGATAGGGGTGTTCGGTCTTCAAGCACGTTCTAAGACGATTCTGTTCGATCGCCCCGACTTCTATTTTACGGCATTGCAGGGTGGAAACGCTGCTCAGAGGCGGCGAATTTCCTGCTGACCCCGGTTTAGTGGTCGCGTGCCTTCCGCCTGTCGTCCGTACGAACGACACCCTGGTATATCTCGAGGGGCGACAAATTGCCTGTTGAAGCGTTTCACAACGGCGCCATCGAGCTGCTGGATACTCAGCTAAGCAGGTAGGTAGGAATCATTGGGCAAAATCCGATGAGCCATCTGGGCATTAGCCTGGACTGCTAACTCTCTGGACCGCTAAATCGTAGCGTTGACGTGGAAATACAAGGCCACGCCAGTATTGCTTCCATTCCAAGTCGCGATAGCGACGACATACGAAAGCCCCGGACGCGAGTCCGGGGAGGACGTCGCCCCAAGCAACCCCAAGGCGCGAAGCGACGACAGATGTCATTCTTGTGGTCCAATTCGGCAACGCGTGAGTCTTTCGTCGCAAACCAACGACATGCAACTGCGCCGGACTCCAGTCCGGGGGACGGCATCGCCCCAAACGCTTTCACGCAACCATCCGCGTCAAGTCAGTTGCGCCAAGTACCGATTAAGACGAAGATTAGGATTAAGATCAACCAACCTTCCTCACAATCTTAATCATACTCTTAATCCTAATCTCTCCCCCCGCACGCAACCCTCCTTTCACTCCCGACACCCAAGAGCATCGCCACCAGAAGGCGGATCGGCGGTATTTCGCAGCGTTCACTTGCAACGGCGTCAAACCAGTCGCGTCAACTTGGGATTAAGAATAAGAGCAAGATTAGGATTAAGCATGTCTGCAGGAATCATCTGGCGAAACTGCCGCGAACTGTAGGCCGGACCCAGG
>NZ_JAMQBK010000110.1 GCF_023701485.1 Aporhodopirellula aestuarii
GAGTGTGGGAGTGTGGGTCAGGCCCGGAGGGCCGGCACAACCTTTGCCGGGGGTGTGAACCCCCGGTAACGGATGCCTATTCAAACCACCAAGCCCTGAAGGGGCGACACACTTTCCCCCGCCGAGTTAGTAGTGACCGGGTCGTGTCGGCCCTCCGGGCCTTGGAGTTGGGTTGCGGCGGGGTTCCGGGGCCTGTTGGCCCCGGCATGGGTTGTGTCAGCCCTTCGGGCTTGAAAGCTGGACGGAATCGGACGGTTAACGAACCCGCCAGGCCCGGAGGGCCGGTTTAGCCTTTGCCGGGGTTAATGAACGGTGCCACCGGGTTAATGAACGGTGCCACGGTTAATGAACTAATGGATGACCGGTGCCACTGGATTGATGACCGGTGCCACCCACCATCTGGTTGATCACGGATGAACGGCGATGAACGGCGATGAACGGCGATGAACGGCGATGAACGGCGATGAACGGCGATGAACGGTGCCACCCACCATCTCGTCCCCCCATACTGCTTGTGAGGGCTGGCTAGACCGGTACGACCCCTTCGTTTCGAGCGATCCCGTAGAATGTCAAAGTACCTCAGGAATGACTCTGGCATGTACGCTGCCGGTTACCGCTTCTTTCCCACAGATCGTGCATCGTGCTCAATCAAGCGTGTCGCATAGACGCCAAGCTTACTTTGTTGGCTTATCGTATTTGTGTACCGCGAAAGTGCGTCAGGAATTAGCGGCGAGCGATTTCTCGAAGCCCGGCTCCGAAATCGCTTCGCAGGCCATGCTGATCGAGATCACGGAATTCAGTCAAAAAGACATCTTGAGAAGGGTGTTGCATTTCGTCGCCACGAGCGATTGGCAGCTTCGCAGCATTGACCTGCGTTGACACACCAGGATCCGCAAGGCGTTAGCGTCATCTCCATTGGCCTAGCTGATTGCTCGTTGGATAGGATCCGAATTGAACCCACGTCAAGTGCGGACCGTTTGCAGGAGCGAACGCGGTCGGCGCTGTTTCATCATCACTAAGCACGGGGCGTCGCGTCGGGTAGTGGTACCCGACACGACGGTTGTCTCTATGTGAGTTTGAGGCGAGGGTGCTAACCGAGCAGCCGAGTCTACAGTTCACCCTCGAGCACTTCTTTCGCTGCTCGCGTCCCCAGGGCGCCCCAAAGACCGAACGGGCTCTGGCTGCCTGGCGCGAGAACGTCTGTTCTCGAGCCGATCTTCGCAACGTGAGCACTTCTCCGGTCACCGGCTTCAATTGAATCGGTGATAAATTTGACGGCACCATCACCCATCAAAACATGGCAACCGCCTTGGTGACGACTGCTGGGTTGGCAAACACCAGCACCGTGCGGGGTGGCCCCGACCGTCGAGTGTCTGTTCAGGCAAACGGACTTGTTGGGCGAATGGATGGTGTTCATTCCGGAAAAGAAAATTCGTCCATAGGCCCACATGTAGCCACGTTTTAGCTCAGCTGATCCAACCAGTTTTTTATTCAAAAATTGGGGCCGCTGTGGGTCGGTGTTATTATCTTCGCATTGGTTGGCTCGCCCAGGAATCGCGGTCAGAATCGCGGCGTACGTGGCGTGGGTTCGCTTATCTTGGTCTCCCAAGTCTGTGCAAATTTCTCCCATGCAGATGGTGTTTGCTAATCCGTCCAAGACGTCCCGAAACTTGGTTGTTTGCCTTGGCACAAAGAAGCCTCGCTGGGATACGCGAGTTTCGTCCATGCCGGTGCTGTTGCTGTTGCCGTTGTCGCCTGTTCCGCCGGTGTTGCTGCGGTGTGAACTGTCTCCGAGGCAGACGACGTAGTTTGTCCGGCCTTGAGAAGGAAGCCCGATCCCTGGATCACTCGGGCAGCGAAGAGTGGGGATGTTTGTTAGCCATGGATCATAGGCTCCCAGGACTCCCGTGTTGTGACTATTAAGATTCATTCGGGGATTGGGGCCCATCGGTGAAAAGCTGACTGCTTTTCCTTCCGCTCGGTACGGATTGCTGATTTGTTCCCATAGTGCTTGTTGTTCGAAAAAAGGAGTCAAGCCGACGAGTGCGCTCAACTCGAGCCGGTTGTGGCCGGGGTTGAGAAGGGGAGCGCCGCCCGACGGATTTGCGGTGGTTCCCCCCATGTGTTTTGGTAACTGCTTGTATGCAGAGTGGTAGTTGTGAATGGCGAGACCAAGCTGCTTGAAATTATTGCTACAAGCCATTCGCCGTGCCGCTTCGCGTGCCGCTTGTACCGCCGGTAGCAGCAAACCGACGAGCACGCCGATAATCGCTATCACAACCAGCAACTCTACAAGCGTAAAACCTGATCGAAAACGTGTGGTTTTCATCTAAGCACCTTCAACAAGATAAGAAAAAGATCTCAGCGGCTCGCACGAACCACCGAAAGAAACGAGGAAATCTCAGCCAAAACTATTCGATGTCTTCGACTGAGGCGCCTCCGTACGGGTCATCGGGGATGTCATCCATTTCGACAGCGAGGTCTGGATTTTGCTCCATGAAATTTTCGAGTTCGCTTTTCGAAGTTACTGATGTGCTTTCTTTGCCGCACCCGCCGACGCACGAGAAAGCAAGCAAAGCGAGGATGAGGAGTGATCGAGGGCAACAGTGCATAACGCGCCTTTCGTGGAAATTCACGAGAAGAAAATGAAGCATTTGAAAAGCAAAGATCTGGGGAAAAGCCTGTTTTGGCGACGGCAGGTCGTAATCCGGTGCAGGCTCCCTGTGGCTTTTATGCCGCCCGCAGCGGTGTCTCACAGAGATTGTTTTGATTTTTCGAGCCAACGACGCTGCGTTCGGCTTTAGTCCGCGCGCGTGCCGGGTTCGCGAATTGATTGCGAAGAGGGGGTGCGGCTCGAAAGAATCGCGACAGCGACGCACCGATCCGATGCTCGCCAAGTTGCGTTGCAAGACGTGTGAAGCGGAAAGGACCGGCGTCCGTTGCAACAAACATCGGAGAGGAATTCGGAGAGGTTGGGGGTGTTTTCCGCCAAATTCTCGAGAGTCCCGCCAGTGCAATCTCGGTCGGCGGAACGTTCACGTAATGCGGTGGCAGCGTTCAGTGAATCATGTCGGTCACGGTATCTCGATCCGAAAGGATGAACGGTGCCCCCAGTGGATGAACGATAACAGTGGATGAATGGTGCGGATGAACGGTGCCACCCACCATATGGTTGACAGTGGTGGGTTTTTGGTTAGGTTGATTTTGATAATCAGGACACCCTTTCGGGATTTGACGTATGCCCAGGCCGAAACGAGAAGAGCAGTTTGCAAACAGTGAAATCTGCATTGTGCATGCGGTTCAGAGGTGTGTGCGCCGCGCGTTTCTGGCTGGCGTGGATCGTGAGTCAGGGAAGGATTACTCGTTCCGAAAAGAGTGGATTCGTCGTCGGATGGAAGCGCTCGCATCTGTTTTTGGAATCGATGTCCTTTCCTACGCAATTATGAGCAATCACCTGCACGTAATTCTGCGCAATCGACCTGACGTAGTGGCTAGCTGGAGCGACGCGGAGGTTGCAATCCGATGGCTGCGAGTGTTTCCTGGCAGGCGGATGGAAGAGCATCTTGCCGAGCCGACCGAACATGAGGTCAAAACGCTGGCAGGAAACGCCGAGCGAATCGCGGAGATTCGGCAGCGAATGTCAGACATTTCTTGGTTCATGCGGTCGTTGGCGGAACCGATTTCTCGGATGGCCAACAAGCAAGATGAATGCACCGGTCGGTTTTGGGAGGGGCGCTTCAAGGCCCAACGAATTGTTGACGAGGCGGGATTGCTCGCGTGTAGCATGTACGTCGACTTGAACCCGGTGCGTGCGGCGATGGCGTCGGATCCCGAAACGGCGCCGCACACATCGGCGTTCGACCGCATCCAAGCCGGTCACGGGAAGCGAATTGACTCAGCTGCGTTCGATCTCAAGGCAGTTCCTACCGAAGAGGCGGCAAAGCAAATTCGCGAAACGCCTGTCGATGAGCTTCGCGTAAAGCAGAAGGCTAAGAAGCGGAATCCAACGGGGAAGCGAATTCGCCGTGATGCTTGGCTGGCGCCTTTGACGCTATCGCCGGAAAAACTGTCCACTGACGCAGAATTGAATCGTGATGGCCTGCGAGCGAGCGACAAGGGTTTTCTGCATGTGTCGATCCGTGACTACCTTCGGTTGCTCCGCTGGACTGCAAAGCAAGGCGTTGCCGAAGCGTCGGAGAAGCTTCCGAAATCGCTCGCAACGACGCTGAGCCAGATCGGGATTGACGCATCGATGTGGCGTGATTTGGTATGGGAGTGGCAGAGGTATTTTGGGAAATCGATCTGCGTCGGTTCTCCAGCGGCGATGCGCCAGGATGCTGAACGATGTGGCAAGCATCACTATTCAGGTCAGGCGGCGGCATCAGCCTGCTTTACTTGAGTCTGTCGGACGGCACGAAATTGACAGCGTCACGCGCGTACAATCGCTGTTCCGAACGGGATGAACGGTGCCGCCCACTGTATCGTTATCTGGTTGTTGGGGCTTGGCGGTGGTGGTTTGCGAAGACGCGTCTCGCAATTGCACGAAGAACACGACGGCGAATGACATCTTCACGCGGCGCGATGTGGCGACGCTAGCTCATGGCCGATTTGACGAACGGTGCCACCTGACGAATGGTGCCACCCAACATCTGGCTACCCGCCCGGTCTGCTACCAGGATTGGCCCGCCGAGGAACTTGACGCAGCCGGCGGTTGGTGAGTGTGGGAGTGTGGGTCAGGCCCGGAGGGCCGGCAAAACCTTTGCCGGGGGCGTGAACCCCCGGTAACCGATGCCTATTCAAACCACCAAGCCCTGAAGGGGCGACACACTTTCCCCCGCCGAGTTAGTGGTGACCGGGTTGTGTCGGCCTTCCGGGCCTTGGAGTTGGGGTGGGGTGGGGTGGGGTTCCGGGGCCTGTTGGCCCCGGCATGGGTTGTGTCAGCCCTTCGGGCTTGAAAGCTGGACGAAATCGGACGGTTAACGAACCCGCTAGGCCCGGAGGGCCGGCACAACCTTTGCCGGGGGTGTGAACCCTTGTCATTACCCACAACT
>NZ_JAMQBK010000111.1 GCF_023701485.1 Aporhodopirellula aestuarii
CGCCTAAAACAACAGCCCGCAAGCCGTCCGGTCCCGCGTAACCGGACAGCTTGCGTTTTCCACTAATAAGATCACTGAAAGAATCTACATCCCGAGGGAGTGAGCAGTGGACTGTCGGCGACTCTCGGAAAGGAGTTCGTCGAGGAGCGGCAGAGATTGCTTTTGCGTCGATGGTCTTTGTCGAAGCGGCACAAAATGCCCTCCGACGTCACGCCAGCTGAGACGGAGCCCAATTCGCTGACACGGTGGGTTAGAATGCGAGGAACAAGCCCCAGGCGATCTCTCCTACGTTAAAATCGATTCCGCCGATTTGGCGTGGCAAGATTGCCTCTGACGTTTCCCGCCCCCCAGACCCGAAAAGTCTCCCACCATGCGTTTTCTACTGCACGTGATTTGTCTGTTGTTGTGTGCCGGTGTGGCATTGGCCGACGCGTCTGACCCCGACTTTATCGTTGTCGAAGCGCTATTGCGGATGGACGATGGAGCGGGGCTCGTGGAATCGGATGTCGAAGTGGCACACGCTGTCGATCGATACCTTGAACAAAAGACAGGTCAACGAGAACTCCTCGATCTTGTGTCGAAGTTGAAGCTGCGCAACCAAACCGAACGACTAATCGACTTTTTTGAACCGAATGTCGATGCCAGTCTGCAGGTGGAAGCGGCGAGATTGCTGCTGGCCTCAGGTCAATCGAAGTGGGTGAAAGATCGTATCGCGGTGGGTGACTCGGTTTCGGTCGCTCTCGCCAGTTCGCTCGGCTTGATCAATGACGGTCAGTCGGTTGCCGTTTTAAAACCGTTTGTCACCGCTGATGTCCCGGCGTCGGTGCGAATCGCTGCAGCTGGTGGGCTGGGCCGCGGACGCGTGGGGCAACAGTATCTTGCCTCTTTGCATCGCAGCGAAACGCTTCCTCGCGAGTGCCGGTACGTCGTTTACAACGCCTTGCTCAACGCGAAATCCAAAGAACTGCATGAGATTGCCGCCGAATTGGCGCCGCCACCGTCAACGACGGGGGAATCACTGCCCGCGATTTCGAAACTGCTGCGGATGAAAGGTGATGGCAAAGCCGGAAAAGTCACCTTCAATACCAAAGGCACGTGCTCGAAATGCCACAAAGTACACGGAGTCGGAGTCGAAGTTGGCCCGGATCTATCGGAGATCGGTAGCAAGCTTTCTCGGGAAGCCATGTACACGGCGATACTCAATCCGAACGCCGGAATCAGTCACAACTACGAACAATACGGAATCGTCACCGTCGACGGTTTGGTGCTCAACGGTTTGTTGGTCAACAAGAACGATGACGAAGTCACGATCAAGACACCCGAAGGGATCGAGCGGAAAATTGCGACCGATGACATCGAGGAGATGATCCAGCGTGACGTATCACTGATGCCCGAAAATCTGCATCAACTGATGTCGGTGCAAGAACTAGTTGATCTCGTTGATTATTTAAGTCTGCTCAAGAACAAGACTCAGAAAGGCTTTCACGTTCTCAATGCGAACGGGAACGAAGTCGCGGAGGCCGTATCTCACGCTGCGAGCGATGCACTTGCCGGCTTAACTGTTGCCGACGGACTCGCCGTCAATTTGTTTTCCGCTGAACCGACACTCCGTAACCCTAGCAACATCGATGTGGATCATCTCGGCCGCGTTTGGGTTTGCGAAGTCGTGAATTACCGTCATTTTCGAAATCCGAATAACCCGGTGCGCACCGAAGGTGACCGGATCTTAGTGCTGGAGGATACCGACGGCGACGGGGCCGCTGATAACGAAACCGTGTTCCATCAAGGCACGGATGTGAATTCGGCGCATGGGATCTGCGTTCTAGGTAACCGCGTGATCGTTTCCGCGGGCGACAGTGTCTACTCGTTTTTAGACGAGGACGGTGACCTCGTTGCCGATCACAAGGATGTCATGTTTACCGGAATCGGCGGTGTCGAGCACGATCACGGCATCCACGCGTTCGTGCCGGGGCCGGACGGCAAACTCTATTTCAACTTCGGAAACGAAGGGCACCAGATCAAAGACGCAAACGGAAAACTCATCGTTGATCGGAGCGGACGTGAAGTTCGCGATCACGGCAAACCGTATCAACAGGGAATGGTTTTTCGTTGCGATTTGGACGGTACCAAAGTTGAAACTCTGGCGTGGAATTTTCGAAACAATTGGGAAGTCTGTGTCGATTCGTTTGGCACGATGTGGCAGTCGGACAATGACGACGATGGCAACCGAGGAACTCGCATCAATTATGTGATGCCGTTCGGCAATTACGGGTATCGTGGCGAGCTCGACCATTCGACTTGGCGGGTGCCCCGAACGGGCATGCACGACGAGATTCCACTGCGGCATTGGCACCTGCGAGATCCAGGTGTGGTTCCCAACGTTGTTCAAACCGGAGCGGGATCGCCGACTGGGATCATCCGATACGAAGGTGAAATGTTGCCGGAGAAATACCACGGGCAATTGATTCATTGCGATCCGGGGCCGAACTCGGTCCGCATGTATGCACTGCAAGATGACGGCGCCGGGTACGTCGGTCATCAAGAAGAGATGTTGACAGGAACGGGGGATCGTTGGTTCCGACCCGTTGATGTCTGCGTGGCCCCGGACGGATCGTTATTCGTTGCCGATTGGTACGATCCTGGCGTCGGCGGACACCGTATGGGCGATACGGAACGAGGACGCGTGTTTCGGCTGACCAACGCTGGAAACGAGGCGACATATCAATTGACGCTTCTCGATTTGGAAACCATTGCGGGAGCGATCGAAGGTTTGAAGAGTCCCAACATCGCAACCAGGTACGTGGCGGCTGCAAAGCTTCGTCAGGAAGGCCGAGGTAGTGAAAAGGCGTTAATCGAGTTGATCGAAAAGTCAACCAACCCGGCATTTCGGGCTCGTGCGTTGTGGGTGTTGGCGAGTTTTAATCCCGAAAGATCAATCTCGCTCGCGAAAGCTGATTCGAGCTCGGATGTGCGGTGCGTTGCGATTCGAATTGCGACTGCGGCCGGCATCGACATGATCGACGTCGCGTCACAATTTCTGTCCGATCCGTCGCCGCAAGTTCGCCGCGAGGCAGCGCTTTCACTGCGTGGTCTTGGCGAGGCGATGGCTCCGATATGGGCGCAGTATGCATTCAAACACGATGGTGCAGACCGCTGGTATGTCGAGGCTCTCGGCATCGCGGCGGATGGAAATTGGGACTCGTGTATGGACGCGTGGTTAGCAACCGTGGGCGACGATTGGGACACTGCCGCAGGACGGGATTTGATTTGGCGCAGTCGAGCCACCAAGTCGAGCGAGTTACTCGCCAAGGTGTTGACGCAATCAGTAGATCGTTCCGATGCGGCGCGGTATTTGAGAGCACTTGATTTTCAACCGCAATCGAAAAATAAACAGGAGGCGCTGGAGTCGATTGCCGTGCAGGCTGCTCGGCTACCGAATCTTTAAGAAGCCGTTTCCAAACAAACGCGTAGCGAACAAGCGAGCCATGCGTCGATGGAAATGCCAAACCGAGTATGAGCCGAAGGGGAACCGCCTTGGCCGCCCGTTCAACGTGTCGCCTACGCGACTTGGCTTACGAGTGGTCGTCTAACCGGAAATCACGAGTTGCTCAAACCGGAGGGATCGCGACCTACCGCTAGAAAGCTATAGGGGTAGGGAAGTCCG
>NZ_JAMQBK010000112.1:0-30388 GCF_023701485.1 Aporhodopirellula aestuarii
AAAATGTGGCTAAACCTAAGCGCTAGCTGCGGGCCTCCAATGGGCACGTTCTAGCCGTTAGGCCCGCGGCTCGCGCCGTCGGCTCACTAAAACAACAGCCCGCATACGTTCCGGTGAGCGTCGTCGGAGCGTCCCGTCGGACTAGACCAGCCATTAAACGTGTAGTTTCGCTCATCAGCCAAAACTCGCGACCGACACAACTCCATTGGATAACCGCATGAGGTCAGACTCCACCTCAAGCGAGCAGGGCCGGTTCCCACCGGCCGCAATCCAGTGAAAACAATGAGATTCCGGCGTAATGCCCCGTTTCCTCTTTTCGTCTCTGCTCGCTTTTTTCCGACAGATTTACGAGTTCTCCAAAGCGACAGGCTCATCGCTCCAGCACAATCGTTTCCAACTCTACTCCGCGTTCATTCACTAGATGGAAGGTTGCTTGCGGCACACCATCGACGGCTCGGAACGAGAATTCACTAAATGCCCATGAGTTGCTGGGCAGGCCGAACAATTGAGCTGTTCTGTCGCTTCCAAACGCGCCCGGCCCCGGAACACCTCCCAGCGTCGCGACCTCAAACTCGTAGATCTTTCTGCCGCCGGGTCGCGGGATGGCAAAACCGCGAGCACCATGACGGTCGCCGGAGAGCAGGATCACCTGCGAATCCTTTTTGGCGTCGATCACTTGGAAAATCTCTTCGCGACCTTCGGTGTCCCACGTTCCCCAGCTGTCTTTCCCGTTGGAGATATAGTCGCTCCACATCGTGCCACTGCTGAGCAAAATGTAGGGCGAGGTCGAATCATTGATCTGCTTCTTCACCCACGCCATCTGCTCATCGCCCAAGAATGAATTCAGCTTTCCGCGCCGCTCATTTACTCGGCAAGATCGCGTATCGAGCGAAATAAAGTGCATCGGCCCGATGTGAGTCTGGAAGTAAATTCCGTTGCGTTCCACATCCCGATCCGGGTTATTCCATTGCGTTCTCCAAATTCTGCGTAGCCCATCGACATCAATCGCCTGGCCTCTACTGTGCGTGCCGCCCGAATCATCGTGCCAATAATCATGGTCATCCCAGGATGTAAAAACCGGCACATTCGCGGTCATTTCCTGCCACGGCGGAGAAAGGTTGCGAAGCAAATAGTCGGTGTTGATCAATCCATAATCACACTTTCGATCATCCACAGCAGCGTCGCCCAGCACCAGCATCGCGCTGCTGCCCCGTTCCTGCACCAATTTCATCAACTCCGGCCGGTACAAACCGACTTTATGAAAACAGGTTCCAAAGGCGATCTGGAATGGCTTTTCAGACAATGCCGCCGGTGCAGTCATGAAGCCACCGCTTCCAAGCTCGCGGCCCTTTGAATTTGTCACGCTGTAGGTATAGCGAGTGTCCGGCAAGAGCCCCTCGCACCGGACCGAATGAATCCGCTCGGCACCTCCGGACGTAAACTTCTTAGACGCAACGTCTCCTTTCCGAGTGACCACCACGTCAACTCGCTCCGGTACCGGCAAGTGCATCCAAACCGCAACACTCGTCGAAGTCAGGTCACCGAGCATTGGGCCTCCAAGCGCCATCCGATTGAACTTCCGGCACTGCTCGCTCAGCGACGCCTCTGGGTTCGATCCCGTCAGAGCCGACCGGCAGGCGGTATAAAACTCCTGCACCTCCTGCGGCTGCACTTCGTACTGATTCATGATCCGCAGATCAATCTCCAACGTCCCCTCATGTGCCTCCTTCAACGAGACAATCCGCGAAACCTCGGCCTCGCTGGCATGCGACGTCAGCCCGCTCCCCAAGCTTGTAGCTGCCAACGCAAGAAACTCTCGTCTCCGAATGTGCGTGAAATCTTGCATTGATGGTATGTTCTCCAATTGTTGGTTGACCCGCTATCGTCTTCCACCGAGTGGGGATGATTCATGTCGGCAAATTTGTGAGTTGCCAATCCACGCGGTTTCAAGTGGTTTCCGCAACGTGTTTGCCGTGCGGGCGTCGGGATTAGAAATAGAGCGGGTCATTTTGTGAATCCTGTGTGAAGAGGATTTTGTGACTCGCTTTAATTCTACTGCCAGGAAACTCGTTGACTGTCACGTATTGACGGGATTGCATGTCAAATATCTACGGAATAACAGGCGTGAGTTCGCCGCTATTGCGTCATCATCCGTCCTGACCAAGGTTTCAGGACGTGTTACAAAAATCTCGCGTGCAGGCTTGGTCCATGGTCGAGCGGACCAGACGTAATGTCCTTGCCGTCGATTACCCGAGTCGCTGAAATTCCATCGCCTATTGTGTACACTCTGTCCTTGCCGATCCGCTCCTTGAGTTTGCGAAAACATCTCGTTTTCAAAGACATTTACGCAACCAAGGGCGGATCGGTTGCTTTACTTGGAGTGACATGCGGGCTAGGGCCGCAAATAGATCGCCGTCGCACCATCGCTGCTCTCGCACCCATCGGCCCGCACCGCGGTAAGCTTGAGTGTCATCTGCTTGATCTGCGGCAAGTCGGAGACTTTGTAAACGAACTCTGTACCGTGGATCTTCGACGCGATCGATTCATAGCCCGGCGCATTGCCTACCGCGCGGTACAGGTTGTACGACGCAGCATCCGCGTTGCCGGTCCAGGTGATCGCGACCCGATCTTCCGCACTGTCACTGTCGATCGTCAGATTCGAGGGCGCGGCGACGGGATGGCTGGCCGGGATGTCGGTGATAACGTAGACCTGCCCGACGGCGGTCTCAATGCTGACTTGGTCAGGACCTTCGTCAGTGAACTCTACCTTCCCGCCCTCTCGGGTACGGATCTTCGCTTTGGCGACCCCAGGATAACGCAGCGCCAAAGTGCCGCCTGTCTTAGACAGCACTTCCAGCCGGTCGGCATTGCCATCGGACCACTTGGCGGAGACCTCGAAATTGCCTCGCGCAAGCAGGCCCTGATAATTGCCGTCCAACCAGGACGTGGGTAAGGCGGTCAATGGGGACACCACGTAGTCCTGGCTCTGCAACAGCATCTCTGCGACTCCGGCCGTGGCGCCGTAGTTCGCATCCGCCTGAAACAGCGGACCGCCCCGGTGATCGTTGAACAGGTTGTGCAGGTAGTTTCCACCCAGCAGATCTCGGTAGAAGGAATAGGCCTCTTCGCCGTCGTGAACCCTGGCCCAAAAAGCGATCCGCTCCGCCCGCGCCCATCCAATATTGCTTTTGTTGGTGCGTTTGGTCAGGCTGACTTTCACCGCATCGAGCCAAGCCGGCGTCATATCGTTAATCAACTGCCCCGGGTACAGGCCGAGCAGCATGGAGGTGTGCCGGTGGTGTGGGTCGCCGATCTCACCGTAGTACTCTTCCTGACGAAATTCCTTGATCTGCCCCGATTTACCGACCTGGATCGGATCCAGGAGCGGGAGCTGGATTTCGAACAGCTGCAGGCGGCTGTCGTCGCGGCCAAGGATCCTGGCCGCCGCCAAGGTATTGTGATGGTTTTCGTAGAACATCTGCTGGTCGAAGGTCGTTCCTACCGTGTCCCGTTTCTTCTGCTCCGGCGACGAGGAGGGGTTGGCCAGCAGGACACCATCGACGTCCTTGACGAAGCGGGACACAAAGTTGGCCTGCTCGTACATCACGGGGTACACCGTGTCGGCCAGCAGAGATTCATCCCGCGTGAAGTCGTAGTAGTCCCAGAACATCTGAGCGATCCAGCAGCCCGTCCCGAAGCCGGCGATGGGTGATTTCCCGGGAACGTTGTATGGGCTCGCCCAGAACGGCCCAGACCATCCGTTGTCTCCGTCCGGGTCGAGCTGAGCGGGGTTGTACTGCTTGATGTATTGCGTGGCGTACCGTCGCTGCTGTGGTTCGAAGGCCTTGAAGAAGCCGACATAAGACTCGAACAGTTCCGGTAGGTTGGCGCTGAAGACCGGCGCGTAGGCCATCTGGACGTTCGTGTCATGCAGGTACTGGGACGCCCACGGCGGCTTCGCATAGACGTTCCAGATGCCTTGCAGGTTGGGCGGAAGCGTGCCGGCCCGAGAGGAGCAGATCAGCATGTAGCGACCGAACTGGAACGCGAGTTCTTCCAGATACCGACTCGAGGCTGCATCGGGGTAGGCATCGACCAATTCGTCGGTCGTAATCGCAGGGACCGTGGCACCAAGATCGAGGTTCACGCGATCGAATAACGCCTTGTAGTCATCCTGATGGTTCGCCAGCAATTCCTCATAGGACTTTGCCGCCGCGTCAGCCAGATATCCGGTCACCTTGGCATGGGGGTGAGGAAAACCATCGAGCTTACGGTCCGGCTCCGGTGTCAGGAACACCTTCGGATCGAATTGGTAGTTGGTTCCGACCGCGATCAGAATAACAGCGCTGTCGGCATCGGAAACAGTGATCGTGCCTTTCTGATCGGATGCCGCCATCGTGCCGCCGCGGGGGATGACCTTGAACTGTCCCTCAAACTCGATGTTGTAGTGAGTCATGACACCGGAGAGCGTGACGGTATCGCCGCTGGCCGTGACCGTCCCGGACTTGCCCTCGCCCAGGAATGGAATCGTGGGACGAAGCGTAAACGACAAAGCCCCAGCTTTCGATGCGCCCAAGCGAATCACCATCACCTTATCGGGATAGCTAGTAAAACACTCCCGCGAGTACGCCACACCGTCTTGCTCGTATTTCACACGGGAGACGCCTTCGTTCAGGTTGAGCTCCCGGAGGTAGTCACCGGCGTCGTCATGACCGAAATCAATGTAGACCTCGGCAAAATTGTTCAGACCCTTGCGCTTCATTCCACGTTCGCCCGGACCGTCGTACAGACTGTTTTCGGTAATCTGAATGCGTTCGGTCTCTGTTCCGCCGAACAGGTTGACCCCCATGTAGCCATTGCCCATCGGGATGGAGCTGTTGGCCCAGCCGAGATCGCTGTCCGGGGCGGGTTCGTCGTACCAGAGCCGCAGTGCCTTGCTCAGTCTGCCGGCGGTCAATCCCGTATTCGGTTCCGCAGCCGAAGCCTGCGAACCGGGAAGCAACAGGGTGAACCCGAGCAATACCGCAGTCACTACATTGCGTATCAACATGATTTCTCCATACCAGCTATTCGATTTGTTTTGAGAGGTCGGTGATTTCGTTTTCCTCTTTTCCAAGATTATAGACGGTAACACCCGCTGTCATTGAGGAGCACGTTGGGTTTCCGAGTCTCCGCATGAGCCAAACTTGAAAACGCGCCAATCACACCGCCGACAATTAGCATCTTCAGAAGCAAGTTCATTCTTGCGATTCCAGGGTTAGACAAAGCACCGTATTCAACTCATCGATGGGCTGATCGGGCAGAGTCATCGTGACGGTTCCGCCTTTTTGTTCTACGTCGACGGTAGCTTTCTTTGGATCGGCCAGGAAGTACGCACCCGTCACCTTGTCGTGCTCGAAACCATGCAGCACGAAGGGCTCCGACGGCCACTGGAAGAGATGCAGGTAGATCTTTCCTTCCCGACCCGTGGCTAGCCATGCGTAGTCCTTTTGCCTGTGGCCTTTCTTTGCTTTACCAGCTCCGGTCGCAATCGCTTCCTTTTCAAGGGCGTTCTGTTCCGCCACCGACCGGGTAATGAATTGACCGTCGCCTGAAAAGATCGTGCCGCGCGCGCCATAGATGGATTCACCGTTGACCTTGAGCCACTCACCCGCCTCTTTCAGGCTTTGGACCGCAGGTTCTGGAATGATCCCCTCTGCTGTCGGGCCAACGTTCAGCAAGAACGCCCCGCCCTTGCTCACCACTTCGGTCAGCTGCATGATCACCTGCTTGGGCGTCTTCCAGTTGTTGTCGTTCGCCCGGTAACCCCATGAGCCATTGAGGGTCATGCAGGTCTCCCAGTATTCCCAAGGGCTTTTCGGAGGAATGGTGCGATCTCGATAGGAAAGAAAATCGACTCCGATGTCCACCAGTTCATCGAGTTGCTCCTGCTTCAAGCCCTCGACCTGGTTGCCGTGATACATCAAACGACTGTTGATGATCGTGTCGGGATCAATCTCTCGGACAACCGCTTCGAATTCCCGGCCAAGGTCCGCCGTCATCGCATGCGGCGTGTCGAACCAAATGTGCGTCGGGTCATACTTCGTCAGCAGTTCCTTTACCTGAGGAATGGCCTTGGTATCAATGTAATTCCGAAAGTCACCTTTCTGAGCCGGATCCCACTTGCCCCCAGCTCCGCCAGGAAATTCCCAGTCTTGCGTCTGTGAATAATAGAAGCCCAGCTTGATGCCGGCTTTATCGCAGGCTTCTTTTAGCTCCTGCAGCACATCCCGTTGGAAGGGCGTGTAGTCAACGATGTTGTAATCGCTCGCATCGGAATCAAACATCGCAAAACCATCGTGATGCTTGCTGGTGATGGTGATGTATTTCATCCCCGAATTTTTGGCGACGGCGACCCATTCTTTGGCGTCGAATTTCGTCGGGTTGAATTTCGATGCCATCTCTTTGTATTCGGCGACCGGAATCTTGGTGCGATTCATGACCCACTCGCCATTTTCCAAAGTTGAGTAGACGCCCCAGTGAATGAACATGCCGTACTTGGCCTCGTCCAACCAAGCGGCGCGGCCCGTGCTGGGATCTGCGGTAGGCTCCGGGATGACTTGGGCAAAGACGGGAGACGCCAGCAGGCATGCCAGTGCGGCAAGAGTTGTTGTTTTGATCGACATGTTATTTATCTCGGCGGACTTCATTTTGAAAACTCGACCGATACTTTATCGAGTTGTGGTTTGGAATGGTTCTCGGTGGAATCGCTAATCTTGACTTCAAACTGAAAACCATAGCCTTCAGGCAGACTGGATTGATCCATCATCGCTGGCGCCTTGGCAACTTGCATGGAAAAACCGGGAATGTAGTCGTAGCTTTCCTTGACGTGCTGCCAGTCCGTCATGTGGTCGATGGAGCCGTCTTTGTTTGCATCGACGCCGACACGCACTTCGACGCGCTCCACCCACGGTCCTGGGCTGACATAGTCAGTCGACATCTGAGTCGCCAAATAAAAGCGGCCCTCCGCAAACATGATGTCCGGATCGGGATGGCTTCGGCCGATCTCACTACAAAACGTGAACGGTTCATCGAGGCTCGAAGAGGTGAACCAGCCGACACGAATGCTGTCGTTGGCCGGATGGTAGTCCGAGAAGAGATAGTATTGGCCGCCAATACTGATTGCGGCCCAGTCGCCAAAAGCGTTTTGCACTGGATCATGCACTTCGTATTCAGCAAACGCCTTGATCTGTCCCGCTTTGATTCGGTGCTGCGGAACATCAACGGGAGCAGGTTTTCCCGGGTAGTTTTTGGGATCGCTCGCGTGCCAGTGTGGGTGAGCATACTCCGCAAACTTGCCGGTGGGTTTCGTCCGTTGATCAACCGCCGGAGGAAGTATCTTGAAATCCCCGATGCCATTCGCACTTACCGCATGACCGGCCAGGGGTGAGTCCCATGAATGTTTGGAAGCATCGATCGGACTCCAGTCTTCATAGATAACATGGAACTTTCCTTCGAGGTCGCGAATGCCCCACCAGTACGATGAACGTCCACGTCCGTCGTGTGCAACTGGGCGAGAATCTTTTCCGAGAAGACCAGTCGATCGCGAGCCTGCCGCTATCGCCACGACAGGACCTCGTGATAGGCGAACCTAAATACCCGCGGCACAAATCGCCGCTCGGGATCGTACTGATCAAACTTTTCGCAGTGCCGTACGGCCGTTTGCTGTATCACGTCCTCCGCGTCGGTGACCTGCGGCACAAGCATACCATCATACCGCCGCACTTTCGGCGGATACCGGGTTCACACGCTCACGAACTCTGGGGCTGAATCGTTCACTTCGTCTCCAAAACATGACTGAGTGAACCCGTTTCCGCCGGTTTTGCCGCTGCCGTTGACTTCAGACAGCGAGAAAAACAAATAAAGCGTCGCACGGCCCTTGATTCCCTCCTGCCCCTCTTTTCCTTAAGCTATGCAACGCTGCTATCGCATCGGATCATTCGACTCTCAAATAATCCGGTTTTGCGTCAGCAAATCCCCCCTATCAGCTCTCCAGGAACTTCTTGGAGCCGACACGCTTCTTTCAATTCATTGAGGTTCATTACCGATGGTGTCAATTCTCGCGGACAAACTGCACGAGTACCCCAAGCAGGATGTAATCGACGGATCCGGCGGAAGCTCAGATTCGATTCTCGACGACTGCCTCAATCAGAACGACGGAGTCCTACAGCTCATCCACCGTTACGCGGGCAGGACATTTTGTACGCCGGGTAAACGGCTTCGTCTTGATGACAAATCGTACTACCCGGACTACATGAACGGGACGGGACTGGATGAAATCTGGATGTGCTGCACCGTGCCCATCGTCACGGGCGTCATCGATACTCGCACAAACAAAGCACCGTTTCGCGAAGGTGAATCGCACGTACTCACTCCCAGCGGGCAAGTCATCTCGTTGCAGGATTTGATCACCGCCAATCCAGAATCCGTGATGGGTGAAAAGGTGACGGCGTTTGCGAAATCACTTTATGGAACGCCGACCTGGCCGATTGTTTCAAAGAAGTTCGACAACCTAAATCCGATTCCCCATCACCTTCACTGGTCAAAGTGGGAAGTGTACGACATCAACTCTTTCGACAATCCAGGTGTCAGTCCGTCGCATTACCACACCACGGCAATGGGACTGTACCCGTTCGTGACAAAGGATCAGTTTCTTGCCTGCATGAAGAGTTTCGGAAAGGGCGAGTACAACGGAGTTCGGCATTTGTCGCCGCATACGATGATGCATATTGATAACGGCTTCGTGATGCCCAACGGCGTACTGCACTCGCCGACCGACCTCTGCACGCACGAACTGCACGTCACGATGGACGAGCATTTCCTGGCCGAAGACCTGACGCTTGACGGAAGAATCGGAGCAGCGGATGCGTTTTACGCATGCAGAGAAGAAGACTATCCGAAGGATCGCCACGAAGACTGGGAATACCTGGTTGATAAGTTCGACTTCGCGGCCAACCAGGATCCCGACTTTGTCATGAAGAATAGGCGTCCTGCGATCACCGCTGAAGAATTTGCAGGTGATGGTGTCGACGCTAAGTGGGTCGTCTACGGTGAATTTCTCGGCGATCAAAAGTGCTCGATACTGCGGCTTACTGTGCAGCCTGGCGGTAAGACTCAGTTTTGCCCAGAAAGCCCCGCGTTGTTCCACACCAATGGCGGAAGCGGCCGCGTTGGAAAACTCAAAGTGAAATATCATCAGGGCATGATTCTCGGCGAGCTCTATCCCGAGATCGGATTTATCACCCAAGCCGCACTGACAAGCGGCGGTGTGGAAATCGAAAACACTGGAACCGAACCGCTGGTGTTGACCTTTGACTTCCCGCAGAACGCGCACTCCAAAACGCCCGGTGTTGCCGCTAAGTAACGACGCTTGATGCGATCATTTGTGGTCCGGGTTAGGGAGTCATCGAAAGGGCGGAGCCCTACAGAATCCTTGCCGGTGGCGTCAGCCACCGGTTCCAAAGCTCGAGCCAACAAAGGCCGGCGGCCGACACATCTTGAGTTTGAGGGGCTGACCATGTGTCGCCCTCCGGGCTCGGATGTGATGAAACTGTGGTCCGGTGGCTGACGCCACCGGCAACGAATATTTCGCCCTCCGGGCAATGCAGTCATCTCAAGGGCGAAGCCGGCTGAACTCAAGGGCGGAGCCCGACAGAATCCCTGCCGGTGGCGTCAGCCACCGGTTCGCAAGTTCGAGCCAACTAAGGCCGGAGGCCGACACATTTTGAGTTTGAGGGGATGGCGATGTTTCGCCCTCCGGGCTCGGATGTGATGAAACTATGGTCCGGTGGCTGACGCCACCGGCAATGATTATTTCGCCCTCCGGGCTATGCAGTCTTAAGGGCGAAGCCCGGCTGAACTCAAGGGCGGAGCCCTACAGAATCCTTGCCGGTGGCGTCAGCCACTGGTTCCCAAGTTTGAGCCAACAAAGGCCGACGGCCGACACATCTTAAGTTTGAGGGACTGACCATGTTTCGCCCTCCGGGCTCGGATGTGATGCAACTATGGTCCGGTGGCTGACGCCACCGGCAATGAATATTTCGCCCTCCGGGCTATGCAGACATCTCAAGGGCCGAGCCCGGCTGAACTCAAGGGCGGAGCCCGACAGAATCCCTGCCGGTGGCGTCAGCCACCGGTTCCAAAGCTCGAGCCAACAAAGGCCGGAGGCCGACACATCCTCTATTCCCAGATGTATTTCGAGTCGTAATCGACTTCATGCCGTTTCAAAATCTGCAGGAATTCATCCTGAAACGATTGCGTGCGATGATCTCCACCTGACCTTCGATGTACGCGACGACGGCATCCTGCTGCGACGAACTGACGGTGAACGCTCCATATCCATCTTGCCAATGAAACTTCATTCCCGCATCACGAGATTCGTTGATGTGCTTACTGGTGTTTGCTTTCAGTTTGCCAACAAAGTCGGACACGGCCACTTTGGCCGGAATCCGGACGAGTAGGTGAGCGTGATCGTGGTAGCCACCAATTCGGATGGCGAAACCATCGAGATTCCTGGCGACGCCCGCCATGTATGCCCACACGTCTTCTCGGAATGAATCGTTTTGCAGGAACGGCCGGCGTTCTTTGGTGCTGAAAACAATGTGGTAGAGAAGCTGTTGATGGGCAGCCATGTGTCGCCCTCCGGGCTCGGATGTGATGCAACTGTGGTCCGGTGGCTGACGCCACCGGCAATGATTATTTCGCCCTCTGGGCTATGCAGTCAACTCAAGGGCGAACTCAACGGAACCTAAGAACTAAGCGCCGAGCCCGGAATAACTGAAGGGCGGAGCCCGGCAGAATCCCTGCCGGTGGCGTCAGCCACCGGTTCGCGATAGCCCCACAATCAAGGCCG
This sequence comes from Aporhodopirellula aestuarii, assembly GCF_023701485.1. Taxonomy (GTDB): domain Bacteria; phylum Planctomycetota; class Planctomycetia; order Pirellulales; family Pirellulaceae; genus Rhodopirellula; species Rhodopirellula aestuarii. The sequence continues at coordinate 10,892 of NZ_JAMQBK010000112.1, forward strand.
GAGGCCGACATATCATGATGTTGATCGCTAGCAAGGGATTCGTGTTGTCCCTCGCTGACGCGTTATGAAGTTGCGCGATTCGATAGCCCGGAGGGCGGAACAACAAATGCCGGTGCCGTCAGGCACCGGAAATCGTTGACCATCGATATAAGCCCGGAGGGCGATACATTGTTCTGTATTTGTTGTGTCGCCCGCTGGGCGAGGTGGTGTCGTGCTTCGTTAACGTGGTCTTACGACAACGGCAAATCCTATGTCGCCCTAGGGGCTGAAAAAACGCAACGTTGCAGAATCAAAACTGACTTGCCCTGCGTTCGCATCGGGCATTCGGCTTGTATTTGCCACTGGCGTCAAAGTGGCTATTCACGTTGCCGACATACGCCGCGCAAACTGCGCCACCCGCGGCATGTTGATCCGGATCTTTTGTAAATCCGCCGGCTCCCTATTCCGGGATGTACAACCACTTGCCTTTGCGAATGGAAACATGAACTGAGTAGCGCGGAAGCAGAGCCAAATGGTCACGCACCGGAGTTTCGGTGTCCGTCAGCTATCCCATAGGATACTACCACCGACTTCAATCGACTCGCTTTTGCAGAGCAGCTTTGTGCCATGCTGAACGAGAATTCGGTAGTTCCCTTCATCCTGCAAACCCGAGAAATCGGATATCCACCAATGAGCCCCCCATTTCTCTCCCCAATAGTTCACGGGGCCTTCCACGATGGGGTTCGCCTTTGCGTCGACCACCGTGAATCGCGCTTCTTGGGGGATGCTGTCTGGTTGATCGCCGCGGATCATGACCCGCATGGGATCACCAATGTCATATCCCACTTGTGAGGACATAAGAAAGACTTCTGCTCGCGCCTGTGTTACGGCGCAGGCAACGATAACGAATAGCAATGTTCTTAACAGCATGGATAAATCTCTGACTTCTCTTGTTGTTGATTGCGAATTTACCTTTGCGACGACGGTTCTTTAATCACGACCGTATACATGGCCTGCAATCCGCGACCGCCGCCCAGAACCACGGTCCGGCCTGCATCAAATGTTTTCCGATAACAAACCATCCGGTTCCCCGCCTCGACGACCCAGTCGGTTTTCTCCCATCCAGAAATCCACGCAGGATGTTTGTCGCTTTCTTTCATGCCGACATAGACCGTGCAGTTCTTCTGCACCCGAAAGGTGACCAGATCGCTGTTACCATTTGACCGATCTACCATCGGAGTCTGAATCAAGTCCGCGCCATCGAGTTCCGCTGGTGCCGCCGTCACCCGATAAGGCCTGTCTGTCCACAGAACCGCTCCCTTGCGAAAGCCGCCCGGTTCGATTCGATAGATGTTTTCAGAATGGAACGCTGCGTTCTCAATGAGCGACTCGCTCTTGACGGCTTCATGATCCACTAAGTCCGCGGCATCATCGCTACTGTGCGTTTCGACGTCGGCGTGTTTTGTCGTATCTCGATACGCGTGAACGTGTGGCACATACTCACCGCCGACCCAGCGAAAGTTGCTGAACAGGATTTCTTTATCCTGCCAAACCGTTCCCTTTTCGAGCGCGAGCTCCAGTACGTTGGTTTCATTGATCGAGTCGCCCAGCGGGGTTCCCGTCTTTTCATCAATGAACGAATCGCCATCAAGCGTCACGGTCTGCCAGCCCTCATTGGGATCAACGTTGACCGTGCTGGACCAGGTTCCCGAATCGAGGACGCGGTAGTTCTTGTGCAGCTTCACCGCGAACGACTCACCGGTCGTGGTCTTGATGTCAAAACTCAATGACGCACCGCGTGGTGCTCGAAATTCCGGATCGCCCGGCGCATACGTGAAGGGACTTCCTCGTTCGTAAGTCGTAAAACCGGACAGACCGTTTGGACCGGTAGCGACCTTCAGCGGAGTTCTAGCCAGTGCCGGGATAGGATCCGTTCCCGGAGAGCTGCACACCCATCCGTCGAGACCGTCGCTGCCGTCATAAAACTTTCGGGAGGGAGCCGCCGTCGTTGTCACCTCGCCCAGCGAAGAAGGAATCACCGCGAGGAGCGGACTTGAAATCACAGCGCCCGAGGCATAGGTGATGTTGGCGAAAGCAAACAGGTATTTGTCGGCATTCATCACCGACGTGCGAGCCATTACCGAACCATCGCGATTTTCCACCGTGACGGTCCGCCAGTTCCGATTCACGGAAAAGGGATTTTCTAATGCGTAGTAGACTTCGATTTGGCGAACTTCTTGAGGGCGATCCGGGTTGAGTGTGAGAACTGGAACACCATCGCTGCCTAGGGAAAGCTGCGTTAGCGGATTCTCGGGCCAGACGCCTTCGTTCTTCAAATGGACATCCATCCACAGCGGCAGATCCTCGACAAAATCAGCACCGATGTGGTGACGAAACCTCGGAGTCAATGCCCAGCATCGCGGTACACCTTCGGGAATCCGCTCGAGCGTATCGCCAGCCCGATCCATGTCGCCGTGATGATCGTTTGATCCGCTCAGAAACAGCATCGGAAACTTGACATAGGGTGCCGAGGCTTCCGGTGCTAGCGAAGCACGCCAACGCAGATCGTTGTCGCTCGGAGTGTGACCGGGATGACCGATCGCAAAGCGGGGATCGTAGTGTCGGTAAGTGTTCCAGCCCACTCCGTAGATGGCACAGCCCGCTTTGATGCGCGGATCAAACGCGAGATTCCACATGATCGCCCCACCCATGGAGACGCCGAAGGCACCGATTTTTTCTGGGGCCACTTCCGACTGATTTTCTAGATAGGTGATGGCCCGCATCGAAGCCTGCGTCCAGAGATAGTACGAGTCCGAGCGAGGCGTCGGCAGCGTAATCTGGTGCCCGACACGATCTTTGTGGTTTCCGTTGGGAACATCGTTCCAGAGCGTATATCGTTCCCTGCCCGGCCATTTGCCGCCCCAGTTGAACGTTAGCACCGCATAGCCGCGTGATGTTAGTTCCTTGAGCCAGTATTTATTGACGGTCTGTCCGCCACCGTGGATGTGAACGATCGCGGGCAGGTTTTTCCCGCCAACAGGAGCGGCATAGATTCCGTAGATGCGGACATAGTCACCATCCAATTGCTCCCCATTAAAATAGACCTCCTTGTAAGCGACACCGTCTTCGGTCCAAGTCTTCAACACCTCTTCATCAAGCGGCTCCGCACGCGGATCATACCCGGCCCAGATTTCAGGAGGTGTCATCGTTTGCGGTAGCGCCTCTTGCGGCAAAGCCATTGCCGCCAGCAGCGTACTCATCAAGAGCAACGGAGTTCTAGCGATCATTGCAGTTCCTTTCAGCAGACTACTGCTCGTGGATAACGACCGTGTACATCGCGGAGACACCACTGCCAACAAGGGAGCCCAGCACCGCAGACTCCTTCGCCTGAAACTTCTTTCGGTACAGCAGCAGCTTGTTACTAGCGTTAACCGACATCCCCGTGGCTTCCCAGTCCGCAAGCCAGACCGGTAGTTTTCTTACCTCGTCCTTCAACCCCACATAGATCACGCTGTCTTTTTTCAAAGTAAACGAAATGAGATCACCGGATGGGTTCGCCCGATCCTCCATGGGAGTTCGGATGTAGGTCGCACCGTCAAGCTCGGCCGGTATCTCTCCGACTTTGAAGCCCCGGTCGGTCCACAGGACAGCTCCGCTGCGGAAACCATTGGGCACCACCTCGTAAGCATTTTTCGAGTCAAACTCGACGTTGCCAATCAAGTCGTTTGGCGGAGTCGGTTCCTGCTGATGAATCTTTTCCGGCAGCGGCTCGCCGCTCTCCAGTACCTCCAGTCCCCGTCCGGAGTGTTTATAGAAGTACGGGAACACGCCTTCACTGTATTCCATATAGTCTTGAGCCGATCCCCAGAACGAGCCGCGCATGAATCCGCGGTACTCATCCGTGTAAGGCTCGCCTTGGATCTTTGCGATCGTCGACTTGAGCAGCAGGCGGGTGCGCCACATGTCCATCAGTCGGACATGCATGAACATCGTGTCCCAGATGCCGTATTCCGCTTTGTGGGCCTCGACCAAAACCTTTTCCAATTCGGCCAGAGCGGGCTCAATGTTTTTTGCAAACGCCTGCGGGTCGCGATTTTTCAGGTAATCTTTGAAGGCGTTGTTGACGATGGCGAGCATCCGACAGGAATACATATGCACCGCGACCTGATAGGTGAAGTGCGCCTGATAGAAGTCCTTTCGATCCGCGGGAATTTGATCTTCAAGTTGTTTGGTTTTCGCCCACAGCGGCGGAAAGTACTCGGCGGTTTCGGCCAACGGTTCTTTCGCCTGATTGAACTGATTCTCAAACCCGCTGATTGATTGAAGGTCTTCACCGTTTTGAATCGCCTTGCTGTACTGTTTTAGCATCTCCTGTGTGAGATATTGAATCAGGTGCTCCCCACGTGCTCCGTGCCATCGACCCTGGATCGGCATCTTCTCGCGCACGTAGGGGATGTCGTAGTACTGCAATCGCAGATCGGTCAATTCGGACGCCAGTTCAAGCGAAAACTGCCTGGCATACCAGTCAGTAAGATAATCCCTCATGGATTCCTCCGGCGATTTACTCAGCGCCGGTCGGGCGTCCCAGAGAAAATCGGTGATCGCTTCGACCGACATGGCGGCGGGGCGAATGCCGCTAACGTTAATGATCGCGTACTTGGTTGCGTCCTTTTCGACATAACGTTTCAGCTCGCTGTAGAAACGCGCAGGCGGAACGCCCTCGGTGGTACGGTTTTGCGTGTTCATCATCATCATGACGTGGTAATAGAGCCCATCACCCGGCGACAGGTCGGAGCCGTCACCTTTGTCACGCATGTAGCCTCGACCGTCGTCAGCGAACATTTTGCAAACGCCGTCGGGCACTTTCAGCAAGCCTTCATTGTAGAACTTGCCTTGCTCGTTCCAGAGTGCAGCGATGATCGTCGCATCTGGATCGATCTTGCGGATGATCTCGGTCTGGACTTGCATCGCCTCAGCGATGACTGCGGCCCGTCCGACATCGTCCTTCGGTGCGGCTGGGTCGCTGTTCCAAAACGCCCCGTCACTCTCGCCACGAAATCCAATCGTCCAGGCCACCTTCTTGTCAGCCAACACTTTGGCCGATTTGGTCCAGGCATCGATCAAAATGTCTTTGTGATCGACAAAGGAGAACGGTACTCCCTTCGGCCAGTCCATCATATTCAGTCCAACGGGCAGAATATGATGGAAAGTAATGACCACGTCCCGGCGCTTGCAGAGTTCGTAGACGGTCGCATCGGAATAGGGAGCCGATTCGGGTGCGATCATGTTGCCTTTACAGCGGAGCAGCGTTTCCAGGATTTTGTCCATCCACTCCATCGAGATCACGTTCCCGCCGAGCGGATCCCGGTGCATTCCGTCGTGCAGTTCTTCATCATTGATGAACCAGCCACGGTATTCAAACGTTGGCTCCTTCGAGACAACATCAAAGTCCGCAGCGACTGAGATTTCGTTGCGTTTCTTTGGCTGGTTGTCAGTGAAAACGTACATCGGGTCGACGCCCAGCACTTCTTCGCAGAACGTATAAATCGCGTAGATCGTGCCGCGAGTGTCCGCACCCACCGCTGTGATCGCAGGATTGTGTTTCACCTTGCCGGTTGTCACACGAAACTGTTCCTTGCCTTCGGGAACGTCCGACTCAAAAAGAGCGCGTGTGTTTGCTGCCGATCCGAACGCAATCACAGGGCCGTTCCAGGAGCCTCGGGTGTTATCCCGAAAGATCACAGGCGGATAACCGAACACTTTGTACCAATCACGCTCCGCATCTCGGATCGCTTCTTGGATTGCTGGATTGGCAAAGTCTTCCGCCATCACGATCCAAGGCGTGTCACCGTTGACTGCTAATTGGCCAGTCGCAGTTTCGTTGGAACTGCGATCGACTAACGGTTCGGCGGCACGAGCAACAACTCCGGGGATGACAATCATCAGAGCCGGGAGTAGACATGTGAGGATGTTGCGATTCATGGAATTTGATGACTTTTTGCGTTACAAGGTGCATCAAGACAGACACGAACAGAAATTCCAAGAGATCGTCTTGGGGAACCCATGCCTACTTATGGTTCAAGTGTTTATTCTCAAAAACCCGTGTTTTTGGGACGATTATCGTTGATTGATTGGCACCTTCTCCTGCTCCTTCGAAATCGCTTTCATCTCCGCGTCCGCGGCTTCCAATTGAGCACGTTCTTTCGCGAGAAATTCTTCGTCGGCTACGATCACTGCATTGGGTGCATCACCGCAGCCCATGCAGATTATAAACAGTGTGGACAACACGAAACTTGGAAAACTTTTCATCAATTGACCTATAAGGGAATGGGATGCCGTGGCGACACCTACCGCCTGAACGTTGCGTGGCGGTAGGTGGCGAAAGAGTTAGTTGCACGCAAAAGTGCTGCTGTTTAGAAATCTTCTGAGATGATTTCTTTGTTCGCTCGCGTCCCCAGTGCCCCCCAAAGGCCGTAGGGGCTAGGGGATCCTGGCGCACGAACACCAGTTCCTTTGAAGGGAGTACCGGAATCGAAGACAGCACCCTGATGTGAGTCGCCAGCTTCAATTGAATCCGTGACAAACTTGACAGCTCCGTCGCCCATCAACACATGGACGCCGCCCTGATGCCGGCTTGACGGAGGGCATATTCCATCATTGATGTAGAATGCATTGACACAAATCTCTCGGTTTGGCGGCAGGATTGTGGTGAACCCAGAGTACATCTGCGTCGACCCCGCCCAGAGAAACCCGCGACCCGAATACGAACGTGTCACGGTGTCAAGCGTTGCACTTGAGTCCCAGAACTGAGGCCTTGCTGGATCCTTGAGGCCATTGTCGGTACACCACGATGGGTTGTCACGAACATTTGCTTCTGATGGCGCGCCCCCTTTATCTGCCTGAACACTTCGCACATCGGCGTCCCCGATGTCGGTAATGATTTCCCCCATCGCTATGGTGTTGGACAATCCATCTAGCACATCCCTGAACGCCAGTTTTGTGTAACGAACAAACATTCCACGGTGGCTGCCTCTCGACATGATACTGTTTTGTTGACCAATTCCAGGGAATCCGGGATGAGTTGGATCGGTGGGAGGATTCGAACTGGATGAGCCGCGCCTTCCATGTTTCAATCCATAACTTGCGTCTCCCATACAAAAGGCATAGTTCGTGCGTCCTAGACCTTAACTAAGCGAGGATCGACCCCGCTTTAAATGAGAAAACTCGAAAACCCTCGGCGTTTCTCGTGTCTATTGGAGGTTACTACAACTTCAATCAACACGCGCTAACGAGGGTTTCGAGTGAACGCCAAACTACGCCGCCAGGCACTTCGACGCAAGCGAAAAATGCAACAACGCATTGATCCCGCCAATGCCTCCGGCGCTTCGCCAATGATCAAGCCGGATGCCATCAAGTACGAACTGGCCGGCAAACAGCAGGCCATCGCCGCTGGTGGTATCGGAACGTTGCTCGAGATGACCAAACAACTCGACTTGCGAAAAGAGATCAACCAAGCCGTCCCGCTGTTCAAGTTGCACCTGCCCTACGACGAAGCCGATCACGTTTTCAACATCAGCCTGAACCTGCTCGCCGGAGGCCAGTGTTTGGAACACATCGAGGATCGTCGATGCGATGAAGCCTACCTCAATGCACTCGGTGCCGATCGCATTCCCGATCCGACGACCGAAGGCGACTTCTGCAGGCGTTTCTCGACTCAAGACATCTTGCGACTGATGACGGCTTTCAATCGCGTTCGCGTGAAAGTTTGGAAACAACAGCCTGATGAGTTCTTCGACTGCGCGGTCATCGAAGGCGACGGCACTCAAGTGGAAACCTCGGCCGAGAAGAAAGAAGGCATAGGCATCAACTACAAAGGTCAGTGGGGCTATCATCCGCTCGTCGTCACGCTGGCCAACACTCGTGAACCGCTTTACATCATCAACCGCAGTGGCAATCGGCCCAGTCATGAAAACTCGGCGTTCTACTTCGACCTCGCCGCCCAGCGATGTCGTGACGCGGGCTTTCGTAAAGTCGTCTTGCGAGGCGACACCGACTTCGCACTAACGGAGAACTTCGACCGCTGGGACGATGATGACATTGAGTTCGTGTTCGGAGTCGACGCGATGCCCAATCTTGTTCAAATCGCTGAAAACCTCGACGAATCGGCATGGAAAACGATGCGTCGTCATCGTTCGCTGAAGAAGCCGTCAGCCAACCCGCGAGCCAAGCGTGGACGTTTCAAGGAAAAGGTTGTCGTCAAGAATGAATACCTCAACAAGAAGCTCGCGGGCGAACGGATCGCTGAGTTCGATTACCGGCCCGGCAAGTGCGACCGCAATTACCGCGTGATCGTTCTTCACAAGGAAGTTCATCTCAAACGAGGTCAGCTTCGTCTGTTCGAGAAGGAAGAGCCGGTTTACTTTTTCTATATCACCAACGCGACCAAGTCATCCAAGCCAACGCGTCAGGTCGTCGTTGAGGCCAATGCACGTTGCAACCAAGAGAACAACATCGCTCAGTTGAAACAGTGTGCGCTCAAGGCACCGCTGAATGATCTGACGAGCAACTGGGCGTACATGGTGATCGCTTCGTTGGCATGGAACCTGAAGATCTGGTCAGCTCTGATGATCAAGCCAATAGGCACGACTGATCAGAAAGCGGAACAATCGGCAACCAAATCCAAAGTGCTGCACATGGACTTCACGACGTTCCGAGATCGGATCTTGATGATTCCGGCACAGATCATTCGCCGCAGTCGCTCGGTGATCTTTCGCTTGCTGAGCTACCGGCCCTCGGTCGATACGTTGCTGCTGATTGACTCCAACGTCCGCCGTCCCCTTCGTTGCTGACGCAACGACTTTAGTGAAGTCAGTGTTTGGATGCACTGATGCCGCCACAACGCCCAGCCCAAGAAAGTACCCGCGCCGATGAAAAGAGCTCCAGCCGAAACCACAACGCCAGCCCACCTGGAGTCTTCGCCGCTGCGCCGGAAATCAAATAAGAAAATCACCAAAACTCAAATAGTTCTCGCTTGTTTAAGGCCTAGAGCGGGCAGCCCTGTTCCGGGATCGCTTGGGCAGCGCAATGCCGGCATCTCGGTCGAGAACGGAACGTATTCACGATATCTGGCGGACTCAGGCGTCGGCCCCATCGCGTAATAATCCCCTGTCGAGTTATTCGAATTGGCAGCGAATGAGTATGCCCCGTCCCCATCGGTATCGTACGGATTCGAGATAACCTCCCAAAGTGCCTGTTGCTCGAAGAACGGTGTCATTCCAACGAGAGCGGACAGCTTGTTGTAGTTCGATGCTCCCGACTCACTGCTCCAAGCATTGGCCGTTGAATTGAGAGTACCTGAGCCTTGTTGCGGAAGCTGATTGTAGGCGGAGTGGTAATTGTGCATTGCCAAGCCGATCTGCTTGAAATTGTTGCTGCAGCTCATCCGCCGGGCGGCTTCACGAGCGGCTTGGACAGCCGGAAGCAAGAGTCCCACCAAAACGCCAATAATTGCGATTACGACAAGTAGCTCCACTAGCGTGAACCCGCCCCGCCTTTGAAAACTTTGTCTCATCATCAATGCCTTTCACAAAACTGAAAAAAATCGAAGCGTCCCACAATCCTGCTGAGGCGAATCTGTTCGCCCCAACCCGGGCTTTTGTGGCTGGCTTCCACTCTATACGCTGATGCGAAGGCACTAAATCGTGTATTCGTACGATGCTTAGTGTTTACTTGTCGATCACAATAGCGGGATGGAAGGCACGCTGAGAACCATAATTTCGTTCATTCTTTGCACCGGAATGCTCGCATTCACGGTCACCGAGCACGCGACGCCGGCCGATGGTTTGAGACGGCTCTCGTTGTCGTCGCTTGAGCAGCGCCTCGCCGATGTCAACCAAAAGTTGCTCGAACTCCCCTCGCTCAGCTTACGTGGCGGAGCCGGGGCGATCGGGTTTCGATCCGTCTCCTATGGTGAGCCCGACAATCGTGTCTGGATCGAAATCCGACTCGGATCGACTCAACCGATTGACCAAATTGTTCTCGTCCCGACGATCTGGCGAGATGCGAAGTACGGATTCGTCGCCGACGGTTTCCCGCGTCAGTTCGATATCCTGATCGGAGACGACAACGATTCTGAAGGCACAGTGGTTACCCGAGTCAGGAAGGATGACGCGATTCTGCCACGAATCGCTCCGTTGGTCATCGATCTGCCGAATCCCGTCGCCGGATCATGGATACGCGTCGACGCGAGCGTGTTGTCGCGCCGTGTTTGGGATGGTCGCTTCGATCTACAGCTAGCCGAAATCCTAGCGTTCAGCGGTGAAGAGAACGTGGCACTGCACCAAAACGTGACCGTGTCCGAGGACGCCTACACAACGGTGAAGTCGCTGCAGAAGCAGTATCTGGTCGACGGATTTCTGCCCTACTTCATGGACGCCTCCGAGGGAACGCAGAGCATCGCGTATCTGTGTTCCGTCGAAAGTGGACAGGAATGTGCATTCACGTTTGACCTCAAGACCTCTTTTCCGATCGATCGGATTCATCTGCATGGGCCGGACACCAGCGACACCGTCCCGCAATCGCAACCGGCCGAATACGGCATCCCGCGAAACGTCAAAGCGTATGGTTCTGATACGCGAGATTTTCAAGACGCGAAACTTCTCTGCGAATTCAATCTGGCAACCGTCTACGACCTCGCGCCCATCATGGTGCAGCGTTTCACCCCATTTGACTGTCGATACGTTCGCCTCGTCGCATCGGACTCGGCGCGAAATGCCAGCGAACAAGAGGACATCTCGCATGTCGGGTTCGCGGAGATTGAACTGTTCGCAAATGGAACGAACGTCGCCGAAAGTGCAGAATTGGAGGTGAGCGGCATCAGCCAGACGTCTGGTCGCAAGTTATCGGCAGTCACCGATGGCAGCAACTTTTACGGCAGCATTTTGCCGACACGCGCGTGGCTGGCGGGACTGGCGAAACGTCATGATCTTGAAACGCTCCGGCCCAAAATCATGAACGAAATGCAACAACGTTACGCACATCAAACCGCCAACCTGCGACGCATGACTTGGTTGGCCGTGTTTCTGGTGGTGGCAATCGGATTCACAGTGTTGGTCACGCGAATGATTCAAATGCGTCAACTGGTTGAGATCAAAGAACGTTTCGCCGCAGATCTCCACGACGAACTCGGTGCTAATCTGCACACGATTGGATTGCTCAGCGATCTCGCCGATGATGCCAAGGAATCCCCCGACGATCTCTCAACATTTTTGCAACGCATTCGCAGCGTCACCGAACGCACTGGCGTTGCGATGCGGCACTGCACCGACATGCAAGATGCGAGCGAATTGTACGCGGGTTTTCGCACGGACATGCAGCGGACTGCCGAGAGAATTGTCGTTCATCTTGACCACGACCTGGTCGTTTCCGGCGAAACTCATCTGAATCGCTTGAAACCACGAACCCGATTCGATCTTTTTCTCTTCTACAAAGAATGCCTGGTCAACATTTGCCGACATTCTGGTGCGACACAGTTGGCAACGCATCTCGTTGCCGATGCAAATGAAGTCAAACTGACCATCAGTGACAACGGACGCGGGTTCTCGGGAACGAGCGTCAACGCGGTTCCACCTTCACTCCATCGACGCGCCAAACTGCTCGGTGCGGACATCAAGGTGGACTGCCCGCCGACCGGCGGAACCTGTGTCCAACTCACACTCCGGCCTAACCGATGGAGATTCCGCCGATGAACACTCCCACCGCCCATCCGCACGCGATCCGTGTGATGATCATCGAAGATCATCCGGACTACCGGGACGTCGTTGAAATTGCATTAAAGCGAGACGATGACTTTGAATTGATCGGCACGTACGGGGCCGTCGAAGTCGCGCAACGAAGTTTGCAGAACCGTGACGACCGAAACATGCCTGACGTGATTCTGCTGGATCTTAACCTGCCCGGCATTAGCGGCCTGGATGCGATTCCGTCTTTTGAAAAGCTGTATCCCAACGCGAAGATCATCGCCTTGACACAGTCCGAACAGGAAGCAGACGTGGTTCGCGCAATTTCTCTCGGTGCCGCAGGCTATCTCTTAAAATCCGCAACCGTGACTGACATCAAGACGGCGATCCGCGGCGTAATGACGGGCGAAGCAACATTGGACTCGCGGGTCGCGAAGTATGTACTCACCGCACTCCGGGCATCGCAATCGGTGGAACCGATTGAAGGACACCTGACGCCACGTGAATTGGAGGTGCTGGAGTTGCTGGCCGATGGCTTGACCAAGAAAGAGATCGCTCGTTCGCTGCAACTCAGCACGAGTACCATCAGCACTCATGTTGTCCACGTTTTTGAAAAGCTAAAGGTACCTAACGCGCCTGCCGCGATTGCCAAGGCGTTTCGAAGTGGGTTATTCCGCTCTCGCTAAACCAGAGCCCACCTTCGACTCAAGAGCATGGTTCGACAGGGCTCAACGACGGAACTTCCGGAAGCAGGCGGCTTCGGCCTTTCGCGGGGACGCTCGGGAAGAATTTACTCGCCAAGTGTCTCACACATCCTCCCTGAACCATTCATTGGTAGCCATCAAACGAAGGTGCGAACCATCAGATCACCTCCCCTCGATTCCTGCACGATCGCAGTGTGGCCGAACGCTCCGCGGTCGGTATAACCATCGACAATCAGAACAACCACCAGACGCGGCGTGTTCGGGTTCATGATCTACCGACCGCGGAGCGTTCGGCCACCATTGATGTCACCCATCTTGCGTCCTCGGAGGGTGAGTTGATTGAACTCTCCCTCCCTGCGCCGGTCCATTGTAACGCTGCTAGAATTCCTCGATCACTTCTTTCCCCTTGCGGGTACCCATCCCTGGCTTCGATGGCAATGCACGCTGTCGAACGGACCGGTTTTTCAATTTATTGATCGGGCAAAGCACCTCAGCGTACCCTGGTGAAATTCCATTCTTCGAGCACAAAGGGGGGACACGGACGCGAAGAAAACAGCACGCAAACGATTTCTCGGTCGTCCGCCGACGACAGCGAGTTTTGGCGATCGCCGTAACCTAGCGGTGCATGCTCTCAAATCGACAGCGATCGCAACCCGATTGCCTCGGGTTGGCCTGTTACGCGCTCGAGGTGTTTTCGATATCGAATTGTTCGGCGCCACCCACCTGATGATTGCTTGGATGGGGTCTCATTGCCGTCGGGCGAGCAGAAATATGAATGCCTCCGCTATCATCTTCCCATTGTGGTAGGAACATCGGATATAACGACTTAAGAAATCAAATCGACACGTGCTGGCGGCGGGTCTGCCTATCGGCGGACGCTCGGCACCTGACTTCGCTCCTCTTTCGATGCAGAAAACGCTAATGTTCCTCAGTACAATCATGCGGCGTCTTTACACTCTTTCACTCGTCACTGTTTTTTTCGGATTATCGTGCCTATCGGCACAGGACTTGACTGCTACTGAAGACGGACGACTGGACCAATCACAAACTTTGGATCAAGTAGGCGGCGTGGAAGGCCAGGCATCCGCACAACCCACGGTGGCCGCCAGCAACCCGAAAGGGACCGCGATCTATCGACTCAGCTGCCTCGGTGGAACGTGTTCACAGCTTTGCGTGACGCCTGTGTCGCGTGCCGGATCCCCCAGTCTTTCTCCTGACGGCACGAAGGTTGCCTTTGACGGATGGCAAACCCACGAAGGCGAGCGTGTGAGCGACTCACACGTCTACTCGTTTGAGCTAAGCAATGCACAGCAGATCAAAGATCTCGGGCCCGGTGCCATGCCTAGCTGGTCCTTGGACGGGGAGCGGATCACGTATTCGCGGTACGATGGTTATCGCGTCTCGATCATGGATGCCGGCGGAACCGAACTGGAGACGCTCGATCTTAATGGCTGGTCGTCCGAATGGTCTCCCGATGGAACCATGATTGCTTACACCACGCGGGCGACCGGATACTCGGACATCGTTGTTTACGACGTAAGCACGAAAAACAAATACACGCTGTTTTCAAACGAGCAGCTCGAGTTCATCAAATGGGGAATCACTTGGTCACCTGATTCGCGACGACTATGCGTCTTGGCGCATGACCAGAGAGGCGAGACACAACTTGTCGTGGTGCATGTGGATGGCGAAGTGCGGGAACGCCGAATCATCAGCTCTCAAATGTCACCGGAATTCATAGAAACCGTCGAGACCCCCATCGCCTGGGGCGGCGACGGAACACACGTAATCTTCGAGGCAAAGGACCCGGACACGAAAAAAGAACGTCTCTACAAGCTCAATGTTGACGGAGACTCACCCCCAGCTCCGGTACAAGGACTTCCAGAGGACCTCAACTGCTCAGAACCCTTCTGGCATCGAGACGGCACGATCTTGTTCGTCGGTAGCCAAGACCCAATGTAAGGGTCATTCGTATCAGGTCTTTCGCCGCGTATCACAACGGCCATACGAGTGGTCACGCTTATAGATTGAATCGGTTTGGTGCCCCAAGATTGGCACCAAACCTTCGCCCTGATTGTGGGCGAACGCTCCGCGGTCGCATTGCCTAGAACCGACCGCGGAGCGTTCGGCCACTCTTTTCAATTCTGTTCGGTACGATCCACCTAACAAATCTCTCACGAGCACGTTAACCGAGTGTAAGACTGACGCTTCGGTGTGCTGACACTCGGTATGACAGTGGAATAAGTGTTCGGGCAATTCGATTCGTATGACTTTGCCGGAGTCGAGGCGGCAAGACGCTCACCGATGTGGCCGAGGCCGAGCCTCAGCAGCAGCCTTTGCGAACGCCAACGCGATACTGGATTGCGCTGACGTTCACGTGGGTTTGTACCCCACAGAAAAATGCTCAAGTAAGAAGACGGCGGCAGCGGACTCGCCTCAGCCGGTTGAATGACGCCATTTCATGATAGATGGATGGTAGCAAGCTTCGTCGACATCTCGGCACCCAACCTCGCGGAAGGGACCTCATAGGTCGAGTCTCAAGACGGGGTCAATCAACACCACGTGATCGAAGCCATCGAACGAATCGGCATCCGTAGAAATCAAGGTCAAGAAGCGGTCTGTCGGTTGGAGATCGACTGACAATTCGAGTTCGCCGTCCGCACGGGTGAAGTCCAACCGACTGGCACGCAACTTACCGTCGACGAACACGCGAAAGTCCGCGCTAAAGCGGTTGGCGTTAAGCCATTCGGTCGCATCGGCGTCCTTGATCTTGGAATTATCCAAATTGGCAACGATCCCCGAAAATTGCCTGGGAGTTCCGCCGAGTTGTCGCACTTCTCGCAAATCAACGGAGAAGCCCACATTGGCGTGCATGCCGATCATGCCTATTTCACTCTTGCTGAGTCGCTCCATCACCACGTCGAGCGTAAGCGTTCCCCAGAAGTCTTCAACACGGTAGTTAAGATTGCTGCCATTGATCTTTCGACGGGCCCAGATCGGGCCCCAAGTTCTTCCTTGCGATTCGGGTAGGTCAACTCGGTTGCTCATCGAATCAATGTCGAGGTCGACACCATCATTCCAAGGAATGAAAACACTGTCGATGAAGGGATGCCATGCTGTTACCTGCAAGCCCGCGGAATAACGGTGTCCTGGCCCGTCTTCGTCCAGCCACGGTCGCCGATCGGGCTCTCCCGAGTCAGGTGCAATCACGCCGGAAAGGTTAACATGATTGGGCGAGGTGGCGCAAAAGACATCGACGAGACTGATCAGACTGGGATCAGAGTGAGGGTCGCTAGGGAACTCCCGAATGTAGGAACCGGTGTTCTCCAATTCCGCATGTTCGATCGCGCCGTGGCGGTCAACTCGCGCCGACATGCCTTGAGTCAATGATACCGACGAAGTGGCCCCATCGCCGGAATGCTCTGATCGAACCTCCACTTCACCATCGAAGACGTGGACATTCGTTTCGGCTGTTTCGCTCAACGACACGCCGAGCTCGGTACCCAGATCAATGACGGTGGCGGTGGGGGTCATCAGGTGGAATCGGTCGCCGTCGACACGTCCAGTGATCCGCCCTTCTTCGAGTCGCCCAGAATTGGCGCCACTGGTTACGAAGACACATGGGCCGTGAAGAATAATCTTGGCAGCCGAGTAATACTCCAATTCGACGAGCCCCTGACGAACGTCGATGCTATCGCCTTCCACCGTGCGAAGTAGGAATTCGCTTTCGCTGGCCCCCTTCCCCCAAACCACCCCAGGAGAAATTTTCGTGATCCGGGCAATGTAGTTAGTGGACGCCTCTCGGACCTGGCCCTGTAGTCCATCTCCCAACTTAACGCGTTGCTCCAGTAGTGTCCCAGTCTCCTGCAATTGGGTCGCATGGCGGAGCGAGACGACCAATAGAATAGATGCCGCCAAGGTCAATATTACAGCGAGTTGTCGCCCCCCGCCTGACAAACCTAAAAACCCTGCACCCTTTGTTACCGAATCTTGCCCGGGCGAACGCAATTCAACAGGGGCGTATGCAATGGACTTCTCCATGCTCTCGACGGTGGACAAGTTGGTCAAGGCTTGCGACATTGCAACTACCTTGAGGTACTCATCTCGTGCCTCATCGTCGTTGCGAATCGTTTCCTGTAGTTGTTCAAACTCGGCAGGAGAAACGGTTTCATCAACGGTGCGATAGATCAATCGTCGAATTTTGTCATTCATCAAGTGCAATCCTCTAGCATTCGGCGTTTAACGCACTGCAGCAAAATCGTGCGTAACCTGTCAATCCTGTAGTAGAGTTGTCTGACTTGCTTTCCGGTCTTTCTCGCGACGTCGGCGACTGACTCTCCTGGGCGATGCACGCTTAAAAGCAGACTCCGTGACGATTCGTCCATCTCTGAAAGGCAATTCTGGATCGCGTCAGTGCGTTCTTGAAATTGTTCCACTTGATCGTTTGCACCTGTCGCTAAGCGTTCAATGACATCAACGTGAAAAACCAGTTTGTCGCGTGAGTAATCCCTTTTTCGACTGAGGACTTTAAAACGAGCGATCGCACAAGCCCAACGGAGAAATTGATTGACACCTTTGAGTTCGGGATCCTGTCGAAAAGTTGCGAACTTTTTCCAGCATTCGAGCATGGTTTCCTGATAGACGTCGTCGACGCCATCATTGGTGGGCATCAACGAACGCACATAGAGACGAATCGCCCTGTCGTTTTGCGATACCAACTTGACAAAGTTCTGGTTTCGTTGCTCTTCCTCGCTCAAACACTTCGATGGCATTACGTCCTCCATTTAGTATTTTCCCGATCGGTGTCAAATTACCACACCGAAATCGGAAAAATGCAACTTTCCGAGCTCGATTCGCACACGAAAGTCCAGCGAAAGATTCGGAGACCGTGAGGCAGATGCAATCGCATTACCCCTCTGCCCTTCATTCTGCTTGGGGCACGACATCGTCTCGCGTGCGTTCCCCGCTGAGTTTAATGACTACCGCCTGCCAATGCGACGAGAAGACGACACCGTCCTTCCCCTCTACACCGTCTCTCGTGTTTGATTGAGCGAGAGTTGTTTTGAGGACCTAAGTTCGCGATTGAAATCTATTGAGGAGACCAACAAAAATATCGAAAAACTTTGTCGGAAATCTTTGTAGATCGCCCGCGACCGTGAATTGTTTGTTTAGCCCCCCTCATGCGGATTAAGGGGGGAGGAAAACATTTTTAATTATGTGAGGGAGATCTGATGAAGAGAGTCTATACGAGGCGTGAGTCTGGGTTCACGTTGGTGGAGTTGCTGGTTGTGATCGCCATTATCGGTGTTCTTGTCGGCCTCTTGTTACCCGCGGTTCAAGCCGCACGCGAGGCTGCTCGCCGGATGAGCTGCAGTAACAATTTCAAGCAACTCGGATTAGGAATCCACAACTACCACAGTGCTTACAACCAGTTACCTACGCATGGCACAGGGACAATCGATCCCGGTGTTGCAAAATGGTGGGACGCTCGAGACCAGTCCAATAACCGAAACCTCAGCATGTTGGTTGGCATCCTCCCGTTTGTTGAGCAACAAGCAGTCTGGGAGCAAATTTCCAATCCCATGAACGTCGACGCGTTGGGAAATTCTCCACCCGATCCGTCCGCGTTGCCAGGACTCAACGGCGGCCCGTTTACTCCGATGGGTCCCGCACCAGACGAAATATTGTACGCTCCATGGGCAACAAAAATCCCAACGCTTCGCTGTCCAAGCGACCCAGGAAGTGGTTTGCCGGCTCTCGGTAGAACGAACTACGCTGCGTGCACTGGAGATTCCGACGGCGGATCTGCGCAAGGGTCTCGAGAACAAAACGGTCAACCTGAAACCGGGGCAGGAAGTCCCAGCATGGCAGAAGTCAATCGCGCCCAATTCCGTGGTGTCTTCGTCGGGCAAAAGGTGATGCGGTTCCGGGACATCCTCGATGGTTTAGCTAACACCATCGCCATGGGTGAGATCGCAACCGATCTGGGTGACAACGACAAACGAACCATCGCGCCGGACAAAGGATGGCACAATTTGACGGACTCGCCGCAAGATTACTGCCAGCAGTTTGTCTCCTCTGAGCGTCCTCAGTTTTGGGATAGCCCCGGATACAGTGACCCCAGTGCAGGCCGAGGATATCGATGGGCGTCCTCCCGCCCAATGTTCACGCAGTGCATGACGATTCTGCCACCAAACCGTGAAATCTGCACGTCAAACAACCCCTATGATCAGATGAACGCGACGATGTCCAGTCGTCACCAAGGCGGTTGTCACGTTCTGTTGGCTGACGGTGCGGTTAAGTTTGTTACCGACTCCATTGAGGCAGGCAACTCGAGCAACCGTTGTGTCAATTGGTGGGGCAGAACGTGGAAGAACAACGTACCAGGCGATAAGAGCCCATTCGGCCTGTGGGGTGCTTTGGGGACTCGTGCGGCGAAGGAAGTGATCGAAGCGGAATTCTAGTCTGCTCGCTTATTAATTCGACACAGGAGCTTGACTCCTGTGTCTGTCTCTCTTCAAAAGAAATTCAGTACACACTTCGTTGACTGATGGTCAGATTAGATTCCGCACTGGCAAGCTTGGCTTGCGGCACAGTGGACCGGATGCGTTTGCCATTCTGTTCAACCTAACCAAAAGGATTCGCGATGCGACAGATAATTGTAGGAACGCTACTGGCAGCAGGACTGGCTGTGGCCGGTTGCGGGGAGAGTCAACCCAGCAATCTGGTTAAAGATGCTGATCCGCAGGACATCAAGGCATACATGGAAATGCAAGACAAGGCGAAAGAAGCAATGGCGGAAGGTGCCGCCTTGGAATCCCAAGCGATGAAAGATATGTCCACGGAAGCCAGAAAAGGGCCGCCGAAGGAGGAATAGGATCGGCTTAAGTCGCCTTTTTGTGCAAACAAGAATAGGAGAATGGAGGCAATTTGTTTGCATTGCAGCGAACCTTCCTCCCGGGCAACAATCCTACGTCGGCAGCGGCAGAGATCTTTCTGCACATCGCACGGTGCAGGTTCGCGGGAGTCGATGTGCTAAGCAGGTACGTAGAAGTGATTCGGTATAACGACAATTC
>NZ_JAMQBK010000112.1:30461-62371 GCF_023701485.1 Aporhodopirellula aestuarii
CCGACCGCGGAGCGTTCGGCCACATTTTTCAATTCTGCTCGTTGCAACCCACCTAGCAAATCTCTCGACAGAACGTTGACCGAGCTTGGAGCTGATTCAACCTGCCACACCTAGCCCGCGTCGCACTCCGCTGCAACAGAAAATGTGATACCGGCTTGCGCTGCCGCTCGCCTGTGGTTGCCGCGTCCAAGAAAAAAGCCGCGAAAGAAAAACCTGAAAAGAAATACTCGCATCAACCGGATCAGAGACACCGCCTCATGAAAGGTGGAAGAAACAAAAGATCCAGTTATCTCTGCTGCGTTTAACACGACCGTTTTACTTTTGTGCTAATCGCTGTTACCTGTCATCAACTTTGGTTCGAGCGACGACGTATTGCTGGAATGCGTGAATGCGCTCTTCGCAGCGGCCTAGCACGCCCGCCTGCTGACTGCTTTGAAGTCCGGCTTGAATGTCGGGGATGATCCCTAAATCCTCTTTCATGATCGATCGGGTTACCGCACCCTTGAAACCGCCCCAAAAATTGCCCAGCCACCGGCGCGGACCGTGTCGGGTTGTGCCCAGATTGCCGAACTGCCGTATCACGGCCATCGAACTTGTCGGGCCGGTGGGGATTACGTAGTGAATCAGACTGATCGCATCGGTAATTGACATCATCAGGTTGGGGAATACGTGGTGCTGCCAGTATTCGTTGCTGACGGGCGCGCCGAGCATTCTCATCACGGTCGCCTCGCCGCGTTGTACAAATTTGTCCAAACGCGAATGTGGGCTGAACGGCAGCGGAGTTCCAAATGCCGATGATAATTCGTTGATAATGTGGGTACTGCGATGCTCACCCGGGTCATCGCGAAAGGTACCGGCGTGAACACTGGGCACGTGATACGCTTCCAACGAGTTTTCAATCGGAACTTTCCAATTGGCCTGATACTCCACGTCCGCGTTAAGAAACTGTTTGGTCTGTTCGCCGAACCGCAACTGGATGACCTCGAAGTATTCGCCCAGAAAATCTTGCAATCCCGGGCCGTCATCCGCTATCGAAACAAACACGATCTGCCCGCACGTTTCAACGCGGTGCACCGCGATTCGATCGCCCTGCTCGGGATACGGCGTGAAGTTCTTCGGCTGCGGAATCTTCCGCGTCTTCCCGTCCGGTCCATATTCCCAGCCGTGATACTGGCAACTCATCCGCGGACTGTTGCCGCGCGACTGGTTGGTCAGCAGACAATGCCGATGAGCGCATACATTCGACATCGCTCGCAGCTGCCCGTCGAAATTCCGAACTTGTATGGGGTGTCCAAATAGATTGCGTGTAATGAAATCACCGTGGGACCTCAATTCGTCGGTTGTGCCCACAACATGCCAACCGGGGACCAGCAAACGTTCACGCTCACGTTGATACTGCTCGACGCAGAAATAGTCACGCGGGGCAAGCAAGTGTGGCAATCGGGTCTTGCTGAGAAACATTTTGGCTATCAAACAAGCTGGTGACAGTTGATCAGAAACAAGCAAAACAGCGGCATTGTTTCAGGCTATGGTAATGATTGCCTTTGGCCAAGTGAAACCGGCTGAGGAACGCGAGGTTAGAAGTCACACGTCGTGTTGTTGGTACGGGCGAACACGCGTTGCGGGGTTGGTTTGAGACACCAATCTGGTTGGATGGCTTCGTGTTTTTGTTTTGGGGATACGGGGATCGGAAGACGTTCAGGCTGCCGCTGAGAGGTGCTGCTTGCACCGGAGGGCTCGCGCCCTTCCGCTAGCATGTTTCGATTGCCCTGGTGGTTTCGCGGGCTTCCGCTAAGGTGCTTGGTGGGCGATCATTTTCGTACGAGGCGTATTACGTGGTCGACTTCGGTATTTTTGGCGGCGATCGAATCAACCACTCGTTGCAGTAGCAACAGGCTCGGTTCGTCGTCAGGGAAGTTTGCGACCAGCTTGATCAACTCGGCCGCCGATTGCGTCGGTTGCCCGTCACAGTACGCCGACAATGCTTGTTCATAACGATCACGCAGTTCTGTCCAACTCGCGTTTGGGTTGCTCGCGAGTTGATGGATCAAGAGATGCGACTGAACACCAACCGGCTGCACCTCCGCAATTCGGCGGAACTGTAGATTCACACTTTCGCCTTCGATTGCTTGATACGGGTTGCTCCGCACGGACGCTAACGTTGATTCGCTCACTAACGTTGTGACACCAAACTGTTTCGTCATCCCCTGAATTCGGCTCGCGATGTTGACCGTGTTGCCCAGCGGTCCGTACTTGAATTTCAATAACGAGCCGGTGTTTCCCACCTGTGCCATCCCGGTATTGACGCCGATCCCGATACCAAAACGATTCGGCGTGATCTCCTTCCATCGCTCACGAATCGGTTCAATTTGCCCCACCATTGCCAATGCCGCCTGACAAGCCCGCGCGGCGTGGTCGATCTGTTCGTCAGGCGCCCCCCACATCGCCATCAGTTCATCGCCGATGTAGTCAACCAAAACCCCGTCGGTATCCAACACGCATTGTGAAAGCGTCGTGAAGACGTCGTTGATCCACTGAATCGTTTGACGCGGTCCGATTCTCTCACTAATCAAACTGAACCCACGGATGTCGCAGAACAAGACGGTGACTTCGGCATCGCGTCCTTCGAGCAAGTTTTCGTTTTGTTGGAGACGACTGAGCACCTCGGGCGAGAAGAACTGATTCATCGATGAACGAAGATGCTCTTCACGACGGCGAGCCTGCTCTTCGCGCTGTCGCAGGATCCCGGCGGAAACGGCTCCCGCCATCACCTCCAGCAACGCCGCTTCGAGATCACCGATTGGAACGTCGGCCGAATCACTGCCCAGTTTGCGATCACCGTAGAGAGCCCCCATGATGTTTCGGTCCGCATCCATCAATGGGGATGCGACGGCCCGGTCGAGCAACAACAGCGATGAGCCCGCCGTGTACATAAAGCTTTTGGGTTCAAAGACGACTGTCTGTTCGTCACGCAGCAGTCTCGACAGTATCTGCGTGCTCCCGGCGGGAAGCACCATCGTGTCGCCCGCCTCATCCTGTTGCCATGACGTATTCTGTTGCCGCGAGTTAGCCGAGACGACGCGCCAATTCGAGCCGTCTCGCAAGATCACGTAGGCGTTGTCGAGCGAAATCATCTGTGCCGCACTTTTCACGGCGGCATCCAAGAATTCATCTGACCCGGCAGATTTTTGAACGACCTCGAGAGCCTGATTGACGAGTGCGACGATGATCTTGCCTCGATCAACGCTGGCATCGTCGTTGAGAAACGCGTTGAGGCTCGCTGGCGCCTCTTCGAGCTCCACACTCGAGAACGCCCCCTGCATGGTCCGCATGCTGTCGTCGTCATCATCGGCCTTGGACGCCATCCTTTCCGATCCAGACAGGACGGCGACCGAAACCTCGAATCCGCTGGGCAGACTGATCTGGCTAACCCGGCTGACCACAACCGTTTCGCCTGGGAACAGATACCGCTGCTCGCCCTGAAGCTCAAAAGACAACGTACGGTGCACATTCCGAATCAGCACAACGCCGGATGGGCCGCCCTCAATTCGAATCGCTTCGCGAGGCACCGATAGGACATCCGCGGGCGTGATCGCCACGCGGAAATAGCTGCCCAAATCCTGGAGCGAGAATGGCCCCGAGTCCTCCTCACGCAAACGCCCCAATTCCAAGGGTAGCGGCAAATTCCCGGTAAATACCTGTCTTCCGTCGCGATAGACGGTGAGGGCGACTTCGTTCACAGGTAGGCCGTCCGCAGCATCGTGGGCAAATTAGCGTGACAGACGGATGAAAATCTCAAGACACACACGAAAGTTGAAACGGCGAAGGTGCAAAACGCTCAAAAGTACGAATACCAAGCACTCTACCAAAAATAGAAATCCGGGTGTGTCGATCCCAAGGCGTCACATCTCATCTCGGGGTCCAGCTAAACTGAGCTAGTTACGCAGAATACCTGGTTGCAGCAAACTGCCTCCCTGACTTTACTGGGGGATTGCGTCACCCTTGAGTGGTGCGGAATCCCCCACGTGGTCCATCTCAAGCGCCTCGGTCGCCTCCTCGGATTTGAAAATGAAGTTTCACCCTAGTCGCCGCTCCCCATCAAGGAAATCCCGCGTAGAGCAATCGCACCGGCGGCTAAAACTTGAATCGTTGGAGAGTCGTCGTTTGCTCGCCAGCGATGTGATCATCGCAGAATCCGGTGACCGATCATCTTATGACCGCACCTTTGATGGGCCGTCCAACACCGCGACGTACAGCCCTAATGTCGTCGGCCTGAGTGGTCCGCTCCGCGCCGAAATTTTTGCCTTAGACCTGCAAACGGATTTGGACCTTGGCATCAACGTCATTGTCGAGACCACCGAAGCGGGTTCGTCAGACCCGGGTGATATCACGCTGGACGCGGACATTCTGAAGACACTCGGGGGCAATGCGACACTCCGGTTCAACGCGGACAACTCCATCATCGCGTCCAACAGTACCATCGCATCATCGGCGGGAACACTGGACGTGACCTTCAATGCCGACCGAGACTTCAACTCGACAGGCGGTATTGTGATCAACTCATCGGTGGCCATCGACAGCAACGGAGGCGACGTTGTGTTGGGGGGCGGCTTGGATCCGTTGACGGAGTTTGCCTCTGATTCCACCAACAGTCGCGATGGCGTCTTCATCGCCGGGAGCGTGCTGACGTCGGGCGGCGATATCGAGATTCGTGGGCGTAGCTTTTCTCAAGCCGGCGCCGATGGAGTGGAACTGGCATTGGGAGCATCCCTTGACTCAGGTGCCGGTGCAATCCGCATTCTGGGTGAAGGCGGGGCCGGATCCACGGACACAAGTGGTGACATCGGCGTCAGAATCAACACCGCGACGATTCAATCGAACGGGGGCGGAATCGAAATCCGCGGGTCGCACCGTGATCAACCGGCACTCGATGGTGTCGCGACTGAACAAGACGGTGTTCTCATTTCTGATTCGCGAGTCGAAGACTTTGGTGCCGGAGCGATCCTCATCGATGGGGTCGCTGGCAATGGTCTTGCCGGTAGCCAGGGTGTGAACATCACCGCCTCCGAAGTCTCCATCACCGAAGTTCGCTCCAATGGTGGAGGGATCATGATCAGCGGTCGCGGAGTCGGCACGGGCGACTTTAATTCCGGGGTGGACTTTTTCTCAAGTGGGCAAGTCACCATCTCAGACAGTGCATCGGGTGACATTCTCATTACAGGAACCTCTCCAACAAACGATCCTGCGAACTTTAACGCTGGAATCGTGGTGCCAAGTCAACTGACCTCGATCAACACCGGAGGTAACGTTTCGCTCCTGGCATCTGTCGGCCCCACGACATCGCCCATGGGAACCACCTTCAGTCCGCTCGTGTCCGCTCAAACACTCAACCTTGACGGTGAGTTCTTACCGGGCAGCGTCAACGTTGGAGACACGACGTTTGACGCAAACCTGAATTTGGGCGACGCGGCGATATTGAATTTTGATGTCAATGGAGTGACACCGGGAATTGATTCGGATCGCATGTCCGTGGTGGGTACGGTCAACCTCAATGATGCGACCCTGATGACGACGGGTACCATTGCAAGCAATTTGGGCCAAACTGTCGAAATCATCAACAACGATGGTAGTGATCCGATTGTCGGAACGTTTGCCGGCCTACCCGAGGGCGCCTTCACGACGATCAACGGACTTGACTTTGCAATCAGCTACATCGGTGGCGATGGCAACGATGTCACACTGACTGAGATCGTCAATACGACCATCAGCGGAACGGCGACCGATGACACCATCTTGTTGAGACTTAACTCGGCCCCAGCGATTCCCGAAATCGAAGTGCTGATCAATTCCGTACTGACGCACTCCTTCCCGCTGGGCAGCATTTCCGACCTGACCATCAATGGTTTGGACGGCAGCGATACTTTGACGGTGGACTATTCCGGCGGCAACCCAGTCCCCGCCGGCGGAGTCGTGTTTGACGGCGGTTCCCGACCCGGTGATGTGGATTCGTTGACCATTTTCGGCGGATCAGCGAGCATGGTCACTCATACGTTTCTCAATCCGAACGATGGGTCTGTCGATATCGATGGTTCGGTCGTGAACTATGTCGGATTGGAACCCATCACGGACGACATGAATGCCAACGACCGCGTCTTTAACTTCGACGGCGGAACGGAAACCATCAGCCTCGGAGCAGATCCTAACAAGGCCGGTGCCAACCTGATTGATTCATCACTGGGGGAAAGCGTTTCGTTCACCAACCCCATTCGGTCGCTCACGATCAACAGCGGTGATGGAGACGACGTGATCAACATCACCACATTGGATTCGGGAAACCAGTCGTCGTTGATCGTTGACGGTGGCGGCGGCACGACAGACATCCTGAAGATGAATGGTGTCAATCTCGACACCAATGGTCAGGGTCGCGGCTTGGAATTGCGCGAACTCGAGACGATCGACATCAATACGGGGACGATCAGTAACAACACCGCGAACCTCTCCAACGGTCGCGGGGGCGGTATCCTGATTGAAAATTCAACCAGCGGAACAAACACGATCGCGATGATCGATACCGTCACGATCACAAACAACACAGCAGATTTTGGTGGCGGCGTCTATGCGTCGGGAGTCGACCTCACGATCGAAGATGCGACCACTATCTCCGGCAACAGTGTCAGTGTGGATGGTGGCGGCGTTTACATCGATGGCGGATCGGTCTCGATTCTTTCAACCACCATCAGCGGTAACACCGCAGGTGATAGCGGTGGCGGTGTGTATGTCGACTCAGGAGCACTGACCCTGGAGGTTTCGACGATCTCGAATAACCAAGCCTTAGGTTCGGACAGTGGCGGCGGCGGGGTCTACTTGCTGGGTTCCGGTCCGACCAGCTCCCCGTTTTCAATCATCGACACCCGTTTTGCTTCCAACAGGGCCTCGTCTGGTGGCGGTGGTCTCGAAATCGTCGATAATCCGGGCACGATTACCGATGGCATCTACGAACTCAATTCGGTCACCGGTGGCGTCCTCGATAATCAGGGCGGTGGTGCCATCGTCGTGTTGGCAAGTTCCCCCATCACCTCGCCCGCAATCTCGATCACTGGAGTCACGCTTCGTCAAAACACCGCTCCAACAGGCGGCGGCTTGGCGGCGGTCAATCCCAACTTGACATTGGATTCGGTGCTGATCGAGAACAACTCCACCATCAACACCGGCAGTGGCTTTGCAACCGAAGGAGTCGGCGGTGGGATTGCGGTACTCGGCGACGTCTCGGGTGGCGTTCTCTCCATCGTCAATTCAAAAATTCAAAACAACAATGCGGTCAGTGACGCGGGCGGGATCGGCGCCGCGGACGTTGACGTGACACTGACCGATACCACGATTACGAGCAACGGATTCTCGGTGGCCATCGGAGGCCGAGGCGGGGGCATCGGGGTGCAAGGCATACAGCGCACCCCCGTGCTGACTGCGAATCGTGTCACCATCGACAACAACGTTTCGATGGGCGACGGTGGCGGTGTGGGCGTGATTAACGCTGGTTTGGATTTCACGAACGTGACCATCAGCGACAACGAATCGCTCGCCGGCACTGGTGGCGGGCTGGTCTACGACAACACCGACCCGGACACCATTCTCAGCATTGCGTTCTCTACCTTTGCCAGTAACACCGATCCCACCTTCCCTTCGAACATTGCTGCTGCGGGTGCGTCGATTGACATGTTCGCGACGCTGTTCGCTGACGGTATCGGTGTCTTTGATCCAGCCTTCACATTCAACTCGCTGGGATTCAACACTAACAATTCGATGCCGCCGGGGCTCAATGACCCCACCGACATCAACATGTTCGACACCCCGCTGTTGGACCTGGCCGATAACGGGGGTTCAGTGGCGACACGTCGAACAGCGGTAGAGATCCCGCAGGTCAACGACCGCGTCACTTCTTTCGGAACGCTCGTCGACGCTCGCGGTGTGACCCGATCGAGTAGCGTCGACCCGAACGCCGATGTCGGTGCAGTTGAATTTGTCGGAATTCGGATCACCGATTCACTCGGTCAAACCAACATCACCGCCAATGAAGGCGATGGTGTCCTCACCGTTTTGGTTGGACCGGATCACACCCTACCGGGTGTTGCCAGCATCGACGTATCGCTAGTCACCGCCGGGACAAATCCGGCAAGTATTCCTGGCGATCTATCCGCTACCAACTCAACGTTGACCTTCCCGGCGGGCGATTCAACCCCACAATCATTCACCATCACCCTCACCGAAGACGGAGAAATCGAATCGACCGAAACGTTTGGTATCAACGCGACCACAACTTCGCCGTTGATCGATGCGGCTACGATTCAGAGCATTGGTGATCTCACCGACAATGACGTCTTCACACCGATCTTCGATTTGTCGCTGATCAAATCGGTCGATAAACCGGTTGCGTCTCCCGGTGCCGACCAAGTTACCTACACCATCACCGTCACCAACGAGGCCGATGACCTAACGGATCCGTTTGATGTGACCGATGTGTTGCCCGACGGTTTATCGCTCGTCTCGATCAACGCGCCCGGAGCCACGTCTCAGAGTTTCGATGTTTCGACTCGTGAAATTTTGGTGCAGTACGCCTCAATCCCAGCAGCCGAAATTCGCACGTTCACAATCACCGCCAACGTCCTTGCCTCCGCGACCGGTGCTCTCACCAATACGGCAACGGTTGTTGCTCCGACGGTGACGGAATCCGACACCCTTAACAATTCGGATAGTTCGAGTGTGACGCTGTCTCCGGTCGCGGATGTGCGTGTCTTCAAGACGGTCGATATTGCGACCGCTCAACCGGGACAACAACTCACTTACACGATCGTTGTCGACAACTTTGGGCCCGCCGTCGCCGCATCCGTCACGGCCGTTGACACGCTTCCGTCAGGAGTCACGTTTGTCAGCGGGACCGGCCCCAACGGTCCGCTCTCGGCATCCAACGGAATCGTGACGGTCGACATCGGTCAATTGGCACCCAACGAATTCACTCAATTCACGATCGTAGTAACGATCAACGACGCCGTCATTAGTGATCAGGTGAACTCCGTCAGTGTCAGTACGATCACCGCCGAAACGGATTCGACAAACAATACGGACAACGCGACCACGAGAATTGCTCCGTCCAACGCGTCCGTCGTGGGCCATGTCTACTGTGACGCTAATGGCGATGGGATGGAAACCCCGGGCGAGGAATCGATCGGGGCGACGGTGTTTATCGATTCGAACAACAATGGACTGCTGGACGGCAACGAAACCTCAACACTGACCAACAGTCTCGGCGACTACTCGTTCTCATCGCTTCCGAGTGGCACTCAACAGATCACCTTGATCGTTCCCAATTCGACGTGCTCCGCGGTGCCAGCCAAATTCCCGGCGATTGGAACGGGAGTCGAACTGGGCGAGGTCATTCGCGACGCGTTTGCGTTCGACGTTGACGGCGACGGATTAGACGAGTTCCTGACGGTTGCGGAAAACAGTCGTGACCTCATCATCGTCTCGGCGTCTTCGTTCCAATCGGGACTCAGCTCGCTGCGTATCCCACTAGATAATCGTCCACAGGCCGTTCATGCGTGGCGACCTCTGAGCGGCGGGTCTCCCTCACCCGAAACCTTCAGCACCTCGGCATCGATTGCGGTTGCGGCGTTTGGTGGCGAGTTCACAGACGTCGACGGACTACAGAAAACGAACCCGGGTGTGGTCTACACGATCGACGAAGCGGGCAACGTCGGCCAATTCGCTGCCGGTCGGGGCCCCATTGACGTCGTCGTCGACGACTTTGATGGAGACAATCTGCCGGACTATTTGGTCGCGTCCTATTTGAGCAACAACTTCCATCTCAAACTCAGCGGATCGCAATCAACCGTCCAGATCGGGACTGCCAATGGAGCGGTGCAC
This sequence comes from Aporhodopirellula aestuarii, assembly GCF_023701485.1. Lineage (GTDB taxonomy): Bacteria > Planctomycetota > Planctomycetia > Pirellulales > Pirellulaceae > Rhodopirellula > Rhodopirellula aestuarii. The sequence goes on from NZ_JAMQBK010000112.1 coordinate 40,380, forward strand.
GTTAACTCCGCCGACCTGGACGGTGATGGTGACCGCGATTTAATCTTAGGTGGCTACGGCCTGGGCGAATTCAGTTTGGGCAGCTTGCAGGTTCGTCTCAACGACGGCCAAGGTAACTTTATGGCCCCGATGAGCGTACCGTTTTCCTCGAGGCTGATCTCGACCGCCGCCGCGGATGTTGATCGAGGTAGCCAAACCAACCCTTCCAGCGCAGAACTGATCGCGTTGGGAGTGGACGGACGTGTGACGGTCTATTCGGTGAGTGAATCAGGCGTCAGCATGCTCAGTACGCTCAAGTTGGAACCGGGAACAAGCAAGATCGTTGCGGGGCTGATCGATGGCGACAGTGAGATCGACTTGGCCGTTGTGCGAAACAAGCCGAGGACGGTCATCTCCAATTCCACCACCCCTGCGAAGAGTGCGATTGACCTGTTGCTCAACGACGGTTCGGGCAACTTCAAACTGGCGCGGTCGACGGACGAAATAGCGAACCCAGTAGCGATCGCATTTGCGTCAGTGGAAGACTTCGATCGCAGCGACCTAGTCGTCGCAGAACAATCAACCGACAACCAAGGCGGCTCCACGACGTTTCTGCGACTGGGGTTGGATCAGCAATCCGTTACCGTTTCTGGCGGCATCGTCATGACGGCAAATTTCAACCCGTCGAGCGATCATAGCCGGTTTGACGTCAACGGGGACGCTCAGGTGACGACGGTGGACGTTCTGCAAATCATCAACGAAATGAACGCGTCCGAGTCCGGCGCTTCCGAGCCGACTCAAACCGCAGCGGGCGAGCCCAACGCGACGAACCGTACCGTGGTTTCAATACCCTCGACGAAAGACGTCAATCAGGACGGACACGTGACGGCATTGGACGCGTTGATGGTGATCAACTACATCAACTCGCTCGATTCGGGGATGGCGTCCGCCGAACCGACGTCCAACGCAGAGTCGCTTGCCGCAGTGAGCGACGATGAGACTCACCGTGAAGCGGTGGACGCACTGATGCTAGAACCGGGAACGTTATTCTAGTTTTGATAAAACACGTTGGTCCCATTTCGCTCCGGACCGCATCGATTTGGCCGTCAGGAGCCGGCCATACTACCTGCCACAAAGTAGCGTTGGCCAGCTAGCGGATGTAGTTGACCTGCAAGATCGCTTCGTAGTCGAATTGCTCATCGAGTCCGTCTCGCAGTGGGACGGACATCGCTGGGGTCAAGATGAGCCCATTGTTAAACACCAAGTGTGTACCGAAGGTCGCATTCACGATATCGAATTGATTCTTCAAATTCGTGTACGTGAAATTAGGGGCACTCACAATGTCGCTGTCTTCGAGCGTACTCGTGTAGTGAATTTCAGCATTCGCTAGGAGGGAGTTCAGGTGCGCCTGAGGATCACGGGTTTGATACAGCAACCGGGTTGCGGAAACGTCGAGGTGCATCAACGTCGAATCGCGAAAACGTCCCGCCATGTCCATGCTACCCGCAGTCGGATTGATGAGGTTGCTGTTGACCAAGACGGGATCCCCACCCGCGGCGATGTCAATTTGCATGCATCCCTGTAACGACCAGTTATCGTTCCAACGATAGAGCACCCCCGTAAACGGCTGGATCTGCACGGACTCGTTACGAATTTCAATCAGGTCATTCCCGCTCCTCGAAATTCGCGTGTCATCAGCCGTTGGTGTTCCAATGCCAAGGCCACCAGCCCATAAGACTTTATCGGTCCTCAACAGCGCCAGCTTGGTGATGATGGTGAAGTTGCCGATCTCCATGTCGCGGTCTTCCGGCCGACTCAGGTTTTGATCGCTTCCGTATGTTGCCGCAACCGGGAGTCTCAGTTCGACCGAAACGAGATCCTCGATCAAGACTTTTTCGAGACCCGCGATGAAACGGCTGATGTCACCGAGTCCGCCGAAGGCGTCATTGAAAAAACTGTAATTGACGAAACCTCGGTCTCGCACCTCGGGACTGAAGTTCTCAGAAATCTTTACTCGACGAACAGACACCCCAGGACCTGGTGCGGGACGATTGGACTCGTCGCTTCCTCCGATTAACTGTTGATACTCATACTCGATGAACCATTGATCCCCATTGGCGATGTTGGTGTAATCGTTGGTACTCGGCGTTTGGGTTGCGTTCGTATCGGTGTAGGTTGCGGTACCACCTTGAAAGCTGAAACCGGGTCCCGGAGCCAAGTTTGCATCGGTCGGTGGGATCGGCTCGGCAATTTCAAAATGGTTGGTAAAGGCACTCCCACCAATGGATTGCCCTGTGCCAGAGACCGCGAAGACGTCGGGATTGAACCCGCCGCCACCGATCCTGTCATACGTCGGCAGTGCCCCACGGGTGCCCGTTGCATGAAAAGAGAAGGGTGCAGTGATGGTCGCGGTGATTTGGGACAAGCCGCCTCCCTGAAAGTCACCGATGATCGTTGGTGCGGCGCTGAACGAACTTTGAGTGCTCGCGAATGATGACGTCAGATCCGAGGAGCTGATGTTGTCAAAGTTCGTGCTCGGTGACGTGGGTGCGGCATTCTGGTTCGCGTTCGCAAATGGATCCGCTACGGGCGCGTCGCCGGGCGCTGTCGATGGTGCCGCACCAGGTGTCGTTGATGGTGCACCAGGTGTCCCCGCCGCGTCGTCAGTGAAAGGATCCGCCACTGCATTTGGTGACGTCACCGGCGGATCAAACTGTGACGGACCACTTGGACCGTACGCCTGTGGAGCTTGAGTGCCATAGCTGGGATGCCCCTGAATCGGCGATCCGTTCCAAACATGCGGATTGCAGGGATCCACGACCACCGGAGCAGGGCAATCGCCCACCCAAACACCATCACCCCCGAGTGCTGATGTGACTGTCGCCGGGGTCGCCAGAATTGCAGCAAGCAGCATCGCTCGACGACCTGTCCGATATTTCCTGCCCCATTGGCCAAACTTACGGTTGCTCACAGTCTTCCTCTCAAATGGACGATCCCAGCAGAAAGGCGCAGCGAAAGCTGAAAAAGCCCTTCAATCCTTGCTATCGGTACACCCATTTGCGGGGGAGCATTCAAAACAACTCGGAAAACCCGAGTATTTTGACACAATGAGCTCTAAATCCAAACCTGTTCCGATCCCAGTGTTTAGGGGACAAAGGCAAGCCAGGCAATCTACAAAGATGTCAGCGGCAAATCGATCCGTTGGATCAATTCCGGCGGACTCGCCGTGGGATGCTGCTGCATCTCATCCGCCTCGGCGTCGGCGGATACCGTCGCGGTCACGTATCGCACCGTTTCATCGAGTGTTACGGAGCCATCCCGATTGTCGTCGGCGGCGCCGCGAAGCCCTTCGACGAGCCGATAGGTAAAACGCCCCATTCCTGATTCCACGACTTCTGCAGCCACTTCGTTTCCCTCGCTAGCGGCGAGCGTCATCACGCGATCGTTTTGCAAATAACGCAATGCCGCCTTGAGGTCATCGCCTCGAGTCTGTGATTGCACCGCGCCACTGTGGCAGGAGTCGAGGATGGCCAGTTTTCGACACGGCAGACTTGAGAACAGCGATAGATCAGCCATTGATAGACAGTCTTGATACTGATCATCCATGATGTCTCGGTAGGAGGCATCGGCAGTGATAAAGTACCAATTCCCAGTCCGTCGGTCTCGCAATCCATGCCCGCACAAATACATCACGACGACGTCATCCGGACTCACTTGCTGGCGTAGTTGCTCGACCGTTGCTTCTGCATAAATGCGCCAAAGAGGTCGAGTAGCCTGATTGTCCACTAGCTGCTGTGTCGTCACATCGTAGTGCTTACTGGCATGTTGACGGAACGTGTTTGCCACTGTCGTGGTGGCAGTGGCCGGAAAATCAAGGGGTGGGATGTTCGCATCGGCATATTGCCCAATGCCAACGCCGAAGACATGCATTTGTGGTTTGGTTTTGGAGGATTGTTTGAGGTCCTCTTCTGAGCGAGTCAACATGATCGATTCGGAATTGGACGTGCCGCTTTCGGTCACGGCCACCACCTTCAACTCCAATTGACGCTGGCGTGGCAACGCGAACCGCCACTGAAACTCGGCCCCCTCCCGGCGAACCTCTTCGCCAGGGATACCGTCAATGAAGGCCCTCACGATCGCCAGCGGGACTCCGGGCGGACTCTCAACTTGCGCGACAACGTCAATCGCATCCCCTCGGATACTGCTATCCGCGGACGGCGAAAGTAACTCGATCCGCGGACGTGACTGAATCTGGTTCACAATTGCGGACTCGCCCGGCGCCGGCCCGCCCCCCATCATCTGTCGCATTGCCGCCGCCAAGCTGCCGCTTGTCAATAATCGACGCATCACCTCAGGACGTTCGAGCGTTTTCTCGAAGTGGTCAGCGGTGAAGAAGTCGACATCTTCGCTTAACCCGCGATTGAGTTGCCAACCAAACCGACGGTTCCCCATCAGCGAAGCGTTGTAGATCCCCGATGGCGTCCACAGCGCCCATTCACGCTGCGAATCAACCATCAACGTTGCCAACGGATACCAAGCGGGAAACATCTGAAACTTCCCGATCGATCGTCCTTGACGTTCATACTCAAACACAACTTGGGTATCGAACGAAACCGTATCGAGGGCGGTGCGGATTTCGCCAGGCGTCTCGGCAAGCTTGACCTCGCCATCGGCAGTTGGCCACCGGATTCGGGCGAGCCGGTCACCCGTTCTTACTCCACGAAAATACAAAGGCCCCGCGTCGTCGACCGTTTGGACCACCGCATCCTCATCCAGTTCCGCCCCCCAGCGGTTGATCGAGTCCGAGACCGACGCGGCGTCCTTGAGGTTCCACACGTTGACGAGAGCATCATCACCACCGGAGAACAGATAGTCGCCATTCGGAGTCGCTGAAGTGGATCGAACCGCACCCGAATGCCCTCGATACCATCGTTTGAGCGGGGGTGGTTCCAAGGAGTCGTCGGCCGCAGGAGACGGAACCGCAAAGACATAGACACCGTTTTGTCCATCCGTCCCCACAACGAGCAGGTCGTTCTGTCCGTCGCTGGACCGCACCGTGCTAATGGTGGTGGGACGCCCGTGCCGGGTCGGGTCGAGCGGCAGACGCCCGATCTTTTCATCGTCTGCATACCAATCAAAAGCGTGGGCGGTATCGGGGCTCGGACGCAGCGTCCACATCTTCGGCAATCGCTGGCTTTTCAAAAACGCATCTTGATCGAGTTGCCCGGTCCCCTTCAAACTCACGTTGTTCAGATCGAACAGCTCCGAGATCGGTTTGTTTTGCTCTCGCGATCGAGAGATACCGACACAAATCGCATCTTCGTTCGTACCGACCGCCACGCGAGTGATCGGCTGCGTGGGTGATTGCAACGTCTGGGTCGGCTTCGTTGCGATCACACCTGCATTGGTCAGCGGGTAGGTTTCAACCCGGGACCCGACTCCTAAAACGATGGCATCTCCTTGCGAATCGAAAACGCCTGCCGAAGCCGTCTGGCTGAGTTTTAATTCGGATAATGGTGCAATGGCCGAGGGTTTCAATTCATGAACCGAAACGGTTGCCGCCACCGGCGTCGCTCCAGCTTCCTCTTCGGTGGCCACGATCAATCGAGTCGACGTTGCGTTCATCCGCACCCAGAGTGGTCGCCCTTGCAATGCGATATCGTCGTATCGTTTCCAGGCTCCATCTTCGCTTCGATTGTACAGCCGCACGACGCGAGCCGAATAGCAAGCCACCGCGAGTAGGAGCCCATCGTCTGACGTACAAAGATCCGTGATCAGGCCAGGGATCTCGTCAGAAGAAACATCCGTTTCGGACTCGCCGTTAAATCGCGTCGCCGTCAATTTCCAAATGGGATATTCGACCGGTCCTTGGTTGAACCGAACCAAGCGGGCGGAAATGACATCATCACCCGACCAAACAACCGGATGGAATCCGCGAAAGTTTCGCAACCGAGTCGCATCCGCCTCCGACAACACCTCGCTGTCTTCGTCAATCAAAATCTGCGGCGTCCAGATCCCGGATGTCTGATCAGGTTGCCAATTCACAACGCGACCAAACAGATCGGCAGACACGATTCTTTCACCGTTTCTCGACCATGCGACCGAGTCAACCGCTTGGCGATGAGCCTGGTCGTAGTTAACCAGCGTCCGCTGCCATTTGCCTGTCGACAGACGCGCGATCCAAATTTCACCCGTGCCGCCCATCGCGCCATAGCCCGCCAACGCGATCTGATCCCCATGCACCGCCGCGTCATAGATCCAACCGCGAGGGCCGCGCCAAACTTGCCACCGGATCGTTCGCTGATGAATCCAATTCTGCTTATTCCTGGGATCACGTTGCCAGACATGTAAGTCCTTGTCTTCGCCACCGGTAACCAATCGTTCCCCATCACTGGCAAGTGAGATCGAACGTATGCGTCCGGTGTGTCCCGAATAATTCAACCGCAGTATCGGGCGATCCTCACCCATCGCGTCATCGTCGAAACTTTCGATTGACTCCTGATTGGGCTCGTCCGATACAGCAGCCTTGCCATCGTCTGTTGATTGATTGAGGTCCGATTGAGTCGTCACCATTTGGCCGGGCAACGCTGACTCGGACGGCAACGTGGGCGAGGTTCGCGTTTGCCCATTGGACGTGCCTGAGATCAACGAAGCCGCCTGTCGGTCGGAAGGCAAGGCGGATTCGTCCGGCAACGCAGAGCGACTGTTTGGGATGTTGCCGTAACCCATACCCAAATCCGTCGGCAAACGGTCTTCAGGCGGAAGCGGTTGGGCCGTCGGATAGTCGAGCGGAATGGATTGGCTCAACGCGGGTGTCGCGACAAGGATCAACACCCATAAAGTCGCAACAATGCGGTAGATGAAAAATCGCATGATTTCCTGTGCTCAGAGTGGATGCGTCTCACGTTATGATAGTCTATGGGGAGCAACGAAGCCCACCCATTTGGGAGACGTTTCGCGTGCCCGTTCTTTCCAATGGTTAAATGTTATGTCTGGAATGAAGTACAAATCCGTATTACTAGCCGCGATCGTTCTTTTAAATTCGCCCCACTGTGTCGCTGGCGAACCGCTTCCGACGGTATCGGCTGCGATGCGGACGCTGTTTTCTCCGGCATCGGTTCCCGCTCGAAAGACGATGGGACTTCTGCAACGAAACTTTCTTGACGTTGCAGGACAGAAAGGTGAGCTTGAGATTGCGATTGTCGTCGATGGCACCGAATCCATGGCGGATGAGTTGGCCGGCGTGCGTCAAAGTATCAATCGCATGATCGCAGACTTAGTACGACTGAGAGGCGACAGCGTTCGGGTGGCGCTTGTGATTTATCGCGATTCAGGGTCTCCCTCGGGAGACGTCGAAACACCTCTCCCAGATTTCGTGTCAGATCCGCAGATCATCGAGAAGGGCATTGAACGACTACAGCCCGAAAGCGGGGCCCCCTTCTTCTATGAGTTGATGGACGTCGGACTCCATGAGGCGATCACGAATTTGCCCTGGAGTGAGGATCCATCGGTTGCCAAATGGATCCTTTTGTTTGGTGATGCGCCTCCGTACGAAGTCGCCTATCACGACGAGGCATTCCCTGACGCGAAACGTCGATTTGCCGACGAACTGTTGATCTCCCTCGCATCACGACGCGGAATCCAAATCCACTGCGTGTTATGCAGCAGCACCGACAAAACCAAAGAGTCGTATCAGCAATCGATCGGTCAAACCCGCCGCGTGATGGACCGCCTGGCTTCTCAAACCGGTGGCATGGTCCTCGATCTCTCCTATCCGGTCATCCGGGAAGCGTTAGCGGGCGTAACCAATGAACCGCAGCTGGAATACACATCGATCGAACCGATATCGGAGATTGATGTTACTCGGTATCAGAAGAAGAACGACAACGATCAGGTGATTCGAATTGCGGTTCTGCCACATGAGCCGATCGAAACGATGGGATTCGGTCCCGATCGTACGTCGACGCAAGTCGCCACAGCCCTCGCGGCACAATTCCGCACCATGCCGGGAGTCCGCGTCAAGAGCGTTCTCGACGTCGAAAAACAGGTTCGGCGAATGCGGGCGGAGGGGCTCAGCGGGTCGGAGGCGATTCGCGGTTTGGCCGGACGGATGCGAGTGGACTATATCGTTTGGGGACGGATTCAGGAGTCGCCTGCGATCACGTCGGTCGCCTTTCGCCGCACCGACGGACGTCCCATCATTCGCGTCGCTCACAACGGATCGCCCGATGGGTTGGCGGACGTGGTACTGACCGCCGCGGCAAGTTCGCCCGAACAAGATGCCGTGTTTTCGCAGTTCGCCAAACGCATGTTGCGAAGCACCACGAAAACTCAGTGGCTTTCCTCGCTCTCGTCCGATCCGCCTCTCGTCAAGAACCTGTTGACGTCGATGGGAGCGTTGGAGCAGTCGCTCGGTCTTGAGATTGGCAGCGCGGAGTCCGATCGGATGCTTGCCCAAGGAAAAGCCGCCGCGACGCTCGCAATCCAAATGGAACCCGCTCATCCGATTGCCAACTGGCTGCTCGCCAACATCGCGTACAACCAAGCATTGGCAGCCTTCAACCGAGGCGAATCAGAATCAGCAAGCGACGCGATGAAGCTGTGTCGCTCGTCTTTGCGTTTGGCGGATCAGAACAAGAACAAAATCCAATCCTCGGCGCTTCGCAGCGAGATTGAAGCTGACTACCGTTTGATCGTACGCAAAGAATTCGACGAAGCCATTGGCATCTACGAAACGATGACCGATCCGAGCATGCCTGATGACAGCCAAGCGCGTGGACATTGGATGCTAGCCGGGTTGTATGCCGGCGACTGGGGGATGGACGCCACACGTGTCGATCCCGAACGATCGCGGGAACACGTCGTGGCATTGATGGCCAATTGGCCGGATCGTCCCGAAACCGAATTGTTGCGACGTTGGTTGCGATGGGACGACGCGACGAAGTCCACTCGACACAATCATCTGCCGAGACTAAACGATGTTTTAGTTGGAATCGAATGAATACGTGATTCGATTATTGGGCGGCGTCGGGGCTCGTTCCTTGGGTTCCGCTGCTGGCGCTGGCTTGGGCGAAGGCACCAAGGACCGAAGCCGAGCATGAGTCCAATTGAATCTGGCCAAGGTTCCGTCACCACATCCGACGATCAACAGATCGTTCGTTTCATCAATCAGTAAACTTTCGGCGGACACCGGTCCGATCTCGAGCCGCGTCAAAAACTGCGCGGGATCGTTCGCGCTGCCGACCCATACGGATCGATCCGTCCCCGCGGCAAACCAACTTCCATCGGCGGACAGAACCACACTTCGAACAGGTCCGCTGTATAGCGGAACCATCTGCGTCGTCACCTGATCCGCCAGTCGAATCAGCGATACCGATTGGTCCGTTGACCCCACAAGCATGATCGAATCGTTAGTGCTGGGATGTTTCGCCAGCGCGATCGTGCTGATCCCATCCTGAGCGATCGAATCAATTGCTTGCTTTGCATCGAGCGAGATTCCGTCATCGAGAGTCACGCGATGTTTTGTTAAGACGCCGCTTGCGTGCCCGATCCAAAATTCGCGTTCCGCAGACCGTGGGTCGCCGAAGAGGACTTCGCAGTCTTTGACGCCCAACTGCGTGACGGGTACCGAGGCCGACGACGTGTCACTGCCTTTCATATCACTCCACTTCAACGCAGCCAAATCACCATATTCGAACTGCAATAGCAAAACATTGCCTGCCCCCGTGAAACGAAGTGACTTCGGGATATCACTCAGCTCGGTGCGGTGCACGAGATCACTTGGGGATCCGTCCGCTTGGGCATCAACGACGACGAGCTGTTGCTGCTCCAACGCGACCGCTGCGAGTTGCGGTTTCTCAGGATGGCTGGTGACTGCGAGGACGTTCGATTCGAACACCCAATGCTGCGTCGGCGATACCGGAAAGTCACTCGAACTGACGTTTAGCAGTGACTGCGTCGGCCAGACAAACAGACTTTCACCTGCCCCCACAAAAAGCCATTTCGCGTCCTCGGATAGACAAACAGCCGCAGAGTAAAGAACGCTCGAGCCGATGTCGTCAAGAACCACTCCCGCCAACTCCGACGGCTGCACATGAATGCTACCTTCATCGTCGGTTTCCTTTTTGACAACACTCCATATTTTAGGCGTCGAGTCATAACCGGCTGTCAAAAAGCCCGCGTCTTTGCCCAGCGGGACGAGGACTTCGATCGCGTCACGATGCGCAAATGTGATTTCAGGATTGACCGTCAATAGCGCAGGGTTTGCCTCAACTAACGATTCAAAATTCGCTTTGGATTGGTTCACATCATCGCTGAGTTGCCACTTCGGAGGAGCAACGATGACCTGCTCGCCTCCGCCTGAAGGTTCCTCACCGGACGGACTCCGCGTCATCCAAATGCCGCCGATTAATAGGACGCACGCGGTGACCCCAATCGCGGGCAAAGTGATTTTTGTTGGGAAACGTTTCGCCCGCGGAGCATCCGATTTCGATTCTCCAAACAGGAAGGCATCCGGCGGAGAAGCCAATTCGTGAGACGCCGGTCCACCAGCAGATTGAGACCCCATCGCAGCACGCACTTCAGCTGATTCAAACTTTGGCTGAAGATCAGCCGTTTGATTGGTGGGAACGCCTGGTACCCATGTCCCGTACGATGCTTTCGATGCCGCATCGTCGGTTAATATCGGCGAGCCACCCTTGCTGTGCTGGACAACTCCACCGGTCAGGTTCTCTTGATCGAACGTTTCGACGCCTTGGGCCGCAGGGCCTGAAGGTCCGGGAACGATTTTCTTGCCCGGACGGGGCGTTTCCACGAACGGGTGGCTGAGTTGCCCAGTTACCGCGATGCCGGACTTCACTAACGCTTCGCGAACAGCACCGATGAAATGAGAATTGCTTTCGTATCGGTTCCGCCAATCACGGTGGGTCGCACGACGAAGAACAGCTTGCTCCGGTTCGTTCAATCGACTGAAGTCTAACCTACCCGTCATGTGTGCCTGCAGCACCCGGTGCACGCTCTCGTCGCTGATCGGCAACGTACCGGTGCGAAGATGGTAGTAGGTCACCGCGAGCGAATACTGATCGCTGGTCCGCGACGGTTTCCCATCAATCGCTTCGGGCGACATATACGCCGGGGTGCCCGAGGGGTTAGTCATCGTGACTTGATTCCGCGACAGAATCCGAGCCAGACCGAAGTCGCAAAGCACCGCCGAGTCACCAATGAGCACGATGTTGGCGGGCTTCACATCGCAGTGCTGCAACGACACGGGACCTTTGCCGAAGTCGTGGATGGGTGAATTGAGAAAGTCCATGCCTCGGGCGATCCCTTCCATGAACTTCAGCAATTCACCGACGGGGATTCTGCTCTGAGGATTAGGATCACCTTTCTCCGGCAAATACTTTTCGAGACTCGCGTCCCCAAGCGACATGCCGACAATGAGCGTTGCGGGTTGCGATTCGGCTGCAACGACGAATCCGGATTGACCTCGGGTATCCAGTTCGATCGCATCAATCGTCTGCTCACCATCATTGTGCGGCTCAGGAATCAACTGCCCTTCGGCATCGAGCTTCCAGATCGCGGTGATTGGCATCAGGTTGGCGTGCCGGATCGACTTGATCCGCTTGATCGCCTCATATTCCTTTTGCCCGCGACCGCCCTCGAGATCGATGAACTTGACCGCCAGCATCACGCCGCCTGGACCGGTTGCCCGCCATACTTCGCCAAACTGCCCTTTGCCGAGATATTCCTGCAGCCGATAGCCGGTCGTAAACTCGTAGCCTCGACGCAATATCATGGCATGCCTTCGCGAATAGCCGGATCGTCAATGGGGTTGGAACATTCTGGTTGCTGGAGGAACGCCGTCGAACAACACCCCGTCCTTCCTTCAACTTAGTCCAAATCTGACCACCCGCCAATTCACGTCAGTGAAGGAGAGTGTCCTTTACCTTCGCGATCAATTTCGGCTCACCGTCGGTCTCGTACGCGCCTTCGCCGCCTTGTTTTCGCCCCTGCGTGTATTTCAGCCACACTTTGGCGTATCCCGCGAAACCTTCGTAATCCAATCCCCACGTTCCCTCGCCAAACTGACCGCAACCATTGGCGTACCGGCCGCGACCACGGGCGATCAGATCGTCTTGGCAACCTAAGTCGGACAGCCCCGGCACATCGGCAAACGCTGCTCCGCCACCGACAAACCAAGCCGTGTACCGCCCAAATCGAGTCTGAGGACGTCCGCAAATAGCCCAGCACGCGGTTTTCTTAGAATGCCCCGTTCGCTCGCAATTATCAGCCAGATAACGTTGCGGCGGGCAATCACCTCGATTCCGATCACCCGGCTTTTCACACCACGGCTTGCGTGGGAAACCCGGATCGGTATCGACACCGTGACAATGACACTCGTGCAAACCACATTGGTTGCATTCGAGGTGTTCGCCCGATTCCTCCATCCAAACTGCATCGGTGGCGGACGCGACGACCGGAGTGACAACGCAGAATGCGATGATGATTAAGGAGCAAACACGCATTGGATTGGATTCGCTAAGAAACGGAGACGGGTTTTCAGCCACCCTCCTAGAATCGAACCAGTGGAACCGTTGCCTTCATTGCAATCCGTTTTGCCGCGATGGGTCACCTGAGCGATCAAACTCCCGCAATCCTCAAAGTCGCCTCCGGGACGAGGTAATCAATCTCCGAATGGGTTTCGATTGAATTTCTGGTAAGGAATCCGCACTCCGCCAATGGTGAAGGCATCAGAACGCAACTCGGAAGGCGGTTCAAAACCACGCTGTCCCGCGAACGTCACCACATCGTCTTGGTCGACGCCGTCACCGCTGACTCCAAATCCGCCAGCGAGTTTCGTATTGCCATTAACGTAGATCGCGGAGCTTCCCGGGAAGAAAACGACACCATTCTGATTCGCACGCTTGGTATCAACCATTAAGTCAGGCAGCCCATACACCTTCACCTCGGCATCACCAGGATCACGGAAATTCCGCATCACATTAAACGCGTCAAACGCCTTGGTACTCGCGTGGTCTGCAGCGGCATAAACGTCGAATGACAGCGGCGCATCTTTCACCAGATTCTCACCCGTCAAGGGATTGATTCCGGGCAATCGCAACATGCTCTGCGGACCGACTTCGAGGCAATTGGTGGGCGACTGGTCGCACCCGGATGCAAGTGAAGGGTCAAGTTCGGTGCCGGTTGGAAAGCGGGGTTCCGCCAAAAAACGGAATGAACGGTTCGTCAGCGCGGTGCCCAACGGCAGCGTATCGCCGGAAGCACTATCAAGTGAAGTCGACGTCGAATCGCGGACGCCATCGCCGTTGAAGTCGACGCGATCGGCGAGTTGGATGTCGTCGGGGTCGGCGTAATAGGCGGTATTTCGTGCCTTCGCGACGGCAACATCGATCGAGAAGATGGTCGCGTCTGGCATCCGGTACAGCCCGAGTAACTCGCCGTTGGTATCGGCAACGGACAGCACCATGCTAGTCATCGCACCAGGCCGGAATCCCGCGTCGATGTCCAACCGAATCGCCGCGCGAGTCCGTTCCGCTTCGGTGACCCCGGTGGTAATGATCTTTTCAACGTCTTCCGCCGTCAGTCCGCCTGGCGTGGGACTGTCGTGCGGCACCACCAACCATCCTTCGGGAACGGGTTGACCTTTGATATCAGCCGCATCGAGCCCTACATCTTGATTGGCACCCGAATCAATCCCTCCTCCCAATTGCCGGCCTACCTGGAGTAACCGGTCGATGCCAGGAATGCGATGCTGAGGACTCGGCGTTGGTCCGTAGATTTCCAACGTAAGTCCCACCAAATCGATACGCCCGCTAAGTGCAACGAAATTGAATTTTTGCCCCTCAGGGAGTGGATAGAAACGCGAATTAAACTCGGTGAGGTCGCGGTCGAACGCAGATTGCCCTACCTCGATCTCCCCACCTGCCGCCGCGATAAAGGCAGCAAACTCGGCCTCGAGGACTTTGTCCGCGTTGGTGCGTGCTTTTTCGGTTTGTCCGACGCCGTGCTCAAACCCTTGTTCGTACGTTGCGAATCCGTCTTCCCCGGGAAAAAAGACTCCAATCCCGCCGACCAGATTGACGCTTTCACTGCGGGGACTTGTTTTCCGGTTACCCTCATCGTCAACCGTCCCCTTGAAAAGCGGAATGCCGCCCGGCAATGTCGCGATTCCACGTGGAATGGCGTTCTTGTCGAGCCCAGACTGTTCGCCGAAACTCTCCGGCCAAGTGCGAAAGAAATCGTCGGCTAAGGCTGGAATGAATGCCGGGTTGGCATTGAATCGCGACTGCAATTCGAAGTCATCGGCGGTTCCACGTATTCCATCGCTGCCGGGATGTGTTTGGCTGTCTCGGCTCTGGTGTTCGATCGCGAACAAGTCGACTTGAGGTGTGAACGGGATCTCGGGCGGAAAGTGCCCGCCGACACCAATCGGTGCCACGAATCCGGGTCCACGATAGTTGGGATTCTCATGCGTCGGTGACGACTCGACTTCGCGTTGCGTGTTGGTCGACTGGCTGATGAAACGAATCGTGCGGCTGGTCAGCGGCGCCTCATTGCTGCTAAAGAACGCCGCCGTGCGGGCTTTGGCAACCGCTCCGTCGATCGCAAACGAAAGCTTGGAGGGGTCGCCCGTTAGTTTCTCTGAAACTTTGGCCTCCACGCGGACGCCCAAGATGCGACCGGAGCGATCGACAACCGCGATGATCGCATCTTCGCTGGCCGTTGCCATCGACGCACGCTTGAGAAGGATCTCGACATCGGTTTTCGTCAGCTGATTGTTGGCATTCGCGGCATCGTTCGTCGAAAGTGTGGTTTTGAATTCACCACTGGTGGCACTGGCGTCTTTCGGGAGAGCCTTGAACTGCGCGTCCGTCAGCGTGGTCGCGGGAGCCGGTTCGGCATGAACTTGGTCGTTGAGGTAGTTGATCACTCTCAACGCGTCGAGCGGTGTGACCTGTCCGTCCGCGTTAACGTCCGCCCGCGTCTGTAGGATCGGTTCACCCGAAACACGAAGCCCAGACTCATCATTGAGAATATTGATGATCGCGAGGGCGTCCCGCGCGGTCACGTAACCATCTTCGTTGACATCCATGGCCACTAAATCTTCCGCCGCGGCGGCCGAAGAGGCGGTCAACAATTGCCTTCTCTCCAACTGCTCGCATCGGAGGGCTCGACGGGACAAACGTGCTGTCATCGGTTTTTCAAGGTTGAGCAGGCGGCGGATCAAAAACTACCCCAGTGTAGCTATTTAGGCTAATTCACACGCTGGAGAAGTGGTAGCGAGAAATCTGAGTCGCATCGCAGAATCTCGGACAATCAAGAAAATCGTCAAACTTAGCCAATTCGGCAAACAAATCGGGTTCAGTTCAACCGATACGAAAGGAGTAACCGCACCTTTTGGGGGGATGTATGGATGCGAACCTATTCACCAGATCGTTTCTGATGAGAACTAACTACATTCTCGCGTTTTTGCTCGCTTGCTGCTGCGGCGCCACTGCGCTGATGGCAGACGACGGGGAGACGCCTGAACTGTCACTCAATCCGAGTGCAGCCAGCGTTGAAGCCAACGATACGGATGAGTTTGCAGACGCGCTACGGGCATTCCCGATCACCGGCAAAGCCGCCAACGATCTGAACCTCGCAATACCGCTCTCTTCGACTGAGAATTCTCTTTCACTTCGGAAGACCAAACCTTGGAATCCGAGCGAGATTGATCCGCCGGTTCTTCGGTCGCCACTGGAACCCGAGAACGAGCTTCCGGCTGTGCAATTTGGTGAAGACCACACCAACCCGTTGTTCGAAACCGATGGCGGATTTCCCTATGGGTTCACAGGCCCGAGCGGCATCCTGCCGACAGAATGCCAGACCAGCAACCATTTCATCCCCGTTGCCGACCTGTGGCGGATCGGACAACAGGACAGTGACCGATACGGGAAAGGTCACCCAATGCTCGATGATTATCCGGGCGTCAAAGGTGTTTGGTGGGACCCGTACAATCAAAACGTCCTCAAGGGTGACTACCCGGTACTGGGCGAACACACCTTCATGAAACTCACCGCAAAGAGTCTCAATCTCTTTGAGGGGAGGCAATTGCCCACGCCCACGACTCCTTTCGAAGCGACGCGAAATCCCGGTGCGGCCGCGTTTTTCGGCGATCCCGACTCGTTCTTGATGCAATCGTACAACTCGGTTGCGATCGATCTGTTTCATGGCAATGCCGCGTTTAAACCAAACGATTGGCGGATTCGCCTGAACACGATCTACAACATGAACAACCTGACGGCCGATGAGTTGGGCGTCGTCAACCCGGATGTTCGTGCGGGCCGAAGCCGGTTCCGCGATGACTTTGCATTGGAAGAATGGTTTGTCGAAGCAAAATTGGCTGACCTGAGCCCCTACTACGACTTCGTCTCCACGCGGGTTGGCAGTCAGCCGTTTGTCAGTGACTTCCGCGGCTTTCTTTTTGCCGACATCAACCGTGGAGTGCGTTTGTTCGGCACGCGTAAGTCAAATCGCGACCAATTCAACTTGATCTGGTTCGATCAAACCGAGAAAGATTCCAATTCGCTGTTGAATCGATTTTCGAAGGACCGCCACCAAAACACGTTGATCGCGAACTACTACCGGCAAGATTTCCTCTATCCGGGCTTGAACGCCAACGTGTCATTTCACGCCAATCACGACGGGCCTTCGTTTGAGATCAACCAAAACAACTTTCTCGTTCGCCCCGATCCTGCCGGGGTGGCACAACCTCACGAAGTTCGTGCCTACTACTTTGGTGCGGCGACGAACGGACACATCGAGCGTTTCAACTATTCGACCGCGTTTTACTATGCGTTCGGCCGAGATGACCTCAATCCGATCGCCGGACGCGAAGTTGACATCAGTGCCTCAATGGCGGCCATCGAATTGTCCTATGACCGAGACTGGGTTCGATTCCGGACTTCGTACCTGTATAGCAGCGGTGATCGTGACCCCAACGACGAAAAAGCGACCGGTTTCGACGCCATTTTGCCCAATCCGAACTTTGCGGGTACTGAATTCAGCTACTGGGGTCGGCAAGACATTCGTCTCTTTGGAGTCGAGTTGACCAACCGGTTGAGCCTCACGCCGAGCATGAAAAGCAACAAATTCCAGGGGCAAAGCAACTTCGTTAACCCAGGCCTGCATCTCGTCAACTTCGGCCTTGATGCGGACCTGACGCCCAAGCTCAAGACGATCAACAACGTCAACTTCCTATGGTTTGACAACACGTCGTCACTCGAAACCTACCTGTTTACCGGTGAGGTCCGGGACTTCATTGGTACCGATATTAGCTCTGGTCTTGAATATCGTCCCCTGCTAAACAATAACATCGTATGTCTGGGTGGTCTTGCCGCACTGATCGGCGGGGACGGATTTGAGGATCTCTTCCAGCGGGTCGATGGAGAGGTCGACACGCACGTGGCGGGCTTCCTGGAGGTTATTTTGGAATTCTGAGGTTCGTCGACGGCACAGTGCAGATTGGGCGTCTGGCGGGTCGACGGACGAAGCCAAACAACGCCAAGAAAGGCACTGATAGCCGATGAACGGATTCTTAGCTCAACGATCGATCTTCGGATGGCTTTGCCTTCTTTTTTGCCATCTTTTCTTGTCTTCCGCGTTCGCCCAAACGCCAGACACCACGCCGCCCGAGTCGTCAGCGGACGCTCGATTGGCCACGCTGTTTGAAGCGTTTGAGCTTCAAAGGCAAGCCGAAGCGAACGCCTCGGAACCGCCTGCTGAATCTGAGGGGGTCGAATTTTCATTCACCGACCAACCGGAACCTCCGCCAACCACACCCGCGCCTCCGCACGGCGCCGTACCTGCACACGGCCCTGTACCTGCGCACGGCGCCGCACCTGCACACGGCCCCGCGTCTCCCCATCGCGGCGCTCACGGGGCGGTCCCGATGGCCCAGCCGCAAGGTTCTTACCATGGGCGGTATCACGGCCAAGATCCAACGGGCCGCATCGATGGAGCGTCTGAACCGGGCATGGCGGGCAAATCCGGCGACCCTTGGGATTTGGCCCGGCGGTTGGGCGTTGCCGACAACCATTCATTCCCGATTCCGGACGATCTGAGATTTGACAATTTGGCGACACAGTCGGCCGAAGCGGCACATGCCAAAAGTCATGGCTGCATCACCTGCCATACCAATGTCGGCAACATGCACCCCGAAAATTCCGTCCAAATCGGCTGCACCGACTGCCATGGCGGTAACGCAGACGCAATCGATATTAAGCGTGCGCACGTTCAACCGCGATTCGGGCCCGCGTGGAAAAACAGCGCCAACCCAGTCCGCTCCTACACGCTGCTCAATCACGAGTCCCCCGAATTCGTTCGATTCGTAAACCCTGGTGATCTGCGTGTGGCCCACATCGCCTGCGGTCAATGTCATGCCAACGAGGTGCTGCAGCTTCGCAAATCGATGATGACCCACGGTTGCATGCTGTGGGGCGCGGCCCTCTACAACAACGGCGGCACCGACGAAAAGTACAGCAGGTTCGGTGAGTCGTACTCCATGAACGGCACACCGCAAATCATGCAAACGGTGCCTCAACCGACGTTCGAACAGACCCGCAACAAAGGGATCTTGCCGCGTCTTCAGCCGCTGGTGAAGTATCAGGTCTCCCAGCCGGGAAACGTCCTGCGAATCTTTGAACGCGGCGGTCGTTTTCGGCCCGAAATCGGCATCCCCGAACGACTTGAAGAGCCAGGTCGACCGCGTGAACGATTGAGCCTCCGTGGACTCGGCACCGAAAACCGAACCGACCCGGTCTACATCGGCTTGTCGAAAACTCGCCTACTCGATCCGACGCTCAACTTTCTTGGTACCAACGACCACCCGGGCGACTACCGGAGCAGCGGTTGCAGTGCCTGCCACGTGCTCTATGCCAACGACCGCAGTGAAACCGCCAGCGGATTTCTCGCCAAATACGGCAACCGCGGTACCGCCGCGTCGGCACGAGATGAATGGGTGAAATACGTCGATCCGACGATCAACAAAAACCACAGCGGCCATCCGATCCAACACAAGTTCGAACTGAGGATGCCGACGAGCACCTGCATGGTTTGCCACGTCCATCCCGGCACCAACGTGCTCAATAGTTATCTCGGATACATGTGGTGGGATAACGAAACCGATGGTGAGTTGATGTACCCCGAGGAACAGAAAGAACTCACCGCCGAAGACTACATCCGCGCCACCGAATCCAACCCCAATGAAGCCGCCGCGCGAGGGCATTGGTCCGATCCCGAATTCCTCGCCAATGTCACCGATCTCAATCCTCATTTGCGTCACACGCAGTTCGCCGACTTCCATGGACACGGCTGGGTTTATCGTGCCGTTTACAAGAAGGACCGCAAAGGCAAACTGCTCGATTGGAAAAACGACGTCGTTGAGAACGTCACGACCGCCAAACTCCAAGAAGCCGTCAAACCCACCACCGACGAAGAAAAGCAACTCGGAAAATGCCGCCCAGACGCTCCCGTTCACATGATGGACATCCACATGGAAAAGGGAATGCACTGCAGCGACTGCCATTACTACAACGACAGCCACGGCAACACGCTGCTCTACAACGAGGTTCGTGCCGCGATCGAAATCAAGTGCGTGGATTGCCACGGAACCGCCGACGAATCGTTGGTCGAGAAAGTTGAATCTCAGATTAATTCAGGTGCTCCGCCACGCCTCCCCACTTCGGGCCCTGCGTCACCCGATGGTGGAACCAACTTGCTCGCATTGCGGACCACGTTTGACGAACCTCGATTCGAAATCATCCGTGAACCAGGATCGCCACCCAAGCTGATCCAACGGAGCACCGTGGAACCTGATCTTTACTGGGAGGTCACCCAAACGGCCGATACCGTTCGCCCCGATCACGAAAACTACAACCCAAGATCTCACGCTGCGAAAAGCGTGCGGCTCGGTGAAGATGGCGTGCCGACCTGGGGTGGCACCTCAAGCGATGATTTGAACAAGTGTGCCCACAGCAACAAGAAGATGTCATGCATCGCCTGCCACAGCTCGTGGAACCCGAGCTGCTTCGGTTGCCACCTGCCGCAAAAGGCGAACATAAAATCACCGGAACTGCACAACGCGGGCGACGTCACTCGAAACCGCACGAGCTACAATTTTCAAACGTTACGCGACGATGTCTTCATGCTCGCTCGCGATGGAAACGTCACCGGCAATCGCATCGGTCCGGCTCGAAGTAGCTGTGCAATTCACGTGACCAGCTACAACGCCAACCGCGAAGCGATTTACACACAGCAACAAACGATTAGCGGCGACGGCATGTCCGGGATTGCGTTCAGCACGAACGTCCCTCACACCGTACGCGGCGGTGCGGGCTGGGAAAATGAATCCGATCACGGAGCCGGCGGCGTGTACGAAACAAAGAGCTGCACGGACTGCCATTTGTCCGCAACCGAGGACAACAACGCCATCATGTCGCAGTTGCTCATGCAGGGCACCGGCTACACGAACTTCATTGGCAAGTACTGCTATGTCGCGGCGGGTGAACACGGGTTTGAAGCTGTCGTGGTCACCGAAAACACCGAGCCACAAGCGGTCATCGGCAGTTCGCTACACAAGTTGGCCTATCCCGAAAATTACAAACACCACGTCGAGCACCATCGCGAGCTGGAGCATTCTCACGAGCATCCCGGACGCGACATCCTTGAGACGCTTTCGGTCAGATTCCGAAAACCCGAGATCCTCGATCTCCAACACCGGGGTGAATATCTTTATGCCGCGTGTGGAAAGGGTGGACTACGCGTCTTCGACATCGCGTTCATCGATCACAAAGCGTTTAGCGAACGAATCACGACCGCTCCCGTGTCGCCGCTAGGCCAACGCCTGTATGTGCGAACCAAGTTTGCGACAGGTGTTGCTTCGCCAGCCACGATCGCGCCGGACCCCACGCGAAAGCAAGATCCCACCAACGAAGAGTCGGCTGTCCATCCGATCTATGGCTACATCTTCGTTAGCGATCGCGAAGAAGGCCTCGTGCTCGTCGGAGCAGGCACATTGCTCGACGGAAACCCGCTGAATAACTTCCTCGAAAGGGCCCTCACCTTCAATCCGGATGGTTTACTCGATGGAGCGGAATCCGTCAGCATCGTGGGTACGTACGCTTACGTCTGCTGCAAAGCCGGACTAGTGGTTGTCGATCTCGACGATCCTACGTGCCCTCATGTTTCGCATGTGATCGGCCACGATGAACTCCATCACCCGCACAAGGTCGCGGTTCAGTTCCGCTACGGACTCGTCACCGACGAACACGGCGTGAAGGTGATCGACACGACCGACCTCTCACACCCACATGTTGTGCATGAGATCCCCTTGGACGACGCCCATGGCGTGTACATTGCTCGAACATACGCTTACGTGGCGGCGGGACACCACGGCCTCGCGATCATCGATTTTGAGAATCCGAGAAGAGCGTTCATTGATCAGATTTACGACGCCAACGGGTGCATCAACGATGCTCACGACGTCAAACTCGGCATCACCAACGTCAGTCAGTTCGCATACGTTGCCGACGGTGAGCACGGCTTGCGAGTGATCCAACTCACCAGTCCTGAGTTGCCCGGCAATGACGGATTCAGTCCACGACCTCAGCCCTACCTCGTCGCGACCTACAAGCTTCCCAAGAACGGACATGCCCTGGCAATCAGTCGCGGCATGGACCGGGACCGGGCCGTCGATGAGAGCGGAAACCAAATCGCCGTCTTTGGACGTGTCGGTGCCCGCCCGTTATCAGCGGATGAAGCCAAACGGATGTACCTGCGTCCCGATGGCGAACCCTGGTACGTCACCGACAACGTGATGGACGAAACCATCTACCGGATCAAGTCCGCCGATTAGGGATTTATCTCATCAAAACTTGAGGGTTACTGGAACCGGAGGGCTCGCGCCCTGCCGCTAGAAAACTTAGCGGAACGGCGCGAGCGGGCTGTTGTTTTAG
>NZ_JAMQBK010000113.1 GCF_023701485.1 Aporhodopirellula aestuarii
GAACGTGCGATTGCCCTGGGAATCACCCGAACAACCAAGAGGCGGTCAACGCCTTCCTTCCCTTTATGCATTGCCCTTCGGCACCTGTTGCTGAGGACCGTGAGGTATCTCTCCGAGGTCGTTTGACGGCTTCGACGGGAGACTACACCTCGCCTGGCAACCTCTCCCAAACATCAGTCCTCAAAGGGTACGGTCAGTCCTTCCTTTACGATTTTCCATATACCCGGGAGGCTTTCTGTGCAGTGTTAAATCCAGATAAGGCCTTGCGTATCGATCACGTGCGAGACGGTCTGAGCCAATCCATTCTGGCCTACGAGGTGGCAGGACGCCCCGACCACTACATCGCAGGACGTCTCGGTCCTACGAACGTAAGCCCAAGGTGCGGCAACCCAAGCATATCCGGTGGCGTCGTTGTGGGTGCCGCCTGGGCAGACAGTCAATCATGGGCAGCGCCTAATGGTTTCAATAGGGCTGGCACCTCGTGCGAAGTCGGAATGTGCATCATTAACTGCACCAACAACAATGAACCGTTTGCATTCCACCCGGGCGGTTTGGTCATGGTTTTTGCGGATGGACACGTTGATTTCGTCACGCAGTACGTGTCGCCGGAAATATTGGGATCATTGGTGACGTGCAGAAGAAGAGAGCGCATTTCAGACGACTGGCAGTGAGCGCATCGTGGCGGGCGTTTTGCTAACTCTGTGGGAGGCTCACTCCGTTCGATCGAGGGTGCACACAGCGTTTAGAAACCGGCGATCCGTTTTGGTTCGACTTCTGGCACCACGACGAAGACCGCCCCTGTCGTGCGTTGGCTCTTTCCGCAGTGGACGAGGCAACGAGTCCAGTGAACCGGGGAAGTTTCGCTTTGGGATTCGTTGCCTCGTCCACTACGTTTTGAAAAGCTGATTGGCGGTGATTAATCGTGTTTTCCGGACTTTAAAAAACGCCCGTCGGGGATTGCTCCTCCACGGGCGTTTCGTTGTGAGCTTCGACTTCTAGCCTGGCGAATTTGCCAAGCAAGATGCTTATCCCACGCTACAACAGCGTCGCTATAGCCGCTTTACCTCGTCAGAGCTTGGATGCGGTTGCCATGGGCAGAAATAGTCGCGACTTCCATTTTGGAAGCAGTAAGAATCCAAACTTTTGATAGAACGCAACGGCGGCGGCATCTTTCGCGTCGACAACAATCAGCGCCGCGGCAATGTCGTCGGCAGATCGGACGCAGCGTGAAAGAGCGTCGGCGAGCAGCAACCTTCCAATGCCTGGAAAACTTTCATCGCGAGCTAACCGACCCATCAGGATACCCGGAACCTGAGGATATCGCGGCAAACGTTTTGCTATCTCGATGGGCAGCCCAGTGAGTTCCACCGAAGTCGCACACAGTGTGTAGAAACCAGCGATCCGTTTCGGTTCATCTTCTGGCACCATCACGAAGACGGCCGCTGTCTTGCGTTTGACATCCTGACTGGCGGTCTGTCGCAAGTAATTGTCGAGAGCTTCGACGCCACAGGTGAATTGCTTTCGATCGTGGCGTTTCGCGAGAGTTTCGCAGATGAAATCACGCGCCGGTTGATCGCTCACCGACTCGTCACCCGTTTGCGATGATCTCGCGCAGCGGAACGCAGCGTTTTGTTGGGTGAAACAGGTGCGAGAAGCGACTCAACGAGAGCTTTGCTTTGTTGCCGATCGAGTTTCATTTTTTCATGCTCGTCGATCACCGCCTTGGCAGCTTGCTCAACATTGCCAAGCACAAACTCGGAGACCGTTCGGCCCACGTAAGCAGCCGCCCGTTCGATCATCTCTTTTTGTTCAGCCGATACGCGAGTTTCGATTCGTGCTGACTTGGTTTCCGCATTCGCCATGTTTTATCTCCTCAGACAGACTTCTATCGTACGGCACATTACCGTACATTGCAAGTCAGTTACTCAGAAGTGGTTATCATCGCAGGACATTAAAAAACGCACGCGGCAGATTGTTCCTCCGCGGGCGTTTCGGTTTCGTTCGTCTTTCAATTTACAGTTCGACAGATTCGACTTCGCGGACGAAGAAGGATGCGTCGTTTTTTAGGAACGATGAGACGACGTTGAACACCGCGTCACTGAAGCCGCCGATGTTCAACATGCTGTTATCGTCTCGCCTCGTTGCCGGCCCAGCTGCCTGGCTGGTTCCGTAGGGTTGGATGTCGATGCAGACCAGCTTTGGATCGGCGATAGGGACGTCGATTAAACTACTGCCGGATTGCAAAAGTAGCGGAACGGCGCAAGCCGTCCGGTAAGGCGGGAGCGGACGGCTTGCGTCGTTCTGCTAAAAGCACCACCAACACCATCAATGTCCCATGCAGATCGAATCTCAGGATATTGTCTGCTCAACCAATTTCATGTGTTAGTTGACGAGGCTAGTGACCCTGGGAGACTTTGAAGGTTCGCTTAAAAGCGAATGCTGAAGTTGAATCGAGCGTTCCATCTCGACTCGTCCACGCACGCCACAGCACAATGTAGAATATCTATTCTCATCCAATGCTCACAAACTCCGTTGAGTGCACACAAACGAGATAACACGTCATGGCGAAGTCAAAAAAGGCGTCACGCGATCGCACGAAGTCAACACGCAAGAAGTGGCCTCGTAGTGGTGCTTTGAAGCCTTGGCTTGAGTGCTATCTCGATACTTGCGAGCAGGTTGCAAATCCATCTCGATCCGCAGTCAGTGCGAGCGTGCGTCTACGGCAGCTGGCGGAATGCGGGTTCGAAACGCTGGCACTCCGGCGGTTAGAAAAGCTTCTCTCGCTACTGGAACCCACGGATGCTGAATCTTTCGTCAGACTCTCCTTAGTGGCGTCCGAGATCTGCTTGGAGATCCCCAACCTGAAGCGTGCTAAAAAGTATTTAGCCGCCGTCGAAGCTCGCTTGCCAGAGGCACGTCCCAACAAGCGGAAGCTCCTAACACGCTTCACCGAAAACTTTCGTGTTCTCAACGGGCTCTCCGATGAACCGAGCGACTTGGACGAGCGACATCAACTCGGCAAATACCGTCATCAATTCCGGCTGTCGTTTCTCGACGGTGATCATTCGAAAGCGTTGGCGTCGGTCCGTCGTGTGACCAAGCTGATCCCTGAAGTCGATGACTTCATCGTTGAACGCGGATTGATTCTGAGTGCAATCAAAGCTTTCCATCAACTTGGCAAGGACGAGGAAATAGCCAAGTACGTGAGTTGGATTGACCGCAACCAATACACCAGCGACCTTGGTACGGGAAGCCTCTCAGCGATGGGATTAGTGGCTATTGCGGACGCCCGAGCGGAAAAGCTGATTCTGCGGAGGCTAAAAGAACTCAAAATCGATGACGATCCGAATGTTCATTTTCCGGTCGATGAAATTTGCTCACAACTTTGGTATTTCGTCCAGACTGGCAATTCAGAGACGGCCGCGAAACTGCTGAAGCGAGCACTACGCGAACTTCCGAAGTGGCCAGGGCTGAGTGGTGGGTTTGCCACTTCAGGTGCCCTGACGTCGTTTGCCGAAGTACTCGCTGAAGTCGAAAGCCCGGAAGCAGCCGTCGAGTTACTGGGATTCGCGGTTGAAGCGGGGACGAAGGAGAAGCATCGGGGGTTTCGTCAAGGTTCGCTCAAAGCCGCTAATCAACTTATCGAGACCCCGGGACTCGCTGCCGCAATCGAAAAAGCGTCTTCAATTCGCAACGCAAAAAAGCGGCGAGAGGCACTGATTCCCCTGTATACAAAAAGTGGCGATTGGGCGCAAGTTGCTGCGTTACTTAACGAATCCTCAAACGCTGAAGAAACTCATCAACTGGTTCATTCCGTTTTGTTCAAACTGCAAGGCGGTGCTCGGTTGTAGCAAGCAGAATTGCCGAGTGGTTCTTGTCGAACCATGGCAAACATGGAAGCCCTGCAACTTTCGACCAGTCAAATTCAATTCTGCTTTCACCCTTCACCGTTCGAATCGCCTCCCGTGTGGAAACGCTCCCATGTCAGGCTGAAGACTTCAGTTGTGAGACTGTAGGTTTTTCTCCCGTCTTCAGACTCCTGCCTTCCTCCTCGTTTTGGTCGGCGGCAGGCTTTGCGTCCGGCCGGGTGACCTCCGTAGCGTGGCCGGACACTCCGTGGCCGGAGTGAATGCCGACCGCAGAGCGTTCGGCCACAATCAGTGATGTGAGATAGAATCAAACCAGCGGCAGACTGATCAACAATCAGCCCGAGCCGCCAACGGCTCCCCCATGGATCATAAACTTAAACAGTCGGGTATCAGTGAGTCGCAAACTGTCCCTGCGTGACCCCAAACCCGCATCAACGTCACAGACGACGGAAGTTACATTCCCGTGCTATTGGCCCGCTAACCATGACGCAAGACAAAGTCAGAATTCGCAACGCCACTGACCGGGATCGTGATTCGATTCTGGCGATCCACAGGAACGCCTTTGGCGTCGAGGGGGGCGAAGTGATCGCTAAGCTCGTCGATGAAATGCTCGATGACGCTTCCGGCGAACCAATGCTATCACTCGTCGCTGAAACGGACGGCGAACTCGTCGGGCATCTTCTCTTTACTTCCGCCACAATTGAACCGGAACATCGCCAAGTCAGTGTAAGGATTCTCGCACCGCTGGCGGTTGTGCAAAATCGACATCGCCAGGGAATCGGCGGGCGTTTGATTCAAGCGGGGTTACGTCAGTTGGAGGAACTCGGCGTCGACCTCGTCTTCGTTCTCGGCTATCCCGACTACTACTCGCGATTCGGGTTCAAGCCCGCAGGCATCCAGGGTCTCCAAGCAACCTACCCGATCCCACCTCAAAACGCAGACGCGTGGATGGTGACGGAACTGACGCCCGGAACGATTGAGAATTGCCAGGGAACCGTTCGCTGCTCACATGCTTTAGACCATCCGAAATACTGGAGCGAGTGAGTCAGGATCCGTTATTTCCTCCAAAAGTATTGACTCGCCAGCCGATAGCTGTACGATACAGCCATATGATCGGGTTAAGACGACGAATTCTTAGTCGTAGCTTGATTTTGTAGCGGGAGGGCGCGATCCCTCCGGTAATGGATATGGTTTACTGCGTGGCACCGGAGGGCTGGCGCCGTACCGCTAAAAACGCGAACTCGATGAACAAACATGCCTTCTTTTGAAAAACGCAGCGTTTGACTTCCACGTCTCGCCTTCGTCGTGCGGATACTCTTCGCACTCTTCCTGTTCGGCACCGGGATCATGACGATGGGCTTTGGCGTGAATGGGTATCCAGTTGGCGATCCGCCAAGCGAACTCGATCAATTCATGCTCGCGATTGAGAAAACCGGTTACCTGATCTTTTGGGTCGGTTTTCTCAAGACGGTCGCTGGCGGGCTGATGTTCTTCCCGCGGACAGCACCACTCGCGATTCTGATGTCGCTACCCTACGCGTTCAATATTTTGCTGTACGTGATCTTCTTTGCCCATCAATACCTCGTCATTGGGCTTCCCGATTTCGCAGCCTGTGCTCTGCTGATTTACTGCTACTTCGACTGGTATCGCCCGATCTTTGCTGGGCCCCAAAATTGTGCTGAGACTGCGACGGCTTCGATTCAGGACTCTTCTGGAGCGGAACATGCACTTTGACTCAGAATCCTCGCCCGGTTTTGCGATCGGGCGGGTCGCCTACCTGATACGTTC
Source organism: Aporhodopirellula aestuarii (assembly GCF_023701485.1). Lineage (GTDB taxonomy): Bacteria > Planctomycetota > Planctomycetia > Pirellulales > Pirellulaceae > Rhodopirellula > Rhodopirellula aestuarii. The sequence goes on from NZ_JAMQBK010000113.1 coordinate 5,658, forward strand.
GGGAATGGCTGCAGTGCTCAAGAGTGCCGGTTGGCCGTTTTCTCCAGAGGAAACGCAGACACTGATCACTTTGTCGGACGCAGGCGAGCCACTCAGCATGAACGAATTGGCATCGTTGATGATTCGTGATCCCACGACGGTCAAACGTCAATTGGATCGACTGGTTGAAAAGAAGTTTGTCGAAAGGAGCGAATCAAGTGAAGACGCTCGGATCGTGTTGGTCGGATTGACACGCCGCGGCGAGCAGAAACTTCAAACCGTCCTGCCTCTGTTGGACGACGTGCGTAAATCCACGCTCCAGGGCATCGCGAAGTCGGAACTGGAAGCGACGCAAAACGTTCTGCGAAAGATGCAGAAGAACTTGTTGGCAAAAAGCTTGTAGCGGTAGGGCGAGAGCCGTCCGGTATCGTGACACTGGACGGCTCGCACCGTTCCGCTAAGAAATTTACTCCATGAATTAGGAATAGTCTTATGAACAAGATCATCTTCTCTCTTTGCCTTGTGCTGTCGGGCGTCAGCGCCGGCGTTGCTCAGGAAGCGACCATCGCGACTGAGCGACTGCGAAACCAGAGCACCCAATTCCAAGAACAAGTCGTCAAAGTCGCTGACAAAGTCCACGTTGCCGTCGGTTTTAGCCCCGCCAACGTTTCGATGATCGAAGGCGATGATGGACTGGTCATCATCGACACCGGCATGTCGGTTGATGATGGCACTCGCATCATGGATGAATTCCGTAAGCTCAGTGACAAACCAGTCAAGGCAATCATCTTCACCCACGCCCACGGCGATCACACCGGTGGCGCGGCGGCGTTTCTCGGTGACGAGCGACCGCAAATTTGGGCTCACGAGAACTTTGGCAGCGAAGCCGGTCCCTGGAAAGCCGGCGGGCTGACGTTTCAAAACGTTCGCGGCGCGAGGCAAGCCGGATTCAAGCTGCCGCCTGAGCAGAGGATTAACAATGGCGTCGCACCGGCCCGGTACCCAAAACGCGGTGGAGCCGTCTTTTCATCTGGCAGAGAAACGGTGCCGACTCATTTTCTCGGCGGCGACCGCAAATCAATCAACGTAGGCGGAGTGGAAATCGAACTCGTTGCCGCACCGGGCGAGACCAACGATGAATTGTTCGTCTGGTATCCGGCGGGCAAAGTTCTATTCGCGGGCGACAATTTTTATCGATCGTTTCCAAACCTGTACGCGATTCGCGGCACCCCCAATCGCAGCACTCGGCTGTGGGCCGAAAGCCTCGGCAAGATGGCCGACATCGATGCCGTTGCCTTAGTCGGCGGTCACACCAATCCGATTCTCGGAGCAGAACAAGTCAAGCAAGTGCTGAACGATTACCGCGACGCGGTGCGGTTCATCCACGACAAAACGGTGGAAGGAATCAACAAAGGGCTAACTCCGGACGAGTTGGTCGAGTATGTACAACTTCCTGAGGAGCTCGCGGGCAAAGAATATTTGCAACCGTTCTACGGACATCCGGACTGGGGCGTCCGCACGACGTTCAACTACTACCTCGGCTGGTTCGACGGCAATCCATCGAATTTGTTTCCCCTCCCGCCCAAGGCAGAAGCCGAGCGGGTCGCAAAGTTGGCTGGCGGAGCGAAGAAGCTATTGCAATCCGCCCGCGAAGCACTGGCCGCGGATGATAACCAATGGGCTGCGCAACTTGCCGATCACTTACTTGCGATCAACCCCGACGACAAGAACGCGAAGCAAATCAAAGCCGACGCCTTAACCAAGCTCACCAGCAACATGGTTAACGCAACCGCTCGCAACTACTACCTGACCGTCGCTCGCGAGCTAAGGGAGTAACAGATGACGGCTAATACGAAAAAGCAATTTGGACCAGAGGGCTGGACGCCGGAACGGATCGGCTCCCTGGCAGGCAAAACGTATGTCATCACTGGTGCCAACAATGGCGCGGGATTTGAAGCAACACGAGTGTTCCTGTCCAAGGGCGCAAGAGTGGTGATGTTGAACCGTAGCGCCGACAAGTCAGCCGCCGCCATCGCGACACTGAAGCAGGAATTCGGCAGTGAGGCTGACGTGACATTCCTGCACATGGACTTAGCGGTGTTGAATTCCGTGCGGGAAGCGGCTGTCGAGATAATGGATCAGGTCTCTCATATCGACGCGATCATCTGCAACGCCGCCATTGCGCAGGTTGCCAAGCAGGAGATTACTGTGGCCGGCTTTGAAAGCCAGCTTGGTGTGAACCACTTCGGTCATTTCCTGCTTTGTGGATTGCTCTTCGATCGGATCGAAGAGTCCGCGGGGCGGATCGTGGTTGTCGGTAGCAACGCCTACAAGATGGGGCTGAAGCGAATTCAGTTTGACGACCTCAACTTCGACAACAACTACACCGCATGGAATTCATACGCCCAGAGCAAACTGGCTCAGATGATGTTCGCCTACGAATTGCAGCGTCGCGTCGAAGCTGCCGGAAAGAACGTCACGGTTCAGGTCTGCCACCCCGGCGCGTCACGCACCAATCTGCTGAAAGACACGGCGAGCACCTTCAACAAGATTGTCTGGTCGATACTGTCTCGAATGATCGCACAATCCGCCGAAAAAGGTTCCTGGCCTGAAGTGATGTGCGCAACAGAAGATTACGTGGAGCCTGAAAAGCTTTATGGTCCTACAAAAAGAGCGCAGACGGTCGGGCCCATCGACGAGTGCCCATTGGACGATTGCGTCTTGGATCGGGAAGCGGCCGCCAAACTCTGGACGCTTTCCGAGCAGAAGATCTCACTAAGCTGGTCGCCGTAGTGTGTCCCGGTACAACCGACGAGCAATTCGCCCTGACTAAGTTTTCAACGATACAACGTCGAACGTCTCCATTCCTCGTCGAATTACCGGTAGCCCTGCCCATTCGAGTTGCAATCCAATTGCAATCAGACTGCTCAGAAATAAAAGGCTGGCGCTTCCGTGTAAGCCGGAACATCCCATACGACGAGAATTCTTTGCGTGAACCGAATCTTTCCCTAAAGATCGACGTTTTTCGCACCGAATCTACTCAAGTGGTGTAAAAAAGGCGTCGAGAGCGTGATTCGTTGCCTGCCGTGAAACCCTTCTCACTGAGAATCCGTAACAGCAAGCGAGGGGCGTCTTTGTTCACGAACCTCCCCCATGTGAGAATGTCTACTCTGAGCCTTGCTGTTCTGGCTCTCTGTCTGAACGCTTCCTGCACTCGGCAATTGATCAAACGCGAACGCACTCACGTGAGGGCTTCCGTCGGTTCGGTGTTCATCGACGGAAAACATGCGACGGAATCCGCAAAGTACTACTTGGAACAGTATCGGAAGGGAATACGCTCCAATCCGAAGCTCGACGATCGAATTTCGCTGATTCGAACGAGCTTGAGCGACGCGTTGGAGACTCGATCGTCCCTCAACAGCCGGTTGTACGGGAACGACTATGACCTGGGTGCCGCCATTCTTGGTGACGTGCTTGCCGATAGAGTCCGCAGTCAGGAGCCCCGCTTCTATCCCACGTATAACCGACGTTTAGCCGAGTTGGACGAGTGCTATTCGCTCGCGGGCGGTCAGGGTAGCTCAATTCGCTACTTTGATTCAGCACCTCGGATCCTCTTTGTACCAGGAGCGTTTTACAGTGAAAACGTAACGGTGCGAAACGCGATTTCCAATTTTAGCAGCACCTGCTCAGCAATTGGAATTCAACTGCATTTCGTAGCCACTGACGAACTTGGTGGGTTCGACTGCAACGTTTCCAAGATTGCCAGGGCGATAGAAGAGGTTTCCGGATACGGTGAACCCTTCGCAATACTTTCGTTGAGCCGTGGAACCGCTGAGGTGCAAGCAGCATTAACAAAGTTGAATGGCTGCGGAACGCCAAGCAACTTACATACTTGGATCAGTGTATCGGGTATTCCGAGCGGAAGTCATCTGGCGGCAAGGGCCACGAGGTTTCCTCAGTCAGTCGTTACTTCGACGGTCCTCAAGTTGAAAAGGATTGGCAGCCTGGACGACGTAAGAGAAATGTCACCGGAAGTGATGAGGCCAATCGCCAAGAGAGCGAGTATCCCAGCAAGCATACGGGTCATGTGCACGGTTCCGATAGCGTTTGAATCAACAATTGCCAAGTCGCAACGATGTGAATTCAAGGAGTTGCGCCAGTATGGAATCAACGATACAGTCGGGTTGTGCGCAGACGCGATAGTCCCCGGATCGATTGCGATACCATTTGTCGGTGTCGACCACAACGGAAGTCAAATGGACACATCTCGAATAGGCATTGCCTTGATCGCAACTGCATACGATCTGCATCGAGATGACAATGTTAGAAGATCAGCGGAGATCTAAACCCGATTGAAACGCTACCGAAAGCGTCCATTACTTTCGGAATCCGGTTCAGCGTCGCAAAACTTGCATAGGTCAATGCCCAATCGCCGATAGTCTTCGCCAAATCCTGGGCACGGATCGAGTCCTACACGGGGAGCTTGGCCAAGTCTGGTCACATTCCGAACCGTTTACCCTCGATCACAAGTCGTTTTTTGGTTGAGCGTTGCGTCGCTTATTGCTTTGAGGAGGCAGTTTGGTTTAGATCCGAATATTCTCAATGCCCCTGATGGTTGTCCGAACCAAAATTGTGGTGGACGAATTTCTTTTGGTTCGGATAGTTTCAAGCCAACGCGAGTCGGGCTCGTCATTCAGACGGTACTCCGAAATATGCCCCGGTGACTGACGACCATGACGTTCCCATTCTCAGTTCGTCGATCTGCCACGTGGCATTTTGTCCGGGTGTAATCCGAATCGCGACGAATTCTTGAGGACGAATGGATGGGCTGCCGCTCACGGTCCAGACTTGTGGTTCGGTTTCGTCGATCTTGGCGTCCGGTTGATAAACACGGACGACGGCCGTGCCAATGCGGTCAGTCGCTGTGTACTTGAAAACGATCAGGAACGTTTCACCTTCGGTGAAAGCCGAGGCGGTCTCATCAATCTTTCCGGCGTTGTTCACAAACGACGCGCCATCTGATGTGAAACCGAACGATACGGAATGACGCCGTGTATATCTTGGGGAGTTCGATTCCGGTTCAAGCGAAATCTGCAGCGATGTTCCGCTCTTGACTTGATCGGCCTCCGCATCCTTCGCTTGGCGACTGGCGAGCAGGCTCATGAAAAACGTGTCATCTGCATGCAGCGAAATCGGCTCTTTAAAATCCCTCCTCAATTCGTTTCCATCGCCAGCCGACAAGAGCCTACGGCCGGTTCGATCGAAGCCGAATACGAGATCGTCAGGAGCGTCAACCACATCAGCGAGTGGACCACGTCCGCGTCCAGTCAACTGCCAGCCACCCGCCCAACCAAATCCACTCCGCCCCCGGCGTAGCTGACCGGCCAGGTTCTCAAAGCCATCGTAGGCAATTAATTCTCCGCCACTCGCCTCAAGTACATCTGCTTCGATCGTACGAACAAATTTCCTTTGTCCGAACGGGATGCGATGCGACCGACTTGGCTCCGTTCGCAAATAGCGGCGGGCCTCACCGGTGGAAATGCGTTCTTCAATCGGGTTGGAGACACTCGTCGGAGTCCAGATCACACTGCCGTCGAATACATGCACTTCGGTTGCGTCGGAGCCGAGCGAGACCGCGTACTGAGTCCCGTCATCGACAATCTGAGACTCAGGAGTTTCAAGCAGAAAACCGTTGGAAACCTCCGTCACATCGACAAACACTGTCCCCGCAAGTAGCCGTGCCGAATCAGCCGATTCGATGATGATTTCACACGGACTTTCAAGAACGACATTGGTTCCCGAATCAAAACGTAATTCAGCAGCACCCGACACCAGTTCCAATGCTCCCGGCGAGAATCGCCCATTGTGCACATCAGGAACTGACTTCCAGCGACAGTCGGATTGTTGCACGATGCGACCGACCAACTCGCCTGACAGAACGGTCTCAATGTCAGCGGGCGAATGGCCAATCGCCAATTGGTTTTGTGGAGTGGTTGGTTGCCACTGCCACCAAGTGAATGCTAATAGCACACTGACCGCAAGAGCAGTCAGCACAACGCTCCACGACCACTGCGACGTTCGGCGGCTTCCATTCGCAATGTCCACAGTCGCACTTGCTCGCGAGACAACGGCGTCATCAGCCGCCCATGTCCTCAGACTTGCCTCCAAGTCCATCCGTTCGCGATACAACGTCCTAGCAGACGGATCGGATTTCAATCGATCTTGAAGAACTCGATGTTCCTCGTCGTTGATCGTGCCGTTGATCAAACTGTTGAGCTGTCGCAGGAGCGTCTCATCACTCATGACGATACTCCCTCCTTCGCCAGCCTGATGCGGATGCAATCGAGCAGTTTTTCGCGCAGACGGGCGAGTTGCTTGTAGAGTGCCATTCGTTCCCGACCGAGTTTTTCGGCCACGTCAGTGATGGATTCTGACCCATGATAGCATCGCTGCAAAATAGCTTGCTGTCTGCCTGAGAGCTGAGTCATGCATTGCCGCAAGGCATCAAGGCGTGATTCCGATAGCGTGTCTTCTGCGGCGGCTTCCTGCGCCAACAACTCAACCAGTTCGACGTCAAACTGCAGACGACTGCGGCGCTGGACCGTTAGGAAATTGCGGACTTCATTGAACGCAATTCCGCACGCCCAGTGGAAGAAACTTCCTTGAGGATCAAACTCCGCCATCTTTTTCCAAAGGACGATGCTGGTCTTCTGAAACACATCCTCAACGTCCGTCGGGTTCACCAATTGCTTGGTGAGAAAAGCATACAGCCGATGACGATGCTGCATCAGCAGCGCCACAAAGGCGGCTTCATCGTCTGAATCCTGCTGAATGTCGTCTCGGCTCAAAAGAGCATCCTCCAAAGTGGCCTTTTAATAGTGCTGGGTCACGCCGTTCTCTACTCGTAATCTTACAGTGGACCGCGGATTGGACGCACCAATCGCCGTTTTTTGTGATTTGTCAAATTTTTCCGGGCAATCTTCGCCACCATGTACGAACACTGGCAGACACGAACTTTCCGACTTCGAATCAATGACTCCACATCGTAGAGAATCGAATGAAAGCAATTATTCTCATCGTGATTTTGATCTCGATACCCTCACTCGCACAGGCGGAAGAGACGTTTGTCAAGATTCAGCGAGTCAGCGGCAACCAAATCGCTGTTGTCAAGGACGATGGAGGAGCGGGGCGTGGCATGCGCGGTGGTGCCACTGAGAACGGACCTTCCGTGCAAACCCGACGCGGACGTGGACGCAGCCAGGGAACCGCAACGCCACAACCGACCATCATCAGCGTGAACCGCGATGTGAAGATCACCTCAGCGATGCGGGAGCGACGCACCTCTGAATTTCGGGTGGGAGCCGAATTGGCAGGTGGCCTAAAGCATCGGGTGTTTCAGAACATGCAATCACCGCTATCCGCCCGTGTTGCGACCGAAGGAAATCGCATTACGGAAATCAATGTGATTGTCGCAGAGACCGACATTAACCAGTCAAGCACAACAGCCGGCGGACAAGCTGTCCTCGCTGTCCGTCCGAAGCGTCCTCCGACCAAGCGCCGCTCCAATTAATTTGCTTTAACGCGGCGACGCCGCTGATTGTTTTAGTGCCCTTTTTAGCGGAACGGCGC
>NZ_JAMQBK010000114.1 GCF_023701485.1 Aporhodopirellula aestuarii
CGGTTCTGGTGAACGGTTACACAGCAGTCGATCACCAACGGCATTGATCCCAAACAGCACGATGAATCCAGATAGAAACGCAGCAAAGCCTAAACGCAATCGACCCCGCCGGGAAACAATCGCGGAATACGCAAACACGGAACTACCGGCCAAGTATGCCAGTGAATAAATCAGCATCGGAACGATAAGGTTATTGAAATCAGGAGCTAGCAAAACGCCAAAAAATACGGTGAAACAAAATGCAATACAGCACAGCACGACCATAATACACGCGAGCAAAAAGACCGCGGTCGCCGCAATTGGTTTTGACGGGGCTGATTCAATGCCAGTCGGCGTCTCGTAGGGATTCGTGTTTCTAACAGACATTTGGTCGAAATTTGGCTGGACGCCGGATTGGCTACACACGCTGTTCTGTGTCAACTTCAGTCGGATTACGCTAGACATCACGGGGGCTGACGAAAGACTTTCTATTTCGAGAAAAACGCAAGCCGTCTTCCAGTGCATGTCATGGTTTATCGTTTCATTCGGTGGTTTCAGCGTCCGCGGTGAAGAATGAATCAAAACCAAAAGGATCGTCCGGCTCAGTGCCGAATGCGGGCTGCGACGGCTCCCGCTCAACGAGAAACTCATCCCGCCTTTTGTTATTTTTTCGTGCCTCTTTGGCAGCAGCAATCCAGAATAACATTTCGGCCTCTGCGTCGGCGTTTGAAAATGCCGATTGCAGTTCAGCACGGGTGAATCGAAGCTCCGCCAAGGCGTTGAGTGCCGTCTGGCTAACCATTCGGTCGGGGTCACTGAGAGCAAACAACAGCAATGGTATATCAGGCGGCGACGCTCCGTTCGCGATACGTGAGACTTCCTGGCGACGCTTTTCCCAAGACTCGGCGGCAATCAGCCCACGTTGTAGTTCGTGTTCGAGCGTACGTTGGATGCTATCGCGTTCTCCAGCGATTTTGGTGCGGTCAACCATCCACGCAATCCCAATGCCGATGAAGCCCACGACGATCAGTCCGGTTCGCAACGAGAATTGCATGGAGCGAGAGTGCCTCTGTCGATGAACGGTGGCGATGTGCGGGCGGCGGCAAACGCGGTTTCCATTTGCAAAGGTTCTCTGCCGTGCTCCGTTGCACGACATGTTAATCCGTTACTGGGTATCAAGGGGGGGCGAGGTGGACAACGGTACCGAAGGATGGATTTAGTTTCGACTTGGTATACCAACCAATGCTTCGTCCATGGTGCTGAAAGTCGACATCAGAGGGCAGCCACCATTTTAGATAAGACACCCCGACATCGTGAATCGTTTGAACGGGAGAGTCGACGATGCAGCGTGTCACCGGAGAGTAGAGCTTGAAGTGGAGACCCCGAAGCATCTCCGGCTGCGAGTCGTGTGTATAGTTGGACGCAAGTAGCCAAGTTGCGGGCCCGTATGAAGCGAAGTAGAGGGCAAGGATTGTGCAGTATGTCGCGGCAAGCGTGACAAGTTGATTGCTGATCGCGACTGATCGCTTGGGCAATGTCATTACTGAGTCTGCGACGAGCAACATTACCAGCAACACGAATGTCGCGATCGCCGAAAGGAGCAATCCAAACGCACCAAAGTTCATGACGATTGCTAGGCCAATCGCAATGAAGCCGGTACCGAACATCAGCGAAGACAGGGCGAACTTTGGTGGTCGTTTCATGTCAGTCGGGTAATGAAGCAAAACTCACCGGTGGAGAGCGGTGATAAGTTGAATGCGGCGATAACAGGGCGTTTGCGATTGCTAGACAGGCCTATTAGAGGGGGTGGGCGTAGCGCTGTCCACTCTTTTGGGAGCATGCGTGGTTGGGCATGGGGCCGGGTGGTGCGAGGTGCTTTTTTTCAAGGCCAGTGCCCCCTGGAAATTTCATTCGGGCCTTGGTTCTCAACTGCGCGCGGTTGTCCTGGAGTCGTGATCGCCCGCCGACATGATGGATCTAAGGCGACGATCCAGGGACAATCGCTGAGTTCGAGGATGACGTGGACACGCCTATTCGTGTGTCGGCGACCGGGACGTTTGCGAAGCGAACCCGTCAACGATTCAAGGAGTTCGAGAGCTTCGAACCGCCAAGGTCATTGCGGTGATCGATCAGCCTATCGCTGAGTTGCGTGCCCAAGCCGACCCAACGGATGGCACTCTCGCTGCTGGATGCCTTCGCGCGAGGTTGCAGCGATGATTGATTCAAAAGGATGCGTCCAGACCACATTCGGCAGTTACAAGCGGACCTAATGTTTCAGCTTAGTTGCCATGCGAGATTGCCGAATTTGAGTATCCTCGTGGACGTTCATCCGCCCTGCTGATCCAAGCCGAGTTAGTCGAAAACGATCACGCTTTGTCGGATTTTACGGTCGACATTGATTTTGTCTCCACCACCGTTTGAGAAAACATGAACAACGTTGACCGAGGACCATGCAAACGATTGTTTAATCGTGGGACCGCCCGCGAAGGATGCCTGGATCTCCAGTTTCGGTCCTTTTCGTTTCAGACGAATCTGGTCGTAATCGTCAGTTCCGACAACGATTAGCGTTCCATCATCACGCAGCGAGATGCCAACGACGACGGCTTGGAGCGTCGCTGTGGTTGAAGCGGTCCCGTCGTCTACGGTTACCAAGACATCGTAGAACCCGGCGACACCGTATTGGTGGTCAATTGCGAAGGTATCGCCAATCTGGTCGATTTGATCGCCGGTCAACGACGTTGAGGTGCCATCACCCCACTGGATCAGAACCGAGTGCGAATCATCTAAGTTTGTGTCTGCGAACGAACCAGACAAAGTAAACGTCTCGCCAACTGTTGTAGGGCTGTCCAGCGTTGGCCCTTCAAGCGTCTCGATGGTCGGGGCTTGGTTGGGAGGTGGAACTTCGTTGTCAAGAATCGTCAGTTCCTTAGATGCGGCGACTGCATCTTGAGCTAGCAATTCAATGAGTCCTGTTTTGTCGCCATCGAGCAGGTCGTTATCAATCGCGTCGATGTCAAAGGTCACCGACGACTCCAGTGCGCTGATGTGAACAGTTGCCGGCATCGAGACATGGCCTGCTAACTCTGCGGTTGCACGAATCGTGACGTCATAATCGGTTCGCGAAAGTGCGTTGAGCTGGACGGTGGCTGTTGCTGTGCCATCCAACTCACTGATCGCGTTCGGACTGATCGATAAAAGCGGTTGCAATTCTGGTTCATTGTCGACCACCTCGATCGACGAACTCAGCGAGACATAGCCATCAACCTCAATCGAAAATCCCCAGTCAGTTTCTGTTTCGCGGATCTCGTTCTCGATTGCTCGCAGTTCAAAAATTAATGAGGTTTGGCCGGGGGAAAACGAAAGATTGTTGTCTGATTCTAGGACGGTGGATTCTTCGACTTGGATATTCACAGTGACCTGCGTGTCAAGGTGAACATTGCGTTCTAGTTGGTATCGGGCGACACCATCGGTTTCATCGATGGCCGAGTCACCGTCGATTCTAGTCAACGTCAATTGAGGATCGATCGCTTCAAACAAATGAGCGGCACCTTGGTCGCTTCCGATAGTCGAATCGCCTGGCGATGCCACCAGTAATCGATTCCCCCACGTCGCGATAGCGCTGCCAAAGTCGGATCCGACCAACCCAGTCGGATTGTCAAAATCGGCAGTGGCAACGAACTCACCATCAACTAGGTCGTACATGTAGGCTCGTCCACCGGAGACACCGGTATGTCGGTCGAAAACCGCACCGATCGCCAGTTGACCGTCGTGCAAATCGACGCTTTGGCCGAAGTAGGACGACTCGATCTGTTCAATGGATTGCCGAAGCGAAACCTGATTTCCGACCACTTCATAGACATAGACGCTGCCGGTGTTGTCGTTCGTCGCCGTCGGATCTAAATCACGTCCTGGTTCGCCGACAACGATTGTATTGCCTTGAACCGACAACCCGCTGCTGTAGCCGTTCGCAACGGACGGATCCGGCGAGGTCAAGGTCTGAATTAAGGCAGCGTCATCATTCACGACACGATAGACGTGTGTCTTGCCCGCAAAGTCTGCTGTGTCTGTATCGCCGCGAAATGCGCCGATGGTGATCAGATCGCCGTCCATGGCGGCGGTCCAACCAAATAGGTTTGACCCGTCATCGGGATCGGCGAGAATGTCGATCAAAATGGGTTCGGGGTTGCCGATGTCGAACAGGGACGCGTTTCCTTTTTGTGAATCTCCGACGAGAACTCGATCACCGCTCATTGCAACCGATCGCCCGTAGCCATTACTGATACCGTCGGGGCTATCTAAGTTTGCGAGTAAGGTCGCGCCCGCATTGGATAATTCAAAAACAAATGCCGTCGATTGTTCGCTACTGAGCTGACCGACTGCAAGTCGATCTCCATCCAGGTCCATTGAGGTTCCAAAGACGCCGCCAAGGACAGGGCTCGGGCTTTTTAGCCGCTCGACTAACACGGGGGTCGGCCCCGACACATCGTAAACTTCGACCGCACCTGAGGCTTGCAAGTCGTTCGACTCGCCAGGAACGCCGATCACCATCCACTGTCCGTTCATTTCGATCGATGTGCCATAAGCATCATCAGTAGCCGGCGTTGCGTTCGCGACGCTTGATCCGGGCTGGACGTTCCCGCCGACAACGTCAAAGGTAAACGCTCGGCCTGTTGCAAAATCGCTCGACGATGCCGAGGTCGCAGGCGATCCAATAAGGATTGAGTCGCCATCAATCGCAAGTGAATCACCAAACAGATCATTGCGGCGTGGATCAGGATTGTCGATCTTGACCGTTGACTCGATGAAGTTACTGGAATTCGTTTCACTCAATGTGAATAAGTAAGCGGCCCCGGTATTGGTCGCAGACGTGTCATCCCCGTCGGCCCCGATCAATACACGGTTCCCCGAAACCGCAACATCGGAAAGGAACCCGTTGCTGCTGGTATTGCCAGCTGGGTTGGCGAGCGTGCCGAGCAGTCCGTTTCCAGGGCTGGCTGCGGTGATTTCGGTCAGCGCATAGACATTGAGGACTACCGACGCTGGAGCGTTTGACGGGACGCTGGTAGCGTTTAGGAACAGCCGGCCTTCGCTTAAGCGAACCAAACCACCTGTCTTTTGGCCAATTTCATCCTCGGGATCGGCATCGGGGTGGCGTAGTGTTCCAACTAGTGATGGCGATGAACCATCAAATCGAAATTGGGCGGTCGAGTATACAAATGCCGCGCCAACATCTTGTTGCCCAAATGGTTGATCGGGGTCCAGCCCATCCAGTGGCGAACCAATCGCTAAAACATCGTTATCCAAATCAATCGACGAACCAAAACGAAGCGATCCCGGATTCGTCACTGTCGCATCGACAGAGGTATCGCCATCGCTCAGATTGTACAAATAAACTGCGCCAGAGTTGGCGCCAACGGTGTCATCAAGTCGTGATGAGACGGCCAGCACACCATTCTGCATTGCGATGTTTTCACCAAACACATCGCCAGCCGATGGCGTTGGATTCACGATCGTAGCTGGCGACGGTGTCGAGCCATCGGCTAGGTCGTATAGGTAGACGACGCCAGAGTTCGACGCATCGACTGAATTGAGGGAGGCGCCGACTGCAACGGTGGTGCCATCAATCGCCAATGATTGGCCGAAAGAATCACCCGAAGAGCCCGGATTCCTTAACGTCGCGACCAGCTCTCCAGCCGCGTCATTATTGTAAACGTAGACTTCACCGACCGAGTTTCGCCCATCGATATTCGCGGCAGTTGCCGAGACCACACGGTACTGCGCATTGACTGCCACCACGTCGCCAAATTGGGCGTCGGATTGTGGACCGATCGCATCGGGAAAGTACGATTGAGATAAGCCAAAATCACCAGCCAATAGCTGCCTCTGTTCCAGTTTTTCATGTCGCAATCTAGGTCCACTTCCGTTGGCACGTCTCTTCCGCTTGGCCGATAGGCGATGCGGTTGTTTGTTGCCAATGAGCTGAATTCTAGGTAATCGCATGAGTTTCCTTTATGGGGTTCAGGGCGACGCTGCGAACGCTATACGGGCGGGGAGGCCGCTATCGTAGGGAAGGCGGGGACAAAACGCAAGCTTTCTGTGAATAAGCGAGTGCGGTGGAAAGCCCCAACGCTTGGTTTTTTGAGGGCTAGTTCGAATTCCAAATACGTCTCGCTTTCCAACCCCAATATGCTCGCCGACGCCATCGACACTCGATTATCAAATAGTGGCTACATAATCCGCATTCGTCTTACCTCGTGGGGAACGGTCCATGGAGGTGCTCGCCGACCTGAAGGACGATCGCTCGTTGGCTGAGATAGCCTTCGGTGAAAAGATCGCGACTTCGGTTAATCATTGCTTCAGAGATCTTGCGGCGTTTTGGGGCCGGTGTCCAGGTTCTTGTCCTCGTTGTCAGCGTTGCGATTCTCGGCGGGGCGGAATTGCTTGTGCGCTCGTGAGGCGGTGCCCCCGGTTATATTGAGTCTCTTGGCGATTTCTTCGAACGTGTACCCTTCGTTTCTCAATCGAACGATCTCTGGGCCAATCTTCGCCACTTTGCTGTTGGGAAGTTTCCGTCGGTCGCTAGAGTCGGCCAATGGAATGCACCGTTATCAAAAGCGAGCCAACAGATACCTCGGAAAAGTTTTCGGCATCCCGATAGGGGGCACTGCGACAAATTCCAGTCCGGTGCACCGGGGAAACTCCGCTGTAATCCACATCCAAGTGGAGATGCTCTCCGGTAATGGAAGCGTTCCCAACATCGAACGGGACTGACTTCTTGGGGATCGACCCAATGTTGATGCTGTGAATTGAACTGCCGCTGACATCATTCGAGAAAGCTGCAACATCTGTCGTTACCACGCGATTCGGACTCGCACTCGGTGAACAGGAAGTAAGTGAAGCTATCAAACAGCACAGGATAACACGACCGTGCATGAGACATTCCAACTTAAAAAGGTCTAACGGCGGTCGTCAACGAGGACGCCCCGTGTGCTTTCCACTTGTGTTTATCTCATGCCGTCCTTTGGTGCACGCCATGGATATGAGGCGTCAGTTCATAGTGAGTAATGTGGCTGAGCCAAAATTTTTTTGCCCAAGGGACTAGTTCCCGAAACTACGAAAGCCACTGCGCCATTCCGAAGAGTTCCACGCATAAATACTTTCGCTCGTCCGATCATCGGGGACTCGATTACCACTAATCCGTTTCCACTTCGGGGGGCTTGGCCAGTTACTGGGGCCTCGACCTTTTCTCCGCTTGGAGGCTCCGACGCCATAGCGCCCTCGAATCCATCACCGTCTCGCTTGGATATCGAAATCGCCCAACGGCGCGCCTTGCTTTCGCTGGATTTGATTTCACCGGCCCATACAACACCGGCGGCAAACTGGTCAGCGGTTGACGTGTTGTCCGGTCCTTGTTCGTTCTTAAGCGATGCATTTTCTTTGCGCAATTCTTCACACTCGATTTGCAATCGCTCAGGCTGTTCTTAGGCAAGCCTAAGCCTAACTAAGCGTCTCAACTTGATGCGCAAGAGATTCAGCGTTCGAATCCTGAGCCGATGCGTTGCTCGCAATTACAAAAAAACGACGAAAGAGATCAACAAACCGATTCGCATAACCGTCTCCGAAAATACGACGCATAAAGGGACCGATCACCGAGGACCGGCGGTTGAGTTTTCATTGCAGTGACGTGGCGACCGGTCCTTCGTCCCATCGTACGGTTCGCCAATCTCAAGAATACGTTTGAGCTCTTGGTTGCCTTTCGCCACGTTGTCATCAGGGTTTTTGAGGACCGTCGTTCCAACTCCTGGCATTCGAATCGCTCTCATGTTCTGAAGGTGTTGCCGTGTGCAACTGGAAAGGCAACCTTCCTGATGTGCAGGCGTTTTCGGTGAAGGGTTGAAACGCACATCTACCTCTTGAAGATTTCCCAGGCTTCCCGTGACGTCAGCAAACACGCACCGATCTATTCGACGCTCGCATGTTGATCTACGTACGAGTGGTAGAAGTCGATCGCGTCAGGTAGATGCCTTGAGGAGCTAAGCACCCGAATGCCCCCCAGGACGCTAACAACCTCCACTTGCCTCGCCGATCGCTGATGTTTAAGTCCAGATAATTCGTATTGGATCAATGGCCTGCTGCCATGGACCTGGTTCGCCGCAGTGCTTCGTGTAATCTCGCCATCGTCTAGAATGCTTTGCCTCCCGCTCCAAATCATGTCGATCGGCAAATCGTCTTGCAGTTCCAGTAGCCTAGGGTAGGTTGTCGCTCCGGTCGTCTCGATCACTGATTCTGGCACGGAACATACCTCAAATCGATGTTCTCTGGCTGATTCCTCGAACTCATCTCGATCGGCTTGACGTGTCAATTCGATCCCCAGGGCAATCGCACGTT
>NZ_JAMQBK010000115.1 GCF_023701485.1 Aporhodopirellula aestuarii
GGAAGCGTCCCAAAAATTGTTGAAAGTTGAAAGACGGTCTCCCGGAGGGCAGAATCTGCCCTTCGCAATTTTCCAATTTTCGTCGGCGGCAACCGACGGGGAGACCATCATGAATGAAGTTAGTCTTTTGCAATCTCTTGGACAAGTTTCAGCGTCAGAAACCGGGGAAGTCTTTCGAGACTTCATCCGTGGCCACGTCCGCGAGATGATCAGTGAAGTGATGGCTGCTGAAGTCACGCAGCTCTGTGGTCCCAAGCACGCACCGCATGAAGGCGATCACTATCGAGCCGGAACCAGTCCCGGACGCATGCTTTACGAGGGCGAACGGGAAGAGGTCGTTCGGCCTCGTGTACGCCGCAGGGACGATACCGGCGCCAGTCACGAAGTCGAACTGGCCACGTATCGAGTGGCGAAGGATCCCAGTCAGCTGCAGACGCAGATCATCCAGGCGATCGTGTCCGGCGTCAGCAGTCGAGCGATCGAGGACATCAAGCCGAATTCCCCGGGAGTCAGCCGGTCGAATGTCTCGCGATTGTGGAAAGAGGTGGGCCACAAGTTCATCGAAGAATTGCGAGGCAAGGACTTGGGGGCTCAGAGCTGGTGTGTGCTGATGCTTGATGGGGTTCGCTTGAGTAGCGATCAGACTGCAGTCGTCGCATTAGGGATCGACACCGAAGGTCGCAAGCAGGTGCTGGACTTTGTTCTGGGAAGCAGCGAAAGCCTGGAAATTGCGAGCGATTTAATGAGCCGAATTACGAATCGCGGGTTCACTTGCTCTCATCGTCTGTACGTCGTACTCGACGGAAGTGACGCGTTGCGTGGTGCGCTCAAAGAACACTTTCCCGATGCAGTGATTCAACGCTGCTTGGTTCACAAAGAGCGGAATCTCAAGGCGAAGCTTTCCAAACGACATTGGGGTGAGGTCTCTCGTTTGTTCACGCGTCTTCGCAACGTCCAGGGCTACGAGGCAGCCAAAGAAGTATTTGATGAGCTGGATAAGTTTATCAAGCCGATCAACGCCGAGGCGCACACGAGTCTGCATGAAGCCGGGGAAGACCTTCTGGCGTTGCATCGCTTGAACGTTCCGAACACGCTTCATCGTTGCCTACTGAGCACCAATGCGATTGAGAATTCGTTCCGCACGACACGCCGCAAGCTCGACCGTGTGACACGCTTTCGAGCTGAGACGGATCAAGCAAGTCGTTGGCTTTCCTACGCGTTGCTGGAGGCCGAGAAAGGCTTTCGACGGATCACTGGATGCAAGTCACTACCACGTCTGCTGGCAGCCCTGGCGAGACCCGAATCAGAAACCAGCTGAAAATGCTTTCCCACCTCCTGGAGCTCGCCTACGGCGAGCTCCAGGAGGTGGGGCTTGTTGCCCACTCAAACCCGATCACTTACGTTTTTACTAGAGAGACCATCACGAGTTTCAACAACGAATGGGACATCCCC
>NZ_JAMQBK010000116.1 GCF_023701485.1 Aporhodopirellula aestuarii
TTCGGAGCTGCGGGGCGTGTTCGCCAAACAGTGCAGTCCGACCAGGATACATTGAAACCGGCCGGACGTCCGCGAATTCACTCTTAAGCAGATACGTAGAAGTGATTCGGTATAACGACAATTCCGCTGATCGTGATCGGTTCGGCGTAGGCCGGACCAAGGAGCCTAAGCGACGCAGTTCCGGCACGACTGAGCAAGTGAATGCCGGAACTCGCAAAGCCTCGGTCCGGCCTACAGTTCGCGGCAGTTTCGCCAGATGATTCCTGCATACCTGCTTAGTCATGTTATCGATGGCGGCATGATCGTCCTATTGCTCGTGACCTTGGTGGCGATCGTCGCAGCTTAGGCTGGCTTCATATGGGTCACCCAAGCTTTCGCGATCCGAATTGCGAATCGCAAACCGTTTGATCCACCTGACCATGGACTCGCGGTAAAGAAATCTTGGATGTCAGCCTGATCTCTGTTACTGCAGCAACATAGCCACCCTGCCTAAAAAACCCATGGATTGCGGGACAAGGTGGTGAAAGAACCAGTCTGGCCCGCTGATTCTTCTGTCTTTCGCCATCTGAATGACGGCCTCATTTGAAATCGATCCTATCTCGTGAATCGCTCCGGCTGACAAATGCAACTCAGCACGCAGGTCGTCCACCTGTAAGGGCCAGCAGTCGCAGATGGTTCGCTATCCAAGAGAGTGTTCCTGGCGAAAAGAGCGGAGCATTCGAAGAAGTTCGGTCTGACCATGAGCATCCTCATGGGAGACCATTTTGTTAGCAGCGGTCATTTCACTTCGCGTCCTGTGCAGACCCATCGGCGGCCGCAAGCAATGCGTTCGTCTCATGAAGAAGGAGACTGAATTCAAGCCAAAAGTCTGCCTTCCTTGCATCAACACGAGACCTATGAATCTCCAACCGGGCCTGAACCTGACTTCGGAGAGCCCGTGCCAGCTCCCAATCTTGCTGCAACGCATGCATCAGAGACCGAATCAACCTCATAATCACTGGCTCTTGCTTCGCTGGCATTTGCTGAAGAAGGACCTCCGCCTCATCAAAATTTCCAGTTCGCATCTTCACCATAACATTGAAGCGCTCCGCCCACGGCGCGTCGTAATCATCGCTTACGCTCATCTGCTGCATTAAATCGGACACCCTCTCCCACGGCAACGAGTCCATGCTGGAAAGACATGCAGCACGAACCGCGTAACCCCAAATCTCTCCCTCATTTGTGTCCTCCGCTCTATGAATCAATCCCTGCACAACTGATTCGTATTCTTCGAGCCGACCAGCAATCAGCAGAGCCGCCGCGTATTGATAGAGTTCACCAGGAACCTTTTCGACACTCGCAGTGGCATAGTGTTCGACAGCGTTATTCCAACGTTCTTCGATAACGAATTGTTGCGCCAGAGAAACATCTAGCAACGTGTCGCCTGGACGCAGCCTGCGTAGTTCATCGAATACCATTCGATCTTCGATCAGCAGTCGATGCAATAGACGCGCCCGGGGGCCGTCTGATTCACGAGCTGGGTTTAACTTATCTAATTCCGCCGAGTAGTATTTCGCCAACGCAGGCCAGGCTTCTGCAGCGTTGACGAGCTCGGAACGACGTTCTCGTTCCTGATCCGCATCGGGCTGCTGTTCAAAACCCCGATTCCACAGAGCCTCAGCCTCGTGCCATCTTTTTTGTCGCGCATACACCTTAGCCAAGCGAAACAGTAATGGGCTGTCCTGTATCCCGAACTTGATCGCCAAGAAATACCACTTGCCTGCTTCGTCCCATCGCTTCCGATAATACTCCAGTTCCCCGAGGGCAAAACAGACCTTAGGGTCGTTGTCGCCGATTGCTTTCTCACTGAGAATTTGGAATGCGTTGTCGATACGTATCGGATCGACCTTGGTCAATTCGGAAAGAGAACCGTCATCTAGCATCTGAAATCGCTGGGCCAGGCTCAATACGGATGCGGGTTGCTCACGCACTCTTTGATCCAGCTGCAAAATTGCACGATGGAATGCGTTTGCCGCAAGTTCCGTTTCACCGTTGATCTGGTGCCGCCGACCAATCACTGCCCATAGAACAGGATCATCATGCCGGATTGCTTCTAGCGCATCGTACATCTTCGGCTGCGCAACAATCTGGCTAGCGATTTTATGAATTCTCGCAGCATTATCGCATTTGCTGATCATCTCAGCGAGTGCGAGCGCCGCCTCTTCTGGTGGGTCCTCCAACAAATAACTCGACGTGGCGTCGCGAATAGAAAGGTGGCTACGAACAGACGCCAACGCACGTGTATTTGGGCTCCAGGCGATCACGCCACCCTCCGGTTCAATACCAGAAAGCTTCAGTAGTTCGCGACCACTTAAGACATCCCAAATGTTTACCTCGAGGTCGTTTCCTGTCGAAGCAAGTCGGCGACCATCCGGACTGAGGGCAAGGCTACGGATTGCGGTTGGGTGGGCGTGATATTTCCGCACTTCTTGTCTCGTTTCAATATCCCAGACCGAGATGTCGCCACGGATCGAACCAGCATAAAGCCGTTTTGAGTCATGGCTCCAAACAACGGATCGGAAATCGGCGCCACTACCAAACGCCCATTTTTTTTCGATGAGATTCACAGTATCAGGTGGAGGACGATCATCCCGCATGAATTGGAAACTCTCCTTTCGATTTGTGGCATCCCAAACCTTGACGGTCCCGTCCCATGCCCCCGAAGCAATCCACTTGCCATCGGGGCTCCAGGCAACTGTTCCAATAATGACTTCATGTCCTATTGCTTGCCACACCATCTCGCCAGTCTTCGTATCCCAAACTTTCATGACGGCATCCCAACCACCCGTGGCAAGGTGTTGGTTGTCAGGACTCCAAGAGAGGGATCGAGTCTCGCCGCGGTCTGATCTCGCTGCCAGAACTTCTTCGCCCGAATCTGATTTCCAGACACGTAAGATGCCGTCTCTTCCTCCTGCTGCCAAGAAACACCCGTTGGAACTCCATGCGATCGAACGAACCCCTTTTTCAACAGTCCCATAGATCCGAGTAGTCGTACCTGTCGCTGCGTCAACAGCAACAACGTGACGAGGCTCTGCGAGCATCGTTGCCAACTTCGTTCCGTCCGGATGCCAAGCTACTCGCGTGTTCCCGTTGAGCAGCCGCTTCTCCTGTGAACCAAACTCCCAGATTCGCACCGTCCCGTCGTCACCAGCGGATACCAGTCGAGTACCGTCCGGGTTCCAGCTGACGTCCATCACCGGACCGATATGCCCCCGCAACACGAGTTCTTCAGTTCCGTCCTGGGTGTTCCATACACGAATCGTCCCATCTTTGCTTCCAGAACAAAGGCGATCCGTTCGGTGGTTCCAATCCAAGCTGGTCACGAGCGACCTATGACCACGCAGCGTCAGATGCTCGCTATCAGACACCGTGACGGGCAAAATCCAAATGTCATTCTGACCGCTGCAAGCGAGTCGCTTACCAAGAGGCCCAAAACCAAGGGGTCCGAAATTGAACCCCTTATTGTTAACGAAATGAGATCTTGTCTGTTGCTTGAATTCGATATCCCATGTCGCAAGTTTTCCAAAGTGGTACATCAAGACTACAGACTTTCCTTCCATCTCCCAGGCGATACCGTTCCAGCCTAGCGAACCTCCGTTATGACCGCTCTCAGGGACCATCGAAATGACCACCTCCCATGTTTCTGTGTCCCACGCAATCACGGTATCCCGGTCCCATGTTGCGGCGAGTTTACTTCCGTCGGGACTCCATGCGACATGAGGATGAATAATGCCACCTGGAGTCTCAATTTGATGAAGTTTTTTTCCATGATCCACATCCCAAACCTTCACCTTTTGATCGACTCCCATCGTTGCCACTACCTGAGAAGTCGGATGCCACGAGATCGAATACACCGCATCAGCGTTTTCGTCGGTGGTGTTATCGTTGAGAAGCATTCCTAGTTGTTCCGCTGTGGTGGGATCCCATATTTTCACGGTTCCGTCTTCACCCGCTGACGCAATGCGTTGACCATCTGGGCTCCATTCGACTCGCGTCACCGGCCCCTTATGGGCCCCAATCCTATGAAGGTCACTATGACTCAGAGAGTTGAGGTAGTGCCACTCCCAGCCCCTCAAATCCCGCTGGCCAGGTTGAGGGCGATGCGCATCAAGAAGTTGCTGCATGCGTATGATGTTCCCTGCTTTCCAATCCTCATGCGCCACGCGAATGTCCGTGAGATAAAGGTTTTCCAACGCGATATCTCGAGACTGTTCGGCCTCGTCTCGCGATTGTTCAGCCTCGCGTTTCGCTTCGCCAGCTTGGTGGGCACTCTCGTTGGCGGCCAAAAGCGCAATTTGAGTTTCTTGCTCGCGTCGCTCTGCCAACTCAAGGGCGCTGGTGGTACGGAAATATGCGATCGTTGACACGGCGGAAACGATCGCAAGTAGGAGCACACAAGCCGCTCCCAGTCCGGCGACCCCCGGATTGCGCCGTCCCCAACGTGTGAATCGTTCGGCCGAAGACATCCGCCTCGCGTTAATTGGTTCGTCGTTGAGGAAACGCTCCAAATCCGCTGCCATCTCGTCGGCGGTTGGATACCGATCCTTCGGGTCGGCTGCCACCGACTTGTGGATGATTGTTTCCAGGTCACGCGGAATGCTGGGGTCAACCGATTGCAGACGCGTCATGTTAGCTTCGCTGATCCGCTGAAGCATGCTATGACGACCGGATTCATCGTACGCCGGACGCTTTGCCGCCAATTCATAGAGGGTCAAGCCGAGTGAAAAAATGTCACTTCGAGCATCTGCTTTTCCCTTAAGAGATTCTGGTGGCATGTAGCGAAGTGTCCCCAACACGTCACCAGTCTTGGTCAAGTCACCTTCCTCATCCGCCTTGGCCAGACCGAAGTCGGTGATCCAGACGATCCCAGCCAAGTCCAACAACAAGTTGCCCGGTTTGATGTCGCGATGAATGATGCCTTGGCTGTGCGCATACCCGAGCGCTTCGGCAGCTTGCTGGCCGATACGGGCCACGCTCTCCCAGTAATCCTTTTTGGATCGACTTCCGGATACCGAGGAATCGCCCTGAGAGAGGATGCCGGACCCGGAATTCGCAAATTCGGTGCCGGGATCCACCCGCTCACGGTGTGCCGTGGTATCGCTGCTGTCAATCGTTTGATCGAAGCCGACGGTGCTGCCCGAACTGGACTCATCGATCTGGGACGCATGGAACTGTCCGCTGAGCATCGAATGGGCCAGCTTGGCGGCCGTGGCGTCGAGCGGTGCATCATTGTTGTCTAGATTGCGCGTCGCGTCGGGCACTGCGGCTTCGATGCCCGTGTCCCGCTGACGCAAAGCCATCAACACATCATTGAGCGGCATCCCGGGGATGAACTGCATCGCGTAATAGCTGATTCCGTCCGCTTCTCCCACACCGAACACCGGAACGATATTGGTATGATGAAGTCTCGCTGCGGCACGCGCTTCACGGGTGAATCGGCGTCGCTGCTTGCTGTCGGACATCAACTGCGCCGGCAAAATTTTCAACGCAACATGCCGGCCCAGTGATTCCTGTTCGGCTTCATATACGACCCCCATACCGCCGCGACCGATCTCACGGATAATCCGGTAGTCTCCCAATTGCTCTGGATGGAACGTCTTGATCAATGAGGATGAACGATTGCTGTCTGAGGTCTGATCGAATTCGCCTTGCGTTTCCGGAGACGCCTGTTCCATTGCCAACAGCGTCGGGAACAACTCACGAATCTCTCCCGCAAACTGCGAATAGCGTTCCGCATAGTTCTCGACCGCTGGTGACTCGCCGTCGCGACACTGCCGAGTGAATTCTTCAATCACTTCGTCCAATTGGATCGACTCTTCAGACATACCTCAACGATCCTCCAAAAAACCAGGAATTTTCGACAAGCTGTCCTTCATCCGTTTCAGCGCTCGAAGATATCGAGTGCTGGCCGTCGATTTGTCGATACTGAGGACGTCGGCGACCTCGGCGTTGGTGAGTTGTTCGAAGTGGCGCATCGCCAGTATTTCACGGTCGACGTCCGATAACCCGTTAAGTGCTTGCTGAACCCGCATTTGGGTTTCGGCCCGGACCGCAGCTCGCGAAGGCGATGTCAGACCGCCGAGCAGCTGGATCGCCAAGGAGGCCGAATTCGCCATCGGAATACTACCACGATAAAGCGAGATCTCAATCGCTGCGTCTCGCTTTTGCGTCCCCAAATGCCGCCGATGAGCATCAACCAGTTTTTGCCCAGTGATGTGCCGCAGCCACAGATAAAAGGGCATGTCCGGTGATGTGGTGTAATCGCCGAGCCGTTTACTAGCCTCGATGAAGGCTTCCTGAACGATGTCCGCCGGATCGACTCGCCGCTGGATGCTGCGATTCAATCGCATTCGGACCATGCGGGTCAGTCGAGATTCGTGTGGACGAAAAAGTTCGGCGATCGCCTGCTGGTCTCCCTCGCGTGCCCGTCGAATCAAGCCCTCAGAAAACTCGCTGGAATCGTTCATGTGCTCTGTTTGCATTTCCGATTAAGCGCGGACCATCTCCCGCAAGCTCATACATTTTTGCAGATTTCGCAAGATTCTTCCACATTTCCCCCGCCGAACCGGCTTCGATTTCAACGCTGAGGGCCAAATCACAACTGGTCGATCAAATATTCCGTGTGCTTCCGATCGAAGACCGAGAGCTCGTCAGCCACCCGATCGGTCCACTCATGGTCCGCAGTCGCCAAAGATTGCGAGTGGAGAACGCGATTAACCCATCCGCTCGGAATGGCGTGTTACATACCCAAAACCAGCTCGATTCCGTCGCTCGCAACTCGCATAGGTTAGACCAACCGACTTCACCAAGCGTTATCATTTCATCACTGAGGTGACGTACACCCAAAGAGATTCTTGGCCTTTCAGTTACCTACACCGGTGGTCGACAGCGGAGCATTTTTCAGAATAACAACGACTCAAGAAATGATTGGCTCATCCCTTCCTTCGTCGCTGAAGTTCTTTGAAGCTTAGACATCTGCAATCCGGCATCACGTCTCTACGGACAGTACCGGAGCTCGACTTTTGTACGATGTGCGGGCTTGCCTGATTCGCACTCCGACCTGGGTTCACTGCTTCTGCTCGGCTGCTGCAAGAAGTTCTAGAATCGGCTTGTAGTCTTCTCGTTCCTGCTCGATATCGGCGGCAGAATAAAAGTCACTCGCCTCTTTGGCAGCAATCAGGTCCTCAACGCTTTCTCTGGGCGTGCGTCCGGCGTCACTCTTGGCCATCGGGTCAGCTCCTAGCTCGAGCAATAGCTTGACCCAATCTAGCAATGCTTTCTTGGCCGCATGGTGGAGGGGACGTTCACCAAGTTGGAGCGGATAGGGTGATTGCGGATTGAGATCAGCACCTGCCTCAACCAAGTTTCGAGCGATCGGTCCAGCAATATCAAAAGGCGGCCGAGATGCCTGAATGAGCCGCGATAGTGGTGTGTCCGCATAACCATTCTCGGCATTCCGACGATTGTCATTGGGATCCGCTCCCGCTTCAAGCAGCAGTTTGATGATCTCGACTCGTGGTTTATACGGCGAGTACGCAAGGTCAAAGCATGCTAAATACAATGCCGAAGCATCGCCGTCGGTTGGCTCTAGCAACGCGCCCTCGGCAATGGCGGCCTTCACCTCATCAACCACTCCCGATCCGATCGCTTCATGAAGCTTCCGCGTTAACTTTAGAATCTTTGGTGACGGCTCATCTTTCGGTACGGTACCGATTCTTACAAGATCAATGGATGTCACATGTGGAAGTATGTCATCATGACCGAAAGGAGCCGTTAGCTGAGACTCGTCCAGGTCGTAATAGAGCCCAGGAATATAGGCATCAAGATGGCGAAACACCGCTTGATGAGCATCTGGAAGCGAATCAAATTGTTCAAGCCAGTTTGATTCGAGATCATCGGACACAATCCGCGTCACCGTCAAATCGGCGATCGCCTGTTCGATCTCGTCGAGTTCATCTTCTTCTTCGTCGTCGTCGTCTTCGTCTTCGTCAAATTCGTCGTCTTCATCGTCATCCCATGGTGTCCCGTCCGATTGAAAATCAAACCGGACCGTGACTCCTTCGGGAGCATTTGGATCACTTTCAGTAACTCTTGCATAGACGGTTCCAGCGCAATCGGAGTGTCCGGCAACAAGTAATTGACCGTCGAATTGAGACGCCAATTTTTCGAGAACGTCACCCGGCCAACCGGAACACACGAGTGTCACCCAGCCCTGCGCATCCATTGCGACAACGAGCATCCAGTCGCCGGACGGAGGATCCCATGATCCGTCGAGTACAGACTTGGTGACGCCTCGCTCGACGGCACCAACTGCAGAACAATTCTCAAGAGCATCCGTTACGCCGGTCTTTGATTTCGCGAGCAGTGCCTGCCACGTGTCGCTTCCCCACGTCGTGAACACGCCACGTCGATTGGCCGGCTTTCGACGCTTCAGTTTTGTTTCTTCTGATTGCTTTGACATGGTGTCACGCTTCCAGATGGCTGGCCAAATCTAGTTTCAATGAGAAGTCTTTAAAACTCCCATTGCGCATTGTCGCTTGGGCGATAGTTCATTGTGTCCCCTTTGAACGCGAGTCTCAAGTGTTCTGCCAGTTTGGGGTGATGCTCGGCAATGCGTTTGATGTCGCGATCGACCGCTTGGCGAACATTTTTGCGAGACCTGGATCGCCCTCAGGGTTATGTAGGTGAGAACTCGGAAGGGTTAACCAGATTTCTGGCTGTTGCGAAGCGTGTCCCGCGATCCGATGAGCATCAGCATTTTTTTAAAGCGATTGAGATAGGTTTTGGCCACCGGTGCACTACCCCCCCCCCCAAAAAAAAACTAGCGGGCAGAGGCTTTTTCGGCGTGACACACTAGTCCGCTGTAACACTCCCGGCGTGGCTTCGCTTCATTCGTAGATAGATACATTAGCCACCCGTCTCCTGAAGAACGAAGCCATGTTTAGCCGAGCCAAGAATTGGGCCGTTTCAAGAAAACTCCGAAAACGCAACACGCGGCCTCGTTCGAAAACACGCCTTCAGATTCAAACTCTGAAACGTCGGGAATTGTTGGCTGCGGACATCGATTTTTCCGATGGCGAATTGGAGATCGAGGGGAGCGGCGACTCGGAGTTCATCCTCGTCGGATACTACGATCACTTCTTCGAGAGCGACGGACAACCTCTCTCTCAAGATGGCGAATATTTCGGGCTCCCATACGCAGCATTCTCGCCGGACTCGCTTGCATCAATCGACTTAGATCACATCGTCGTGTTTGAATTCTTTAGCAGCGATGTGTTCGTATCAGATAACTTCTACGGCGTGCAATCCATTGATATTGAATTGAAGGGTGGCGATGACGGGGTATTTAACTTGACCGCCATCGACTCCGTGATTTCGGGCGGTGACGGAAATGACACACTCTGGGGCGGCTTTGGCCACGACGTTCTCGTGGGCGGCGACGGGTCCGACGACTTGCGAGGACATGCATTTAGCTATCCGCACGCGTCTGATTCGGCACAGCAATCGTATTTCGACAACTACGGAATCACCGCGTTAACCCTGGAAAACGATCACGACGAATTGTTCGGAGGAGATGGTAACGATCAGCTTTTAGGTGGCGCTGGCAATGATTTCCTGGATGGCGGTGCGGGTGACGAGATTCTCTATGGTGGCGCTGGTAACGACACCATGATCGGTGGCGACGGCCACGACGAATTCGATGCAGGATCCGGCGACGACACTCTTTACGGTGGCGCAGGGAACGATCACATGATCGGAGGTGAAGGCGACGACACAATTGATGGCGGCGATGGACTGGACCGCATCTTTGGCGATTTCCGACAAGGCTGGCTGATCTTTGGCGATTCCGTCATCGACCAATCACTGAATCTTCCGTTCGGAAGTCAAGGTGGAAACGACACTCTGATAGGCGGTGACGATGTAGACATGATCCAAGGCGGTGGCGGAGACGATTGGATTTACGGTGACTTTGAAGACAACTCGCTTGGTACGTTTTACGACTACCTCGATGGAGGAGCCGGTAACGATCATATCTTCGGTGGCGGCGGATACGATTTCATCACCGGGGACAGCTTCATCATTAGCAGCGGATACATCCAGCAAATCACGATGGCGACCGGCAACGACACCATTCATGGCGGTGCGGGTACAGACTCGATCTGGGGTGAAAACGGCAATGATTTGATCTACGGCGACGAAGATTTTGACACGCTGTTTGGCGGTAAAGGTGCCGACGAAATATTCACCGGTAGCGGCGGCGGCATAGGACATGGAGGTGCTGGAGATGACAAACTGCACGGAAGTGACGACATCGATCTATTCCGTGGTGGTGAGGGCCACGACGAAATCTTCGGCGGAGGCAACGCGGACAGCCTTTGGGGAGAAGCCGGAGATGACATCATCCATGGCGGCGATGGAAACGACGAAATCGACGGCGGCGATGGCAACGATATCATCCACGGAGGAAACGGTGACGACCTCATCTGGGGTTGGGACGGCGACGACACTCTTTTCGGCGAAGCTGGCGATGACACCATCTATGGCGACAAAGGAAACGACATTCTCGATGGGGGCGATGGCAACGACTACCTGCGTGACGGTGCACAACCGAATCCCGAAGTTGAGACCGATGAGATGTACGGTGGTGCCGGAGAAAATCAATTCAATGCATCGCCTGAAGATCTGGTCGATACCGACGGCGAGTACGATCCAAACAAATCCGCCGGCAGCACGTCGGCTGCGAATCCTACCAGTCCATCGAGCGATAGTAATGATGGATCCACTACCACTTCCTCCCCAAGTGACGAACCGCAATCACTAGGCGAATTAGCCTATAAAATCGATCAAGAACTTGGGCTGAGTGCCATGAGCACTCGATACAACAATCGACTTGGGCTCGGCGAAAAATGGATGCAAGGCGACAATGGCGATCAGTACTACATCACCAAGGACGGAACATTGTATCTGTGGAACGGCAGCAAAACGGGGACTGGCAGCGAGATCATCTCCCGATTTGATGCCACGTACTTCAACGACTTGGCGTTGATCTACAACGCTCAAGATCCCGCAACGCGTGATTCGAGAACGACAACGAGTCGATAGAAATCTTTTCTCCGCGACGAGACGATAGGAATCCCCCCCTGCTTCGAATTCGTTGAGAATGAACTCAGGATTGTTCGCAGTCGTGGTCGGGGCAGCCTTCCTTTCAATCGGAATCCACGCGTGTGGTCTCCGGGGATGAATTTGGCGACCGCCGACAATGAATCGAAACGCTCGTCCTCATATCACAATCCCTCGCTCAGAATCAGCACACACCGAATCCTGCCCGCGTAGCGAACCGAACAAAACCGCGATCGCCGTCGGGGTAATTCGGGGGAGGATTGAGAATGGTTGACCAGAACTTTTGGAGTGAGCGATTCGCGGTATCGTCGGAAGCTCCTCGAATGATCACCGAGCCAAACTGCTCTTCGCGGGAATAGATCGACGCTTGATGTCAGGCAGAGATGTAACGGCGATCTGGTTTTCACTCACGTGGTTTGATCATGGTAGAATCGCCGGCATCATTTTTTGGTTGCTTGGAGATTAGATTGTGTCACGAAACCTTGCCATATTTGTTGCCTTGGTTGTTTGCCAGTTGGTGTGCAGTGTCTGCCCCACGTCTGCTGTCGAGCCGCTGCGATATGAATTGAAAGCCGGGGATGTACTCCACTATCAAATCGTCGTGCAAATCGAAACGCCGACCACCAACGATACACTCGGCGGCATGTCGAAATACACCGTGTTGAAGTCTGACGATGAGGGCACCACGCTGGAATTTGTGGGCGGCCTGGGATCGGCTTCGGTTGACAAAAAAGACGAAACGAAACGCTTCTCACTTACGCGGTGGAACTTGGGACACGACGTTTTCGGGGAGAAGAAAGCAACGATCCGAATCGCCAAGAACGGGGTACTGGTGCAGGTCAGTGGTGAATCGCATCTTCCATTGGGACTTGGTAACCTTTACACGTTGCCGTTTGAGGCGTTTCCCGAAGACGATCGTCAAAGCTGGACCTCGAGCAGCGGCACAATCATGCTTTCCAATGCGGAAACGACCACCATGGGTAAAGAACGCGTCGACTACAAGATTATCCAAGATGGAAAGAAGGTTTCGATCGACCGAAAATATTCCTTGACCACACCCAAAGTAGAAAATTCTCGTTACATCCGCACCGAAGACAAGGGACAGATCACGTTTAACCGTGACTTAGGAAGTATCGACATTCTGTTTTCCGAACAAAGAGTCATCGCCGAGATGGATAACGTTCAGATCACGTTTCCAATCAAGTTGACGGTGTATCGCATGACAGAAGATGAAATTGCCGCGCACGAGAAGCTGCATGCAGAGGCGAAAGCCAAACGCGAGTTGGAGAGGACAAAATATATTCGCGCGATCGATCCTGAAGACAAGAAGAAGTCGATGGCGATTCTGCGGTCCGACGATTGGCGAGCGACGTATCGGTTGTTAGTCGACATGCGTCGGTCGGTACGGAAGGAGCTGTTGCCCGTCGATGTGGACGTCGCTGTTCAAATCGGACTCTTGCGGGGGCATGCGCAGCCAGAAGTCCGAGCAGCCGCGGATATTATCTGGAACAAGTGGGGTGCAGCCGTTGAAAAGCATGGTACCGACCAGCAAAAATCCGATGTTTCGGCGGCAGTTCGGGCAGGGAAAAAGCTCAATGAGGAAATGGTGGCCAAATCAAACGATGTTCAATCGTCACGAGCGACCGCGATCCCGACCGTAGATTCGCGGACTTGGACCAATCGTCAAGGACGCCCGTTAGCCGTTGGCTCATTCGTGCGGATGGATCGAAATCGCGTCGTCTTGCGTACCAGCGAAGGCAAAGAAGTGAAATTCCCCCTGGCGGTACTAAGTCGCGAGGATCAGACGATGATCGAGCAATTGGCAGCCAAAGCTTCGACGCGATAAGGCCGGGCCGCGCAGACGCATCCGTCATCTGGGCTTCGTCGCTGCCGAAGCCCCATGCTTGTACCCTGAATAGGCCACTAAAGAGCCGCCCAGCTCTCACACGCTGGGCTACGCCACGACTGGGCTGATGGCCCCTGGGCCACTCAAGATGACGTCTCCGATTGGCACATAGAGATTACTTTCTAAACTTTCAATCGGAACGACAATTCCGTTGTGAGATTGTCTTCTCTCCCAGCCGATTCGCAGCGTTTTCCTGTGACTGCAAGAAATAATCGTCGGTGGATCACACCAAACTCGTTCGGGTACGATGGAGCCAATGAACGTCACCGAATTTGCTGAACAAATTGTCTTCGGAAAAACGCTTGAAGACAAACTCGTTGCCCCCGGCCGATTGACTCTCGACGGAGACGTGCGAAATCGCCCCGATGTTCGTTCGTTGGTCTCACCGGGCCGGCCAGTTGGTCTACAGATGCGGCATGATCTTATCGGCGCGAGTTCACCGCCAAGTGACGATCAACTTGAGAACGAACGCGCCCGTGGTCAGCTGCTTCATTTTCTTGCCAATCACGAATTGCTTGCCACTGAATTGATGGCGCTCGTGTTGTTGAAGTTTCCTGAAGCGCCGCACGCGTTTCGACAAGGCATCTTGGTCACGCTCCAAGAGGAACAAAATCACACGCGGATGTACATGAAGCGGATGCGCGAGTGCGGTATTGAATTTGGGGCCTATCCTCTCGGCGGACGGTTTTGGCGAGTTGTGGAGCCGATGCAGTCGCCGATGGATTTCGTATCTCGATTAAGCCTGACGTTTGAGCAAGCCAATCTCGATTACAGTTTGCATTTTGCGAACGTCTTTGGCCGGCTAGGCGATTCAAAGACTGCGGGGTTGCTGCAGAAGATTTACGAAGACGAAATCGGCCATGTTCAACATGGCTTGCGTTGGTTTCGTCAATGGAAAAATCCTGAGCAGAGTGACTGGGAAGCCTATCAGGATTCGCTTGATTATCCGATGTCGCCTCAGCGCGGACGTGGGCCGCGAGCAGCTTTCAATCGCGAAGGCCGAGTGTTAGCAGGACTGACTGACGATTTCATCGACTCGATTGAAGTGTTTCGGCAATCCAATGCTCGACCGCCAACGGTTCGTTGGTTCGATCCGAGTGCCGAATCCGAACTGACGGGGGAGGGCGAGTCCCATTTGCTGGATCAGCTCGGCAAAGACCTTGAACTGGTCATGGTTCCTGTTGCTCGACAAGGCGATATCGTGTTGGTGCGTGAAATCCCATCTCGTGATTTTCGAAAGCAGTTGATCGACGTCGGATTCGATTTGCCAGAGTTTGTTGCATTGGATTCAAGGCTGGCTTTGGAACATCGTAAGCTGGGCGAATTCGCGCCTTGGGCGTGGACGCCGAACAACCATCGAGTCGCCGAGCCACTGGTTCAATCGGTGCTTCGCTCGCCGCCCGAATGGTCGAATGAACATACCGTACTGTTTCGAAAGTCTTGGAGCGTGAATTGTCTAGGTCGCTGGCTAAGCCAAGGCGATCAGAACCAATGCAAGGAGACCCCAACTCCTGATTGGTTCTCAAAGTCCGATTGCGTGGCAATTGAGATCTTTGAGCTGGCTGACGTTCAAGAGGCTTTGGATGAAATCAGATCCCGCGGATTTGAGAAGGCAGTCTTTAAGCTGGATTTGGGTGCTTCGGGTCGAGGCCAAAGACGCTTCGTGACCGGTCGTCAACTCGACAAATCGGATGAAGCATGGTTGCGATCCGTTTTCAAATCTTCAACACACTCTGCACTCGCAAGTCCTGAAGACTCTGTTCAACGAGCGATTGGGGTTCTCGAACCGGAGTTGGAACGGGTGGTTGACCTGTCTTTCCTGTGGGACGTGAGATTCGCAAACAGCAACTTCACGGAAACCTTGGAGCCCTGCGCGCGAGCGTGTGAGGATGTTCCTAGAAACCGTTCAACGAAGTTCCTTGGCTGGACCCGGTCCCTGGTTACCGTTGGACGCAAGTATGTGGGTACACGATTGAGCAAGCCGTTTTTTGACTGCGCGCCCGACGTTAGGCGATTTCTACTTGCCGACCGAGGTGAAAAACTGAGAGCGATTTCGAATTGGCTGGAGCCACGTCTTGCCGCTGAACTTTCTTCACGTAACTTCACGGGCGGTTTCGGCGTCGACGCGTTCCTGTATCGAGGAATTGACGGTCAACTCCTGGTCAAGCCAGTCGTTGAGTTCAATCCTCGGATGACGATGGGCCATGTCGCTTTGGCGATGCAAAAGAAAGTGGCGCCCGGCGTGGTTGCGGAGTTTCGCGTCTTGACGAAATTGGAATGGAACCAGTTGCCGGACTCAACAAAGCGTGCTCCGTTAGAGACCATCCAGGATGGTCGCTGGTCTTCAGGCATCGTCCGATTGAGCGAAATCAACGAGAGCACAAAACTGGTCCCAGTGGTTCTGATAGGCAATCAAATGCCAACTCCTGGACCTTAATCAACTCAAGCTGGCTGGACCCTAATCACGCAGGACACAATCGTACATTTGCATCGACAATTGGTAGCCAATCAATAGGACTATTCCAATCGCGACGAAATCACGCCTAGTCAGCCAAGTCCTCGACACGTTCACGTTGACTCGTCAATCAATCTTCGGCTGAATCTTCACCACGCGGTTATTGCAATGACAGCTTCGGACCACGGTGCCGGACCTGTTGCCTATATCGCCGATGACATTGCTCGATGTTTGAGCAAGGACTGGCCGATCGAAAGCTGACAAAACACCACGAAAATAGTTAAGTGAGCCCAATCGGTGATCGGTTCATTCGATCAAAATTCGATATTGAACAAGTGGATAACTTTCTCGCTCCGCTTAACCGATCGCTGGTCTTGTAGGGGGAAACGAATTTGCTCACCCCAGCCGACACCGGAACCGTGGATGCAATCTTTTGGGATAGCTTGGTAACCGTTTGCAAACGCAATGACGGTCCATCACGCTGCCCTCGCTCCGATGATGTCATTTGCCGCGCCGAACAGTTTCGCAGTATACTTGCTGTCGTAAGGGCCGCTGCATCCGAAAAGGCATCTGCGGTCGAATCGACGACGGTGCGATTAAACGGTCGGCGAATCTCCTATCGGGAAAGTTTGATGATTTGCAATTGAAAGAAATTGGCCAGCCCCGCAACTCGTCGCAATCTTCCCATGCGAGATTCGCCAGGCCTAATTTTGCGTCAACGTATCGCGGAGCGTCTCGCCTAAGGACATTGATTGTTTCAGTGCTTTTTCTAGCGGAACGGAGCAAGCCGTCCGGTCCCGAGTCACCGGACGGCTCGCGCCGTTCCGCTACGATTGAAATCCCGCAGTAATTTAATCAACGTCTCAAGGCGAGTAAAACGGCTTGATCGAATGAGTACAGACCAAACGATCAATCTACAACACGCGTCGGCTCCCTTGCGCACCATTTCGGTAGGTCACGACGGTGAGGCTTTGGTAGGAGCCTCACCACAGGGTGGCTTCTACGAATTGCGAGTGCTTTCATCGGCATCGGCCATTCGATGCAGACAACTGAGAGAGCAGCTCACTCGCGTTGAATTGCTTGACCATCCTCAGGTTCGACGAATCGTTGAAATCAGTGAGGACAGCACACCCCCATCCTACAAGCTTGGGATCCCGCACCAGGTCGATCCATTTGCAGATCGTCTTTCGCTTCAGTTAGACAGCCTCACAGACAACGCGCGATTGACGATCGCGGCATCGATCGTTGACGCTTCCATCGCTGCACATCGTATCGGTGTTTATCATGGGAGCTTTAATTCATCGACGATCTTGGTATCACATGCCAACGATGACTTGCAGGTCTGGATCGATTTTACAGGGGCGGCTTGTAGCGAAGGTGTCACCATAGAGGACCTTTCCGTCGAAACCGACCTGCGTTGTCTACGACAGCTACTCTCCGAATTGATTGGATCGGTAGTCGAGGGCAACACAAACCAAGCGGCCAACGCATTGACTGCTCGCAGCCGCGTGATCTTACGTCAATGGCTCAAACCGGTGGATGCCGGAGAACCGCTCGTTCCAACGCTTGGCCAATGGCAGCAACTGCTTGAACCGTTCGCGGAGCAGAGATCTTCGATGGATCAAACCGGGGTTATATCGCCCCTCAAAGCTCCAGCCGCATCGTCCAGCACCAGTCGAGTGTATCCGGGAAGACCGTCTGCGAAAGAAAGCGCCGAGCCGCCCGTGCAGATCGGACGATTTCGAATTGGTGAACAAAT
The DNA here is from genome assembly GCF_023701485.1 of Aporhodopirellula aestuarii. Taxonomy (GTDB): domain Bacteria; phylum Planctomycetota; class Planctomycetia; order Pirellulales; family Pirellulaceae; genus Rhodopirellula; species Rhodopirellula aestuarii. The sequence continues at coordinate 17,281 of NZ_JAMQBK010000116.1, forward strand.
TGGTGAGGGCGGAATGGGCACGGTATACCGTGCCACCGATTCTGCAAGTGGCGAAATTGTCGCCGTCAAGGTTCTTCGCAATACGGGCAAAGATATTGCGCAGGCGGTGCGTCGATTTCGCAAAGAAGCTCGCTTGTTAGCTGATGTTCAAAACGACCACATCATAAAACTGGTTGAAGTGGGCGAGGACGACGGGCTGCATTTTCTGGCAATGGAGTTCATCAATGGAATCGATTTAAAGTCTTGGCTGTCTTCCAAAGACGGATTGCCGGAGGCGGACGCATTGCGTTTAGCGGCGGACATGGCCCGCGGGCTGGACGAAGCTCATGCTCGCGAGATTGTTCATCGTGATGTCAAACCCGAAAATGTTTTACTGAAACTGAAAGAGGAAACGCCCGCCAGCGACTTGGCTTTGGTCGATCGATCGATACACGATTTCACGGTGAAGTTGACAGACTTCGGGATCGCACGGCACGTGAATCAGTCTGAATCGATGGAAATGACGCGTGCTGGCTCTATCATGGGCACACCGAAGTACATGTCGCCCGAACAATGCAATTCCACCGACGCGATTGGTCCCACGGCGGACGTGTATTCTCTAGGCATCACCCTATTTGAAATGCTCACTGGCACCGTGCCGTTTGACTCCGATGACTTCATGAAGTTGGCGGCGATGCATTGCTTTGACGAACCGCCAGCGGTTCAAAAACGCAATGCCACGATCACTGACGGTGCAGCACAGATCGTCACACGTTGTCTTGCGAAGAATCCCGAAGATCGATTCGGTGACGCGGGTCAATTCTTGAAAGAAATACTGCGTTTGCTACGTGGCGATGCCGCTGAGATGGATGCGCATCCCAAGCTACCTGCTGGTCACGATGTAGCTAAACGATGGGACAAGACGGTCACCTGGCAGTTAGAAAGTTCACCGGCGGAGCTTTGGCCGCTGGTCTCGAACACCGAACGTCTAAATGAAGCCATCGGCCTGCCCGCCGTTGAGTACCGAACGGAGAAAGATCCACAATTCGGCATTCGCAAGTTCGGATCCTTCACGCTTAGTGGCGTAAGAGTTGCGTGGGAGGAGCATCCGTTTGAGTGGGTCGAAGGGAAGCGGATGGGCATCCTCCGCGAATTTAGTTCCGGTCCGTTCAAATGGTTCCTTAGCGTAGTGACGATGACACCGCGATCGGTTGGCGGTACAGAGTTGTCTCACCGAGTGCAAATCGAGCCGCGAAACTTGCTCGGCCGAGTGCTGACAAAAGTGGAAGCGGACTGGAAGGGATTTCGCAACCTCGAAAAAGTCTATGCTCGGATGGACCGTTCGCTGCGAGGCCGGTTGGAAAAGCGGTATGGATCAGATCCCTTCGAAGAGGTCAGGCCGCTGTCGCGAAATCAGGCGTTGCGGTTGAATCAGCGGATGGACCGGGTGATGGAAACAGGTGTCGAACCTCAAATCGCAGACGCGTTAACGACTGTCTTGCAAGAATGGTCCCCACAGGAACTTGCTAAACTCCGACCACTGGCGATCGCACATCGGACGGGCACAGATGGCGCAAAGATGACCGACGCTTGTTTGGTCGCGGCGAAAGAGGGCGTCTTGAACCTACAATGGGATGTACTCTGTCCAACTTGCCGCGTGTCAGCATCGTCGAGTGATAAGCTATCTCAGATTCAAGCACACACGCACTGCGAAGCTTGTGACGTCAATTTCAAATCGAACTTGGCAAACGCGATCGAAATGGTTTTTCAGGCGCATCCCGAGATCCGTGACATCAATGAGAGCAAATACTGCATCGGGGGCCCCGAGCACTCGCCACATGTGATTGCTCAAATCCGTGTCGACGTAGCTGAGAGCGTAAACGTTACAGTTGACCTCGGCGTTGGGGATTATCTAATTCGCGGACCTCGGCTTTCTAAGACTCAAACCGTTCGCATTCAATCAACTTCGGCACCCTCCTCGCTCGATTTCACCTTGTCGCAATTGGGAGCCGGGCCCCACACACCGAAGTTGCGCGCGGGGCGCCAAATACTGACGTTCACAAACGATTTGCCATCACTGCACGTCGTCCGCCTTGAACGTATGATCGTTCGAGACGATGTGGTGACTGCCGCAATGGCTTCCGCCAATCCGCTGTTTCGACAACTATTTCCGAATCAAAGTTTTGCAGTTTCGAATCCCGTCGAGACTGAAATGATGACGTTTTTGGCAACGTGCATCAACGATGTAGACGAATTGTACGCCTCTATGGGCGAAGCCCAGGCATACTCGGCTATCAATGATCACCACGCCCTATTATCCGTCGTAGTCGCGGGATGTGGTGGCACCGTTGTCAAGACAATCGGTGAAAAAATGCTTGCCGTTTTTGCGGTTCGCGAAGACGCGGTCACCGCTGCCGTCCGTATTCGCAGATCGATTCAGGATTCGGGGCACCAACCGATTCAATTGGGCCTTGGAATTCATAGCGGTGCGACACTGGTGACGACCCAAAACAATCAGCTGGACTATTTCGGTAGCACGGTGCGTGCGGTCTTTGCGATTCCCGAACTTGCATCCGGTGACACGCTGATCACCGAAGCAGTCTACACAGACCCGAGCGTGGCAGATCAATTGCGAGAAATTAGTAACCAGGTCGAACAACTGGACTTACCTGGATCACCGGCCACCCGCATCAAACGAATCTGAGCCTTACCCTTCTCAAGACTTAACTTCACGATCGCCAAAGAACCTCCGACTGTCATTTGGACCTTGACCGAATTCGGCAGCGGTAAACACCAGCGTCGAAGCATTGAGAGTCTTAACCGACCCGTGAACATAAGCGGGTCAAATAAAGCAGACTTTTGCATTGTCGTCTCATCGATCTTCAAGTTGCATGCAAAGCTGTGGACGGGTATGTCCCATTTATTGTTGAAACTCGTGATGGTCTTTCTGGTAAAAACGTGAGGGATCGGGTTTGAGTGAACTCCAGGAGGTGGAGAAGCATTTTCAGCTCGTTTTAGATTCAGGTCTCGCCAGGGCTGCCGACAGATGTGGTAGTGACTTGCGTCCAGTGATCCGGCGAAAGCCTTTTTCGGCCTCCAACAACGCGTATGAAAGCCAACCTCTTGCTTTATCCGTCTCAGCTCGAAAGCGTGTCACACGGTCGAGCTTGCGGCGTGTGGTTCGGAACGAGTTCTCGATCGCATTGGTGCTCAGTAGGCAACGATGAAGCGTGTTCGGAACATTCAAGCGATGCAACGCCAGAAGATCCTCGCCGGCTTCGTGCAGGCTTGTGTGCGATTCGGCGTTGACCGGCTTGATAAACTTATCCAGCTCATCAAATGCTTCTTTGGCTTCCTCGAAGCCTTGGACGTTGCGAAGACGCGTGAACAAACGAGTGCCTTCACCTCAATGTCGTTTTGATATCCGTCGCCGGAGTGATGGGCCACAGATGAACACAGCTTCGAGGCTGATCAGTTCCGATCCGCGTGCTTCCGTGATCATCTGTGGCGGAGGACACCGTGCACATACGGACCGGAAAGGATTCTTGGCACCTTTTCTCTCCCGACGGATGAGCGACCATGCAATGTATTTGCGTTAGTCGATGCTAGCGAATTGACTGCCGGGCAACATATGCACGCCCGTACACTGCTAGCCGGTTCAGTTCGCGTCCAAGGACACCGTACACCTGCGTGCAGCGCAAGAGTCCAGACTCATTTTCGTTCGCTGACACACTTCTTTTTTCAGAAACTTTTTTCTTGTGTATAGATTCGCGCCCGTCGCACCGCTTAAAGGGGTGTAGGGAAAACTATCGTCCACCTGTTCCAAGTCGGTTCTGTTCATCATTGGAGTCCAATCATGCCTCGTTCTAATCGTTCCTCATGCAAATCGCGGGGGTTCACCCTCGTCGAGTTGCTCGTGGTGATCGCCATCATCGGCGTGCTCGTTGGGCTTTTGCTCCCCGCGGTTCAGGCCGCTCGCGAGGCAGCTCGCCGGATGAGTTGCAGCAACAATTTCAAGCAAATGGGGCTGGGGCTGCACAACTACCACAGCGCATTCAATCAGCTCCCGATTCATGGTACCGGGCCGATCAATGAAGCACACAGGGCTCTTGGTGGGGCTAATGCCCGCTGGAATAAGGACCCAGCCCATCAATATAGCCGAGTAGGTGCTTTGGTTGGGTTGCTTCCGTTCATGGAGCAACAGGCCATATGGGATCGGGTCAGTAACCCACTTGTCATTGGGGCGGCACAATTTACAGCATTCGGAACCGTTCCCTACACGGAAATGCAAGGTACTACTACGCAGTTCACAAGCAATGGAATTTCTTACGATCCGTGGTTCACTGAAATCAACACCTATCGCTGCCCCAGCGATCCTGGAGTCGGCCTCCCCGCAGGAGGACGGACGAACTATGGAGTTTGTATCGGTGATTCAATCTCGCTGAATCTCAGTTCGGGGATATTTAACGATAGTAATCTCATCACGACCGATAGCGCCAGCGTGGCTGATTTCCGGGCTTCCGATCGAGGTGTCTTTGATGTGTACGGCAAAAACATGTTTCGAGATATTTTGGACGGATTGTCAAACACCATCGCGATGGGAGAGATGAATACAGACCTCGGTGATAGTCACATCACATCGGAAACGAGAGGTGGCGGAACAAATGTGCAAAACAAGCCAGACCGATGCCAGCCACAGATTGATGCGAATCGCCCGCAGTTTTGGTCGACCGCGGTCAGCCACACCTTCACCCCGCTCGCATCGCGTGGAGCATGCTGGGCAGCAACAGCGCCTGGGTTCACAATCGTCAATACGGTCCTTCCGCCAAACCGTGAATACTGCAACGACGCCAACCAAGACTTCGTTTCCGCCAACGGAACGTTGACGGTCAGTAGCCGTCACCAAGGCGGAGCCCATGTTTTGATGGCAGACGGTGCTGTCAGATTCATCACAGACTCCATTGAAGCTGGGAATAGTTCAGCTGCCGATGTTCGCAATGGTGGCACTGGAGGATCGGCCCCAGGTTCGCAGAGCCCGTATGGTCTTTGGGGAGCACTGGGAACGCGGGCAGCAAAGGAAGTGATTGATAAAGAATTCTAATGCGGCTTCTTCTTCAGCTTAACAAGCCGACGCATGCCCCAATGGGCGCATGCTGAGAAATCTGAGGCACAACCATGGCCATCGTTGATGGCATGGTTGTGCTTCACTCATTGCCACGCGTGTTGCCCGACAGAACTGATTGAGTCTGCAACGCGAACGCAAGCGTCTTCAATTTTCTGAACCGTTTCGATAGCGAAAGTAATACAAAGATGAAACTTTTAACTGCCATCCTTTTATCGCTGCCCCTATTTCTGTTTACCACCGGTTGCTCAGAGCCAGAAACAAAGGTAATCGACACATCCCAGCGCCCGCAAAGAACTCCCGAAGAGATCGCAGTTCTCACCGGCGCGATGGATGAAATGGAAGACGAGAAGTAACGAATGAGGACAGGATCTGAGTTCAGAACAGGTGACAGGAAGGAATGGCACGGGCATAGGCC
>NZ_JAMQBK010000117.1 GCF_023701485.1 Aporhodopirellula aestuarii
AAACAACAGCCCGCTTGCGCCGTTCCGCTAAAAAAGACACTTAAACGATCAACGTCCCGAGCAAACGGGCACATTGCTTCGCCGCCGGCGAATAGATTCACAGCCTCGGAGAAACTCTGCGACGTGGCGGGGTATTGCTAGCCTTCGACCGTGGCGTGGCGAGTGACTCGGTCAGCGACCAGCACCACGATCGCGGCGACGAGGGCGAGCGCCGCCAACATCACCAGGCTACCATCATACTGCGCCGGAGAAATGAACACATGCTCTTGGAATTTGAGTTCCAAGTCTGCCGTCTCAGGCGTGACGGCTTGCAAAGGCCACAGCCGCGCGATCGACCCAATCATCAACCCGATCAAGGTCGCCATGGTCAGGTTATGGTGATGACGTAGCAGGTAATTGAGCAACCGAGAAAACGCGAGCAAGCCAAATGCGCACCCGAATGTGAAGACACTCAACCGCATGATCATCGCGAAATCGATGTTGAGTTTAAAGAACTGCTTGATCATTCCGATCACGGGTTCATACACGCCCAGCAATAACAACACGAACGCCCCACTGATGCCAGGTAAGATCATCGCGCAGATCGCGATCGAGGCACTCACAAATAGGTACACCAAACTGATTTCGCCATGACTCGCCGGGATCCTCGAGATCGCCAAAGCAACTGCGATCCCCACCACGGCGCCCACAACCGGCCCGATCGACCAACGGGAAACGTTTCTGCGGACGACCCAAACGCTCGCCAGGACCAATCCGAAAAAGACGGCCATCGTTTCATTCATCCGGTGCAACAGCAGGTGATGCATGAGACCGGCCAGTGATCCGATACCGACGACGATGCCGATCGCGAGCGCGAGCGTGAACCGCAGATCGAGCTTGTCGGCGAAACTCCGCCACCGACCGTCGCGGACCAACCCGATGGCTTCCCTATCAACGTGACTGATTGCGGCGATCAGGCGGTCGTAATGGCCGAGAATCAGAGCGACCGTTCCGCCGCTGACACCGGGAACGGTATCGGCGGCACCCATGCAAAACCCGCGAAATACGTTGATCGCGTCGCCTGTGACGGATCCGGTTGGGACGCGGGTTGCGTCTTTCTGCGGAATCACTTCGCAATCACCACATTCGTCCTGCTCGTCACAGCGGTCAATTTCGGAGGCGTTCGTCACAGGTTCTATCGTTGAATGAGAGATGTAAGAAAAATTGCGTTGCCACCGGTAGGCAGCACGCAAAGCTAAAGTAGTTTGGAACGCGACATTGACAATGCCCGTTCCTTTTTCACCCTTTTCTGCGCAGCCCAAACACGTGCCTGACCTCATTCGTGTACTGATTCTCGCCGTTGTACAGGGAATTGCTGAATTTTTACCGATCAGTTCATCAGGACACCTTGTGATTCTGGATGATTTGCTGGGCGGACTGGGTGAATCGGCAACCCTCGTCATCATCTTGCACGCGGGGACGCTCGGCTCAATTCTCGTTGTTTATTGGCGCCGGATCCTCAAGCTGCTCACGAGCGACCGACGAGTCATCGGACTCCTTGTCGTCGGCACGCTGCCTGCCGTCGTAATCGGCCTGACCATCAAACGCGGATTCCCTTGGCTTACCGAAAGCCCAATCCTCGCTTCGGCGATGCTGATCATTACAGGTGTCCTGCTCATCCTGCTCGGAAAACTGAAACCGAGCGAAGGCGAATACACCGGCATGAGTTGGCTCGGCGCTTTCGTCGTCGGATGTTTTCAAGCCGTCGCGATCCTGCCGGGTATCAGCCGTAGCGGGTCGACGATTGTCGGCGGTCGATTGATGGGACTCAGCAATGAAGACTCCGTGACGTTCTCTTTTCTGCTGGCCATCCCCGCAATTCTCGGCGCCACGACACTGGCAATCAAAGACCTCCTTGATGGCACCGAGGCGGCGTCTGATCTCCCCATAACCACGCTGCTCATCGGAGCGGCGTGTGCATTCGTCGTCGGAATCTTCGCGCTCAAATGGCTGATCCGCTGGAGCCGCGAAGCCCGCCTGCACTGGTTCTCGTATTGGTGCATCCCGTTCGGCATCGCCATGCTGCTGTTCTACGCGTCGAAGTAAACGCGGACCATCCAATTCGACATGAACGAATCGCGTCACAAGGCTGCTGCCTTTCTTTCAAAAAAATTCCATACAGGGGATTTTTCTGCACGCTCGTATACGCCACACTTGCGAAAGGCTAAACTACCGCTCATTTTTCGCACGGCGGCTATTTGCCGCACGCAGTGAGACACAGTCGCACACATTCGCAGTGCTTCTGAACAAGTGAACAGTAGACCGAGATTCCCGCAAGAGAATTTCGTAGTCAAAGTGATTCGTGAGCTATAGTTCATGAACGAAACACTCCCGCCCCTCTCCCCTCCGATATCCCGTTGGACTTTCCCCCTAACGAGGTTTTATGGCCAAGCCACAACTGACAGACCGTCAAAAGAAGGTTTATGAGCTCATCCGCTCACTGATCCAAGAACGAGGCTACGGCCCGACGGTGCGAGAGATCGGTGAACACTTCGGGATCAAAAGTCCCAATGGAGTCATGTGCCACCTGCGTGCACTCGAACGCAAGGGACTGATCTCGCGAAAAGCGAACAAGTCTCGGGCGATCGAACTGACCGGCGAGAACGCACGTTCGACCACCGGTTTGCCGCTAATGGGCATCGTTTCAGAACACCCCTCCGACCTTGATACCAACCCCACTGACGCGATCGACCTGGGGAAAACCCTCGCGACCGGCGAACGCTTTGTTGTCCAAGTTTCGGGCAATACGTTTGCCGACCACGGCGTACTCGATGGCGATTTCCTGATTATCGAACAGGAAGCGGAGTGCACCGACAACTCGCTCGTCGTTGCGAAACTCTCCGATGGTCGGGTCGTCTTGCGGGTTTGGGACTCAGCCACCGGCAGCGCCAGAACTACGGATGAGACCGACAACGCCACCGTGACTGAGATTCTCGGCGTCGCCGTTTCGATGGTTCGAGAGAAGATGACGCAAGCAAGGATGGCAACGGTCTAAGACGGGCGAGTACACTTCAACGGCCAGCCATCCTCGTTCGCGGCCCTGTTGTCATGCCCATCCGAAATCCTGTGACCGATTTCGCTCAAACGCTTCAGCAAATGTCGACCCTCGGCCGCCGCCGAAGGTTGACCGTTCAATGCGTCAGCGGTCCATACCTGTTGGACGATCACTCCAACCGCCTTCTGAATTTCGGTGGCAACGATTACCTCGGTGTCGTCGCCGATCGCCTAACCAACCGCCTTCTCACCAGCGAGGGCACACCAGATGCAGCACCTGGGGCAACCGCCAGTGCGTTGGTGTGTGGATGGACGCCACAGCATGATCAATTAGCCCGCGAGATCGCTCGCGTGGAAAAGACCGAGGCGGCGGTGATCTTCCCTTCCGGCTACGCAGCCTGCAGCGGAACCGTGGCAACACTGTGCCGCGAAAACGATTTAATCCTCAGTGACCAACTCAATCATGCGTCGTTGATCGACGGCTGTCGTGCGTCGAAGGCGCACTGCGAGGTCTACCCTCATCGTGACGTCGCGTTTATCGAAGACTTTCTAAATCTTCGGCGGTCCGATTTTCGCCACGTTTGGATCGTCACCGATGGTGTCTTCAGCATGGACGGTGACGCGGCTCCGCTGGACAAACTCGTCCCAATCGCGGCCAAACATGACGGGCAATTGCTCGTCGATGAAGCCCACGGAACGGGCGTGCTTGGCACCCGTGGCGGCGGACTCTGCGAAGCGATGGGATTACAGGACCAAATCGCGATTCGTATCGGAACACTCAGCAAAGCGATCGGCCACCAAGGCGGATTTGTCGCCGGTCCCCAGGTCGTGATTGACTATCTGATTCAGTTTTGTCGAACGCTGATCTTTAGCACCGCACTCGCACCGCAAACCGCCGCGGGGGCATGCGAAGTGGTGACCACCATGGCCGAATGGAACGACCGGCGACTACACGTGGCGCACCTCGCAGCACACTTGCGCGAGCGGATCGCGGCACTCCATGCGCCGCAGGCGACGGCATCGAACACCAATGCGAGCGATCTCGAACGAGGCATTCCGATCGTCCCCATCATCATCGGCGGCGATCAGGACGCTGTCGACTTGAGCGGAGCACTCCGCCAACGTGGATTTTACGTCCCGGCGATCCGGCCCCCGACCGTTCCCGAAGGCACCGCCAGGCTGCGCGTGTCACTTTCGGCGGCGCATCAATTGGAACACGTCGATAGCCTCGTCGACAACTTGATCGAAACGCGGGCAATGATCGAGTCGGGTCGCAACTTCTCGCCTTAACGGGCGAGCAACTCGATCACGGCTTCATGACCGTTCGCTGTTGCGAAATCCATCGCGGTTTCGCCATCGATGTCTTTCACGTCACGGTCGGCGCCGCCATCGAGCAAGATCTTCACGACCTCGACTTGGCCTTCCGCTGCGGCAAACATCAACGCGTTGAAATGCTCATCGCCGTCGACCAGTTCGATATCCGCGCCCGCTCCCAGCAGAGCTTTCACCGTCGACGCATTTGGTCCCGTCGCGGCATACATCAACGCGGTTCGGCCGAACTCATCACGATGATTGACCTCCGCGTGCTGATCGATCAACCAATTGACTGTTTTCAAATGCCCATCGAACGCGGCCAACTGAAGAGCGGTTCGTCCGCCGGGCCCGACCGCGTCGATTTCCGAACCCTCAGCCGCGAATTTCTTTACCGCGTTCAAGTCACCCTGCATCGCCGCTTCGCGGAATGCTTCATCACGCAATGCGTCCGCGTCGGGCTCCGGTGCGGCGTCTGGTTCAGACGGAGTCTCACGCCCCGCCATCGCTTGTTCACTTTGTGTCGGCGCCGGAATGATCACCTCGTCACGCTCTCGTCGAGGAAGGTCTTCGGGCTTCAAACGCTCAGGTCCGCAGCCGGTGGTACTGACGAGGGCGCACAATGCCACAACGAACTTGGAAACGTACTGCTTGGGGTTTGATTTCACGAGGCGAGTTCTTTGTCGGACTGATATTTCGGGGACAGATCGGGCAGCCGGGCAAGCTTTCCCGTCCGATCCACGCACGCGATCACCGAGTCGGCTTCGACCAATAGCATATCACCACGCCGAATCTCATACCGATGCCGCATTCGAACTTTTCTCAATTCGACGACTTTCGTGGTCACGGTCAGGACATCATCAAAATCCGCTGGAGCGAAATAACGGACATTCATTTCCGTGACCACCAACATCAAGCCGCTATCTTCGATGGCTTTGTAATCGTGGCCAAAGCTGCGCAGCATCTCCACCCGACCACGTTCGAAATAGTTGAGATAATTCGCGTGATGGACCCGTCGCTGACCATCCGTTTCCTGATAGGCGACGCGAATCTCAAGAGAATGCTGGAGCAATGCGAGAGCCTGTTAGTAGATGCCTAAGTGGTCCCGGGCTTCGTCCGTCATCCGCTCGGGGGACCACGCCGGTTCCATCACCACTTTGACTTCACACTGTTCGACTTCTTCCAACGATTCGGCGGCCGCCTTGGTACCGGCAACTAACTGAGGCCCAGCGGGACACATGGGGCTGGTCAGTGTCATTTCGACATGCACATCGTGCCGACCATCCTCCTTTTCGTCACCAACGTCGACAACGTAAACCAACCCGAGGTCGACGATATTCACGTACAATTCCGGGTCAATGACCTCTTTCAGTGCTTCGCGGACTTTATCTTCGGCTAATGCCATCTCACCAATCCAGTGTGTTGCGGCGGAGGGGATAACTCAATTTCGCTGTGCGAACGATAGAACCCAGGATCGATTTGGTCAATCTCGCACCACGGCTCGATGACCTGAATCGTGGCGGCGCCGACTCCCAGGATACTGTTGAAATCAGTCCAAGACTCAAAAGCGCCTTGCTGCTGACGATGCCCCTCGATACGCGCCGCCATGTGAGGACCGACACTCGGCAACAAAGCCAATTCACGGCGATCTGCTCGATTGAGTCGAATCTTCATTAACGGTTTCGTCGTCTGATCCAGTGTAGCGCGATGGACACGTTGACCTGCGTCCTCGCCACCCCCCGAATGAGATGGCGGCAACAACGCTCCCCAGACGCCCCACACAACGGCGCTGATTAACGCAATTTGAACCCCAGGCCGATACAGCGGCCCGGTCCTTTCACCTCTTTGACTCAAAACATCCCCCTGCAACCACCCGGAAACGCGGTTCGTCTTGCCTGGCCAAGCCCCACACGCGGTCACTCGAATGCCCAACGGTCAGGCTTTTTACGGCCCCCTGCCGGCAGCAAGATCCCTCGACGGTATCGTTGCCTCGAAAAGAAACGTAGCAATCGATCGACCTCGGCCCGGCTGCGCAAGACCGCCCACCTGTACAAAATGACAGAACCGAAACCCAAGTTTAGTGGGTTGAAGCGGCAAAAATCAAACGAAAAATTAGCAAAGCGAATTCGCGTGCCTAGCAAGCAAATGCGTCTCTAGACTGCTTCGTCCATCCGCACGCCGACCACTAACAGCAGATTGGCGTACCGCTGTTGGTCCGCGGTCTGAATCGTCAAAACGTGATCGGGCGTGATGACGTGCTCATAGAACGCCCATTTTTCGAGGGGCTTCAGTTCCACTTGCGAGCCGGCTTCACGCAGCGATTTGCGGTAGTCGTTCCATACCGGCGGATCACCATCGAGTGCGTACGGCCCCGATGCTTCGGTTTCCATCGTCATCGCGGCTTCGATCGGCACTGCCGACAGAATCGCCCGCAACGCTTGGTCGCACGTGATCACACCGGGCGTCAAATTCATGCTGATCAATTTGGCGTTGGGGCCGCGTTTGTTCAGCGCCGGATAATTCCCATCGGCAATCAGTATCGTGCTGTGATGTCCCGATGCGGCGAGGACGGCAGTGATTTCAGGATGAATGAGCTGGCTGAGTAGCATGACGTGGTGACCTGAGAAGGGTGAAAAAGCGCGGTGAGCCGAACGGCGAGACGCCAGATGTTAACCCTATCTGATTTCCCCAGACAACTGGACCTCGGCAACTGGATAGCCAATTGCGGTCGTCTCGCTCTATACGATGACCGAAAAGGGGGACAACCATCGCGTTTCGTTAACACTTACGAATCAGGTTCATCCCCTCACGTCCTCGATACGTCAGTAGCAACGCCCCCGTTGAAGCACAAGCAGCAAAAATGTGCTCGAAAAATTCGTGCTCGCCCGGCCAGGGGAAGGCAAAGATCAAATCAAAATCTGCGATATCGAAACCGATCTCGTCGTAGATGTCACCTTCATCGGTATCCACATTTTTGATTTCACCGGCGAAATCCTCGAGCCCCTCAACGTCCCGTGGCACAAAGCTGCCTCCATAGACATGCGCCGAGATAGCGAGCGAATCTGCGACATGGTTGGCCTGTTTCACCAAACGCGGTTCGATCTCGATACCGACCGACTCCATTCCATGCAGTGCCGCCAACATCGCCCCCACCCCAAACCCGGCGCCCCATTCGCAAAAGCGATTACCAGCGAGCAGATGCTGCTGCTCGATCCACGTGAGCGATTGATCGAGCAGATGAAAATCACAGGTGACGAAATTCTCAATCGGGATGTCGTCCGACAACATAAACGCCTCGATCGCTTCATTGGCAAAATCAACCACACGCTCCGCTCCGTCGTGATAGTCAATCGATTTGACGGAGTCGGGTACTTCGATTTGCTGGAGCATCATGTTGGCTAAGGATTCATTCCGAGGGGATTTGGAAATCAATCCATACCATGCGGTGGTCGGTCGCGTCGAGGCATCGTCCCAGCGGTGAGTCCGGTTCAGGCCAAACCACACCACTCTCGGTGACCTCGATATCGACCGATGGCAATACGTAATCGACTCGCACCCGCCGAGTTCCGAACAATGCGGTTGCTACGCCATGGGCTGCACTCTCCGGCGCAACGTCTCGCACTCGCGGACACCGCAGCAAATCTCGAATCCCTTCTTGACGGCTGTCACCGTGGACAGGGTCGGAATTCAAATCGCCCGCGATGACGAACCACTCATCCCGCTTGAGACCGCCGGACACCCCCGCATCGTCGATCAAAAAATCCGCTTCGGGCGAGCAAACGTACTCACGCCAAAACCGAATCTCGTCATGATTGCGTCGGCCATTGCGGTCTTCCGGCCCATCAAACACCGGCGGAGTCGGATGACTGACGAGAAGGTGCAATGTCCGTGTGCCGCCACCGGATTGAGGAATCTCAATCGGCACGTCCGCATGATTCTTGCTCGACAAACGCAACCGCTTCCAAACCACGTCACTGTAATAAACCTCGCCCGATTCTGGATCGATTGGTCGCAGCGCTCCGGGTAAATCCGACCAGAGGAAATTCTGAAACGTTCGGGTAGCGTTGCGATCGATCGGAAATCGACTCAGCACCGCCATTGCGTATTGTCCTGGATACAACCCGAAACCCCAAGCGTCATTAGGCAGAATCGTTTTCCCGTCGTTGTCGAGATCCAACCCCGCGATCTGCCCGGTGTTGGTCGGGATCGACCATCGATACGGGTAATCGATTGGCTGCGTGGAATCAGCACGAGTCGCATTCAAGTAACCATCGGCGAACCGATTGACGGTGACTGCGTCAGGCTCATGATCGATTTCGCATAACAGCAAAATATCCGGGCGGATGGTGCGGATGATTCGCGACAGTTTGATCGCTTGACCATCGGCGCCACCGGCGAGTCGAGCCGCCGTTTGGCCCGCGACGTCACCGTACAGTGATACGTTCATCGATGCGACGCGAATCGTCTGCGAACGGGGTAGTGGCGATTCGCCGTGGGTGATCGTGGGCATCATCAAAAGTACAAGAAGAACGCCGACGGCAATAGCCAACCCACTCCGAGCTGTCGCGAACGTGTTAAGTCGGGGCACGTTCCCCCCGGGCACCGGCAAACACGCATCAATTGAGTAGCGTCTGAATCTCGTCGCGCGACGGCGGGTCACAAATCCGAAACTTCGTGGTGCGGCCATCGGCATCGTCGTAGAGAATCATGGTGGCGGGGGAAAGCTCAGACGCCGCTGGCGAATCAATCAGGGTCGACGAATCCGATGCATTGATCGGCCCGACCAACCGCAACTCGAGATCATGCTGGCTCTGCCGCGGCAACCACCGTGAGAGGATTTCGGCCGAAGGCAATGTGACCAACACAAAGACGCCGACGGACGGTCCATCCCGCAAGATCGATTGAAACGCTTTGCTGCCGCTCTGTTTGTAGGCTGCATCGAGCGAAAAATCGAGTTGTTCGCTTTGTCGCAAATCCCGCATACGGTCGAGAGCGTCGACGATCACCAACATCGTGCGGCCGTCGTCATCGATCGGCTCCGGCGCAGCGGCTGGCACCTCCGCCGGCGAGCCCGCTTGTGCGTCGGCGGCACCGGACGGATTGTCCAATGCAAATGACCCCGTGAATTTCTGATGGTCAGTGGGTTGCTGCGGCAACGCCTCGACGTCGCGCCCGGTTTCTTTGGCAACGCGAGCAGCGACGAGATTGGACAATTCGATCACACGTGACTCCGCATCGCGGGTCTTTACGATCTGCGCCGCAATTCCCGACTCACGGATCCAGTCCGCCGTCGACACCCCATCGTCGGCTCGCGATCCGTCAAGTAGAACGATGGAGAGATCCGGCGAGTGTTTGACCGCAGACGCGAGGAGCGTGCCGACGATACCGACTCGCATCTTGGGCGGTGCCACCAATAACGCGTTCCGCCCCGTGTCCGATTGCATACGAAGCGTCGTGGGCGGCCCGAGTTCGACCGCTTCGCCGAGCAGACCGACCACGCGATCCGAAGGCGTGGCGGCTTGAATCGCCGCGCGAGCCAGTTTCGCTGTAAAGCGTCCCGGACGATTGCCTTCAAACACGATCGGTGCTTCGAGCGATTCGTGGAATTTGGAATCACGATTGGTGATCTCGTTCAGCATCGTCTCGTGTGTCTTCGGTCCCAACCACGCGACCTGGAACGGATGATTTCCTTCGAGCAATCCGCTGGCGTCGTTGTAGATCGCTTCGCCGGGGCGAGACAGCAAACGGGCAGCCGTGTTGTCATCGGCGAGAATCATGGCGGCGTCCGATTCGCTGCACTGCATCGCCACGCGGACCGCCATTTGACCGAGCGTTGCCCGCGGCAAGCTGTTCGCCCCTGCCAACGACTGGCTGCTCAGGATGACATGGATTCCGAACGATCGTCCTTGCCGAACCAACCGATCGAGCAGCGCCGTGCAGTCGGCCGCGAGGGTATCGTCGCGGGTGAAGAGTTCTTGAAATTCGTCGATAACAAGAATGAGTCGTGGCATGGTGACGTCAGGTCGCTTCTCACGAAACTCCGCAACTTCCTGCACACTGGCGTCACGAAACGCTTCACCTCGCGAGGTGAGTTCGGCATCGAGCCGCTGTAGCACGCTGCGTCCGAACTCCCGTTCGCTTTCGATCCCGATCACGCGTGCATGCGGCAGCCCGGTATCGGCATAGATTTTGAACTCGACGCCTTTTTTAAAGTCGAGCAAGTAAAACTGCAACTGATCCGGTGTGTATTGAGCCGCACCCGCGGTGATGATGCTGTGCAGCAAAGTACTCTTTCCCGAGCCCGTCTTGCCCGCGATCAAGACGTGTTGCCGGACACCTTCACCGAGCAGCAAACTGCGAGTCCGCCCGGCACCCTGACTACCGATCGTAATCGCGATCCCGTGATCCGTCCGCAGCGTTTCCTCCGTCTTGGGCACATGGCCCCCGGGCAACAATGTTTCCAGCTCCACGACAACGCGCGCGGCATCCAACGACGCCTTGCCGATCCGCCGGATCAGCGGATCACGAACTTCGGACGGTGGTGGCGGCGTGGGCCAGAACTCGAGGTCCTCGAGCCCATCCGATTCACACACCCAGTGTGCCGCCGCGGGCGGTTCAATGTAGGAATCCGCGGATGGCTCACCATTCTTTGCACCGGAGGACGGCGGCGTGGCCGCGACATGTTTCGCCTCGGCTGCTTCTCGATAGCCGATTCGCAGCAGTTTTTCGCTCTGCAGCGAAGGCATGTCGGGCGGCCATGCTTTATCTTTCTCGATCACCAAGATCACGAACACGCCACACCGCGTACCGCTCTGAATCAGCGAACGCAAGTGCATGTATGACTCCCGCGAAAGCCCATCGGGAAAACCGACCGCGGCGATCGCGTGATAGGGTTCAGCGAGTGAGCCGGCGACCTCGTTGTAGTCTTCGATCCGTTCGAATCGATCTCGCAAGCTCGCCTGCACGACGTTTTCAACGTGCTGCGTCAATTCCGCAAGCCGTTGGGTGATCTTATCGCTGGTCGTCCAGACCCGGTGGTGGATCAACAACGGGTCATGATCGGCAAGAGCCATGAAGCTGGCGAAATGTTGCCCGCGACTGTTGGCGTCGATCAACGTCACCCGCGCCCGACCCGGCATCGCGCTGCTGAGCAATCGCCACAAGACTTGGTGGGCGATATCGATCGCTTCATCGAGTTTCTCCGAAGGCGTTTCGATCAGCACTCCCGAATGACGGCGGCGGTGGATCGCCAACGGCATCGTGTCGGGGATCTGTATTTTCGACAAGATATCCGCTTCGGCGGGCGAATCGCTGTCGTGGGAATAGCCGAGTGCCTCGTCAAATTTGTGCTTCAGCCGCAATCCCAACCGGATTTGCCCTAAGGGCAAGAAATCGATCGACTCGTGTGGATCAGGCGGCGACGACAGAATCTGCTGCCACGGCGGAAATCGGTACTGAACCAGATCGGTAGCGGCGCGGATGCGATTCATCCCACGGCGCAGCCCCGTTTCCAGTCGAGCCCCCAGTGATTCGAGCGTTTGCTGGTGGTTCTGAAGCGTTTCCTGGCGGGTTTGTCCCGCGGCGGCGCCCGTTTGCGTCAACGTCTGAGAGATGTTGGAAGCGATCGCGTCGGCGCGTTCCTTCATCGTTCGCTGCAACGTTGCGAAACCGCTACGGAACTGGGCGTCGATCCGCTCGAGTTGGGCTTGGAGCTTCGCTTGCTCCTCAGCTTGGGCAGCGTCGAGCTTCTTTTGCATGTCGGCGAGTTGGTCGCGTTTCCAACGCGCCGCTTCGGCTGTGTGTGCTTTGCGGCGATCGAGCAACTCTTTGGCCGCCTCCTCGGCGAGCTTTTTCGAAATCGCTTTGCCCTGCACGACCGCGGTTTCGGCAGAGTGGCGAATCCGTTCGGAAAGCGGATGCAGTTTGCGGGTCATCTTCCGCAGTGGAAACAGCAAGATCGCGTAAATCGTGAACCCGAGCACCCCAGCCACGGCGACCAAACCGATCAGCCACCAGATCAACGGCTCGGGCTTCACCGTCAGCATCACGATTCCGCCGACCGCGATGAAAACAGCCACTCCGGCCGGCAGGTAAAACGAGTCGACAACTTTCGACGCAAACCCCTTTTGCATGTCAACCGTGACGGATTTGATGCGGCGGTTCTGCCGGATGATCAATTCGACCGCGTCGCGAACCGTGGTGGGTTCCTGCTCCTGAAACTCGATGTGCGGGTCCTTGGGATACGCGATGTCGAGCAACTGATCGAGCCGTCGCATGGTCAGATCGCGTGCCCACTGAAGGTCCGCGTTTCCCGCTGCGAGGGCTTCGTCGAGTTGTTGATATTGAGCTGCCTGCTGTTTCTTGGGCTGGCCTTTACGCTGTTTGTATTGATGCTCGATCGCGATCAGGCGTTTTTCAACCTTGCCCTCGATGACCTCGGTCTGCTCTTTGGCCGCCTTGCGATATTTCATCCGAATCCGCCGCAACTGGTCGCGGGTTTCGATGGTGGCGGATTCGTAAGCGGCGATCGCCTCCTCTTGGGCTTCGTCCCACTGCTTGAGCGTGCTATGACGATCCTGCTGACAATTTTGCCGGACGGCAGCGAGTTGTTCGGCGAGTTTGCGTTCGAGATCCTGGTGCTGAGCCGACTGCGCCGACAGCAACCGTTCGTGGTCACCGCGTGATGCGGCAACACGGCCGACCAAACCATCAATCAATCGCCGCTGCCGGGCGGGATCGAACAGGAAAACGGGTGCAACAGATGAATCTTTCATATCCCAAGATTCTAGCCGAACTCGATCGCAAAGGTGGCTTGGCTATCGCCGGGAGCGAATATTTCGCACAATGGGCGACATGCACAATCGGCACATCCACACGATGCGGAACGGACGCCTGATTTCGTGCTGGACCACCCTGTGACATTTCAATCGCCGATTTTCTCCGACACTCAGACGACTATGGTTTCTCGCTCTCGGACATCCTCCTCCCCCCAGTCGGACGCCGGCGGCACGGCAACCGTCAGCGAAGCGTCAAAAAGCGATGGGGACAAAAAATCCGCCTCCACGAAAAAGCCTGGGCAGATCGAACTGTCCTCGCAAGTTCTCAATGGTGAAACGCTCATCGAAGTCGATGACATCGAAATTGACTTAAAAAACCGACAACTCGCCGCCCTGCTCGCTTGGCTCCTGCCTGGAGCCGGGCATTTTTATCAAGGACGACACTCCAAGGGCGTGTTGTTCATGATCAGCATTCTGTCGATTTGGTTTCTCGGCTTTGCACTCGGCGGATGGAACGTCGTCTATGCATCGTGGCAGCCCGGGGATCGCCGTTGGCATTATTTCCTGCAAGCGGGAGTCGGCGCCGCGGCATTACCGGCGCTCATTCAAGGCGATCGAATGCGGCGCAGTACGGACCCCTCGACGGGACGCACCCTCGACAGCTACCGCCCGTTGTGGCGTGGATTCATGGCCCCCCCGAATCGACCGGTCCTGGAAGGTGAGGCGGATGAAGTCGCCGCTTGGTACGCCCGTCACGGCAGCGGCTACGAGATGGGGACTTGGTTCACCATGATCGCGGGGCTGTTGAACTTCCTCGTGATCTACGATGCCTTCGGCGGTCCGCTGGCAGTCCCGATCAGCGGCAAACGGAAAACCTAGTCGCCCGGGCGAATGCTTTTGTTTGAGTTTGCCCCGTTTTTTGAGGTTCTCAGACGCGGACGAATACCGCCAATGGGCATGTCATCAGTAGACCCATCCCCGCATCGGAGTCGCTGCAATCCGCACGAGCGGAATGCAATCCTCGACACGCGTGCGGGCAAACGCACATTCGCGTTGAAAAATTTGTGAAATCCACTCCACTCGACTAGAATCTTCTACTCTGCTCTCGAATTCTCGAGTTTTTCGATCCACCTCCCTCACTCCTCTGCCCGGATCACCGCTGTGAAACGCCTTTCAATGCACTCGACCCGTTTCTCGATCCTCTCGCTTTTCGCGCTGGCCGCATTTGCGGTCTCGCAGTCTGCCCTGGCCCCGCGTGCGACGGCCGGTGGCGGGGATGACGTCGAACTCGCCGGACTGTTTGCAGCGATGGATGCCGGGCAGGTCGAAGCCACATTCATCCCGCAAAACGCCGCAAAAGCAAACTTGCTGGTCAAAAACCTCACCGATAAACCACTCCGCATCCAAATGCCTGCCGCGTTCGCGGGTGTCCCCATCAATGCCCAAATGGGCATGGGTGGTATGGGCGGCGGCATGGGAGGCATGGGCGGCGGCATGGGTGGCGGCATGGGCGGTGGTGGTGGTGGCCAATCCATGGGCGGCGGTGGCGGCATGGGCGGTGGCATGGGAGGCATGGGCGGTGGCGGCATGGGAGGCATGGGCGGTGGCGGCATGGGCGGTGGGATGTTCACCGTTCCTGCTGGACGTGTCCAAAAAATGGCCCTCAACACCGTTTGCCTCGAACACGGCAAACCCGACCCGAACCCTCGAATGAAATATGCAATCGTTCCTCTCGAACGAGTCACGACCGACCCCGCGGTGGCATTGCTCTGCCAAGCCCTCGGCAATGGCCAAGTGGCCCAAAACACAGCACAGGCCGCCGCTTGGAACCTGATGGACGGATTATCGTGGGAAGAACTTTCCAGAAAGAATCGGGTTGAGAGCCGCTACACCGGCAACATCCCGTTCTTCTCGCCACTCGAACTGCGCGCCGCAATGGCCATCGCTGCTGAAGCCAAACGGGTCGCCGCTGAAGAGACGCCAGCTTCGGAAAGCGAGTCAGAATCGAGCGATCACGCTACCTCCTGAGACGACGGCTCAATCCGGTTTCGGATTTGAATCTCTCTGAGACAAGCTCACATGCCATCTGGCCCAACCAGATGGCATTTTTCATGGAGTCCCAATGGAAGAAGGTCGGCTACCGTGGGAGCGGGGCGAGTTTTTTCCCAACACCACAGATCGAAGACCGGCGGGGAGCGTCCCGCCGCGACCGGCGCGTCAATCGATTCACCCGACGCGTCGGGTTACGATCGCCTCGATCATGGGCAATGATTCGATCGGATCAACAAACCGCAATTGCCGCATTCGCGTTCAGCAAATTTTGGCCATGCAGATTTGCAGTGCGTGCGGTCAACTCTCGAACTCACTAGAATCTCACGTGAGCACGAGCACTCAACACCCTCCGGATCACATCCAAATGATTCTGATTCAAGCAATCATCCAACCCATCCGCTTGTCGTCCGTTCGCTCCGCCTTGGAAGAGGCGGGTTACGCAGAGACGATGGTCAGCGATGCGCTGGGTTATGGCCGCCAGCGGGGCCAGACGGCGACGTTTCGCGGCAACGAATACCGCATCGACCTGCTTCGCAAAATCATCTTGGAACTGGTGGTCGACGAGGAAGATGCTGATGAGGTGATTTCGATCATCCGCGACTCGGCCAAAAGGGGCACCGAAGGCGAAATCGGCGACGGCAAGATCTTCACCATTCCGGTGGCCGAGGCGATCACGATCTAATCATCGATACGCGCGTATGGATGAATGATCGAGTCACGTTTGGAGCCACGGATTCCTGGTTTCGAAGGACCTTGGGCGATGCCCACGACGAGGGGTGTAAACGGCCGTTGGCCGAAATGATCCACTCCGGCCATGTCTGACACGCAAAAGATGTGTAGACGCCGATGGCGTAAACGAGGGTTTTCAACACACGTCTCATGTCGCGATAGCGATAACGGGTGCCGTTCCCCGGTGGTTCATTCGCCCGCGCGCCGGTGTTTCCTGTCGTCGCATTGCGACTTGCAACACTTGGTTCTCGCAAACCAAGCCAACAAAAAACGCCGTGGTCGCTCTCGCAGACCACGGCGTCTAGTACTCTAAGAATCCAATAAGCAGACACTTATCAGAATTCCGAATCGATCACTTCTTTCGAAGCCTTCGTTCCGAGCTTACCCCAAAGACCATAAGGGCTTTGACGTCCAGGGGCGAGTCCGACGTCGGCATTGTGAATACGTGCGACCATAGCACTGGTCTGCGTACCTGCCTCGATCGAATCGGTTATGAACTTGACGGCACCGTCGCCCATCAGGACATGGCAACCACCTTGGTGGCGGCTTCCGGGAGGCATCAGGCCGTATGCCTTGTCAGCAGTTGCCGTGGCGACAATTGCCGAGCCATTATACATCCCCTCGGTCATCACACACGCAGCGGTGTTTGGAGGACTGATTGTCATCATTCCGGTGTAGACAGGGTTTCCATCTGCCCAACGGTAGCCACGCCCAATACTGCCGGTGTTGATCAAGGTAACACCGCTGGTCGCCCAAAACTGCGGACGTGTTGCGTTGACGAAGGTTGCCCCACCGCATACCGACGGATTGAGAACAAAAGTCGCTGTGGTACCTGCAGAGCGTGGGTTGGTTCGAATATCACGGTCACCAAGGTCCGTCACAATTTCACCCATGATGATGGTGTTTGCCAGGCCATCGAGGATGTCACGGAACTTTGCGGTTTGGCGAGGAACGAATGCACCGCGGCTGTTTGCACGAGACATTTGTCCGGAGTTCGAGTCCTTCTTGTTGAGAGTCGACGTGGTTGGCCCATCGGTAGATGAGACAATGCTGTCGCCGAGGCAGACGGCGTAGTTGGTACGGCCGGCGGAAGGCAAATCAGTGCCCGGATCGCTTGGGCAACGCAAGAAGGGAAGTTCTTCGTTCCAAGGACCGTAGTTAGTATTGCCAGTTCCGTTGTCTGGGGTTGGTCCCATCGCAACATACACCCCAAGCGTACCGTCTTTATTAGGAGCGTTCGGGTTGCTGATTTGCTCCCACAGTGCCTGAGCTTCAACGAAAGGAAGCACTCCGACCAACGCACTCAGCTCTTCACAGTTGCCGTTTACGTTTGGAAGGTCCCAAGTGGCAACGAGACCGCGTCCGGTGCCACTCTTCTGAGTTGGCAATTGGTCATAGGCGGAGTGATAGTTGTGTACGCCAAGACCTAATTGTTTGAAGTTGTTGCTGCAACTCATCCGCCGGGCGGCTTCACGAGCCGCTTGAACCGCGGGGAGTAATAGCCCGACCAAGACCCCGATGATCGCAATCACGACCAGCAGTTCAACAAGGGTAAAACCCAACCGAGCTTGAGATGTTTTCATTCTTTTATTTCTTCCGTGGAGAAGGACCAATGGTGCTCGCACCAAAAGAGTGCGACGCGTCTGATAAGTATTAAACACCGCACTTATATTTTGGGCTCAATAAGTTTTGAAAATTTGCGCAAATATTTTTAAGTTTGCCAAACCGATTACTTCCAAACCAATCCCTCTCTCACGCGTGTACACCCTCGATGTGGGGAAGGCAGACCAAAAGCCCAGGCAGGCAGTCGTCATGGCAGGCATTCGATGCCGGGTTAGTGGGCAAAGACGCATTGCCCTATAACCGCCCAAGGTTTTTTTAATACAGAAGAAAACAAGACGCTGGCCTTCCACCGCCGCCCCGCCAGCCGGACCTCCGAATGCGGCACGGCATACCACCTACTTGGCGGATGACTTAACCTGACCACTTACAAACAGCGTCCTATAACCCAACGGCCTTGAGCCCTGACCATTCAAAGCCAAAGCCAAAACCTCACTCACCGATCACGCCCCAGATATCAAAACACAGACTTACCACAATGCGCATACTATTAACCAACGACGATGGGGTTTATGCACCAGGCCTGGCGGCTTTGGGGCACCAACTACGGCACCTCGGCGAAGTCATCGTCGTCGCGCCGGCCACTGAACAAAGTGGTGTCGGACATTCGATCACCTACCTGACGCCTTTAGTCCCCAAGTCGATTCACCGTGACGGACGCCATTGGGCGTGGGCGGTCGAAGGGTCCCCGGCAGACTGTGTAAAGCTCGCGCTCGCGGAACTGTTTGTCGACAACCCGATCGATCTCGTCGTCAGCGGCATTAACAGTGGACTCAATGCGGGCATCAACGTGCTCTATTCCGGAACCGTCGCCGCCGCGATCGAAGGTGCTTTCTTCGGTGTGACCAGCGTCGCGGTTTCTCTCGAGCATGACGAAGACGCGGACTTCGACGCCGCTGCCGTCATCGCACGTAACGTGATCGGACAATTGATCCGCCACCCCGAATCACAAGGCGGACTGTTTAACCTCAACGTGCCGACGGCAGCGACCAAAACAACGAGCGAACTCAAAGTCGTCCCGATGGGCCTCGCCCAATACGGACGGCGATACGAAAAGCGGCAAGACCCAGGCGGACGAGATTATTACTGGGCTCTCTGGACGGAACCCGAAAGGGCTCCCGCCGAACTGACCGACCTGACGCAGCTACGCGAAGGCCACATCACCCTCACCCCGCTGCACTTCAACCTCACCCGCCACGATCTGCACGACCAGATGCAGGAGTGGAAAATCCGCAGCTAGAGCATTTTCAAAATTGACATGGGATGTAGGGCCGGTTTTTACCGGCCAAATTGCGGACATCCGGTGGGAAGTGAGCCTAGGTCGTTTACCAAAATGCTCTACGAATCCTCGTACGGGAGCCCGGAGCTGTCGCAGCCATCGCGATCGCAACAAAGAATCGAAGCCAACTTGCGCAGCCTCATTCTCATCGTCCCCAATTCAGCGTCCCCAAATTTGCCAACCCGACTTACCGCTTGCTCTCCGGCGGCAAGCCACCTACATCAACATTTCTTCGCGGAGCTTGGTGAGGTACGAGAGTACCGGACGCGGTCGCCCGCTGGCGTCGATCACTCCCGTGTGAGGCATCACATGCGGGGCTTGATCTGAAGCACCGTCCCATACCACCGCGTGGACGATCTGCTTGGCGAGCAACGTTTCGATCAGCGGCTGGGCGAACTCTTGTTGCTGCCGGGCCCATGCGTCAGCTCGCCCGTCGGTCTCCGGTGACAACGATACGGGGAAGGTTTTCAATCGGGCTGCCGGATCAAGCCCGGGATCCCCGGGGATCGACAGCTGGACCAACAGAGGCGCGTTAAGCGTCCCCCAACGGTCAATCAACTGAGCGAATTCGAGAGCAGAACGCGGATGGGTTTCGCCATGGTCATATCCGAATCGGAAATTCAGACCGATCCCCGCTAGCCCCAACCCACTCCTCAATAGTGCATCGGCAAAGTGAATCGGGGAGATGCCGTCGGCATGTCGGGCGAGGTATTCGCCACACGGTTGTTCGATCGACATGATCACCGGCGTCGTCGGGTCACAGCGCCGGATCGTTTGCAACACGCCGATGGAAAATCTCATTACTTGTTCATCGTCGAGCCGCATCGGACCGCTGACGTTCAATCCCGACGCCGCATTCCAAAGATGCACCTGGCCGCGAAACCGGTTCACCGTGGCTTCGACAAAGTTGGTCATCGAAGTCAACAGCCGCTCGAAATCGTTATCCATCAACGTGAGCCATTCGGGCAACAGTCCCTCTCGATGATCGATCACCGGCCCACCGATCACGCGCAATCCGACGCTCGCACATTCGTCGAGCACCTTGCTGACGGGGCCGAAATCCGGTGTCCCGGATGCGGTCTCGATATCGCCCCAACTGATCCGTACCGCCGCGGCGTTGAACGCATGGATGATATCGCTGTCGATCACACTGCCGGGTTCATCCACACCGACCAACGCGTCATTGAGCATTGCAGTGGAACCTGACTTTGCCGCCGGAGTTCCTGGCGTGGCGGTGTGGTTTGTTCTCGACGCCCCCACGCTCTGACGCGACGCACAGCACTCCGGCGAAATGCCCACTGCCATCATCGTGCTTAGCCGCGGCTCACGAGAGCGGCGAAATGCCATCGATTGGGTTGAAAACAGCTCGCCCAATTCCGCCGCCGCTTGTTCCAGAATCGTGATCGCCCGGATGGCCGATTGAGCGGACTCGATGTCGGCTTGTGGGTTGCTCTCGACTAAGTCGGCGGCGCCCGATTTCGCCGCCTCTTTGGCAGCAGCGACCGCAGCCGCAGGCTGAAGGGCATCAAGAAAATGCCGCGTGCCTTCGATGAGGAGGGCGTCAAAATGTTCGTTCAGCGACAACCCTCCACGCTGCCACGTGTCGGCTTGCGTCCTCACCCGATAACAGCTTCCGCGGGCAAGCTCGATGATCAATCGATGCGGCGTGTCGAGACAACGCAGCGAGCACGTCGTTAGGACTCGGTACCCAATCCCATCAATCGGGCACGTGATCAAAAGTTTCGCCGACGTAGCAACATTCCGAGTCAGCGTCAGTCGTCCGCCGGCGTGATCGCCCGACTGAAAGTCAGCGGGCAGGTCCTCCGGTGTCGAGACCGGCCCCGACGCGGACGGGTCGGTGGGGTGAAACATGTTGCGTGTTTGCCAGGGAACGCCCTCGATTCCGCACAGATAGGCGTCTTTCCAGCGACAGTTATGAAAAAACTCCGCAGCCGCATCGGAAACATGAAAGTGCATTTGACCCATGGCTGTCAAATTTCTCTGTACCGGTTGCGGGAATCGAAATGGATATACATCGGGACGCTAAGGACCGAGCAGAAACGAAACGACGTCGTCGATATCGCCAAAAAACCTCCGGGCGAACGGCAATTGGCGAATCCCAATAGCAATCTGGATAGTAAAGTTCCGCTCAACCCGAAGTCGCTATCGTTGCCTCTATCCTAGTCGGTTCGACGCGTCGCTGCGAGACGGGCCGATTCTCCTGATCTGTTCAAACTCGATCGCCTGTGCCAAATTTGGGAAATGAACATGCACCCCCATTCCACGCCCGGCTCATCTCCATCCGAAACAGCCTCGTCTGAGTCAACCTCCGAGGTGTTTCGCTTTGATGACACCGGCGCTCTGTTAGAAACCCATTTGCCGTTCCCACGCCGTCAGGGAAAGGTCCGTGACGTCTACGATCTCGGTGACACGCTGCTGATCGTCAGCACGGACCGGATCAGCGCATTTGACTACATCCTGCCGTCTGGGATTCCCGGTAAGGGCGAGTTGCTGACCTCGATGAGCCGTTTTTGGTTCGATGCGATCGACTCTGGCCAAATCGGCGGTCGACTCAAAGAGGCCGGAATCCCGCTCGCTCACCACTTGCTGAGTGCCGAGGTCCCCGCCGTCGTCGCCGAATCCGTCGACCCCGGACCACTCGTCGGCCGGATCATGGTCACTCAAAAAGCCGAAGTGGTTCCGTTCGAATGCGTCGTCCGCGGTTACCTCGAAGGGAGCGGCTGGCGGGCCTACCAAGACAGCGGCGAGATCTGCGGGGTGAAATTGCCGGCGGGACTGCGTCAATGCGAGCGGCTGGAATCTCCTATCTTCACGCCAGCGACGAAAGCTGAAGAAGGTCACGACGAAAACGTCCCGATCGATGTCATGATCGACCAACTCGGTGCCGAGACGGCTGAACAACTCCGTCGGATGAGTCTGACGATCTACGAAGATGCCGCCGAGATCGCCGCCCGCCGCGGAGTCTTGATCGCAGACACCAAATTCGAGTTCGGCTGGCACGACGGACGATTGATCTTGATCGACGAAGTCCTCACGCCAGACAGTTCGCGATTTTGGGCGGCCGATGAATACACCCCCGGCCAATCCCAACGATCCTTCGACAAACAATTCGTCCGAGAATGGTTGCAAGCATCCGACTGGGATCGCAATAGCCCGCCACCACCGCTGCCGCAAGAAATCGTCCAAAAAACGACCGAGCGGTATCGTGAAGGTGCTCAGCGATTGCGTGGCGAATGGTGAGCTGACGTTGGCGGATCGCGGGCGAGTTTAACGCCGTGCTTCCACCTTGACCCGCGTTCCCGGTTTCAGCTCGTCACTCGGGTATTCGATCACACGAGCGCCCTCGGCAAGGCCGGTGACGATTTGCGTTTCCTCTTCGTTTTGCAATCCGATCTGCACCGGCTTCAAAACCGCTTCCCCGCCGACGACTTCCAACACGTGCCACTTACGGTCGTGGCGAAACAGAGCGCTGT
This sequence comes from Aporhodopirellula aestuarii, assembly GCF_023701485.1. Lineage (GTDB taxonomy): Bacteria > Planctomycetota > Planctomycetia > Pirellulales > Pirellulaceae > Rhodopirellula > Rhodopirellula aestuarii. The sequence goes on from NZ_JAMQBK010000117.1 coordinate 22,296, forward strand.
TCGGTACCAACAACGCGTCTTCAATCTCGTTGACCGTGATCCGAGCCTCCACGCGATAACCATCACCCAGCGACGCGATCCGCTCGGGAGGTTCATTAAAGTCTGCGATCACGTTGACCCGTTGTTCTTCCACACCGAGCGACGAAACCTTCGTGAAGGCCCCGGGCTCGACCACCCGCACGTTCGCTTTCAACGGCGTGCCGCCTCCCCAATGTTCGATCGTCAACTCCGCGCCGCTTTGAATCCGTACCGCGTCGGTCGATAACACATCGATCTCGATCTCCAAATTCGACGGGTCACCGAGTTCAACCAGAGGCGTGCCGACGCCGACCACGGTGGAACTCTCCTGCATCACTCGCAACACACGACCGGCAATCGGTGAAAAGATCTCGAACGGCTGCACCGACAATTCATCATCAGCCGAAAACTGATCCAGCGCGGCTTTCGCCATTTTCAACTCGAATTTCGCAATCTCAGCATCGAATTCAGCAGTCTCGATCTCTTGGTTGGCCAACAACCGCTCCGCTTTTGCGATGTCGTACTCTTCCCGCGAGGCGGCACGATTGGCCGAAAGCTTCTGAGCTCGAATGAACTTCGTCTCGCTCAAATCAGCGTTAATTCGTGCTTGCTCGACTCGCGAATTCGCCCTCATCAGTGCCGCTTCGGCACCTTGGACTTGAGCCTGTGCCTCCGCCATCGCACGCTTGTCAAGGATCGCCGGATCGCTCGGCAAGATCACCGCCAGCAACGTCTGTTCCGTGAGGTAATCACCGGGATTGAGCTCAATCCGAGACAGTCGCCCCGACACCGGCGCCGAGACCGTGTACTTTTCACGAATACGTGACTTGCCGTCTTCCTGAACGGTTTCACGCAGCCCACCTTTTCGCACCGTGGCAGCCTGTACCCCGACCGGTTTCGGATTCAGCGATAACACCACCACGATTGCCAATGCAATCGCCAAGGTGCCCCACAGCAATGTCTTCAACGAAAATCTCATCGACTATTCCTGTAGTCCATCAATCTATTCCCTCGTTTTCAACACGCCGATCAAGTCCAGCTCGGTCACTCGCCGCTGCACCACCCACGCCGACATCACCGTCGCCGCGATCACAACCAGCGATGCCAACACAAACGTTCCCCGCGCGATCACCAACGGGATGCGATAGTTATCCGTATCAAGTCCTGCGGTCACGGCACCAGCCAAAACGTATCCGATTAACCACCCGAGCGGGATCGCGGCGATCGTGAATGCCGCGATCTCGCCGAGCAACACGATGGAAACTTCGCCGTTGGTGAAACCCACCACACGCATCGTCGCCAGATCACGGCTCCGCTCGGACAACGAAATGCGAGCCGTATTGTAAACGACGCCGATCGCGATCACGCCCGCAAAGACGATGATGAACGACCGCATCACCATCAGATTCTCAGCGACTGTTTTTTCAAAACTCTTCATCGCCGCATCTTTGATCGAAACGCTTCCCACACCCGGCCTCCGTTCGAGTTCGGCAAAGACCGTATCGATCCGATTCGGGTCAACCTTCAAAAACGCCCCCGACGCGACTTTGGATTCCAACAACGCTTCATGTAAGCGATTCTTGTTCATGTACGCATTAATGCCCGAATACTCTTCCACCAGGGCAGCCACCTTCATCGTCAAGGTTGGACGTTTGTCTTCGAGAACCTCGACGATGACAAGATCACCAATCCGCACTCCAAGAAGCTTCGCCAGTTTGGTATTCAGCATGATGCCGAAATCGGGGACACGCACCGGATTCTCGTCCGCGTCGAGCAAGCGAAACAGTTTGGCATCCGGTTCGACGCCCATCACACCGACGCGACGTGATCGGTTTTGAAACCGGATCCGCGTCGGAACACTCCGAATCGTTTCACTCGCCAACACACCGTCGAGGTTCTGGACTTCGTACATCACCGATTCCGTCGCCGGTTCGACAAACGTGACGCTGAGGTCTTGCCGTTGAGCGAGCCGAAACTGGAAATACATCATGTAGTTCATCGCATCGAGCGAAAAGTTGCCCAGAATCATCACGGCGACGGCCATTGAAATCCCGAGCACCGAAAACGACGCCTTCACCGGCCGACGTGTGATGTTGCGAACCACCATCCGTACCTCGGGCGAGAGCGTCTTACGAGGCAAGAGTCGCTCGATCAGCGACGGTTGGTAACTCGGTGGCGGTTCCGGACGCATCGCTTCGGCGGGAGGCAAGAGGACCGCCGATCGCACCGCAAAAAAGGTCCCCACCACGCTTGCGACTGTCGTCATCAGGAACGCGATCGCGACCGCAAACCAGTCAGGCGTGAAGTCGAGCGACGGGAATTTGTAAAACGCGGCGTAGGCGCCCACCATCGAATCCCCGAGCACAAACCCGACCAAAATCCCCACAACCGTCCCGATCATCGTGATGACGAGCACGAGATTGAAATAATGGGCACCGATCTCGAAGTTGGAATAGCCAAACGCTTTGAGCGCCGCGATCTGCTCGCGTTGCTGCGTGATGATTCGCGAAATGGCAATGTTCAGCAGGAAGGCGGCCACCCCCAAAAAGATCGCCGGCGCCAACACCGCCATCCCGCGGAGCTGGGTCAACTCGTCGCTGAGATACTGGTGTGAGATCTGTTCGTCACGCGTGTAAGCCCCCACGCTGCCAAAGGGTTTGAGCAACCGGTCGAGCACTTCGACCGTCTCTTCGACTTGGTTGCCGTAGGCCAATCGCAGGCTGGCACTGTTGAACGCGCCGGCCATATCAAATGCCGCCTCCAAGTCGTTTTCGCTCACCCAAAAGATGCCAAAACGTTTGTCGTCGGGCAAAATGCTGCCGGGCTGGACCTGGATCACATACTCCGGCGACAGAGCGATGCCGACGATCGACAACTCTTGGATTTTGCCATTAATGATCGCTCGCACATGATCCCCGGGAACAAATCCGTGTGCGTCCGCGAAGACTTCCGACACGACCACTTCGCCGGTTCGCAACGGATCAAGCATCCTGCCGCGAGCGATATAAACTTGGTTCAATCGACTTTGGCCCGAGTCAGGAATACTGATCAACCGCGCCGTCGCCGGCTCGGACATCCCTGGTACATCCAACAACACGTCATAAACCAAACGTGTGTCGACAGCGGCGACGCCAGTGATCTCTTTCAATCGCGGTATGATCGCGTTGGGACTGCGACCGGTCGACGAAAACACGTCAGCAAACAAGTATTCGCTATAAAACCTTGCTCTCGCAGCTTCGAGCGACTTGTAGGCACACATCGACATCACAAACGTCGCCACGCCCGCCGCGATCACCAACCCGATCGCTGCGGCTTGGCCACGCAAGTGAACGAGGTCTCGAAGAAGTTTGCGGTCGAGCTTGAGCATTAGACGCAGACGGTATCGCCCATTGCCGAAACCGGTATCACCGCGTCATACGTGTTCCCTACCATTGCAATTCACTCGCATTCACTTTGGAAACGTTCATCTCAACCGATGCGATTTGACCATCGGACAACGCGATCACGCGATCGGCCATCTGTGCGATCGACGCGTTGTGCGTGATCACTGCCGTCGTGGTCCCCAGTTCGCGATTGATACGAGCGATCGCTTCGAGCACCACGATGCCGGTGTGGACGTCGAGTGCGCCGGTCGGTTCGTCACACAACAGAACTTGCGGGTTTTTGGCGATCGCCCGAGCAATCGCCACCCGCTGCTGCTCACCACCGGACAGTTGGGCGGGAAAGTGATTCGCCCGCTCACGCAGCCCCACGATCTCTAATGCATCCATCGCATCGATCGGCGAGACCGCGATCTCGGTAATTAGCTCAATGTTCTCCCGCGCTGTCAGACTCGGTATCAAATTGTAAAACTGAAACACGAAACCAACATGATCGCGGCGGTATCGCGTGAGCTCTCTGTCATCACTCGCCGTTAAGTCGGTGTCGAGATAAAAGACTTGCCCGGACGTTGGCGTATCAAGTCCGCCTAAGATATTCAACAACGTCGATTTACCGCTGCCCGACGCACCGAGCAACACCACAAACTCGCTCTCGACAAGTTCCAAGTTCACCCCGCGCAGCGCTCGAACTTCGACCTCACCCATTTGATACGTTTTGGTCAGGTCAACGGTACGAAAGACAGTCGTCTTGGTCGCGGAACTCATTCAATTCCCGAAGGGATCACCACTGGAAGGATTTTCGCTCGCCGGCGGCGTGGACGGTTTGAGCGGTGACTTGTCGTCAACGGGCTCGATCATTGGTGAAAACGTTTGATCGATGTTATCCACATTCGGTACAAACGCTCTCAGCGGTGAAAGCTCCTTCGGTAAATCGCGGGGCATACCGAGGGCACCGAGCAAGTCTCGTCGAGTTGTAGCCAAGGTGAGCATTTGTTGTTCGGCTTGCTCGCGGCGAGTCTCGAGTTCGAGGATGCGTGTTTGATAGCGAGCCAGCACTTCTTTGGGCAACGTGATCGGGCTGGTCGATCTTGTAAACTGATTACTGACCCGCTCGATCTCCGAAATCAATTCTTTGCGCATCGCGAGTAGGTCGCCCAGCACACGGTTGGTATCGTCGAGTTTTCGTCGCTGCGACAGGACTTCGCTCAGCCGCTTCTTGAGTGCGTCGTCCCAATATTCTTCGGCGAGCCAGTTTTCGAGCTGCGTCAGCGAAACCGTGCCCCACTGACTGACATCGGTGCTGCTGCGCTGCTCAACGGTTTCCTGTGTTCTCGATTTCCCGTCCGCGATGTTGAATCGGATCCGATGGAATTCGTCCGCTTTTTCAACCGTTACCTCGTCGTCCTGAGGCACCTGAATCTCATAGGGCGATAACGGCAATGGAATCTCCAACACAACATCACGATCTTCGCCCGATCGGTTGAGCACTTCATACTTTCGCACACGTCGATGCAACGTAACGACCTCAATTCGATGGCGTTTCTCGTCAATCGTCATCGACTGCGGTTCGGCGCTGATGGCAATTCTCGATGGTGTCACACGCACTCCGCCATCCATCGCATAACCGACCAACCGTTTCGTTTGCGGCCCCAGTGCCGGCAGCACGACTTCACCGAGGATCGCCCTTTGTCGCTCTCCCGCCATCACACTGAGCGGCCCCGCCGGTAGCAAGGCCGACGTTTCATTCTCAACTTCCAAACACAACAACGTCGCGGTCGGATGATAGGACTCGCGATAAACCGATACCTCCTCGATGGTGACGGGGGCGATCTCGGTATCAAGCAAGGCGGTTTTGCCGTCCAATAAATCAACTGCGTCAAATTGCAATTGCAACGTGCTGCCCGCTGGCGCCGATGGCGTCTCGTCGAACAACTGATTAAACGACGCGAACGCATCTTCGCCCGCCGATTCGGATGGGTCATTCCGTGATTGAATCGCGCCGATGGCGCCGCCACCACCGCCCATTCCGCCTCCCCCCATGCCGCCCATCGCGCCACCGCCAAACGGCTCGCCCATGAATAGATCCACGCCATCCCATTCCGATCCGTCAGACATTCCGCTTTGCGCAGACGATTGCATGTCACCGAGCGATTCACCAAACGAGGGTGCGATTCCGGCGTGACTCGAAGGACGTTTCAATTTTTCCAAGCGGGCCCGTGATACCGATCGAAGATCCATCGTGAACAAGACAGGATTTCCGTCGAGCAGGTGCAATTGGACACCCTCCCAATCGATCCCAGACGTATTGTCGACGATGCTCCTGTGAATCAAATGGTCACCTTCGACCCGGTAACTGACCTTCCACATTGGCACCGATCGCATCACCCCCACCGTGACCTCGCGTGACGGTCCCGAAGCGAAAACGAACTCAACGTCTTGGCGAGGCAATTCAACCGGATTGCCTGACTCGGCGAGCGTCGCGTTCAATCGTTCATTAAATGCCGCATCGGTTGGACGAATCGTGGCGATTTCCTCCACTAACTCAGTCTGCAACCCAAGCTCGGTCAGCACGGTGATGTATTCACGATCCACGCTCACCTCACCGACCAAATCAGCGTGCTGCTCGACCGAAACCAAAACGCCTTCGAGTTCCATGCCGGCATGCATTTTCGCTTTGATCGGTTGTCCCTTCATCGACATCAACAGATCGCCGAACGTCCTCGTACTCGGACTGATCTCGAGTGGTTGGACGGGATCCGCTGGCGATGCGATTCGGATCTCACCCCCACCGGCAGGATCGATCAATCGGGACACTCGAATCGCTTCATCGAGTTCAAACTCACCGACGGGAATACGGAACACCCCTGCCCCATCCACCGTGCCGGTGTACTCAAACCAACCTTTCCCAGCGGCGTGCAATGTCACCGACGTGAGCTTGAGTTCGACGGACTCGGGCGTCTCGCTGCCAGCACGAACCTTCCCGGTTTCTTCGCCGCACAGAGTCAGCGGTAATGCCAACACGATCAGCAGCATGAATGGCCAACAGCGGAAAAGTATCATCGGGAATACCAAAGGAATTCGAAGCATGAGCGAAGAAGGCGAAGCCAAACATTCATTGTAGTCCCTGGGCTGCGACCGTTGGGATTCGCCCCTCACTCCCGTCGTCCCAAGCGACGACCGGCTACAATAAAAGCCATTCATTCTCCCGCATGATTTCAGCAAGACGGAATCGCCCATGAAGTTTCCATGCACTTCGGTTCGCTGCGCATCGCTCGCGTGTGTGGTCTGGATCAGCCTAATGGCGGGCCTCGCCGCTGTCGGCGAGGAAAATTCCGATCACACCTCTAACGTCAATTTCCCGCTTTTGAATCCAATCGTTGAGTCTTGGCCCGTCGATCCGGCTATGAGCCGCGATCAGGAACGCGAGATTTGGGTCAAGCTCTTTCGGTCCTACCATCCGCGACAATCGGAGATCCCGCTGAATCGTTGGGTCGCGGAGGTCACGCACCAGTGCCCGATGGAAATCGACCGCGTCGCGTTTGAAACAATCGGACTCACGGAAGACACGCCGATTACGTTCCCGCCGCACGCCCCGCCACGTCCCCTGGTCGTCCACGCGATGCGGATGTTGCAAACACTCGAGTCCGTCATCGAGATTCGCAATGGCGCCGTTCTGATCACGACTGCGGAACGAGCCGCCGAATCACTCGCGGTGCGGATCTACGATGTCACTGAAATCGTTCACCTAGGCGATGAAACATCGTCCCGTTTGGCGACCGAGCGTTTGATCAAAACGATCGAATACACGATCGATCCTGAATCCTGGGAATCGCTCGGTGGGACGGGAATAATACTTAGCCAACGCGCACATCAAAAACATTTATTGTGCATCGCGGCGCCGACGCAAATTCACTGGAAAGCTCAGATTTTGCTCGATCAATTGCATTCGATCGGCAACGGATCGCAGGGCACCGACATCGGCAATCGTCACTCGCATCGACGTGGTGGGAGTTCGCTCTATAGCTCGCGACTGCCCAAGATGAACGAATTGCCACGGTTTCAACCGTGATCGATTCGGCAATCATCAAACGTCGCGTTCAATAAAGGCACAAACATCATACTTTTGGCTTCCCCAAGCCACCGACCGGTATCGACTTCGTGCAAGTTGCAAAACGCGACAGAACGGGGTACACCCATTCAGTGATGCGAAGTAGCGACACATTAAGTTTCGAAAGAAATGTGAAATGGCGATGTTTCAGGACCAATGCTGGGTGGTGAATTTTCTGGCCCCTTGGGTAAGATGACGAAACGACATCCATCGGCAAGCGAGGCCGTGTCGTTCCCGCCACTCGCCTCTCCGGCCCACACACCAAGACGATGCTCATGCGATCGCTCCGCAGTTTCGCTTCCTGCGTATTTGTGTCCTTCTGTCTACTACAGACACTCTCGGCGACGATCCTTTCTTTCGATGCGTCACGAAGGACCAGCGCCAATGGTCCGCTCACACGGACCAAAAACGCCAGTGCCACGTATTATGTTGACGCCTCCATAGGCAGCGATACCAACATCGGGACATCGATAGAGCGGCCGTTGGCAACCATCGGTGCGGCCGCGAACGTCGCCCGCGCCGGCGATTCAGTTCTCATCCGGGCGGGCATGTATCGTGAGACCGTGACGGTGCCGCGTTCGGGCACCGCCGAGTCGCCGATCCGTTTTCAAGCCTACCAAGACGAGCAGGTCATCCTCAGCGGCTGCGACCCGGTCACGAACTGGAAACGACTGGGCAACAGCGACATCTGGGAAGCCACCGTACCACCAAGCCCTTGGCCGGATGGGCGTGGCGAAACATTGTTTGTCGGAGGACTCCTGCGTTTTTCCGCACGCGAAAAAGGGGAGCACGATCCGCTGGATCTCAACCGTTGGGGACAAATTGAAAAGGGGCAACTGACGCGAGAGTCATTTGTCGCCCACGATCTGACAGGCCGTGGTGATGACTTTTTTAACGGTGCCACCGTGAATTTTCACGTTAACGACTGGACGATCGAACGCCGCCAAATCGCCGACTACGATTCCGCAACCGGACGCGTCACGTTTGACCGGCCGACCGGTCCGATTTCGCAAAAACAGCGACTGGGCTACTACATCGACTCCTCGGCCAAGCTGCTCGACGCACCTCGAGAATGGTTTCACAAAGGACACCGAATCTTTTACCGCACCGCGTCGGGCGAAGACGTCAACGATTTCGATATCGAGGTTCGCCGCCGGGCATTCGCTTTCGATCTACGCGACCGCAGCCACATCATCCTCTCCGGCTTGACCTTCCGTGGCGCGAGCATCCAAACCAACGAACAATCAAACTGGAACCGATACGCTGGCAATCGCTTCTACGCGTACGACAAAGACAACGTCGGAAGGTTCATTCTCGGCGGCAGTCACAACACGTTCCGCGACAACGAAGTGTCCCAGACATGGGGAAGCGCACTAACGGTTGGGCACACCAACAATCAAATCATCAACAACTACTTTCACGACATCGGTTACACCGGTACCGCACGGGTGGTGTCGATGAGTGGCGAACGTCACCTGGTCAGCCACAACACGGTCTCGAAATTTGCCCGCAGTTTTCTCGACGGTTTTCCCAACGACAGTGAGTTCGCGTACAACCTGTTCAAGGACGGCGGACGCCTCACATGGGATACCGGTGTCTTTGACGGAGATGCGGGTCGCGGGAACGGTGGTCGATGCATTATCCACCACAACGTGTTTCGCAGTTCCGAACGCAAAGGCATCTTCGCGGCCTTTTATTCAGGCACCGACCTCGTCATTCACCACAACATCATTTATGACGTCGGCCCCAACACGGTCCGACACGGATACCCCAACTTCCTTAAATACTATCACAACACCTTCATCGGTCCTGCGCCGCAGATGCATACCGATGTTGCCGATACCGCCGTTCAAACGAACATCAACAACAACTTGATGGTCGCCACCGATCGCTGCTTTTCGTTGGGAGTCGACTGCCGTGGCAACCATGCATACACGCCCTCAGATTTCATCAGCTTTGACACATTCGATTTCCGTCTCACGCCAGGATCGCCGGCGATCGATTGCGGAGTCGTCTTGCCAGGGATTAACGACAACTACACCGGCGCCGCTCCCGACGCGGGCGCACTCGAATTAGGCGAGACGATGTGGAAGGTGGGTCATGATTTCCGCAACCCACCCACGCCGAAATTCCAATGGAAACACTTGCCTGGCACCAACCTGTTCGCCAACGGCCAATTCCAGTTCAAACCCCAAATGGTCGCCGCCGAATCACGACAGGAACTGACGGCCCGTCACAGCACACCTGATCAAACCGTTACCAACGGGATCAACAGCGAGGAGTGGTTGACCGAGGGATCCCCCACTTACATCGACGGGAACGCCTGGAACCAATTCAACATCGGCGTCGCTCGCTTTGGTAACCACGCAATGAGATTGCTTCCGGGCGACTCGATGCGGCGTACTTTTACCAACCTCAAGCCGAATACGTCGTACGTCGTTGCCGCCAACGTCAAACTGACCGACCGCCGGATCGAATGCAGCGTACCGGATGAACACCACGGAACGCTGAATCGGGGAACGCACCGAGGCGTGAAATATGTGGACGGAATATCGCCCGGGGGATGGATTTGTTTCGACGACGTCGACTTCGGCGTCGCCGGAAAGTACGACCAAATGGAACTTGTCTTTTCACGTCCACCACGTGAACCAGTCGAGACCGAGACGCTGATCGAAATCCGCGAAAACAACGCCAATGGCAAACGACTGGGTATATTCAACGCGCAAGCAAATGTCCACGACAGTTGGTATTCAGCGATCGCCGATATCACACCACTCGAAGGCAAGCATCGAATTTGCTTGGTACCAGTCAGCGACAACGCCACAACGCTTCGGTTTGCTAATGTGCGTTTGCGTTGTTCGGACATCGCCCCAGACCATCGGTTCACCATGGCTGCTCGTTCCTTTGGCCGATCGGATGTCAAAACGACCATCGGCGCAGCAGATTGGTTACCGAATTACGAATCGCTTACATTCACAACCGGCCCCACCGCGACCAGTTTTGAACTGCTGCTTCAAAATCGTGGTTGTTACGACGCCTATCTGGATCGGTTGGCCGTTTATCAACACAGCCCTCGCAAGCAACTTGCCGATGATACCGAGATACAGAACGAACTTGTTGACGGTGACCTCGTCGCCAGCGACGGCGAAATCCGCAGCGGTATCGGTCTGGATGGAAATCAGTGGTGGCAAGTTTCATTCCCCCAAACCGTCACGATCGGCCGCATCGAATTGTCAGGGCGAGACCGATTTTCGTTCAAAGGAAAACGTCATATCCGCGTGACCATTTGGGATCGCGGACGCTACCAGCAAGGCAAACTGCTGTGGTCGAAAACATGGAAGGCCGACAACGATTTCTGGAAGTCCGGCGTCTTTATTTTGACCGGCAACGAAATTTCGGAGAACCAAAGCACACGCTTGGCGAGCGTGCCCGCACTGCTCGTTCGTGTGGAAACGGTCGGATTCGAATCGCCTACTGTCAAGACACTGGGGCTAACGAATGCCAGAATCTTCGCCGACTCCACCCACCCCTCCAATCAGAACGTCGCCCACCGAGGCAAAGCAAGTCAATCGAGCGATCATTATGTCGTCGACGGCAAAGCGGACTTGGCAATCAACGGCGACATCTTTGCAGCGGCACAATTCACTTCCACCCAATTTTCAAAAACCCCGTGGTGGCAGGTGGAGCTGGATACATCGCCCACGATTGACCAGATTCGAATCTTCAACCGTACCGATGCTGCTGAACGAATCGGATCGTTCCGCGTTTCGGTATGGGATCGACATCCCGATGAGGGCGGCCACGAGCTGTGGGCACGCAACTACTTCTTTAGCCGTGGTGACATTCCGCCAGGAGGTTCGCTGACGATTCACGGGCGAGACAGCGACGGCAACCGGCGACTCGATTCCGTAAAAAAGGCAAGGGTCATCCGCGTGCAAAAGACGGACAACGGCATGTTATCGCTCGTCGAAGTCCAGGTCTGGGCCAAAGACCGATAGCCAGTCTAACGACGAAAGTTCCGCTTCGTCCGTTAGGGTGTACTCGCATCCGTTTTTTTGCCAATGCTGCCTCGGTTGCGCCGCAACTGACCGCAGGCGGCGTCGATCTCGTCGCCTTTCTTTTGACGAAACATCACGTTGATTCCTGAAACCTCGAGGATTTGACGGAATCGCGCGATCGAGTCTTTTCGTGGTGTTCGATACGGCAAACCTTCCACCGGGTTGTATGGGATGACGTTCATCATCACCGATCGACCACGCAGAACTCGCACCAGCTCGTGGGCACATGATTCCGAATCGTTCACACCGCCCAACAAAACGTACTCAAACGTGAGCCGTCGCCCCGAACTTGTGAAATAGCGATCCGCAGCCGCGAGCACCGGCTCGATTCCGATTTTCTTGTTCACCGGAACGAGTCGACTGCGGAGTTCATCGTTGGGGGCATGCAAACTCACGGCGAGGTTGTAGGGAATCCCCGTCGCAGCGAGCTTGTCAATCGCGGGCGGCAACCCGACCGTGCTGATCGTGATCCGCCGAGGGCTGATGCCGAGGCCTTCGGGATTGCGTGCGACGTCCAACGCGCCGAGCACGCCAGGAAGATTCGCCAGCGGTTCGCCCATGCCCATCATCACGATATGACTGAGACGTTCTTCTGCGGGCAGCCGGTGTTGCAACCGCAGCATTTGTTCAAGAATCTCACCGCGGGTCAGGTTGCGATCGACGCCGTCGAGCCCGCTGGCGCAGAACACACACCCCATCGCGCACCCGACCTGGCTACTCACGCAGATACTCCGCCGATCACCGTCACGCAACAACACGCACTCAACTTCACCGCCATCGGCTAGGCGAACGAGAATCTTTTCAGTGCCATCACGCGATGTCGAAACGTGAGCTTCGGAAGCTTGAAACACATCGAATGACTCCGCTAACTCGCCCCGCAATTTTGCGGGCAGATCTGACATCATCTCGAAAGCCGTCGCTCGACCGGAATACAGCCAGCGACGGATCTGCTTGCCGCGAAACGCCGGATAGCCGCGATCGGATAGCCACGTCCCCAGTACATCGTCGGTGACGTTGAGCAGGTGCTGCTTCCGAGGACGGGAAGCCGCTTCGTCGTCCGGGTGAGCGGAGTTGGTCTCTGGCAAAACGGGGAGCGAGGTCATGGCGAGGACGCGTGGGAGGACACTTGGCGAAATGGGAACGCATTACGATACGCGGTGCCAAGCGGATGCACCAGTCAAAATGCTGCTCCCCTCGCCTGTTCACGGCTCGTACCGCCCCACTATCTCAAAAACACCGTATCTGCGGACAACGTGGGCTTCGTCAGTCCTGCTACTTTGCCGCTTTGGGAGCTGGCTTCTTGGCCGCCGGTGGTGACCACTCGGCCGGTTTCGGATTGTCCACGGTCAGTGGTGCGGTGTCGCCAAAGTATTCCATTTCCGCCTCGAGTTTCGCCGTCATCTCCGCCATCTTTGTCGCGTATTCGGGCTCGCCGGCCAGATCGTTCAATTCCAAAGGGTCTTTACTGAGATCAAACAGTTGAGTGCGATCGATTAAGGGGTATCGGATCAATTTCCAACGATCGTCACGCACCGACCGCTGACATTTGCGATAGGCGGTGTAGAGCGTGTCGCGAACTTGGGTCTGCTCGCCATGAAGAATCGGAACGATGCTCTTGCCTTCCACTCCGCTGGGCAACGCCGCGCCGGCCAATTCCACGAACGTGGGAAACAGATCCATCAGGTAAAGCAACGAGTCGTTGATTCCTGGGGAGATCCCAGGCCCCGCCACCACGAGGGGAACGTGCATGCCGCCAAACTCGTAGAGGTTTTGTTTCCCGAATAATCCGTGATCGCCGAGCGACAATCCATTGTCGCCGCTGAAGATCACGATCGTGTTTTCCCACTCACCGCTGGCTTTGAGTTTGTCAAAGATGCGTCCGACATGATGGTCCAACCCGGTGATGCACGCGTAGTATTCCGCGTTCTGGCGTTTGGTGTCTTCGGGGGTACGCGGCCAAGGGGCTAGCCTTTCATCCCGCACCGTCATTTCGCCGTTATTAAACGGATGCAGTGGTAAGAACGCGGGTGACAGCTTGATCTCGTCCGAGTGATATAGCTCGTGAAATTCCGGTTCGGCGGTGCGAGGATCGTGTGGAACGGGCGGAGCAAGATAAGCATAAAACGGTCTCGTCTCATTTCTCCCTTCGCGGGTTTCTAAGAACTCAATCGTGCGAGTGGCGAGTCGTTCGGGACAGTGAGCGCGATCGTCTTTCGGGGTTTTGCCGCGAGCGTCATCGACGACATTGATTTCAAACTCTCGCGTCCCTTTCTGAAATCCGTTTCCTGTTTTGCCCATATGAAACGTCTGATACCCAGCTGCACCAAGAACACGAGGCAAAAAAGTTGCCGGGTCCGATGCGTTGGTGGCTGCGTCACTGCCGCCGGGAATCCGCAGCCACGAGCGACCGGTCAGCAACATCGCACGACTCGGTTCGCACACCGCACCCACCATCGATCCCATCGTGTAACAGTTTGTGAACACCATCCCTCGACGGGCGATCTCATCGAGATTCGGCGTCACGAGCTGGCGATTACCGAGCGATTGCAGACCGTCGGGACGATGATCATCTGTGTGGATGTGCAGAATATTTGGTTGCGAATCAGCCGCCTGGACGACGCCCAAGAGCGACGGGAGACAGAGCAACAGTACGAAAATGAATCGTTTCATGAGGATTAACAAGTGATCGTGTTTTAGAATGGCACCAACCTATTCGCCAATCATACCCCACCACGTCGCCGTAGTACTTTATCAGCATTGAAAATCGGGGTGAGACCGAAAGGCTCGAGCCGTTCCGCTACGCTTTTTGGCGGTAGGATGCGAACTCTCAGGTTCAGGCAAGTCCCAAGTTCAGTTTAGACGAAGCAGTAGTGGAACGTGTCCTCCGCCGTGTGATTAGCGATCGATAGGCAAACGCACCAACGAAAGGAACTCTACAGGCAGACGCGTTGATTACCTTCCCCCACGTCCGCAAAACGATAAACAGACCAAGCAGCGACTTCATCACTACGAAATCCAAGGTCGACGAATCGTTCCGCATCGAATTCCTTTGGTTCGTTCGTTGGCCGAAAGTCTGAGCGTTCCCATCCCATATTGCTAAGCAGGTATGCTGGAACCATCTGGCGAAATTGCCGCGAACTGTAGGCCGG
>NZ_JAMQBK010000118.1:0-11971 GCF_023701485.1 Aporhodopirellula aestuarii
CTAACAGGACAGCGCCACTTCGATCGTTCAATAGGCATCGAGATTGCCGTGTTGGTTACGAAGCAATGGACGAGCGATCTACGCAACTGAAGCTCGAAACAATTCGAACAATCGGTACAGAGTGAACTTTGATTCGGCAACAACGAACTCTTCTACAAAATCGAATGTGTTGCATTCTGAAATAGGTGAAATCCGACATAGCTTTGCAATAGTAATGTCTGCGTGACAACGCTCAATCGTTCCCTCACCTTCGTTGGTTTTTCCACGAAAGGGCAAATCGGCTGCGAGGCCGAGACGCAAAGCTATGGGTCCACCACCAGTGGATCGCCAAGCTACCGATGGGGAATTGCGAAGGCGTATCATGACGGAATTTTGTATCCGGTTTGAGTTCGAGGTATGCGATGAACTGTCCATTAAGTGTCAGGCGATTTTGCAATCTCGGGGGGCTCTTGCTAATCGCTCTGTTGAGCAACACAAATATCCATGGTGCGGAACCATGGGTAAAGATTGAAGAAGACTGGGAATTGAAGCTGTTTCAGCCCGATCCACTGTCCAATTCACCACAACTGAATATCTATTTGACCCCGGATTCGACGCATCCGGAGAGCTACTTTCAGTTGCAATTGAACCATGCAGCAGAAGCAGGTTTTTCAGCTGGTGGACTTCGCGTTTCAGCGGTCGAAAACGACTCGCCCGTCAGCGAAGCCCGCAGTCTAACGGGAGCGTTGCTCACCCATGATGGCGACGTGATTCGTTGGACGAGCGTTCTGATGGTCCGAAACGGCGACTTCTACTTCGCCATTAAGAACGGAACGTCGAAATCTTGGGGAGAATTTGGCGGACCCGAGTACCTGCTGCAAGTGCCCGCGGGCGAAGTGCAGAATCTGAGCAAGTACTCGCCACGGCAATCCATCGGCGATGTTGACATCGGTTTTGGACGCAATCGCGTTAAGTCGTTGTCGATACGACGCATTCGAGCGTATCGCGAAGACGGCACTTTTGTGACCATCGAAACAACGCTCGACGCATCGTGATTTTTCAGAACGTGCAACTGGTCAAAGTTGCAAAACCGATCTCCCTTTCCGTCGCCACTGCTGTACTCCAAGGCATTACCATGTCGCGCCTCTCCGCAATTTTGAAGAATCCAAATCTAATCTTTCGTGTATCGACTGAAACGCGTCCGCAACCCGCCCACATCCCATGCGTGATCGCAAAATCTCGACGAGACACTTCTCCACCACGACGATGCAAGCGTAGCGGGTCAGCGTCGGTACTGGGGATCATGCTGATCAGTGTCATGGCGGTCATCCTCGGCATGACCATCGACCTGGGGTACATCCACGTATCTCAATCGGAACTCAGGAGAACAAGCGACTCAGCGGCGTTGGCGGCTTGCTGGGAACTTTTTGATGCCAAGGTCGATGGTCTGTCAGATC
Source organism: Aporhodopirellula aestuarii (assembly GCF_023701485.1). Classification (GTDB taxonomy): domain Bacteria; phylum Planctomycetota; class Planctomycetia; order Pirellulales; family Pirellulaceae; genus Rhodopirellula; species Rhodopirellula aestuarii. Next base: position 1,437 of record NZ_JAMQBK010000118.1, read on the forward strand.
AGGAAGCCGCGCAGCAGGTTGCGGTGTCCGCTGACCTTTTTGGATCGCAGAACAAGGTGGCACAATCTTATCCACACGTTTATGACCAAGGTGATGACATCACCCTTGGGTATTATGACGTCGTCACGAGGCAATTCGACACAAACTCTCCGGCCGATATCAACGCGGTTCGCGTCAACGTTCATCGTCAAGGACATACCAATGGCGAGGTGCCGTTGTTCTTTGGAACCGTATTGGGCCGTCAGACTCAGCCGATGACGTCGACATCAATCGCGGCACTGCTCAATACGGTCAATGGTTTTTACGTACCAGCGACCGACTCTCAAACACTCGACATCCTTCCATTCGCCTTAGACGAAGACACCTGGCAATCCGTCGTAGACGGAGAAACCGACGATTCGCTGAGTTGGTCCAATGGACAAGTTGTTGCGACCGGTAACGGAAAGTGCGAATGCAATTTGTATCCACAGGGAACCGGTTCGCCGGGTAATCGTGGCACAGTTGATATCGGCTCATCGAACAACAGCACCAACGACATCGCCCGACAAATCCTCAGCGGTATCTCACGCGATGACCTGCTCGATCTAAACGGTCCTTTGGAATTCAACGTCAATGGCGAATTGTTCCTCAACGGTGACACGGGCATCAGCGCGGGCGTTAAGGATGAATTGGAATCGATCATCGGTGAAACACGCATCATTCCAGTGTTTCGCGAAGTCAATGGAAACGGGAACAATGCTGTGTACACGATCGTCAAGTTCGTGGGCGTGCGAATCCTCGCCGTCAAACTGACCGGACGAATGAGCGGAAAGTGCCTGACCGTCGAACCGGCTCCAATGGTGGCGCGTAATGCCATCGTCAGCGTGGATGGGAACTCCTACAGCGACTACCTCTACACCCCGGTGATGTTGGTTGATTAGTGCCTGAGCTCTTACGTTTCCATTCGTTTCATTCGTTTCACCGCCATCGCATCATGTGCAAGTCCATCCCAAAGCCAGTTCCGCGCGACACCATACGTTCTCGCAAACGAAATCGCTGCCGACGAAATAGCCGCCTGGGTGCCGCGGCAGTCGAATTTGCAGTCGTCGCCCCGATCATGATTCTCTTCATGTTCGGTACGGTTGAGATCGGAAGGCTGATGATGATCAAGAACGCAGCCACGCACGCCAGTCGAGAGGGTGCCCGAATCGCGGTCACTCCGAATGCGACAAGTGACGAAGTCCGACAACGGGTTGAGGATGAAATGCAAGCGTACGCAGACGTCGGGGTCGATATAACGATCACACCGAGCCAGCTCGCTATGGCGGAACCGGGCGACATGGTTGTCGTTCGTGTCGAGGTGGATGCGGCATCGATTCGGTGGATGACGACCATCGTCGATCTGCCCATCACCAAAATCACCAGCGAAACGACGATGCGTCGTGAGTCAACGAATTAGTTTGTGACCACCGTGTCCCCGAAGCGACGTTGATTGTTTTAGTGCTCTTCTTAGCGGAACGGCGCGAGCCGTCCGGTCCCACAGTAAATTAATCGACGTGCTAAGCATTCCTGCAGGACTCATTGGTCAGAATCCCACGGGCCGTTTGGGCGTTCGGCTGGGCTGCTGACTCTTTGCTGCGACGTGGGAATCAAGACCACGCAAGTCTCGCGTCGATTCTTAGTCGAGAAGGCAACGGCAGACATTCGTCTCGCACGCTATTCGGGGTTCGACGTCGCCCCCCGCAGACCACAAGTCGCGAAGCGATGACAGGTCCCGTTCCCGGTGGTTCATTCCTGCGCAGCCCCGTGTTTTGTGTTGTTGGGCTGCGACTTACTGGGTTCTTTTTCCCCAAGCCGCGGACTGACGTGCGCGACTGTTGCCTTTCGTTACGATCGTGACCAACCATTCACGAAAGACGGGATCAGGCATTTTTTTCCAAGATGGGGGGAGCCGTTTTGCGAGCAGATCGGCACCGTTCCCTGCTTACGAATGCCCACACATTCTCCCTCATTTTCGCATCGGCGTCTCACTCCACAGTTTAACGATGCCTTCATGGGTCCTTAACCATCGTCTACCGATAGGTCGCTATGTTCCGCGCCTCGAACCGATCGTGCGGTGGCATCGATGATGCACGCCGTTTGATCGGTCACGCATGCTCGTTTTCGCATGCGTGCAAACCGTTTCCTGGCCCCTTCAGTAGAGAACCCTAGAGAACCGATGAACTGCAACTCGAATTCAACGCGCCCACCGCTCACTCGCCCAACTTGTTTCCCCGCGACTGATCGCCCGCAAACACGATCGGCTTTCACGCTGGTTGAACTCCTGGTCGTGATCGCGATCATCGGAATCCTGGTCGGGCTGTTGCTGCCGGCGGTACAGTCCGCTCGCGAAGCGGCACGCCGAATGTCCTGCAGCAATAACCTCAAACAGATCGGCCTGGGGATGCACAACTACCACGACACGTTTGGCAAATTCCCTTACGGCTGGGATCAACGCGGCACGACGTGGAGCGCCCACATCCTGCCCCAGATCGAACAAGGCAGCCTCTATGAAACTCTGATTTTCCAAGAATCAGGACTCGGAAACTGGGCAACCGACGACGGTCCAAACGAGGCTGCCGCAGGTACCTATATCGGAACCTATCGCTGCCCAAGCATGGCGTTGCCCGACCACATCGACAACAACGGTATCCCCGAGCGAGTACCAGCAAGTTATCGCGGTAGCGCGGGAACCAAAGCCACGTCCGACGACACCAGCACCGCACTCCCCGACTCGATCTCGTTGGAAAGTTTGGACCAAGACGGCATCTTCTACGCGTGCAGCAAAACCAAGTTTCGCGACATTCTCGACGGAACCAGCCACACCATCATGATCGGCGAATCGTACACCGATCCGAGCTTCGTCAAAGACGGCCAGGCCATGGACTATTGGTACATCGGGTCGCCCAGTTCCGATCCCTGCCGATGTGATGGCGGAACGGGTGGCACGGAGTTTTCGGAAGTCGTCGGCACGACCATCGGCCCCATCAACTCTCGATTACGCAAGCCTGACCTGCATGGTCGGTTGATGGAACTGTCGTTCGGCAGTTATCACACCGGCGGCGCGTACTTCTTGCTCTGTGACGGTTCCGTTCAGTTCATCACCGAATCCGTCAATCAAGAAGTCTACGTCGGCCTTGGATCACGATCAGGTCACGAAGTTCTGGAAGAATTCTAAACCGACGCCCCATCCTCCCCCTGCGATGCTGTGGCCCCTGCGCAGCATCGCGTCCATTCCCGCCCAAGACATTTCACGACAAACGACATGAATCTTTCGACCCGATGGTTTTCTTTATCGATCCCGTTTCTTGCCATCACCGCACTCGCGGTCTCGGGCTGCGATGTTCAGTCCGGTGCCGACTACAGTTCCCTGGGGCTGATTCCGATTTCCGGCGAAGTCACCTTGGATAACGAACCTCTCAGCGGCGCGGTTGTGTTCTTTGAGGCCCCCGACCTGACGCAAGCGTACGCCACGACCGATCAAGAGGGGCGTTACACGATCAAGTTCAACAGTGAAATCGAAGGCGTGACTCCGGGAACCAAAATCGTACGCATTAGCACCACGGCCAGCACCGGCGAAGGTAGCGAGGAAGCGGACGAAGATGGAGATGAGGACGGCGCCCCAGCCCGGCGTTTCACACGCGGAAAGAAAGACACGCCCCATCCGGGTGAACGTGTTCCTTCCCAATACAACAAGAAGTCAACATTGACCGTCGAAGTTACGAGCAACGATTCGATCGTGAACTTCCACTTAAAATCAGACGGTTCCAGCGTGACACCCCAAAAGAGCTAGCGGGACAGCGCCACTTTTTCACATAGCTCGGTTTCTCGGGACGTCGATTGTTTTAGTGCACTTTTCAGCGGAACGGCGCAAGCGGGCTGTTGATTTAGTGAGCCGTCGGCGCTAGCCGCGGGCCTTACGGCTACGATGCGCGCATTGGACGCCCGCAGCTAGCGCTGTCGGGTCACTCATGTTTGCGAAACGACTAACTCAACAGTCCGCAAGCCGTCCGGTCCCGAGTCACCGGACGGCTCGCGCCGTTCCGCTACTTTTGAAATCCTGCTGTTATGAACTCGACGTTCCAATCGCGATCCTTTTCACGTCTTCGCTGCGTTGCGGCAGGCGGCTGAACGAACGGCTGCGTTCCCTGTTTTCCCAGCGACGCTCAGGCAAACAACGCGTCGACGGATCGGCCCTTCCCATCTTCGGTCACATAGAACGGACGTCCTTCGATTTCGTATCCCATCCGAGGGCTGATCCCCATCGCTGTCATGATCGTGGCGTGCAGATCTTCAATGGAAACGGGGTTCTCGATCGCGACGAGCGGGCGTTCGGGAGCAGTTGATCCGTAGAGTTGCCCCTTCTTAATGCCACCACCGAACATTAACACGCTCGAACCACCGGTAAAGTGGCGATGCAATCCGTAGTGTTTCATTTCACCGAGAGCATCCACTTTTTCGCGAGCCTGATCGTTCGCGTTCGACCCCGGCTTGCCTTCCATTAGCGCATCGCGACTGAACTCTGACGCCACGATGACCAATGTTCGGTCGAGCAACTTGCGGTCTTCGAGATCGCGAATCAGTTGTGCGATCGGCCGGTCAATTTCTCGGTGCATCCTGGCGGTCGTTGTATGACCGTCGTTGTGCGTGTCCCAGTGAAGGAAGGGCACGTACTCCGTTGTAACCTCGACAAACCGAGCCCCTGACTCGACAAGCCGCCGCGCCAGCAAACACCCCTGACCAAATCGCCCGGTGTCGTATTTTTCGAAACTCTCCCGGGGTTCCAATGTGATATCAAACGCCTCACGATCTTTGCTGCTCAACAGCCGATAGGCAGCGTCCATCGATCGCAACATGGATTCCTGCTGATAGTCGCTCATGCGATCACGGTCAGGACTCGCGTCGACGAGCTTGCGAAACAAACGGTTTCGATCCGCAAATCGCTGGGACTGCATGCCTTTGGGTGGACGCACCGAGACAGCAGCTTGATCGGGATATGGAAGATTCATCGGACCGAATTCACTGCCGAAGAAGCCCGCCGTTGTGAACGCTTTCAATTCCTCGCTCTCGCCGATCCCCTCGAGTCGTTGGCCAATATTGATGAACGCCGGCATGACATCATTGGGCGCACCGAGAACGCGAGACATCCAGGCACCAAGGTGCGGCGCGGCAACGGTTTGCGGCGGCACATATCCGGTATGCCAATGATACTGATGCCGTGAATGAAGGATGCTGCCGAGATCGGGTTGGACGTGAGACCGAATCAACGTGCCGCGGTCCATCACCGACGCGATGTTCTCCAGCCCCTGGCAAATCTTGATGTCGTCGACCGCCGTGTCAATCGCGGGAAACGTGCTCAACATTTCCTTAACGGGCAATCCTTTCTCGAACGGATGATAGCGTTTGGGATCGAATGTATCCGGCGCGGCCATCCCACCGGCCATCCAAAGCAAGATGCACGCGTCCGCCCGAGGTTGTGGATGCTCGATTGCCCCCAACGAATCATTCGCCAGCAATCGCGGCACGCCACTAGCCAACGCTGCGGCACCCGCGGCCGACAAACGATTCAAAAACTCGCGTCGTAAGACTCGTTCTGGCACGCCATGATCGCCACTGAAATTCATACTCTTATCTCAACGTGTAAAACAAAACGATCGTTATCGAACCAGCAAAAACTCGGGCAACATCAAGACCGCCCACATCACGTCCTGTACCGCCGTTGGATCGGGATGCTCGCCGAGCGATTGAGTGACCAACCTTCTTTCTTCGGGAGTCGGCTCTCGCGATAAGGCCGAGCGGAACAGCGTCAAGACGATCTGATCCGTGTCGGCATTCGTCGACGCGATCAAACGCTCTGCACCGACCGCGATCGATTCGGCAAGCGTACTCTCGTTTGCCAAATCAATCGCTTCGAGAGTTGTGATCGTGTCCGGACGCATCGAAACAATCTGTTCTCGCATCGGACGCCCCAATGATTTCATCAATGCGGTGTTCTTCAGCAACGACGCCCGAACCATCAATCGTTCATGGGCGGGCATTACCGATTCATTGATCAGGGGTTGAACCTGTTGAGTCACCACTTCGGTCCACGCCGACAGTGCGGGCACGATCGTCACGGGATGCCAAACAGCATCGGCGGAGTCGAGTTTACCGTCGATGGCTTCTGAACCGCTAACACGGTACATCCACGATTCATCCGATTGAATCCTGGTTTGCGAACCGTCGCTGAATTCCAACCACGATTCAAAATAGAAACCGGCGGGATTGGGACGGTCTAAGTCATTGGTCACGATCGCCTCGATGGTGTTTTTGCCATGAGACACGTATGTGGACCAATCAACCGACTGAGGATTTTGCCAGTGAGTGCCGCTGCTGATCATTTCGCCGTTGACATACAAACGAAATCGATTGTCGCACGTCAGCACCGCGTGGCCGCCGACGACTGGGTCTGCGAGGGTGAACTCTTTTTTCAACACGAGTTGCTGTCCACCCGGCACCGACCCGTTCTCCAGCGGTCCCCAGATCCAATGGGCTTGCAATTTTGTCAGTTTCGAGGGCTTGGGCTGCGGACGTTCTCGTGAAATGGGCGCCTCGATCTTCGCGGGAGCGTTCCCCGTCAAATGCCAAACGCTATCCAAGAACTGTTCCGCCGTCATTCTTCGTGCACGTGGGCCTCGGTAGATATAAATCTCATTCGCTGTTTCTTCGCCGCTCACCTCTGACCGCGACTGGTACGCTGAACTGGTCGCGATCACTTTCAGCACGTGCTTTAAATCGAAATCGTTAGATACCAACTCGGTCGCGAGATAGTCCAGCAAATCCTCATTCCAAGGCTCCGTTTGCATCGCATCGAGCGGATGGACGATTCCCCTGCCCATCAATCGGTACCACAATCGATTCACGATCGTTCGTGCGAACCGACCATTTTCGGGAGTTGTCATCAAATCTGCGAGCTGTTGCAAACGTTGTTCTCGGGGTGCCTCGGGATCAACGTCGCCCAGTTCGGGAAACAACCAAGCGGCTTGTGCGGTCTCCCCGATCGGCCGATCGCAACGATGGAGCTCCAACGGTTTGGTCGCGTAGATCGCCGCAAGCCCATACGCCTCTTTCAGCGTCCAACGATCAATAAAACTGTCGTGGCACGAAGCACACTTCATGTTAATTCCCAAGAACGATTGCGCAACGCTCTGGGAAAACTGGATCGGCAACGTCTGCCCAGCACTCACCTCTCCCCGCCATTTGATCCCATCGATAAATCCGCGACTTTCGTCCGTCGGCGGCGCGATCAGTTCCCGTGCCATCTCATTGAATGGTTTGTTATCGACTAGGGACTGATAAAGCCAATCGCTGATTTGTTTGCGACCCTTGGTGATGAAGCCCGTTCCACTGTAGTCGTTGCGAAGCAGATCATTGAAAAACGTCAGCCAGTGATCGGCGTATCCGACCGAATCGCTCAATAAGGTGTCAACATACTTTTCACGTTTATTCGCGTCGCTATTGGCGAGAAACTCATCAAGTTGTTTTTCGCTGGGCAACAACCCGATCAAATCCAACGTCGCTCGCCGCAGGAAGGTCGCATCATCGACGGGGGGCGGAACGGGCAAATCTCGGACGGCTAGGTATTCGTCCAAGATTCGATCGATCGGATGTTCGCGTCCGTTGCGGCTGACCGGCAACTCCGGTGAACGAGGACGCAGCGGCGGCTCATACGTTCGAATGGAAAACGTAAAGTCCGCATCCCAGCTCGCACCTCCGGCAATCCAGCGTCTGATCGTCTCGATCTCCTCCACACTCATTCGTGGCCGATCTGAGGGTGGCATCTGCGTGTCAGTATCGTTCGATGTAATCAGTTCCAACAAATACGAACTGTTCGGATCATCCAAATCGATGAATCCGGAATCCAGCACCGCATCGCGAGTGTTAAGCGTGAAGTCACCTTCCGCTTCGCGACCGCCATGACAATGAACACAGTTGCGTTTGAAAATCGGAACGACGTCGTGCACAAAATCGATTGCCGAACTCGCTTCTTCAGCGAACAGAGTCAACGGGATCAAAATTGATATCGCAACCGGCAACACGGCTCGGGCAATCAGACGAGTCATGGCGACTTTCAATCGGAAGGTAGCGGCAGGCGGAGCTTTCTCACACAAAACACGAGTCACTCACGCGATCAAGCAGACATCACAATCTATCCAAGCCACGTTCGAAAAACCATCCTTTTAAACTTCCACCGTCAGCTGTCGCGTGAAAAAAAACGCCTCCACCATATCCAGTTAATATGGATGACTTATGTATCCAACGCCATCGAAGCAACATCAATTGCGATAGTCCTCGAAATGCGACTCACGGTAATTGGGATTCGCCCTCACTACTGAAGTCGCCCAAACCCGTGCTTTATGACTGTATTAACCAACCTACCAAATGTCCACGCTTCGTCTTCGCGGGCTAAATCCCTTGTATTGCGTCATAACGCGAATGATTGATCAGCATTGAAGATGAGGTAACACCGAACGGTTTGCGATCAATGCCAAATTCTTTGATAACGGTGCGGCGCAAGCCGGCTGTTGTTTTACTGAGCCCACGGCGTTAGCCGCGGGCCTCACGACTGGGACACGTTCGTTGGAGGCCTGCAGCGAGCGCTGTACGCTTACCAAGTTTTGCGAAACGACTAACTCAACCGCCCGTTAGCCGACCGGTTGCAGCGGGTCAGAGGTTCGAAATTTACCGGGCGGCTCGCGCCGCTCCGCTATGAAACGACCCGGCTAGCGTGAATGTCGATGGTATTCGGCGCGAGGCCTCCGGTCCTGGCAAACCCCAAGTTCAGGTTGGACGAGGCACTCACTGGGCAGTGTCACTTTCTCCCAGAGGTGTTGTTGGGCACATCAGTTGCAACGGACTTCCTCCGGTAATCTGTCAATTCCCACACACCCCAAAGGATTCAACCATGGGACTTTTCACAAGCACCAAATTTGATTCGCTCGAATGTTTGCTCGTCGAACAACTCCAAGATCTTTACGACGCGGAAAGCAGGTTGATCGATGCGCTGCCAAAGATGGCTGACGCCGCGTCATCGCCTGAACTTAAAAACGCGTTCACGAGCCACTTGAACGAAACCAAAGGCCAAGTCAATCGGCTTGAACAAGCGTTCAAGTTGTTGGATCAGTCTGTGAAGCGGGAGTCGTGTGAAGCGATGAAAGGCCTGATCAAGGAAGGCGAAGAGATGATCAGTGCCGGAGGCGACCCGGCGATTAAGGATGCGGCGTTGATCGCGGCGGCGCAGCGGGTCGAGCATTATGAGATGGCCGGCTATGGATCGGCCCGGAATTTCGCCCAGCGTTGCGGCCGCCAGGACGTTGCGGAATTGTTACAGCAAACTTTGGACGAAGAAGGTAACGCTGACAAGAAATTGTCACAGATTGCTGAATCCTCGATTAACCCTGCCGCGGCACGGGCATAACGCGCCATTCATCATTGTGTTTAACCGCGCGGGCTGCCACTCGGAACAATGATTTAATGACTGAGGGATTTCAAATGTCGCGGAACGGTTCGAGCCGTACGGTGACTCGGGACCGAGCGGCTCACGCCGTTCCGGCAAAAAAGGCACTCTAACAATCAACTTCCCCGCGGACGAATCGCACGCGGTCCAACGGGCACGCGGTTAAACGCACTCAAGGAGTCTGTTAAACCATGTCGGATTCACCTGCACATCCCGTCGAAGACATTCTGGATGAGATCGATCATGCCGCCGATCAGCACGACCCGCTGACGCTCGGCGACGTGATGGACATCCTCGGCCAACAAACGTTTGCACCGTTGTTGCTGTTGATCGGATTGACCCTATCGGTTCCCGGACCGGCAGACATCCCAGGCGTTCCCGTGGCGCTCGGCCTGCTCGTCATCATTGTTGCCGCGCAGATCGTTATGCACCGCAAACATCTGTGGATACCGCAGTGGATGGAGCGTCAGAAAGTCAAAGCCGAGCGTGCTGGCAAAATGGTTTCCTGGGCTCGCAAACCGGCGCGATGGCTGGACCATGTCACCAAGCCTCGTTGGGAATGGCTTATCAACCACGCCGGAAAGATCATGATCGCCATCGCCTGCATTTTGATTGCGATGACGACACCTGTTTTGGAGTTTGTGCCATTTAGCGCGAACGTGGCGGGCGCTGCCATTGCCGCGTTCGCGGTGGCGCTGTTGGCAAAAGACGGTTTGCTAGCCAGCCTCGCGATTTGCCTGTCGTTGGCAACGGCGGGACTCGTCATCTACCAAATGATTTGAGGTGCCCTTACCGACGATCTCAAGATATCCATCCGAAATGTCAAATCCTCGCAAGCGATTGGGGAGAATGGATCAAGTCGAACCCGGACTCGCGTCCGGGGCTTTCGCCTGCCGTCGCTATCGCGACTTGGGATGGAAGCAATACTGGCGCGGCCTTGCACTCCCACGTCAACGCAACGATTGAGCAGTCCATTGATTTAAGCAGGTATTCAGGAATCATCTGGCGAAACTGCCGCGAA
>NZ_JAMQBK010000118.1:11980-40207 GCF_023701485.1 Aporhodopirellula aestuarii
GCTCCTTGGTCCGGCCTACGCCGAACCAATCACGATCGGCGGAATTGTCGTTATACCCAATCACTTCTGCCTACCTGACGCCCCATTCGGTGACGAATAACACTTGGTGTTTTTTCGCCCAGGGGAAAGACGCGGGAATGAATTCCTGGTACTCCGAATGACTGAACTTGAAAGTTCGATCGGGTTTGTTTTCCTCGCGATCAGACTATGCTTACTCGTGGATCGAATGCTTTCTCCACGTTTGGTTTTCAATGAGTTCTCATTTCTCGTATCTTTCGTTTGCCCGAGACGCGATGGTCTACGGTCCATCCTATGGGTTGATCAACCAGCTCACGCGGATCTCCACGCCTCTTGATCCAGAGGCGGTCTGGGACGCGACCAATCGGGTTTACCATCCGACGATCGAGTGGTTCCGCAAGAATTATCCACCCGCGTTCATGCGGAAGCTGTTGATGTGGCGGAAGATGCGTCAAGCGCATGCCAAAGGGATCACGCAGCACTACGACGTGTCGAACGATTTCTACAAAATCATGCTCGACAAGAAATACATGTTCTACAGTTGCGCCGATTTTCTTCGGGAGGAAGACACACTCGAAGACGCACAAACGAACAAGGCCAACGCGATTCTGGATCTACTCCAGCCGAAAGCTGGGGAACGCATTCTCGAACTTGGTAGCGGATGGGGCGCGATGCTCCGTGTCATCCGTGACAGAACCGGTGATTCTGAGAATCTTTATGGGTACACGCTTTCGAACGAGCAATACGAGCACAATCAAGCAACCGATGGCTTTAACGTGGAGTTAAACGATTTCATCACCTGCGAATATCCGACCGAGAAATTTGACGCGATCTACTCCATCGGGGCGTGGGAACACGTCCGTCCTCATGAGATCGATCCGCTGCTCAAGAAACTTCATCGAGCCCTCGTGCCCGGCGGCCGCATGGTGAAGCATTTTTTCTGCTTGCCGACAGACCACCCGCCTGTCTCAACGCTGACCGCGCAGCTTTGCTTTCCGGGATCCCAACTCGCTTCGCATCACTTTCACGTTCAAGCTTTTGAACGAGCGGGATTTCGCATTGTGCGGCAGACCGTGAGCGACTACCGCCCCACCATCAAGGCGTGGTTTGACAACTTGGTCACCAACCAGGACGCGGCGATCGAGGCGGGTGGCATTTATCATTACAACCGCTATCTGACATTCTGCGCGATGTGGTATCGGTTCTTCCAAGACGGCGAAGCCAACTTGTTCCGATTCCAACTCGTGAAGCGCTGAAGCGGTTTAGCCGGACGGGGGCACGTGCCGGCAGACGTATTAGAGGTTTCGCCGCTCAAGGTGCTCAGTCGCTCCGGGGCTCCGAAAGCGGGTAACGCCGGCGATTTTCGGTCTCGGGGGACATTGATTTCATTACCGCAGGATTTCGAAAGTAGCGGAACGGCGCGAGCCGTCCGGTGACTCGGGACCGGACGGCTCGCACCGTTCCGCTAAAAAAAGCACTAAAACTATCAACGTTCCGAGAGACCGAGCTACGTGGATCGTGGCGTCGTCCAGCAAATACTTTTTCAGCGTTCAAAGGCTGTGGGGGACCTGACGGCTCGCGCCGTTCCGCTAAGTCGTTTAGCGACACACGATTTTCTGGGCGGAAATTCGATTTCATAAATTTTTTATTTTCTGCGGCGGATCTCGCGGGTGGGGGCAACTGGATCATTAGCAGGACGAGCGGCCTACGCTGCTCCCGGACTGCTGAACACCCATCACCTACCCCAGCGAGACGCTATCGATGTTGTACCGAGCTAGTTTGTTTGTCGTTCTTTTGGGCGTCGCGGCCTTCGCGACCCTGTCTTTGGCCCAACCTCCCGGGATGGAAGAACAAGACCGAGAAATACTCGACCAATTTGATACCGACAAAAACGGCTGGCTCAACGACGCCGAACGTGAACAAGCCCGCGAGTTCGTCAAGGAAAACCCGGCCCAACGGGGCGGCCCCGGTGGCGGTGGCCCTGGCTTTGGTGGACCCGGCGGTGGCGGACCCGGCGGTGGCGGACCCGGCGGTGGCGGACCCGGCGGACCGGGATTCGGCCCACCTTCAGGATTTGGCCCACCCCCAGAATTTGATCCGTCGGGCGGCCCGGATCGTTTTGAGCGTGGTGAACGCGGTGGACGCAATGAACGCGGCGGACGGGGCGGCGATCGTCCCGAAGGTGACCGCGGTCCAGATCGCCGTGGGGGTGATTTTGATCGTGGCGGCTTCGATCGCGGTGGCGAACCGGGCCGCGACGGCGGTGGACGACGTGGAGGCGGCATGGGAGGACGTGGCCAAGGTGGCAACCGCCCTCCAACCTCTCCAGGCATCGAAATCGACAAATCTTCGGTCGAACCGTTGGACGCCGACCTGTATGACCCCACCGCGTTACGAACAATTTTCATTGACTTCGCAAACCCCGATTGGGAATCCGAACTCGAGGACTTTCACGGTACCGATGTGGACGTCGCTGCCACGGTGACGGTCGACGGCGTCGAGTACCCCAACTGCGGAATTCACTTCCGTGGCAAGTCTTCCTACGGCATGGTGCCCGCCGGATACAAACGGTCGCTCAACGTGTCGATGGACATGGCCGACGAAGATCAAAGTCTCCTCGGTTACAAAACGCTCAACCTCCTTAATGGATCGAGTGACGAATCGATGATGAGCACCGTGCTCTACTCCCACATCGCTCGTCAGTACACTCCCGCCCCCAAAGCCAACTTTGTTCGCGTCGTGATCAACGGCGAGTACTGGGGCGTGTACTCCAACACCCAACAGTTCAACAAGGAATTCCTCAAAGAGAACTACGGCAGCAGCAAAGGCGCCCGTTGGAAAGTCAGTGGCTCGCCTCGTGGCGGCGGTGGACTCGATTATCGGGGCGACGATCCGGCGAACTATCAATATCCCTATGAGCAAAAATCGGGAGGCAAAAAGTCACTCGCCAAACTGATCGAACTGTGCCGCATCCTCGATCAATCACCCACCGAGGAACTGCCCGCAGCTCTCGAACCGATCGTTGATATGGATGAACTGTTGTGGTTCTTGGCACTCGACAACGGCTTGATCAACTCTGACGGCTACTGGATCCGAGCGAGCGACTACAGCATCTACTTGGACGACAATGACGTCTTCCACTTCCTCCCTCACGACATGAACGAAGCGTTCCGTGCCGCTGGCGGTCCTGGCGGCGGCGGTCCTGGCGGTGGACGGGGAGGCCCAGGTGGTGGACGCGGAATGGGCGGTCCCGGCATGGGTGGCCCAGGAATGGGCGGTCCAGGCATGGGTGGCCCAGGAATGGGTGGTCCTGACATGCGAGGCCCTGAGAGGGGAGGCCCTGATGACGTCGCTGGCCGCGGTGGTCGAGGCGGAATGCGTGGACCATCGCAAGGTGGCCCACCCCAAGGCGGTCAAGCGATGGAAGCGGGTTCGGCTCTCGAGTTGGATCCATTGATCGGCCTCAACGACGCGAGCAAGCCCTTGCGGAGCAAAGTATTGGCGGTGCCGAAGTATCGCGAGCAATACCTCAGCAACCTTCGTCAACTCGCCGACGAATCGCTCGACTGGACCAAGATCGGCCCCTTCGTCCAACAACAAGCATCGTTGATCGACGAAGCCGTCAAAACGGAGACAAGAAAGCTTGGAAGTTATGAAGCATTCGTTGCCGCGACATCGGAAACGCATGCATCGACCGAAAATGCGGAACCTCGCGGTGGCCACGGAGCGATGAATCTGAAAGAGTTTGCAGATGGCCGTCGTGCGTATCTCTTAAAGGCGACAAAGAAATGACCAATACTGATCCATCACTCCGCCGAGTTGAAATGAAGTTCATGCTCGATGAATCCCTGTCATCTCAAGTCAGAGACTGGGCCATCGATCACCTCGGCATCGACGAAAATTGTGACGAGGGGAACAGCTACGACATCAACAGCCTGTACCTCGACACACCAGAACTCGACCTTTATCACCGCACCGGCGTCATCGGCAAAGCGAAGCACCGCATCCGGCGATACGGTCGCGACCAGATGTTGGTGCTCGAATCCAAGCGGAAGAAGAACATGGTCGTGCGAAAGAACCGCACGGCGGTTTTCGAATCCGACCTGACTCCTCGGCTGATGAGTCGATCAAGCGATAGGGTCAGCCAAATCGCCGATTCAGCAACAACCGAGGAAACCGTCGCTGAGACAGAGGACGTTTGGTGCGGTGATTGGTTCATGCGACGTCTCGTCAAACGCAATCTCGCGCCCGCGGTGCAAATCGCCTACCGCCGATTCGCTCGCACGTCAATGATCGACGGTGAGAACCTGCGTTTGACAATCGACAGTAACTTGACGGCCGCTCCGGCCGACAATTGGAACGTGGCTGGTAAGCACGACGATTTCCTCGAGGGTGATCGCAATGCGTTCCGATCGATCGGCAATTTTGAAATTCTCGAACTGAAGTTCCAAAATAGCATGCCGCATTTGTTTAAAGAATTGCTGCGGACGTTTCCGATCCCCGGCACCAACTTTTCCAAGTATCGAACCGCGATCGGTCAGCGAATCACACCGACTCATCGGTCATTCGTGGCTGCCACGGTCCCTCGGTTCCAAACGTCGCAAACCATGGAGTTTGCTACCGATGCCTGATTGGATTACGAACGTCACGACGACGCAGGTGGATCCGGTGTTGTCGGTCTTGGTCACACGCCTCGTATTGGCGTGGTTTTGTGGCTGCGTCGTCGCTTGGCTGGCGAGTCGGCAACGGCCCGCCGGGGCGCCCGACACGCTGACGTTGACTTTGATTTTGATGAGCATCCTGATTGCGATGGCGACGCAAATCATTGGCGACAACATCGCGCGGGCATTCAGCCTGGTTGGCGCCCTTTCGATCGTCCGGTTTCGAACGGCGGTTCCTGAAACGCGAGATGTGGCGTTCGTGTTAGCCGCCGTCGTTGTCGGCATGGCCGTCGGGGCCGGTCAGTATTGGGTCTCCGGCATCGGTTTGGTCGTCGTCGGAATGGCAACCCAAATCAACCGTACCGATGCAGCCAAGCCGAACAAACGCACCAACGAAAAAACCGCCAACCGGTGGCGTCTGACGTTGGTGGTCGGGCTCAGTGCCACGAGCGGTTGGGAGGCCGAAATTGATCGGTTCACCGAGAGTCATCAGCTCATTTCGGCCGAAACGACGCGTCGGGGCGGTGCGATGGAATTGATCTATCGCATCAGTCCGACACCGGGGACGAACCCCGTCGAATTGATTGCAGCCCTCAACGCCCTGCCGACCGTCGAATCGGTTGCGACGAAAGAGTTCTAACCGCGTGGGACGTCGATTGTATTACTGAAGGATTTCACATGTAGCGGCACGGCACGAGCCGTCCGGTGACTCGGGACCGGACGGCTTGCGCCGTTCCGCTAAAAAAGGCACTAAAACAATCAACGTCCCTCGCAATTGATCAACGGGGCTGCATCGCCCCTTTCAATCCGCGACGCTCCCACGGTTTTACGACTCGAGGTCAGCGAGCTTGGCTTCGAGTGCTTCCAACCGGGCGGTAACATCGTCGAGCCGCTGCTGAATTTTGTCGATGCGGCCTTCGTTGGCGAGCGAACCGGCTCCTGCGGCCGGTGCCGACTTAGCCGACGATTCCTCCGACGCTTGCTTTTCGACCTTGGCCGCGAGGTGCTGGCGCTCGACCGGGGTGTAAAGACAATGGGCAAACGTTTGACCTCGTCCGGGCGGCGTGACCGCGAACACCAACCCTTTCTCGATCAGCGAGCCGACTTCCGCTTGCGCGGCGGTCAAGTCAACAAACGGGTGCATGCGGGAGGCACGCGTTCGAAGTTCGCCGAGAGTTTGCGGCCCGCGCAACAGCAACTCCGTCATGATCGCTGATCCGGGACTGTCGACGTTGAACCATTCGTAGGCCGCGTGCCGGTACTTGGTCACCCGACCGCTGCCTTGGATCTCGCGTACCGCTCCGGCCTCACGCAACTCGTCGAGCGCCCGCAAGGCGTCGCCTTCGTCCACATTCATTTTGGGATCGCGGTTCGACTTCTGGTTACACCCGGTGATGATCCCCGCGAGGCTGAGCGGGTAGGCGTCCGGTGTCGTTTTGGCTTTCTCGATCAACACACCGAGGCAACGCCGTGCGACGGCGGACAGCGGTTTGGCTTGAGAGGCGGATTCTTCGTTCGCGGATTCGTCGCTCATGATGGATAGACTGTCCTGTACGTGCATACGAGGGATTGGGGAGTCCGTATGGAGAATCCTAACATCTCGCCCCCGATTTCGGAGCCCCTGAGGCGAGAGGGCGAATTTCTCGGGGATCGAACGTATTTATTGCGCATCGACCTCTGCGCCGCGGGCACTAGATCGGTATCATCATGCGTTTTCGTGTCTCATGAAAACAAATGAAGACGATTGGGCAAGTAAGCTCCAATCGGTCGCCGAGTGCCTGGGAGTTTTGACGTTGAATCCTATCCTTTCCGCCGTGCTGATCATTGCGATCCTGATCGCGATCTTCGGATTTTTTGCTTGGCGTTATCCACGCCTCTTGGTACGCGCGATTTTTCGTCCGATTTTGGCGACATTTTACCGTGGCCGGGCGGTCGGCTTAGAAAACCTGCCCGCCGAGGGCGGCGTGATGCTGGTCAGCAATCACGTTTCTTGGATCGACGGGATTTTGATCCTGTGGCTGTTGCCTCGCAATGTCCGCTTCGTCGTCGACGGCGGAAATTTCGGATCGCGACTGGGCGACTACCTCGGACGTGCGTTTGACACGATCTACATGATGGGCGGCCCCAAGGCGATCGGCCGAGCGCTGCGTTCGGCCCGCGAAGCACTCAATAACGGGGACGTCGTCGGGATTTTTGCAGAAGGGACGATCACGCGGACCGGGCAACTGCAGGCGTTCAAACCGGGTATGACGAAGATTTTGCAAAAAACGACCGCGCAGGTCGTGCCTGTTTACCTGGAAGGACTTTGGGGCAGCATCTTCAGCTTCTCCGGCGGGCGGTTCTTCAAGAAATGGCCGAAACAGTTCCGACGGACCGTCACGCTCTACGTCGGCAAGCCGCTGCCGCCGGAAACCCCGATCTCGACGATCCGGACGCGGGTCCAAGAACTCGGATCCCAGGCACAAATCGACAACCGTCAACAATTCCCGATCCTGGCCCGACGCGTGCTGAAAGGATGGCGACGACGCGGCAAACGCCTGCAAGCAGCCGACACGCTCGGCGTGGAAGCGGGTGGGCGAACATTGTTGATCCGCACGTTGGCCCTGCGTCGGTGTCTCCGCCGTGAAGTTTTTACCAAAGACGAACAATTCGTGGGCGTGCTTTTGCCGCCAAGCGTCGGCGCCGTTGCCGTCAATGTCGCGCTCGCCGCAGACCGACGCGTCAGTGCGAACTTGAATTACACGGCAACCAGCGATGTGATGAATCACTGCATCCACAGCATCGGCGTCAAACACGTTTTGACGAGCGACCGATTCATGGAAAAATTGAATCTCGATCTGGATGCCGAAGTCGTTTCACTTGACGAATTAAAGAAGAAAGTCTCGACGCTCGACAAAGTCATCGCGGCGCTGCAGGCCACCGTGGTTCCCGCGTGGCTGCTCGACCGCATCCTCGGATTGCATCGAGTGAAAAGCGATGACTTGCTAACCGTGATTTTCACCAGCGGCTCAACCGGCATGCCCAAAGGTGTGTTGCTGTCCAACGCCAACGTCAGCCACAACGTGGATGCGGTCGGACGTGCGATCCGACTCGACCAAGAAGACGTTGTGATCGGTGTTCTGCCGTTTTTCCATTCGTTCGGATACGCGGTCACGTTGTGGGCCGCACAAACGCTCGGTCCCGCAGGCGTCTACCACTTCAATCCGCTGGATTCGAAACAGATCGGCAAACTCGCGGAGAAATACAAGGCAACCGTTCTCTTGGGAACACCCACGTTTTTACGCGGTTACCTTCGCCGCGTGACGGAAGAACAATTCAAGACGCTCGATGTTGTCGTGGTCGGCGCGGAAAAGATGCCGATGGATCTTTTCGATGCGTTCGAAAAGAAATTCGGGGTCCGACCAGTCGAAGGTTATGGGACCACAGAAATGAGCCCACTGGTCAGCGTGAACATTCCGATTTCACGATCGCTTGCGAAATACCAACCCGATCGCGTCGAAGGCAGCGTCGGTCGTCCATTCCCGGGCATCGCAACCAAAATCCTCTCACCCGATGATGGCACCGAAATGTCGACCGGCGAAGACGGATTGCTGATGGTCACGGGTCCCAACTTGATGCGTGGATACGCGGGCCAGGAAGAGTTGACAAAGAAGGCGGTCGTCAATGGCTGGTACAGCACCGGAGATATCGCCCACATCGATGCGGACGGATTCCTGCACATCACCGGTCGACTGAGCCGATTCTCCAAAATCGGTGGCGAAATGGTGCCGCACCTCAAAATCGAAGAAGAGATCTGCAAGGTCCTCTGCGAAGGCGACGAAGATGATCAGTTGCATGCTTGCGTCACGGCCGTTCCGGACGAAAAGAAAGGTGAACGGATCATCGTGTTGCACACGCCAACGACGCGAACCGTGGACGAAATGAGAGAAGGATTACGCGCTGCGGGGCTGCCGAACTTGTTCATCCCCGGCCACGATAGCTTCGTCCAAGTCGACGCGATCCCGATCCTCGGAACCGGCAAACTGGATCTCAAAGGCGCCAAAGACATGGCGCTGCAAGTGACCGCAAAACCGCAACCATCCGACTCCCACACTGATTGATCGGGCGACGGTAAATCGCATGCGTGATCGGAAGTGGCGTAGGAAAATAAAGTCGAACGAGGATTGGCGTGCGGGACGATCGCTTGGCGACGTTATCGCGACCAAGAATCGAGGCAAGACGAAAGCATTTTTGCGTAACGCGTAGGCTTTCGATACGTCGCTACGTTCGCCTGAACGTGGTCCACTACAACAAAGTCCACCGTCTGGCGACGGTGGCTACAACAAATTCCACCGTCTGGCGAGGGTGGCTACAACAAAGACGCAACGCTATTAGAACTGGCTCGCGTCGATGACTTCGTGCTGAGCACGCGATCCGATCGCATGTCGGACTTCGTCATTCATCGCTTCGTTGACAAACCGCACCGAACCGTCACACATCAAGATATGCAGCCCACCGGGGTGGTAGCTGCCAAGCGAAATTTCATCGCGCGCCGACGGGGCACCTTTGAGATTGAAGCCATATCGCAGCGACCCGAGCACCTCCGAAAAGTCCTGCCCGTTGCCAACGTCAATGTCCGGGTGATAGAGCGAGAAGTGATCGCAGATGCCACACTCATCAAATTCGATGTAACGCGTTTCCCCGACCATCGCGGTGTTGCTCAGCCCGTCGAGGATGTCGGCAAACGCCTTGCCACGTTGTTCCGGAACATTATCGCAGCGATCGGTAGCGTTTACGATGTGGCAAAAATCCGTCGCCAAGAAGACACCATCACCGCGGTCGAACCCGGTGGTGGTTGAGGTGGAATAGTTGTCCGAATCAACGTTGCCGCCACCAATCCCGAGATAACTGTTCAGAACCCGTCCGGGAATCTGGTCGATCGATTCACCGAACGCGATCGGGCCGTACTGCGACGGACAGCGAAACGTCATCACGGGTGTCTGGGCAAGCTGGCGAAACCGTTGGCTTTCGGGGAGTCCGCCGGTCGGGCCGCCGGGTTCGCCGTAGGGAACGATATCCGCCAGGGCGGTTTGTTCAATGAAGCCCAAGATATCGGTCGTCCAGCTCAACCCCCATCCGCCTTTGGCCCCCCACGGAATCCGTCGGTAGGTGGATTCGTAGTTGTGGAGGCCCAGCCCGATCTGTTTCAGGTTGTTCGAGCAATGGACCCGCCGGGCCGCCTCACGTGCCGCTTGAACAGCCGGCAGCAGCAGTCCGACCATCACACCGATGATGGCAATCACAACCAGCAGTTCGACCAGGGTAAACCCCGATCGCTCTGATTTCGGTGTGGGGATCGTCAAAGGCATGGGGGACCGGTCGGAGTGAGCGGGTGGGAACGCGTACCTATTTTCGCTCAAATGCATCCCCCGGGGAAGCGTTCATTCCCACGAAAAGCGATCAAATCCGACACCGAAACACGTAAACAAACGTTTCCGATTGGAAAAATAAGACTTCCGGCTGCCGGTCTTTTCTATCCGATCGATTAGACCGCAGTCAGTTCGGCGTCGACACTTTCGCCCGACCGCCACTGAGTGAAGTCGTTCGGATCGCGGATCACACGATTGTACGTCGTGTCTCGCTCGATCGGCTCCCGGCCCGCCTCGCGAATCAATTGTTGGATCTGTTCGACGGACAGGAACTCCGGTGTTTGAGCACCAGCGTCGTGGTAGATCAACTCGTGTCGAACGGTGCCGTCGAGATCGTCGGCTCCGTACGCCAGCGCCGCCTGAGCAGTCTCGATGCCGAGCATGATCCAATACGCTTTGATGTGCCGGACGTTGTCGAGCATCAACCGGCTGACCGCCACGGTTCGCAAATCCATCAACCCCGAGGGCTTCTTCAGGTCCGACAACTGCGTGTTTTCGGGGTGAAACGCCAGCGGGATGAAGACTTGGAAACCGCCCGTTTTATCTTGAAGTTCCCGCAATCGCATCAGGTGGTCGATCCGGTGGTACGCCTTTTCAACGTGCCCGTACAGCATCGTGCAATTGGTTTTCATGCCGATTTCATGAGCGGTTTTGTGGATCTCGATCCACGACGGCGTGTTGGCTTTGTGCTCGCACAACTGGTCACGAACCTCGGGGTGAAAAATCTCCGCGCCCCCGCCTGGCATGCTGCCTTGGCCCGCTTCCCGCATGTCTTCGAGCACCCATCGAAATGACTTTTTGGTTTGGAAACGAAACCAATCGATCTCAACCGCCGTCCAGGCTTTCAAGTGGATTTGCGGAAAGTTCTGCTTCAACATCGAAATTAGATCGCGATACCACTCGTATTTCCTCTGGTGGTGCAATCCGCCGACGATGTGCATTTCGGTGCAACCGTTGGCAGTCGCTTCGCGGCCGCGTTCCAGAATCTGTTCGTCGGTCATCGCATAACCGTTCGAATCCCGCAGGTCTTTGCGGAACGCACAGAACCGGCAACGGTACACGCACACGTTCGTCGGGTTGAGGTGCGTATTGATGTTGTAGTAGCCGACGTTCCCATTCATCCGCTCACGGACGTAATTGGCGAGTTCCCCGATCGCTTGGATCGAGACATCGGGTTCGTACAGGAACAAACCGTCTTGCAGGGACAATCGCTCTTCGGCCTCCACTTTGTCGCGGATTTCACGCAAGCGAGCACGAATATTGGAGTTGGACATGTGAGGTAAATAAGGTTGCAAGGAAACAGGTTGCAGTGGAACAAGGCGAGTAAAACGAGGTCGCGGTTGGCGTTATCCGCTCAGGCAATCGGCGACTCCCGCGACCAGCAACACGAGGCTGATGACCGCATTGGTTTGGAAAAAGGCGGCGTTCACACGGCTGAGGTCGTCTGGACGGACGAGCCAATGCTGGACCAAAACCAACACCGCTGTCAAGCCAACTGCGACGGCGAAAACCCAACCCAGCCCCGCCGGGGAACCGGCGAGCACGAGGGCGACGAGGAACCCGAGCATGACGACGTGCATCGCCGCAGCGATCCGCAACGCTCCAGCCACGCCGAACCGGCTCGGGACGCTGTGCAGCCCCGCGGCGCGGTCGAAATCGGCGTCTTGGCATGCGTACAGGATATCGAAGCCGGCAACCCAGAACGCGATCGAACCGGCCAACAACAACGGAATCGAGATGAATTCCCAGGAAGGCGAATCGCCACGAATCGCGATCCAAACGCAAATCGGCGACAGCGACAAGGCAACGCCGAGCCACAGGTGAGCCGACGCGGTAAACCGTTTGGCCAGCGAATAGCCCAGCAAGAACGCGAGCACGGGAACCGAACCGTAAAACGGAATGCGGTTGGGCAAGAACAACAACGTCGACGCGACAAATCCAACCGAACACGCGATCGTGAATGCCGCAACACCGCGACGCGACAGCACACCTGCGGGCAAGTGACGTGTTGCCGTCCGTGGGTTCTCGGCATCGATGTGGTGATCGACAAGACGATTAAACGCCATCGCCGCGCTGCGGGCCGTCACCATGCACAACAGCACTCCGATCATGTCGGTGATCCGTACCGGTGGGGTCGCACCATCGACCGAAGACATTGGTGTCGTCCACGCGAGAAACGCAGCAAGAACTGCAAAGGGCAATGCAAAGATCGTATGTGAGAACCGAATCAGCCCGAGCCAATCACGTACTGATGCGGTGCTGCGAGTCTTTGATTCATCGCCCGTCACATTCACCGTGGTCATGACGTCTCCTTCCAGCGAGAGATCAATGCGTTGTCGACGCCGATCTGGTCGAGTATCCGAGCAACGACAAAGTCCACCAAATCTTCCAGCCGCTGAACTCCGTGATACCACCCCGGCATCGCGGGCAAAATCACCGCCCCGGCCGCCGCGAGTCGATGCATGTTTTCGATCTGCAAGACACTCATCGGGGTCTCACGCGGCACGATCACGAGTTTACGATGTTCTTTCATGTGGACTTCGGCGGCACGTTGAATCAGGTTGGATGCTGCGGCGCGGGCGACGCCTGACAACGTGCTGCCGCTGCACGGACAAATCACCATCGCATCGGTCACAAACGAACCGCTCGCGATGGGTGTCATGTAGTCGTCGTGTTGATGAAAGTAGAATCGATCATCGCCTTTTTCACCGAGCGGTCTTTCGAGCTCGAAGGCCGGTTCGCTCGACCATTTGGGGACACAGGTAATTAATGCGTGCAGATCCGGACGCCGAATATCGAGCGTCAAGCCGAGTTCCTGGGCGATCACCGCCGCACCACTGGGGCTGATCGTCAGGTGGACCTCCACGTCACTCATTCGCAACGCCTGCAGCAACCGTACCGCGTACGGCGCACCACTGGCGCCGGTAATCGCGACAACGATCCGGCGGGGACGTTTATCGGACGTCACTGCGTCACCATCCTCATCGGCTGTTCCACCGGATCGGCTGCTCGCTGCGTGGCCGTTGAAGACTGCGGAGCGGCTGGTTTCTTCCCGATATAGATCGTGGCAACGCCAAGCGTGAGCGGTTGATACTCAACTTCCTCCAAACCGGCTTGCCGCAGTCGGTCCGCTAACGCTTCGCCGCACGGAAATTGGCCCACCGACGCCGGCAAATACTCGTATGCGGACTTATCGTTGCGAGCCAACATTTGGCCAACACGCGGCAACACCGAACGAAAATAGAAACCGTAAAGCTGTTTGAGAATCGGTAGCGTCGGCTGCGAAAACTCGAGCACCATGACTTGGCCGCCCGGGCGACACACCCGCACCATTTCACGGAGACCCTGATCGGTATCGACAATGTTTCGCAAACCAAACGCCACAGTCACGCACTGAAAACGATCGTTGGTAAACGGCAACTGCATCGAGTCGGCTTCGAAGAACGGAATCGTCGGCCGCCCCGCACCTCCGGCGGCGTCACGGACCCGCGAGTCCTCTTTGTCGCGAGCGATCTCCAACATCGCGTGACAAAAATCGCTGCCAATCACCTGCACGTCGCCGCCCGCCCGGTTGGCGATTTCGATCGCAAGGTCTCCGGTGCCGCAACACATGTCGAGGATCGGCGCGTCGCCTTGGATCGTCAGCCGATCGACCGCTTTGCGTCGCCACCACTTGTCGATATTCAGCGACAAGAGGTGGTTCATCGTGTCGTAGCGAGGAGCGATCTGGCGGAACATTTCCCGCACCCGCTGACCACTCTTGTCGAGCGGCTCGGTGGCCTTACGATGCCTGCCACCCGTTTGGTGCGAAGCGGACATATCACCATCGTGTGGTTTTTCGTCTCCTCGAGCCCTGACGTCTTCGCTGGGCTGTTCGTTTTGGCTGGGCTCTGGGACACTCATGGGCGTAACTGATCTGATTTCCACAGAAAATTGCTGGCTGGAACAATGCCGGCGGGGGCCGACGTGCGGGTTTTCTTATTTGATATCGACGGAACGTTGTTGACGACCAAAGGGGTCGGCAATTCCGCTCTCTCAATGGCGTTGCGGGAGGAGTTTGGCGTGTTGCTGCCCGACTGCGACGTGATGTTTTCCGGGCGAACCGACCGTAGTCTCATCATTGAATTGTTACAGCGGAACAACCTCGAACCGTCTGACGAACATTGCAATCGTTTGCGAGACCGCTACGTCAGTCTAATGGGCGGCCACCTTGCTCGTCAGGGCGGGATCGTTTTGCCGGGAATCCGGCGGCTTTTGACGGAATTGTTTCGCCGCGACGCACTCGAGCTTGCTGTCATGACCGGAAATTTCCCCGAGACGGCAACTCGGAAACTGGAACATTTTGATCTCCGACAGTGGTTTGCATGGATTGCCGGTGGCGACGCTCACGTCGATCGCGACGACCTTGCCCGCCGAACCGCCGCCATCGTCGCCCGGCGTCACGGCAACCGGGTCAAAGAAATGGTCGTCGTCGGAGACACTCCAGCGGACATCCGCTGTGGACACGCGATCGGTGCGAAAACGATCGCGGTCGCAACCGGTGAGTTTTCCATCGAAGCCCTCGCGGCCGAAAACCCGTCGCAAATGTTCCCCAACTTTTCGAAAACCGAAGAAGTCCTCGAGGCACTGATGCGGGACTGAACCGTATCAATGTCCTCGACTTAGACGGCACCAATCAGACAGCGACAAAGCCTTCTGGGCGGGCGCGGTGATGCGCCGTTGCGGACTGGAACGCGGCTCCGGCGGCGAGCAGTTTGCATTCTTGCATCACCGGTGCTTGCAATTGGATCCCGACCGGCAAACCGTCGTCATCAATTCCACCGGGTAGCGAAATCGCCGGCACGCCCGCGAGGTTTGCACCGACGGTGAACAAGTCGCATAAATACATCGCGATCGGATCGTCGATATTTTCACCCAACTTGAACGCCGGTGAAGGAGTCACGGGGCCAAGGATCAAATCGACGTTAGCAAACGCGGACGTGTAATCATTGCTGATCAAGCGACGCACCTTGAGGGCTTGGTTGTAATAGGCGTCGTAGTAACCTTCGCTCAATGCGTAGGTACCGACCATGATCCGCCGTTTGACTTCGCTGCCAAACCCGTCGGCGCGGCTGGCCCGATACATCGCTTCGAGCGGTTCGGTTTTCTCGAGCGAACTGCGGTTGTCACCGTTGGCACTGGCGGTATGTCGGTATCCATAGTGGGCACCATCGAAGCGTGACAAGTTACTGCTCGCCTCGCACGGCGCGATCACGTAATACGTTGGCACCCAATAAGGGCTGTGCTTGAGCGAGACTTCGACGATCTCAGCACCGAGATCACGGAAGACCTTTTCGGCTTCGGATACCGCGGTACGGATCGCGGGTGCGACGCCTTCTTGGTCGATCGATTCACGCAACACTCCGACGCGGACGCCTTTCATGTCGTGGTCTTTGATCGCAGCAAGATAGTCGGGCACCTCGTGGTCGACCGAAGTGCTGTCGGCGGGATCGTATCCAGCCATCGCTTGCAATCCGACGGCAACATCATCCACCGACCAACCGAGCGGTCCGGCTTGATCGAGGCTGCTCGCAAACGCGATCAAACCGTAACGGCTACAACGACCGTAGGTCGGCTTCAATCCGGTCAATCCACAGAACGCGGCGGGCTGACGGATCGAACCACCGGTATCGGTTCCGATCGACAACGGCACCGTTCCCGCGGCAACGGCAGCGGCGGCACCACCGCTGCTCCCGCCAGGTGTTCGGTCGGTATCCCAGGGGTTGCGGGTCTTGCCCATCGCGCTGGTCTCGGTCGACGCGCCCATGGCGAACTCGTCCATGTTCGTCTTGCCGATCACAATCGCACCGGCCTGTTTCAGCTTTGCCACGACGGTCGCGTCGTAGGGAGGCGTGAAATTGCTGAGCATTTTCGACGAACAGGTCGTTGGCATGTCCGACGTGCACAACACATCCTTGATCGCAACGGGCAGTCCGGCCAGCGGTGGCAATGGTCGCCCAGCTTTCCGATTCGCATCGACCGCGTCGGCGACACGCAATGCCCCGTCATACGAAACGTGCGTGTAGGCATTGTTGGTCGGTTCGGTGGCTCCGATCGCACGCAGCGCCGTTTCGGTGACTTCACGAGCGGTCGCGTCACCGGATTCCAACAAATCCAAAATCGTCGAGGTCGAGTCCAACATGTTCGATAAAATTCCGGGCGAATGAAAAAGATTCGGCGTCAAAGTCGCGTGCGGCCAGACCGAAGGTATCGAACAATGCGTTACCTATAAAGTAGGGCCGGACGGGACCGTCAATCGCTGCGTCCCCAACACACCCCGCCCCGCCGGTTCACACCCGAAAAACACGGGTAAAACCAACCATGCGATCTTGTTCACATGCCCGCATCGCGTCGTGCATCTCGCCGACGCCAGCAGACCAAACAGGGGCGGCACGCTGCTCACAATCTCCCGCGAGCGACCCATTCCCCCGCGGGCGACGCGGTCAGCCATAATCAGAACTGCGTTTGCACGACCGAAACACGCCACCCCGAGGCACCGATGCCGGATGACACCCCACCAGACGCGTCGACGCCAGCCGAACCGGCACAAGTCGAGCCGACTTCTGACCAACCGGCCGCCCACACGTCGACCACATCCTCACCGCGACAGATTCTGCGGATGCTTGTGATCAGTTCCGTGATCGCGTTCTCGCTGCTGTCATTTCCCAGCGTACTGCCGTGGATGATCGCGGGTTGGTTGATCGTTTATACGTTCCTCGCCGTCAGAGATCGCCCCGCTTGGGTTCCGCTGACAATCTGCCTCACGATATTGCTGATTCGTTTGGTCCCGCGGACACCCGCGATGCTGGCTCTCGGTGTCGTCTTCGCGGCTGTGGCGTGGATGCGATTTCGTGATCGTCACCAACCGACGATGCATGCGAAGTGGACGATCCCGCTCATTCTCGTTCCATGGTTTGCCTGGGGTGCGATGTATTGGGAACACCAATCAATCATCACGTGCAATCGCCCGCACTTCCAATTCTTTGACTCAAGTTCGCCGATCGTCTGCGTCGGCGACAGTCTCACCGATGGGATGCGACCGGATCTGGGGTATCCAGACGCGTTGGACAAGATGCTCGACAACCCGGTGATCAACGAAGGCTTTTCTGGGATTGCGACGAGGCAAGGTTTGGACTTGATGCCACGGGTACTCAAACACAAACCAGCGGTGGTGGTGATCGAACTCGGCGGTCATGATTTTTTGAAAGGACACAGCCGCGCGTCGACCAAAGCAAACCTGATCAAGATGATCGACGTGTGTCGCGAAAGCGGAGCCGAAGTCATCTTAATGGAGATCCCGCGCGGGTTCATGTTTGACCCGTTCGCTAGCCTCGAACGCGAGATCGCGTACGAAAAGGACGTCCAACTGATCGGCGACACGTGGCTTCGTGAGATCGTTTTAATGAGTCCGATCGCGCCGCCGGGAATGTGGCTGCCAGCGTCGGTTCGACTCAGCGATGATGGGATCCACAGCAACCCACGCGGCAGTCGCAAAATCGCCGAGCGGGTCGCCAAGGCGATCGCGATGCTAAAGTAACGTCGTCCCCAACCCAAACACACTCGCCGCTCACAACGAAGGGCTTTCTCATGCGAATCACGCTCGCTTCCTTTCTGGCCGCCATCGTGCTGTTCCTGTCCGGATTTTTGTGGTGGGGATTTCTGATGCCAATCGCCATGCCCGCCAAAGTCCTCCAGGACGATGCCTTGGCAGAACAAATTATCACGTCACTCACCGAACCGGGGCTCTACATCTATCCCGATTACACCTCACAGGAGCACGCCGCCACGTCGATGTTGTTCTATAACTCGGAGCCGCCGCCAATGCTGGCAATCATGGGGGCTGGTTTCTTGCACATGTTTGCTTCCGCGTTATTCATCAGCCTGGTCGTGTCACGGCTGGAGATCGCCTCCACGTCCGGCCGAATCGCGATGGTTTCGAGCTTCGGATGCTTCGTCGCGTGGTGGGCAAACGTCGGCCATCTGATTTGGTGGCGTCACCCATATTCGTGGACCGCATTCCACGTCGCATACGATATTTCTTCGTGGGTGCTCGCGGGGATCGTGATCGCGTTGATTGTCAAACCGGCCACGGCGATTTCCGACGTCGCCACCGAGCATGCGTCGTAGCGGTGGGCTTAACGAGGCAGAGTTAACGTCGCCACGCAACCTGCCAAAGCGGGAGCCAATCGAACGCTCCCGCCATGCAGTCCCGCGATCCGATCGGCACGACATAAGCCGAGCCCCAAACCGCGTCCGGCTTCGCGACCACTGTAATACGGGTCCATCGCCATCGCCGCCTCCTCCGCCGTGATGCCCGGCCCGCTGTCGGCAACCGCAATCTGCACGGTTTCGTCGTCGCAAGTGATCTCGATGCGAATGTGTCCGTCCACGCCGATCGCCTCGATCGCATTTCGCACGAGTACCAACACGGCTTCGCCGATCATTTCGGCATCCGCATCGATCACACAAGATTCATCATCGCACGTGTTGCATACTTCGATGTTGATTCCGAGTCGCGAGGCCGTTTCAGCGGTCGAATCGATCACGCGATCGATCCGATCGATCAAGCCAAACGGTTCGGATGAAATCGCAGGTGGATTGGCATAAAACATCAAGTCCGCGATCATCGCATGAGCGCGAGAGGTTTGATCGACGATCCGCCGCAAGGAATCTTGGACGGCGGGTTCACTGACTTGATGCACGAGCGACTGTGCACGCGTGGAGATGTTCGCCAACGGATTGTTGATCTCGTGACTGAGTCCATACGCTAAACGGTGGGCGAGATCACGTTTGGACGCGTTCACCGCGTCTGCGATGGAATCGTTTCGCACACGAGATTCATCAAACAGGCCGACCCACCGTCGAATCGCCAGATGCACATCAGTGCGAGGAGCAATCGGTTCAGTCGAATCGACCGCGTTGCGAAAGGCTTCTTGGATGGAAGCTAGAACCGGATTGGGTATGCCGGCAACTTCGAACCAAGGATCCGCCTGCGATAACCAATTGCGAATCGGAACGACACGAAAATAGTCATCGAGCCGAGTGAATTGTTCGAGCAATGAATCTGCCGCCTCACCATCGGGCGCGGCTAACCAATCCGTTTCTCGCCAAACGTCACACCCATGACGACACCACCAGGAGGCGAGATCGCGCAGCGAAGCGGAGCCGGCGGACGATGCCGAAGAAGAGTCGGACGGTGGGGAGAGATCCCCTGCTGAATTTGTCCGGTTGGTATTGGCTAATGAAATTCGCGCAGCGGTGAAAACGACAAGTGCCGGATCCACTGACATCGAACGCACGAGCGTTTCGCAGTTTTGCGTGGACGCTGTTTGGACCATTGCCAGCGCGTCCACAATTCCAGCGACCGAAGTCGCTTTGAGCGGGAACCATCCGCCACCGCCTGGATGGATCGGCGGCAGCCAACCTGCGTAACGCATGGTCGTCGGTGGCATTAACCCATCACGCCACGTTCCATTTCGAGCAAGTCGCACGCCCGCCCGACGAGATCGTCGATCGAGAATGGTTTTTGCATGAAATCGTTCGCGCCGGCGGCTTTCAACGCGTCCACCTTGCTGTGTTCAACCATCCCCGAAATGCACAGGATTTTCACCGTGTCCATCGAAGGATCGCTGCGTACACGCTGGCAAACTTCTTTACCGTTGATATCGGGCAACATCACGTCGAGGACAACGAGGTCCGGTCGGAATTCTTTGACACCCATCCCGGCATCGAAGCCGTTATTGGCGGTCCGAATTTCGAATCGGCCGTCACGTTGAAACCCGTCTTGCATGAGATCAACGAGATCCTGATCGTCATCAACGATCAACAGTTTCTTCTTGCCGCTTTCGAGGGCATCGGTGGGGATGCCGTTGTCCTTCATGAACATATAAAGTTGTTCACGAGGGATGCGACGGAACTTGCTGCCAGGAACTCGAAAGCCCTTGAGCGAACCGTTGTCAAAGCAACGGATAATCGTCTGTTGGCTCACCTTGCAAATTTTTGCGGCTTCGCCAGTCGTAAAGACAGTTTTCTTGGTCATGGCCGGAACCATCCTCCCTGTGGGGTAGTACCATTACCTAAAATAACGAAGGCTTTAGATATCCCACCTTCGCTGTGTCACTTCATTTAGCAAAACCTCGGGCACGATGCACTAGCACTTATGCCCTGCAGTCGAGCACGCAGCCCCCAAACTCTTTTTATGGGCTCAAAGCCCGATAGCGAGTGCAGAACACGTGCGGTCCGCAAGCGGCATAAGCAACCTGTCTTCCCTGGCTTGCCAATCTTTAAAGATTCTACCGATTTGGCAAACTGGGTCAAGATTGATCTGAGGGGTGACCATTGCGAGAATCCCCCCGTTACACATGCATAACGCGTCTATCCCGTTGGCGAATAAAAAACTTTGCGATGTTTTTTATTTCATTGGCCGAGCACACCAGAGGCTCGGCGAAACGCGCGATCAACGATACAACATTTGCTATCAAATCGACCGCGCGAAACGAATTCGAACCCAGACTCGCTTCTGGGACGATCGCCTGCCGTCGCTATCGTGACTAAGAACTGCAGCAGAACTTACGCAGCCTTCATGAGCACGGCTTAGCAGAGACTTGGCAGCCCCGGCAAACGTCGAAACTGCCTCTTGGATTCTGCTATCGGCTTAGCGGCTTGGAAAAAACGGTTGTCCGCTGCTTTGATAACTTTGCGAAGGTGCCGGCAACGTGTTGCCACGTGAGGTGGAACGCGAAGGTTGTGGTGACGTTGAGGAACCGCGAACGTCACGTGGGTCACCAGTCGCCGCCGATCTTGCTTTGTCATCACTCAGACTCCAACGTTTCCCGTTGAGTCCCGTTTGTGAGTTCCAAGTCAGTCCGGGAACAAACATGATCGACGCGATGCTCGGTCCGTTGATCGAAGCGGTGCCCCACTCGGTTTCAACGGTGATGAGTTTGACGTCGGTCGCTCCGGTGATCGAGTCACCATTGAGCATCACGACGGTGGTGGTGGCGTCATTAGCGGAAGCGAAACGGACGCCGGCGACTTCCGACAACGGTATGCTGGCCGTCCCGAACGAGGTTTGCATTTGCAACTGCGTTGTGTCCGTGAGCGTGCCTTCGATGGTGTTATTGGTCACCAACGTCACCGTGACACTGAGCGGGCGTACCGTGGGCGTGGCTTTCGCAGGACTGATCGGTTTCGCCTTGGTGGGCTCCGCTTTGACCGGTTCGGCGGTGGGAACTTCCTGAGCGTTCACGCGGGTCGTCGCGGTGAGACCGGCCACGCAAACAATGACAGCTAACAGAGCTGGGACTAAACTTCGATTCGACATTGGGACTCTCGTGAGAAACCGGGCATGTGTTTTTTTGATTGGGGGCGAGAAACCAGAGTGCCTCCCGCGATCGCTTCAGGATAATTCGACGCCACCCAAAATAGTCGGTAATCCTAACAGAGGGGCAAAAGCGACCGTCCCGCGTGAACAAACGCTCAAAACTGGCCCATCAAAGTCGATGCAGACGTCACAATCCCGAATAAACTAGAGTGACTCTCGACCGATGCTGCGAAGCGATCGATCAGGCTCATCCACTTCATTCGTCTTTCGGTAAATAAACATGTGGCCACTGACCAACGGTTTACGCTGCCTTACCGGTCCCGAAGCGGCACTCTTTCGTGGCGGCATCGGGATGATGGTCATCGACTTGGTCACTGAACTCAATACGGAACCCGAAGACGGCCACCCCTCGTATTTTGACGATGACAACGTCGACGATTTCGGTTTTTCTGCGCCCCGTTGGTATTCGATGTGGGAACCGGGGCAACGGGTCTGGTTGCTCGAACGCGTCACAACATCATTGTTGGCCGCTCGTTCGGCACCGCCTCCTTCGGCAATCTTTGAAGCGACCATCGAAGCGGTCTATGTCAAGATCGCCGATCTGATCGCGATGGAAATTACGACGGGCACGCCGATTCAACGCGGCAGTTGGCGAGGATCGCTGCTCGACGCGTACGTGCAACGATGCCCTCACGACAGTCTTCTGGGAGCGTTGCAATTCGAAGCGACCACGATCGACCCGTGTCTGCCGCCTTCGGTGACACGGCAATGGAACGCGGCACAAGCATCGAGCGACGATGGTGAATCCGATTCACCAGACGCCCAACCATCAACGGCCTCGAAAGACGATGCGTCTCGCCGCAAGCAAAAATCACGGGCCGATGAACCGGATTGGATGGCATGGTGGACGAGTGTGATCGAACGACTCGTCGATGCGACCTACGGCCCAAGGCTGTATCGCGGTGCCGAAGAATATCGTGACGGCGATCCCAAACTATTGCAGCGTTTCCTGCGATCCAAGGGCGTCAACGAAAAGTTCATGCATCGCATCCCGCCATTACGATCACGCAGCCAAACGCAAGCGGCAGTCGGTCGTCTCCGAGCAATCGTGTTCAAAGGCGATTGAGCAGCAAGCTTGCGTAGCGCAAGACGTCCAGACATTCGGCCCCGCCATCAACACTTCGACAACCAGGGCCGACGAAGGAGACTTGTGCAAACGCCCCAACCACTTCGATGTGACGTTGACGGGTTGGGTCAATCTGCCAACAACCCGCCGAAGACTGCTCAACCCAAACTAAGCGGGCACGGCCTCGTCGGAGCGAATCGTCAATGCGATTACTTCCCCATCGGCGGAGAGAACGCGTTGTGGTACCGCCGACTTTGCAACCCGGTCTCGACGACTTGGAGGACGGGTTTGGCAGCGTTGTGCGGAAACGTGGCGATCACCGCTGGGCAGCATCGTCATCCGCATCGCCGTCCACTGGTCGAGCGTCAATTCCATCTCACTCTGCGTGAACCAACCCACCGCTGGGCTGAACGATTCCTGACGCAGAACGATCGGCCGATCCCGGATCGCTTGGACCTGTTCACAAAATGGCCGTGAAGTTAAGGGCATCGTCGCTTCTGCCGCCGACTCGCAGGATTGCTCGGGCCGAAATAACTGAACCGAATCACGCGAGTCCATCGAGCGATGCACGACCACCAATCGCTGGTGCTCGGAAGCTCCTGGAATCACCGACAGAATATTTTCGTTGGGTGTCACGCTGCGCTCAATCACTTGGTAAGAATCAATTTGCCCTGCCGCGTTTTTCGCAAGCGGTAGAGTTGCCCTTCGTTCTCGATCCAAATCTCATCGCCACAACGGGCGAGACTTTCGAACTTCACCACCTTCAGAGCGTGTGGCGGATGTGCCGCCCCCGAAGGATGTGCCGCTCCGTTGACGGAGCCCATCACCCGGGTCTCGATCACGGCCGATTCGACCACCGTAGCACCGGCACTGGCAACCGACTGCGCGGGTGGCAACGGCTCGGTGGGTTCAGAAGTCCGCGGCGTCGATTCCATCAAAAAGTCGCTGAGTCTGGGGAAATCCCGCGAACGTAGGGTTCGCCAGGGTCATTTCCTCCCCAATTTACGCAGCCGTGGAACCAGTGGCAAGCCTTATTGCGAATCATTAGCAATAAAAGAAATAGCTTTCCAATCCCCCTGAGGGAAGTGTCGAGCAGTTTTTGCTTGCCCCTCCCGTTGGGGAAGATCAAGCGAGGCGAGCGGACGGCCGATCATCGAGTCCAGCCTGGTGGCCTCCCCGGCCTGGAGAGGGAATGTTCTTACCGGCTGTTGCAAAGGCAATCCACAACACCCGGTATCAATCACAGCGTCCGGTGCGTCGCCTCTGTTACTGAAAACCTATTCCTTCTCGAGCATTTCTTTGTATTGGTCGCGTTCGCGACGGGTCGCTTCGAGATCGAAGATCAAGTACTTCATGTCCAATCGCAGCTGCGACAACGCTTCTTGGACCAAATTGAGAATGCGACGACGACGGGTGCTGCACTCAACCACTCGTGCCAGGGCCGGTGCAACGGCGTCACGATAACGTTGTGGAAGAGCTTCGATGGCCGCAGCCATTTCTTGGAGTTCAACCGGGGTGTCGTCGGTGAGCATGGTTTGGTTGGCGGCAATCTTGGTCATGGTCAATTCTTTCAGTTGGAAAGTTGGTGCCGAGTGGTCGGCGGTGGCCGTGTTGGTTTTGATTGATAGCCTTCCATTGCATTCGAGATGCCACTTCGGTGCGGCATCCACCCGAAAACTCGCAAACCCCTTTCAAACAAAGGACTTACGAAAACAGGCAATTTGTGTTGCGAAATCGCAACGTTGTCTGGAAGCAACGTCGGATCAGCCTGGACGGCGGACCCAAAACTTGGTACCAGAAGGACTTAGGTCTTATTTTAGTTCGAGTTGGATCGTCGGTGAGAAAACGCAACGTGTCGTTGTTTGGTTGCCACATCCTCGTCGCCGGGAACGGAAATGCCGTGGGCGTCGATGGGGATCGCGGTGACAGGTTGGTTTCCCGCAGAGGTGATCTTTGTGCGAGTGGATTGTTCCGCCCGCCAATGCTCGGGTCAATGATCAATGCCCCTTCGAAATCATTTGGTGGACTTTGCCGACATGGCTGTGCCGGGTAGGAAAACTGTTCAGCCAACGTCCATGCGATGCCCTCGCGTTTGCTTCTGCGCGCTCGTATCCACGCTGCTGGTTTTCGTTTTTTCTGCGACCGCGCAAGGACAGTTGATTGATCCATTGGACGCGTATCCGCCCCGCTGGTCGCTCGACGAAAACGACTGTGACGCTCGGATTACGGAACAGGGACACGCCAACGACGCCGGGGCAGAAGGCGGTCGCTGTGAAACTGTCACGATGCTCATGTCGCATGGCACGAAAGCCGTCTTGGTCTACCCGATCGAACCGGTTCGTCCGATCGATGCGTTGACGGCGACCATATCGGTCAAGGGACTTAGCAGGGGGATCCGCATCGGATTTCGCGTGCGTTTTCCTTACCTCATCGACCCACAAACTAAACGCCCCGCGGCGCTACTCGTCTACGGATCGTCGTATGACCACATCGGCGAATTCCAACGTCTCGGCGTCAGTGACATCGATCGCGACTTAAAACTCAAACGCGTCGCTCTGCGCAACCAATTCGGTGCACGCGCTGATGTCTCCTCGCCTTACGTCGATGCGGTCGTGATGAACGCGTACGGCGGACCGGGGAACCACACGCTGCGCCTCGATCTTCTCAAAATCGAAGCGATGGTCCCCCTGATCGATGACCTCGCGGCGGCGCACGCATCTGGTAAAAACGCCGACGCCCTTGCCGGCACAACCATGCGTGACCCCAATTCTTACGATTCACGCCGGCAAACATTTGAATCGCTTCCCGAACTCGCCAAGCCGATCGGAACCGCGTTTCCGGTCGGACGCGTGACTCGGATCCTACAGCACAACGGCGAACCGCTCGCGTGGGTCCGCTCGCTCGGTTTTGACAGCGTCTGGATGTCGCAACCGCCCAATGCATCGATCCTTTCCGAAGCGATCGCGGCGCGGATGAAGATCTATGCTCCCGCACCCTCGTCGCCCGACGAGTCACTCGCACCGTTACTCGAACCCGTCGCAGGCTGGATCGTTGGCGTCAATCGGCCGATGGATTCGACCAACGTCGCCGACCACGAAGACGACGCGCGGCGTCTGAGAAATCTACCCGTACGATGGCGACGACCGCTGGTGGGTTGCCCGGTCGAATCGTTTCGCGAATACGCATCCATGCTCGACGCGGTCGTCTTGGATGCACCGCCGCGGGTCCGCAATCTGTCGAGCGCTGCTATCAAGGCGATTCGTGGTGGCCAATCGGTCCGCATGAGCGGCAAACCGATGGCGGTGGGAATCTCCGGAATGGCCAACCACATCGCATCGCTTCAAACGGACGCAATCGCCGCCCGAATCGGCACACCACCACGCGAAGGATTTCTGTGGCACGGGATGTGGCGACAGGTCGCCGATGCACTCGGGGACGCCCCCGATGCGATCCTGATCCGCTCAACGACTCCGCTTTCGGGCGGCACGCCGCTGCAACAAAACCGAGCGATGTCGCTGTCATTCGTCAACCGTTTCTCCGCGGCATTGGAGCAGTGGGTCAGCGGCGCGACGGTTCAACCCGAAGGCGAACTGATTCGCGACTCCGAATCCGGGCTGCCCATCTATTTCGCGCACCGCGTCTCCTCGGGCCCGACGACTTTGCTGATCATGACCACCGCGATGGGCCGTGGCGACGCGGCGATCGCGGGCGACGGAAAATCGATCAGTATCCGGCTTCCTCCCGCCGACGAAGGCAAACTGATTTGGAGACTGACTCACTTCTCCGCCGAACGCGTCACACCGCAAACTGATCTCAACGGCACAACGGTTTCGATCGTTTCACCGGACGTGGTCGAAGTCATCGCGATCAGTGACGCGATTTCGGAAGCCGGTAAGATCGCAACCGCCGCCCAACGGTTCGCCCGCCAAGCGGCGATGGATCGGTGGCAATTGGCGAGCGAAGCGATCAACCGGAGCGAACTGTCATGGAACCAAGCCGTCGCGGCGCGAGTCGTCACGCGTTCGGCGCCACTGGACCTCATCCAAGTCGCACGATCATCACTCGAGAACGCCGAACAACTCGTCCGCAGCGGTCAAGCCGAATCGTCGCTGCGGATGTCACGACGAGCCGATGCGTGGTGCGCCAAGAGCGACTGGATGTTGCAAGACGCGTTGCTCGAAGGTGTTCACACGTCGGCTCAATCGGCGATGTCCTCAACCGAATCAAACACAGGACGTTTCGTCAGCAGCCCGCCAGTCATCGTGGGCGATTTTGAAACGCAAGTCGCTTGGTCGCCACTGCTAAAAACGCCGGTGAATCAACTATCCACCTACGCACCATCGGTCGTTAATCAATTGGGTCTGCGATCTCGCTGGGGCGCCAACCGGATCGCGGGCGGCGACTTTGAACGTGGCCAATCGCTCACCGGCGGCGACGCTCTCGAACGGGAAGGCTGGACGCTGGGACGGCGTCATTCCAAATGGGCGGAGGCGAACGCCAGCTTGATCCACCGGGGAGCGTTCTCGGGGCACGGTGCGTTGCGGTTGCGTGTGACGCCCCGCGGCAGCGACCCGTTGCCGGGCGGGTACGAAGGCACATGCCTGATGGTGCGAAGCCCTGCGGTCCGCCTGCAAGAAGAAGGCGTGGTCCGTATCGACGCAGTCGTTCGCACGCTCGGGTTCGCCAACCCACATCAAGGGCTGTTGATCTACGACTCCGTCGGAACCCAGGAAATGGGCGTCCTGGTCAGCGATCAACCACAATGGACGCCGGTGACTCTGTTTCGGCAATTGGGCCCCGACACCACGCTACACGTTATGATGGAAGTGATCGGCGGCGGTGAAGCGATCGTCGATGACATCCAAGTCCGAACGTGGGAAACGACGGCGAATCCCGCCGCGATGCTGCGTCCGCTGGATCCGACGCTCCCGTAAAGCCAGCGTTCTCGGTGATACCCTTTCCCGGGCGCAACAATTCTGGCACGCTATCTGTTACCACAAATCGTCCCCTAACCTCTAAACCAGGATCTATTCCCATGGCCAACGAAGCCCTGATCGACTGTCTCAACGAAATCCTGAAACACGAGTGGACCGGTGTCGCTCAGTATTCACAGGCCTCGTTCATCATTGAAGGCCTTTGGCGCGAAGTTTATGCCGCGAAATTCGAAGAAGACGCAAAGGAATCATTCGGTCACGCCAAATTGATCGGCGACAAGATCGCTTCGCTCGGCGGCGTCCCCGTCGCAACCCGCAACGAAATCAAACAGAGCAAAGACCTGCGTGAAGTCCTCGAATTCAGCTTGGCCTTCGAAGCCAAAGCGGTCGAGATGTACACCAAGGCTCTCGAACTCGCTGAATCACACCGTAGTCTCGTGGTCTTCCTCGAAGACATCCTCCTTGAGGAACAAGAAGGCGTCGACGAGTACACCAAGCTCCTGCGGGACACACCAGCCGCTCACGCGTCGGTAAGCGACGAAGCCGCCCGCAAGTCCGGCTAAGCCAACCGCGGCGGCACAGCCCGCGACACCCGCCTCACAGGCACCATAAAAAACGATCGCCCGGGAAACCCCCGGGCGATTTTTTTTGCCAACTCACCGCTAGCGGTTAGCGGTTAGCGGTTAGCGGTTAGCGGTTAGCAACTAGCAACTAGCAA
>NZ_JAMQBK010000119.1 GCF_023701485.1 Aporhodopirellula aestuarii
ACAACGAATGGGACATCCCCGTTCACTTCGCGTAGAGGAACACCGCAAGAGTGGCGAACCAACGTCGCTCTCAGTGTCTCGGGAGCCATCAGTCGCGGGCCAAGGCACGGCCTTGAGGATACGTTTGGATCGACGGCCTACCAAGTCGTTAGGGCGTCAACCCGCGAATGAGCCAGTTACACGACGGGCCATTCGCATGCGCGTACTGGCACCATGCGTTGAGATCCGTTGAGTTCCATTGCTAAGGCAAATCACCTGGCACTGCCTATCGCCAGCGGATGAGCGGGGCCGGCGATCTACGCCAATTCAAATTTCTCTAGTGATTTCGGGTCAGTGGTTTTTAAGAGTGATTTTGCCTCGTGGATTCGAATGTCATCGACATCATGGACGATGACCAAAACGGATCCGGAATTCACACGATCTTCGTAGGTTGAGCTCACATCTTTCGCAACGCCCCACTTCTCCATGCCGCCGAGCAGGCTACCCATGGCGGCGCCTACCGCCATGCCGACCAGAGGTCCCGCGATGATAAATGGCCCGATCAATGTCCCTGCAGCGATCGGTGCCGTAACTGCCCCGCCAATCAGCATCCCAAGTGAGGTGCTGCGATTGTCTGGTGCGCTCACATGTTCCTGGTCCTGCGACGGATCTTGAAGTCCCTCAAGATGCTCTGCACCTGAATCGGACGATTTGGAAACAACCGATACGTTTTCGAGTGTGAAATGATCTTTCTCCAACACTTCCAGAGCGAGTTTCGCCGCGGCACTGGTTTCATATTCAGCGATCAAACATTTCGACATCGGTGTATCCTCGTGGTTGAGTGGTGGTAAGGCGAGCGACACGATGAGCATCGCTCAGTACCAAGTCTCTCCGCGTGTCTGGGAAGTCGACGATCGGTTGGTCGGAATCGCCCGCTCGGGATCGATCAGTAATTACAGCGTCGAGAAGTAAATCTCCCACTGCGGGCCAACCGAAAAACGCGTGACGCATACCCACGCAACTTGGCGAGATACCAGTCGCCGCAAACTGCATGCCGTGGGCCAATTTCGAATTCGTGCCGTCGCCGTCTATCCATGAGTCGGCTTGCTCATTGACTCGTGCACTAACCTGAATGGATGAGTTGCTCGAACCGGAGGGCTCGCGTTCTACCGCTAAGAAGAGCACTAAATCTTTCGATGTCCCAACGCCTGCAATGGCTCGTAACGTAGCTGAAGGAATGTCGTCCGCATGCCGCCCATCGATTCATTTCTAATCCGGTCCTCGGCAAACGGAGTTCGTTCCCTTTCTATCGTTGGAAGACTCATCGTGATCGATTGCACGCGAAATGGCTTTCTGCCGCAGGATGCATCGAAGAGGCAGCGCACGTGTGATGCTTGGTGCTGATCGCATCAGTGCATCTGGTAGCTTGCGTCGATCCAACACTGCGGTAATGGTTCGCCGGAAGGAAAAGCCAAATCAGATTTACTAAATTGGCCCGTGTCTTGTTCTTCTTCACCGGCCTGCCGCCGCCCCTGAACAACCGTCTCATGTGGACTGAACAGTTCCTCCAGGTCGTCGATACGAATCAAATCCCCGGACACTTTCTCTTTCAAAAACATTGCGATATCTCCTGATGGAACAGTGGCACGTTTGTAAGCCGATGACGCGAGCCGCAGGCTTTGAGCAGTCAATAAGCTGACATTACAGGGCGTTCGGCTATCTTCGTCGGCACACTCGGATTCTTGTGTTTTCCTTTGCGAAGTGTGAATCGTGGCGATGTCCTCTCAGCGGACTCTTGTTTTTGCGGTAGCCAAGTCGCCAGATGATTAACCAGGTTCAGGCGAACGCATGTGCCTCTTGACAGCCATTTTGCAAAATTCACTAGAGATCAAACGTTGTTGATCACAGGCGAGTGAATCGATGCAAGTTCCGTACCTGGGAACCGATTCGCCGGCGCGCCGATTGCACGCTAAGACGTCGATGCAAACGCATTCTTCTCTTGCGAGTTGAGAGCATTAAGCGTTCCCTGATTTGGAGACATCGATGTCGAATTCCGGTATCCAGACAACCAACCTGCACGAAATCAAGACACTTGAAAAGCTGTCTAATCAAATCCGACATTGGATACTTCGTTCAACAGCCGAAGCCGAGTCGGGGCACCCCACGTCATCGCTCTCGGCCGTTGAGTTGATGGTCGACTTGACGTTTGGCGGTACGTTTCGATACCAGCTAAGCGAGCCCAGTCATCCGGCCAACGACCGGCTGATCTTTTCCAAAGGCCACGCTTCTCCGCTGTTCTATTCGCTCTGGGCTGCAGCGGGACGAGTCAGCGAAGACGAATTGATGACCTATCGGGAATTCGGAAGCGAATTGGAAGGTCATCCGACATCGCGGTTCAGATACACCGAAGCCGCAACGGGATCGCTCGGC
Organism: Aporhodopirellula aestuarii; assembly: GCF_023701485.1. Taxonomy (GTDB): domain Bacteria; phylum Planctomycetota; class Planctomycetia; order Pirellulales; family Pirellulaceae; genus Rhodopirellula; species Rhodopirellula aestuarii. Next base: position 2,410 of record NZ_JAMQBK010000119.1, read on the forward strand.
CAAGGGTTGTCCATTGGGCTGGGGATGGCACTGGCGGGGAAATACCTCGATCAGCTGCCTTATCGCACTTTTGTGTTGTTGGGCGATAGCGAGATGGCGGAGGGCTCGCAGTGGGAAGCGATTCAATTGGCCGCACACTACGGATTAGACAACTTGATTGGCGTGTTGGATGTTAACCGGTTGGGGCAGCGTGGGCCGACCATGTACGGACACGATTTGGAGGCGTATCGTCAACGGATCGAAGCGTTCGGATGGCGTTGCATTATGGTCAGCGACGGGCACGACCACCATGAGGTGATGAACGCTTACTCGCAGGCGTGTCTGGCGAGTGGCCAGCCCGTGATGATCATTGCTTGGACCGTGAAGGGGGAAGGAGTCTCGTTTCTTGAAAACAAAGGCGGGCTGCACGGTAAGCCTGTTGAGCCGGATCGAATGGATGATGCTCTGGCGGAATTGGGCGACGTCAACGGTGATGTGCGCGGCGTTATTGCACCACCCGAAGAGGTCGCGATCTCGCCGCTCCGATCCGAACAGGCGAAGCCTCTGAACTACGAGCTCGGAGAGGAAATTGCGACCCGTGACGCGTACGGGAACGCACTTTGCAGACTCGCAAAACAGTATCCCCATCTCATCGCTCTTGATGGTGAGGTCTGCAATTCCACTCGATCCAAACAGTTTCGTGATGAATATCCAGATCGATTCTTCGAGATGTATATCGCTGAACAAAACATGGTCGGGGCTGCGACCGGCTTGGCTCTACGAGGGAAATTACCGTTTGTTTCCACCTTTGCGGCATTCCTGTCTCGCGCGATGGACCAAATCCGCATGGCGCCGTATAGCGGTGCAAATGTGAAGTTTGTCGGGTCGCATTGCGGCGTTTCCATCGGTAAGGATGGTCCTTCTCAGATGGGCCTGGAGGACATCGCCATGTTCCGAACGATCCCAGATGGTGTCGTTCTTTATCCGTCTGACGCGGTCTCGACGGAGTCGCTGGTTGAAGCGATGGCGGATCACAAGGGGATAGCCTATCTAAGGACGACGCGCGGAAAAACGCCAGTGATCTATCAGAATGACGAAACGTTTCGGATTGGTGGAAGCAAGGTCCTTCGGAGCAGCGATGCCGATGAGGTAACGTTGGTCGCGGCGGGGATCACCCTGCACGAGGCGCTGACGGCACATGAGCAGCTCCGGGAGCAAGGAATCATGTCGCGTGTGATTGATCTTTATTCGATCAAGCCGCTCGATCACGCAACCATCCGCCGGGCAGCCGAGCAAACCACAGTGATCTTCACGATCGAAGATCACTACCCCGAAGGCGGCATGGGAGAAGCGGTGCTGACAAGCTTGTCCGACCACCCGACACCGGTGAACTGTCTTGCCGTACGCAAGCGTCCGCTGAGCGGATCTTCTGAGAACCAACTCGAAAGGCAAGGCATTTCGGCAGACGCCATTGTGGCCACCGTTCTTGCCTATCAGCAAAAACGCTCATCGGCATCAAATTAGCGATCATCACATTGAAAATCATCTAACCCAAGGAAATCACCTATGTTCAGATCAATTGTCTTTTTCGCCGCCGTGTCTCTCATCGCCACGATCATCCCGATTCGGGCGTCCGCCGAGCCGCTCGACGCCGACCATGTCCCCGCTGATGCGAAATGGGTGGTTCATGTTGACTTTGAATCGCTCAGCGATTCGGAGCTTGCGGATGCGATCCGTCAGCAGAAACCGCAGATGATTCAACACGTTCGCAAGTGGATCGAGAAACGCTACGGGATCAACCCACCCGAGGACCTGCGCAGCATCACGGCGTTTAGCCGCGATTATCAAGTCCACACCGGCACTGTGATTTTGCAGGCCGAGTACGATCAAGCGAAAGTCGAAACGGTCTTGAATAAAGCGATGAACCATCGCACGACTGTGTGGGAGGGGAACACGCTGCACACCGTCACATTATCGAAGCAGAAGCCGAGCGAGGACGGGCCGTCTGGCGATGAAGAGATGACCGTTGTCATGCTGGATGATGATACGATCGTTTTTGGATCGTCCATTCAGAACGCAAAAGATGCCATTGGCGTGTTGCAGAGCGAAACCGCGGTTCTCGCCGGATCGGAATCGCCGTTGATCACGTCCGCTGCCCAATCCGCGTGGGTGTACGGTGCCGCGATTGATCTGCAACAGCTCGAAAATCATCCGGTTGCCATGCCAATCCTGTCGCAACACAAGCAGATTGTCTGGGCGTTAGGAGAACGTGACGGATTGATTTACGAGCAGTGCGATCTGGTGGCAATTTCAGAGCAAGTGGCGCAGCACACCAAGACTGTGCTCGATGGTCTGGTCGCGTACGAAACGCTCTGGGCGAAAGATAGCGACTCCATGAAAGACATCATGAAATCGGTAAGCGTGAACCAGGAAGGAAATCGGTCAGGTTTCCACTGGCAGGGCGATAGCGAAAAAGCGGTCGCGGCTCTCGATGAAATTCTTCGACGCCTGTCCACATGGAAACCGCTGTTGACCAGCAATCACGGAAACTCAAGAGTCAAGACAAGATAGAATCGAGGTGTCAAGATGTCCCAAGCGAGCGACGCAATCGAATTCTTTCGTGGCCCGATCGACGGCCACGTCGAATACTTCGCCACCACACCGAAGTCATTTGTGATCGTTGCGTCGAGCGTCCGAATAAAGCGAACGAGTTCGTGGGGACTTTTGTTTGAAGCACTCGCTTTTCACGATCCGGTTGACCCTCGCATTTGGGCGGTCTACGAACTCGTCTTTCGTGACGGACGGTTTTGCTACAGCTATCTAAGTTCTAAGATCCAGGTAGGTGACGACCTTGACATGGATCATGTCGAGATGCTGAATCGGATAGAAGATTGAAGTGAGGCTTCATGCTCGTTGGCGGCGATGATCTCGCGGCGTTGGGTGGCGACGACCCTCGACCGCAGCAAAGGCGACATCGACTGGTCCGTGCTGACACACCCGTTTTCTCGAGTCTGGGGAGCACGATCACGCTGGAGGACATCGCCACGAGTAGGTACCTGTGACGTGAATTCTCGCGGACGAATAGCGTGCGGCGCAGTTTTATTGAGACTTGTTGTCGCGTCGATTGCTGTTGTGACTGGTTACTCGAAATCCGATGGCGTACCTTGAACTAAGGCATGCGAGCGAGAAACCGAGAGGACTGAGGTCAGAACGATGCGTAAAAACGACATAAACGCAGACCGCCTGGCGATGCTCAGGCTACTCAAACGGCGTGGGATCAGGGACGAGGCGGTGTTGAGAGCGATGGCGCATGTTCGCCGGGAAGCATTTCTACCCGACGAACTGCGTGAGCATGCCTATGATGATGGGCCGCTACCGATTGGCGAGGGGCAAACGATCTCACAACCGTTGATTGTCGCCACCATGACCGCGGCACTGGAACTTGCAGGGTCAGATCGGGTGTTAGAGATCGGTACGGGATCGGGATACGCAGCTGCCGTGCTGGCTAGCATTGCAGACGAGGTGTACTCCGTCGAGCGAAAGAAAGAATTGGCGGAGACAGCTATACAAAATTTGTACCGGGAGGGCTTTGACAATGTCCACGTTTGCGTGGGCGATGGCACACTCGGTTGGCTGCAGCATGCTCCTTACGATGCGATTGTCGTGGCAGCGGGCGGGCCCGAAGTGCCTCCGACTCTGTTGGATCAACTCGGATACGGCGGGCGACTTGTTATCCCGGTTGGGAAGCATCAGCACGAACAAAAATTGATTCGAATCCGCAAGTCCCTCGACGGTTCGTGCGACCAAGAGTCACTCGGGAGCGTGAGGTTTGTTCCTTTGATCGGCGACGAGGGCTGGTGAGCATTTGGCAGTTGCGAGCAAGCCGCCGGCTCAATCTGAAACGGTTGTTCGAGACGTCCGCCCCGCCGCGTTCAGGCGGGGCGAGCTAAGCAATCCGCTTCGCTGCCCGCGCTGATAGCGGCGAGAATGTTCGTCTCATTGAGCGTCAGGCGTTACCACCAAACGCCGAGGTTGCCGATCCGCACTCCACCGCGATATCCGTAGGGATAGCCGCCGCCGTAGAAGTAGGGATGGCCACCGTAGTTGTAGTATCGATATGGGTACGGTTGATATCCGTTGTAGGGATAGTACGATCGATAGCGCCCACGATAGCGGTCGCCTCGGTCTTGATAGCGATCGTCGCCGTCACGGTAGCCTCGATTGTTAAAGCGTGAACCGGTCCAGTCGTTGCTGAAGTTATACGGAAAACCTCGCATGCTATCGTATTGGGCCAAAATCATGGATTGATGGTCAAGCCGTTTGATTGTGGAGACATCATCTTCATCTGGCTGTCCTGGGGAAGTTTCCTCACGTTCGAGTGGGAACGTTTTTTTCTGCTGCTCCCGTAGAGTTTCGTCCGCTCCCTCCAGTGAACTTTCAACGGGAGGTGCAGTCGGCCGCTTCAGTTCGTTGACTTGTTCTTGAAGCGAACGGATCTTGCGGCGCATGTCATCGATCATTTCTTCTAGCATCTCGGTGTCTGGTGACATACGCATCGAAGGACTTTCAACGCCACCGACCATCGGCATGCGGTTCATCGGCGGGCTGAAAGAGTCTCGGAACCACCGCAGCGGGGCGTTTGCGATATTTCCTATCACTACCGGCATTTCCTTGTCACTTCCGTCGCGACGGATCGTCAATTGCACCTCGGTTCCGGGCTCAAAATCTTGGACTGTTTCTACGAATTCATCGAGCGACGTCACCTCATCTCCGTTGACGCCGGTTACCTCGTCAACGGCGCGGAGTCCAGCGTCCGCGGCTGGGCTGTTGCGGGTGACCTGTTGGATCATCAAGCCTTGTTCATCTTCGGATCCCGCGTTGGGTCCGGGGGACAGACGCACGCCCAGCCAACCTCGCATACTGCCGGGTAGAGTTTCGGCTTCTGACGCCAAAGCGACTTCGCGATTGATTGTTTCGCCACGTCGCCAGATGGTCACGTTGACGGTGTCATCGGGCCCCAAATCTTGCAGCTTTTGTCGCAGTTCTTGGGGTGAGGATACGTCTTGATCGTTGATAGCCAGAATGTAGTCGCCTTGTTCGATGCCGACACGCGCCGCGGGGCTGTCCCAAATGGTGTCGAGCACGCAGACACCCCGGCCCGGACACGACCCTGCGAGGACACCCAAAGCAGGAGCATCGTCATCGGCATATTTTTGAGTTTGGCTGGTTGCGACGTTGGTTTCAGCTTCCGCCGGTTCGTCCTCCGAAGTTGAGCGGTGGGAGGGGACGGATTCGGATTGGGAAACAAGCGGCGGCGATTCTTGAGCTTGGGAATCTTGCGCTCGCGTCGACGGTAAACACGTACTGCTGACCAGCACGGTGATCGCCGTGAACGAACACGCACGGGTGAACTTTCGATGTCTAGTTTTCATGGGAGGTTCTCGTGGGGAAGAGTTATCTTGAGGTGTCTCATACGTTGAGAACACGTCATTGCTTTCTCGAAAATCCGGCAAAACGCGTTCCGAAAACGGTGAGAACTCAAGCAATCTAAGAACGGGGCAAACAGTTGCCGGCTAAGCGGGTAGACAGGAGGTTTTCACTGACCGTCTGGTGCTCTTGGGGCTGCAGCTTGTAGGTTGTTTCGAAATTCACCGGGCGGCTTGCGCTGCTCCGCTATAAAAACCAGCTGCCAAAAGACTTAGCGGAACGGCGCAAGCAGGCTGTTGATTTAGTG
>NZ_JAMQBK010000012.1 GCF_023701485.1 Aporhodopirellula aestuarii
GCGTGGGGGTCAGACTCGCGTTTCGGGGTTGAACATCGTTCAGCGGACAGACACAATGATGGCGTGTGATCGTGTGTGCCTTTGTCGTGAGAACTCCTATGCCTCGTTTACCCCGTTTGCAATACCCAAACGCCATTTACCACATCACGACTCGTGGTGACGGAAGACGCAAACTGTTTCATGACGAGGGCCATTACGAACGGCTTACCACGGGTTTGGCAGATGAAGTGAATCGCAGTGGATGGATCGTGATCGCTTACTGCTGGATGCCCAACCACATTCACGCCTTGATCAAGACTCCGCAGCCCAATCTATGCCAAGGCATGCAACACTGGTTGTCAGGCTACGCCAACTGGTACGCCAAACGAAATCGACGAATTGGGCATCTATTCCAGGGACGCTACAAGGCTTTTCTTGTGGAGGATGAAGGATATTACTGGAATTTGAGTCGATACATCCATCTGAATCCATGCAACGGCAGCAAACCGCTGGCCGCTTCGCCGGAAGAATATCCGTATAGCAGCTACCCTGGATATGCTCGCAAAAGCAAACGTATCCCCTGGATCGCCTACGAAGACCATCATCGATACTGGAGCGGGCTCAACGGGGGTAAAGATCCAGCGTCCGCTTATCGAAAGTACGTCAAAGAAGGTTTGTCGAATCCTTTGGATCCAAGCGTCGAGCGACTCAAAGGCTGGGTTTACGGAAGTGAAGACTTTCTTCGAAACGTATTGGAAATGGCATCGGGAGACAGCGACCGGAAGCTCGAACGCAATCTTCGACGATCGGAAGTGATCACCGTGGAGAAAGTCATCGATTTAACAGCCAAGGAATACAAAGTCTCGCCTGACGAATACGTCGGATTTCGAAGCGGTGCGGGTGGGCGTGACGTGGCCGCCTATCTTTGCCGTCGCTTTACCTCTGCAACCCTTGCGGAGCTATCCCAACGTTTTGGTCTTGGGCATCCAGACAGCTCATCGGACATGGTGAAGCGAGCGAAGAGATTGATTGATTCCAATGCTGATATCCGCAAACGGGCGGAACGAATCGAAAGGCGTCTGATCGCGAAGCCCGAAACCCGAGGCTGACCCCGCCGCGAAGCGGCGCCATCTGCAACCCTTGCGGAGCTATCCCAACGTTTTGGTCTTGGGCATCCAGACAGCTCATCGGACATGGTGAAGCGAGCGAAGAGATTGATTGATTCCAATGCTGATATCCGCAAACGGGCGGAACGAATCGAAAGGCGTCTGATCGCGAAGCCCGAAACCCGAGGCTGACCCCGCCGCGAAGCGGCGCCATCCGGAAGACGTCTGATCGCGAACCCCGAAGTTGACCCCGAAGCGAAGCGGCGCCATCTAAATCGACGTCCCAAGTGGCGACCTTATGCATTCACCGTGGACAGCAGCGTTCACAAGCCAATAAACCAGAACGAGATTTGTCATGGAAAAAGTTGAAAAAGCTGCCATCAGCTTCTTCGAAAAGAACCTTACGTACTGGGTTGCGATTTGCATGGTAATCGGGGTGCTGATCGGAAAATTCGCGCCAGCGGTCCCCACGTTTCTTGCGAAGTTCGAGTATGCCAACGTCTCGATACCCATCGCGATCCTGATCTGGCTGATGATTTACCCGATGATGATGAAGGTTGACTTCGCCAGCATCAAAAACGTGGGAAAGAATCCGAAAGGTCTCTTCGTGACCTGGGGCGTGAACTGGCTGATCAAGCCCTTCACGATGTTCGGAATCGCCGCGTTCTTCTTCTATGTCGTGTTCAAGCCGTGGATATTGGTTCTCCTGATCGGTGCCACCCACCCGATGCATTTCTCGTGGCGCAGTTCCGAGTGTCATCCTGACGCCTTGCCGGAAAGATAGGTGCTTTGCGGGCTCTGGGTGGCTGGGGTTGGGTGTGGGTCTGTCAGGGTGTCCCTCATTTCCGAATGATTGACGCATTTTAGTATTCCAGGCCCCCTAGATTCACTTGCTTTTGGCTAAACTGATTCTGCATACTCCGTTTGCCGTATGGATGGACTATTCGGCAACCAATCCAGGAGGATGGCATGAAGACAAAGCACACGGAACAGCAGATCTCTCGCGACGCAGCGATGCTGGCGGTAGAGTGGAAAGCTAGATTCGCCCGCGAGTTGCAAGACGCCGCATGTCGGGTAGCCCAGGACGCGGCGATCGTAACCTCGGAGCACTACCATCAGGCTCTCCCGCATGCCATTGCCGCACTCGTCCAGCAGACCGAACTTGAAACGACACCATTGAATGCCCGAGAAGAAACAGCCAGTCAAAGAGCAGCGTGAAACGAGTCCGTCTGTAAGAGCGACGGTGAGTTCTGAGCTTGCTGAACTCGCGAGCAAGTTCGCGGTGGGGATGGAAATGAACTTCATCAGTTCGGTGTCTGCTTCGACTAGCGAGGACGTGATGGATGCCTTTCGCGAGTCGATGATGTCCAGTTTTATTCTGACAATGCGAGATACCGGGGCAAGCTCAGCGGAGGTTGCGTTTTTGATTAAGCGAGCACTCGACAGCATTCTAGTGCCTGACGAAGAACCATGGGACGACGCCAATAATGATCGAAGAGTTGAGCTTATTGACTTGTCGATCCAGCAGGGTTTGACCGCCGACGAGTCTTTTGAATTGGCTCAGCTCACGCAGCGAATGCGCAAGCATGTTGATACGGAGTCGGCCATCCCTATGGCGGGTGCTCGAAAGCTACATGAGCATCTCCTGAGACTTGAGAAAACGCGGCGAGAGCAAGATTGATATTCGACTATCCAGAACCGCGAACCGCGCGACGTCATGGCCCCTATGGGTACTCGCGGTATGAATCTTACCGGCCTTGGTTGAGAGATGAGTTCACGTTTCGTTGTATCTATTGTTTGAAACGCGAACGGTGGGGACAGGTCACGGCGGAGTATGAGCTAGATCATTTTCAGCCTCAAACACTACACCCTGACTTGGAGCTTTCCTATGACAATCTTGTCTACGCCTGCCGTCGATGTAACAACGTCAAGCGAGCTCAAGCGGTTGATGATCCTTTTGCAGTTGCGACCTCTGGTCACTTGAAAGTGTTGGGTTCTGGAGAATTGCTTGCGATTTCCGGCGACGCAATCCGGTTGGTTCGAGTCCTTGATCTCAATGCTGAAATTATGATTCAGTGGCGAGAGATGTGGCTTCGGATCGCAGAACTGGCCGAGGAAAATGATCCCGTGCTTTACCGGAACCTTTTTCGATTCCCAGAAGATATCCCGCGTCTTGATCGGCTGATACCGACCGGTGGAAATGCTCGGCCAGATGGCGTTGTACAGAGTTGGTTCGCTCGCCAAGAGAGAGACGAACTACCGGAATCCTACTGATGCTTGGTAGCTACCTGTGTGCTTACCGCGTGATCTAAGCTCGCGTAGGGCCGAGTGTCGCTACCCACACTGATAAAGCTAGCAGATACCGTCGAGTTGCGTTCAGGCTTGAGCGTGGGTTCTTTGCGCGTGCAAAGTGCTGGCACTTGCGTCTTGGCCTTGTTTATTGGACCAGCTTCGTATCGCGATCCAACCGGTCTTATGGAAATCCGAGCGAATGTGCGGGCCGGTCCATTTTGGCACGGGCTTTGCATAGGATGAGGCCGAACCGCTTTCTATCGTATCGGTAGGCGACCGGCCGATATGCCACGCGACACATCACTGAACGTGATGTTGGCTCCGCTGACCCCAGATGGGCAGCGATTCGGGGCCCGATACTAGTAGAGCTACGTTGAATGCGGCGGAGCTCAGGTGAATTCAGCGGCAGGGCAGAGAGAGCCGGTCAGAAAACGCTCTAAATCACTGCCTTTTGTTCCAGTTTCATTTCTGGAAAGTCGTCATAAACACCGTGATTTCCAAGTCGGGGCGACAAGATTTGAACTTGCGGCCTCTACGTCCCGAATGGCAAAAACTGACCAAAGCAAAGCGGGCTCATTTGCTGAAAAATCCCCTCACTCGTTGATAATAAGGCTACCAAGACTGCAAACGAGTTTGCAACTAGGGGCGTTTAATGCGGTATTGCGATGCTGAAATAGCGTGATGAGAGGGGGTTTTTGGGTATTTCCAGGTATTGTTCGGTAGCCTGCACGGAAACGCACAAGCTACCAAAGCAACCACCGACAACCCGATTACTCGCCTGACAATCTCGATAACAGCAGCTTCACATCGGATCGAATCTCTTCGACTTGCTTGCACAGATTATCGAACTTGCGATCTCGTTCTTCTAACACCTGCTTTAGTTCAGAATTCACTTTGCTAAATTCTGCAAAACGCTTCGCTTCGTCGTGTGGAAGTTGGCTGTAAAGCGTTTCCTCGCAAGCGTTCTCTAGTGGTATTCCCTGTTTGGCCTTTGCCGCCTCCTCGTGGAGTCTTTCTCTATCGAATCTTCGGGAGATTTCGTCATCACTGTGTTCGCCATCAATGAATGGAAAATCTTTCATTGTCTTACCTAGCATATTGAAGTGAATGGTCTTTGTACTGAGGCGTTAACTCTCGCCGCTTATTAGCTAGGTCGCAAAAACTCGCAGGGAGTGTCGGTCAAACTGGAAACTTCTCAAAAAAAAGTCACTGATCGGCGTCTCCGTCAGACGCAGGAAAGCGTGTCGACGAGGAGACATAAAGACGCCTAGAGACCTCTGCGATCGACGAAAAGGAACAAGATCGAGGAGGACCAAATCGTCGTCGCGAGCGTCTGCGATTCCCCGCTGAAACTCTTTTTCGGACGAGTACGATTTACTCCGAAGGTATCTTTTGAGGGTGTTGTGTCGTTTGCTGCTGTATCGGTAGAATCCCAACTCGGTGGATAAGGCACGTATCTGCCAAGCTACATTTAGGTCACATTTCGACGCAGTATTTACATTCGAAATTCGCTGCCGTGGTAAAGGCATGGTCATTCGAATGGGGGTTTGCTAGTGCTACTCCACACCGAGACACAATCCATCGGTGCCATGCGACGAAGCATCTCGCACGGCAAACTCATTTCACTATTCGGCAGATAGCTTTCGTTTCCCGTTTATGGGCAATTGGCATATTCATGAATAAATCCACGAACGTTGCGATCACCTACGAGAGCAACTCCGCCTCCACACCAGACAAGTCCGGTGCTGTCTGGATTCAAGAGGGATTTAACGAACTCCATTTTTCAATTAAGGACCTGAAACAAATCGTCCATTTATTGAGTGCTGTGGATGGGGTGGAGAACATAGATCTGGCACACTACGCAAAAATTAGCATTTCGCAAGATTCTGTTTGGTTTTCAAATAACGGCTATTCCGTCTGCCCAATGATTAGCAAGCGTGACTTACTAAGCAGGCTTGAAGTCCTCCTTCAGGATTCGGAGAAAAACAGGATAAGAGAAGGTGGGCAATACTGACCTTACTAGACCCGGAACGATATATGGCGTGCGGTCAAGCAACCTAGTAGAGTTCGATTCGTTCGTGGGACTGGCTGACGCAACGAACTTCTTTTTGCCCCCAACAACGCAATGGATGACAACGAAGGATGCCTAGCTTGGATCACAGCGCTCAGCGGCTCAGTGTGCGCGATAATGACTGCTGTTGCTGCAATCGCTTCTTGCGTAGCTGCCGGGTTATCGTACCAATCAATTTCCGACGAACGTGAGCGCTATTCTGAACAACGACGCATAGAGACGACACCGTTCGTTCGCGTTGCAAATGAGTACACAGGAATTCCCATTGTCTCGACTGGCGAGGAACCTTTTGGAACGTGGGCATTTTCAGTAAAAAGGGGCAACGGACTGCGTTTACACAATTTTGGTAAAGGAAACGCACACGGTTGCGAGTTGCATTGGAAGATATTTGATCGGCAAACACTGAGACTGATCGGTAGTGAAGTAACATTTCCCACAGAAAAAAACAGCCTCGCTTTTGGAGAGGAGGTAATTGTCAGTTCTCTTCCTGCAACGTTACTTTCCGAATCATCGACGGAAGGCTCGCTCGAAATTCACTGCACCAACGACGCTGGCGAAATCATTAAGCAATATCTTGGTTTCCACACTTGGATGGAAACGTCCACTGATTCATCAGAGCTTAGGATGCATTGCTTCCCGAAATCGGCATGCGATTTCACAACATTTAGCCTGTATGAGTAGTCTCAGTGCGCCAAACAGTAGCAGGACTGAAGCCTCGTAACGAGCATCTTAGAGATCGTGCGTAACCCAGAGCGATTAAGAAGCGATCGTCAACCTCGCTGTACTCCGGCGCAACACGGTCGTCAGTTTCCTTGTCCAGGACGAAAGAACGTCCTCCCACATAAGTAAAGGGCGCCGAGACGCCCTGAATACAACATGCACGCTGGGACTTTCTCAAAACAATTGCGCACCGGCCCCATGAACTAAGAACAGGCGACTACACCCACGAGGACGCCCGTGGAGAGCCGAGCAAGATGCCAGCGAAGAAGTGGCGGCATGCAGCCGCTGGGGCTCTGTGAGGCTCAGGGCGGCGTCAGTCGCGTTCCTCGTGGTCACCCATCGACTGCCGTAGATCGAGCGTCCCGCGTACTAGCGTGCTCACGTCATCGTCAGCGTATACGGCCTCGATGTCCCAGCCGTATCGACCGGGCGTCTTGTCGAGTTCGTCGTGCTCGATCTCGATATACAGATCGTACTGGTTGGGCTCACCTGACACCGCCTCAGCGTAGGCCGTGCCGATAAAGTGGGTGTTCCCGTATCCTTCCCCAAACGTCAGTGTCGCGCCGAATCGTAGCGATGGTGGATCAGTCTCTCTCAGCAGTTGCTGTGAAGTGCTGATCCTGATAGGTCCGATCGGTTCGATGTCACTATCGTTCTCGTAGTCGTCACGCTGCGTCAGGATGATACGGCCCGCCTCGTCCGCGCTTGGAGCATCGACGCTCACTACCGACGATGGCGCCGCTGATACCTTTCCGGTTTCCGACTCGATCGACAGATCAGCGAAGTTGTCTGGGAGCGCTGCCTCAAACTCAGACGTCGTCAAAAGCGCCGAGACGTCGGTACCACCTGTCGCGGTCATCGTGCCGTACTGTGGATCGTTAGCGGCATAGACGACGCGGATGTGTGTCGTGTCGCCAGCACTCACCGAAGCCGAAGGCAGGCAAACCTGATAGAGCCCATCGCCGATTTCCGCGAACGAATTGGCTAGGTAGGTTCCGACCGTTCCTGATACGAGAGTGACAGTCGACCACGATGACGCTGACGGGCGCAGTTCCGATACAGCAAGGTCCACGTCGTCATAGGTGATCCCGGTGATTGGATCACGGCTACCAGTGCTGCTCAGGATCTGAATGACTAGGCGCGGTTGCGTCTCGTTGCGATCAATGATCATGGTGATGTACTCCCGCAGGGACTAGGCGTTGATGGTGATCTCGTAAAGACCGCTTGCACTGAGCGAGATGTCAAAGTCACTGGACGTGCTCGATACGTTGCCGCCGCCCGTGTTGAGGTCCGTGATGAACAGGAGATTGCTCGTCCCCGGCGTGCCTGTGTCTTTGTAGATAACGAGGTACCGCGCTGCGATGGAAACGCTGTTGCCGAAGTCCAAGTCATCAAAGTCGAACCGAATCTTTCCGCTGGCGATGGTTTGCGTTTTGCTTGCCAGCGTGACCTGTGAATAGTCGCCATCACCGCACTCGTCACCGCTCACGTCGTCAAAGAATTCATCGTTGACGAGATCGACCGCATGAGCCGTGTCGAGTAGAGCTGCTTTGATCGTGTCGCTAACGAAGTCGACGTCGCCGGTCGTGATCGCTAGCATTCCCTTTTCGTATGCCTTGGGTGTCCCTACAGCCATGTCCTAGTGTCCTATGAGGAGGTTTCGTGAGTGTGATGGGGATAAGTCCCCGAAGTCTGTGAGTGATCGACTGGATAACGCCGCTACAGTCAGGCTCGATGTTGTGGGCGAGACGCCTGCTCCCGATCCAGCGCCAACGCTGGCGAGTGAGACTTCAACGCCAGATGCAACTGAAAGAGTCGTGCCTGTCCCATTGGCTGCCCCGACTCCCAAAGCGACCTCGTAAGAGCTTGCGACGCTTGGCGTGACGTAGTGCCCAGTTCCTACGCCACTGCCAGTTACTAGTGATTCAGCGAAGCCAGTAGCTATAGAAGGGGCGTTACCAGACGCCTCACCCGTTCCACTGTCAGGGGAATGGCTTGAACCAGCCGATATGCCGAAAGAGACACCGCTGCCCTCTCCTTCTCCCGTGTCGACTGATAGTGATAGGGGCGATGGGATATCCACGATTGGCGTGTTGCCGCTGCCACTCGCCGTGCCAACCGACAGTGTTAGGTCAACGGGTATTGACGACACCACGGACAGCGAGTTTGCTACGCCAGCCTCTACTGCCCTCCCTAACTGAGGCGAGTAAGGCAGGTAGTTTCGAGACGACGAAATCGACGACAACGTCGCACCATCAATAGCCGTGTCGTAGATGCGAACGTCATCGATCAGACCATCAAAATAGCCTTCGAATCCAGAAAACTCCCTGCTTCCGATCCTCGTCGCGGTCTCTGTTTCGTTTGGTCTTGACCACGAAGAACTCCCTACCAAAGAACCGTTGACATACAGTTCCCATCCATCCGCGTCGGACCCGATAGCACATATATGAGCCCATTCATCGAGCTGCAGCCCGCTCACTGACGAAACAGCAATCGTCACGCTGCCGTTAATCTGGAGAACCGCTTCCTGCGAATCGTCATCAAGCCCTAACGCGAAAGAGCGTCCAGATGATGTGTCTCTTGACACAACCCACTGAACACCCCACGACGCTGGCTTGATCCACGCTGCATATGTCACCCCGCTCAACGGGTCTCGCGGGTTGAGCACACCCGATGTTCCGCAAACGATGTAGTCGCCCGCCCCATCGAAATCGTAAGCGTGCGTTCCGTCATCGCTCACGTCCGAGACAACGGAAGCATCACCGGTTAGCGTTCCGTCATTGCTTCCTGCCGAGTCGGTGGCGTCTTGTGTCTTAGTTGCACTGTACTGAGCAACCAATCCGTAGGTAGCTCCTTCATCGTAGCCGCGACGCGAAGATAGCTTAGCGATCCCGGTTGAATCGATCGCTTCGTCCAGAATACGAACGTCGTCAATCTCACCGTTGAAGTACCCTTCCGACCCTGAGTAGGTACGTCTTCCAATTTCTGTCGAAGTGGCCGTGCTGTTCGGCTGAGACCAGGAGGCCGATGCGACTTGCACGCCGTCCAGGTAGATTTTCCAACCGCTGGCAGACGATCCAACAGCGCACAAGTGAGCCCATTTATCTAGCTCAAAACTCGTGATCGCTGACGAAGACGCTGTGGCTGCCCCGTTGATCTGCAGTGCGACAGCTTTGCTGACGCTATGGACACCGAGAGCGAATGACCTCCCTGAAGCCTCATCCCTCCCGATCACCCACTGAGTCCCCCACGAAGACGGCTTGATCCAAGCGGAGTAGGTCACTCCGTCTGTTGGGTCTCTCGGGTTGAGCGTTGCGGACGTGCCAAGCGAAATATACCCGTCGCCACCAAAGCTATACGCTTCCGAGCCGCCTGTCCTGTCGTCGCCAACTAGCGTGACATTCGTTGATGACCCATCGAGAGACCCGATCCAGTCAGTGTCGTCACCAGTGAATGATGCGCAGTAGCCTGCGACCTCTGAACCGATCCCGGTTGGCATCACTCACCTCCGCGAAGCGAATGAACTAACTCAATCGCTAGCGACAACTTCTCTCGACCGCCAACCAAGTCGTCTTCTTCAAGACGATACAACGCCTCCCCTAGGGCAGCCTCCACGTCATCCAAACGCTCTACGTCCGGCGCGACGCTTGTGGTCACCTCCGTTCTAGCAAACCAAGCGAACGAAAACGGGGCGAATGTTACCTGTGAGGCACCGGGCGCGACGTGACTAGACAGCATTGATTCGGGAGCTTTGAACATGACAGAATCATGCAGCTAGCCAGCGTCATCTTCAAACTCAAACCCCCTTGTGATGCCAATTACCATTCACGGGTTGCGGCTAATCACACGCCTGCACAGTCGCGACCAAGAGCCCTGATGGCAGATACATGCACCACATCTCGGTCCCCTCTGGGATGCTCTCCTTAGCTGGATTCAGCATGATCCCTTTTTCCGTTGTCAGGACTGGGGAATAGGTGCCATCACCGTTCGCTACGAGCCCGTAGACCTCCACCTCGCACGATTGGTAGATCGAGTCCGCTGTGTCGCTATTACTGATGGTCGATGCTGCCACGTCCTCGCTGAGCCGACATAGCACCATCCGCCATGCACTGGGGATACCGGGACCGACCATCTCACCCGGCAAGCGATCGACTACCCGATTCCACTTGTTAGCCGATACCGGCTGGCCTGCTTTTGCCTTTAGGTCGCTCACGTTGCGGCTACTCCAATCTTGAGTAGTGAGTGATCTGCCTCACCATAGACCTGATCCACATAGGCGGCTCGTGGCTTGCTGATCAGCAGGCCGGTGGTTGGATCTTTCGCGTAATCGAAAAGCATCCACAGATAGGCGTGCCCCGCTTTGCTGATGCCGGTAATGTCCCCAATGGTTAGTCCCGTCACATTCGGGCTAGCCAAGAAAGTGAATGTCAGTTGCGGATTCTCTGCGACGATATCGCCAGACGCACCCGCAAACAAAAGCGTGCCTGGAGCAAATTCACCGTCAAACATCGCTGATTGGTTGGTTGTTCCCGTCAAGGAAGCGACCTGCTTTGCGTATCCCATCACTGACGGGATGTACTCTGTTGCGATCTTCGCGCGAGCATTCAGTTTTAGCGCGGGAATGATGCGTTGCACGCCTTGGGGCTTGCCATCCTGGACGTCGATCGAACCGTAATAGTCAGGCGCGGTTGTTCCCGACGCGGCGAACTTGGTTTGACCGTAGCTGGTGGTCTGCAGGATCTGACCGCCTGTTGTATCAATCGAAACAGTGTAACCACCAACATCAGGGACAGCCGCGTTATAAGACGCTGTGAAATCCCATGTGTCATACGATGGGCCTTGCTCGTAGGACAGCGATTCGATGAATAAGCCATCGTACTCATCGATAAGCACAGGGCCGTCTGTGAGGGCCGCTCGCGCGTTCTGCGGGCTAGCGGACCCAGTTACCCTCCACGTGCGTTGAGCCGTGTCAGAGCCCGTTGTGGTGTCTGTACCGGAACGTCCGGCGATCTCTTGGATGCGGTATCCCTGATAGTACGATACGCCGCTGTAGTTGCCGTCCGGCAGCGGCGAGTTTAGGTCTGATGCCATCCTATGTGAACCTCGCTACGCTGCTTTTTCCATACAGTTTGACCATCTTGGCTGTGTTCGCGTCGATCGATTCCAAGATCACCGCTAGCCGGTCAGCATCATTGCCGACACCGCCGACCTTACCGCCGCCAGCGTCCATGTTCTTCTGTGCCTCAACCATTGCTTGATTGACACCCTCCACTCTTGCCTCGTTCTCGATCGCCTGCATGGCAAACTGGGCTTCTAGTGGATTCGCATCTGGCATCGCACCCGCTACTGCATCCCCAGCACCATCCAAGCCTTGAACCGCCTTCGCTGTTTGTTCGCTGGCTTTCGCGATTCGATCAGTGAGACTCAGCATTCTTTGGTTCGGTGACTGACCACGACCGATGATGGAGGCAGCGAACGCGCTAAACGTAGCGGTCGGTCCACTCGATTGCGGTTGCTGTTCCTCTTTAGGACCTGACTCCATTTCCGTTTGCTCTGGAATCACTTGAGCTTGTTTCTGTAGGTCAGCAAACATGCCAGAGAAATCAGGTGCCTCTGGTTCGGCAGGCGTTGCTTCTTCTGTACTCGCTGGAGCGTTTGCCCTGGTAGCTGCAGCCTCCTCATTAGCTTTGGCGAGTGATGCCTGTAGCTCCGCGATACGTGCCTCTCTTGCTTCACGTGCTGTGCCTGCGTTGCTCGAACGTTCGGCGATGTCGTTATTGGCCTCATCCTCCAGGGACTCGCCAAAGTATCGAATGCTCTCGATACCGTTTCTGACCGATGCCTCAAAGTCGCCATATTGCCGCTCAAACGCTGATCCTCTTGGCTCTGACCTACCGCCGATCGTCTCAACGCCCGTGAGGCTATTTGCAGCCCCACTAAGCGTCTCCTCGGTGAAGTTGTAGATCGTGTCATAGACACTCTTGTACTTGTCTAGAAGCGACGTCAGGAGCCCTGAGAGGGACTGGAACATCTTTCCAATTTGACCGGTTGCTGTGGAGCTTGCGTCCAATAGCCAGTTCATAGTGTCGGCCCAGGCGTCTCGTATGCCGCCCGTCAGATCCAACCAAACCAACTCCATTAGCGAAACAGTCAACTCCCATGCCTTGTCCATGTCACCGGCTCTCACCGCGTCACTGATCGCGCCGATAGACCCCTGAACCATCTCGACCAATCCACCGAACCGATCACTTAGCCAATCGATCGAGTCAGAACCCAACGAAGTGTATTTCACTAGCGCGAAACCAAGCCCCGCTGCCGCCGCCGTTGCGATCCCCAAAGGCGAAACCAGGAACGCCGCCGTAGCCGCCACACCGCCAATCGCAACGCTCGTGGCAGCAAGAACCCCACCTAGCGTGACCAACGCAGCACCACCAGCACCAACGGCAGCGGCTGCCGCTGTGATGCCGACAATCATGCCACGGTTTTCACTGAGGAAAACGCTAATGCCCGATGTGTTCGCCAGCACCAACTCAGCCAAACGAGTGAACGCAGGGGCAACAGCGGCACCGATCTGATTCTTCACACCAGTCATGACGCTCTTTAGCCGGTTCATTGAGTCAGTGAACGCAGCGGCAGCCGTCGCGTCCTCAGTGGACATCGTACGACCTAACGCATCGGCCTCCGCTCTCAGGTTTGCGATTCCCTTCGCGTTCTCTCCGAACAGCGGTAACAGGTCGCTACCTGATCTCCCAAACAACTTCATTGCGAGAGCCGCCCGCTTGCTCGGGTCTTCAATCGTCGCAATCTTGTCAGCAAGGATCGTGAATTGATCCTCTGGCAACATGCCTGATAAGTCTGATGCAGTGAGTCCCAACTGCGCCAAGGCGTCAATTGCTTCAGTTGATCCCTGCCCTGCGTCGTACAGGGAACGCTGCATCCCGCGAACTCCCTTTTCAACCACGCCTAGGTCAGAACCAGATTGCTCAGCAGCAAAGCCTAGCTGACTCAACGCCTCAACACTGATGCCGGTACGCTTAGACATCTTGTCTAATTGATCGCCTGAACTGGCAAAGCTAAACGCGGCTGCGGTGATGGGCGCCAGCGTGGCCGATGCGGCAGCTACTAACTTCAATCCGTTTGCTGTGGTGCTCTTGGCTAGCTTGTTTAGATCGGCCTGAACTTCTTTAGCGCCCTTGGCCAATCTGTTGCGAATGCCGATTTCAACATAGGCTGACCCCGCTTTGATATTGTTTTTTGACATTCCTTATCCGGTTACAACGTTAGCCCAAGGGGATGCGAGATTGCCCTTCTCTGACTCTTTCTCTAATGTTGGAAGCATAAAAGGACGCGGGTCCACGCTCACGCGCCGTGTGCGTTTCTTCTTCTTCGCGTAAGCAGGATTCCGCCTGCGACGCCGCGTCTGAGTCCACGTTTTGCCGTCCCATGACTCCTCGGGGATCTGAATCGTGCCCCCCGATTCCAGCACTCCCGGCACAGGCTTGTTCGATCGAATGACCGACTTAGTACCATTCAAAAGCACCGGACCAACCACGCCGCTCTTTGTCTTTTGGTCGTAAGCAAACAGAATCTTTTTGAGCGATACGTTCGGGTCTGTTGACCGCACACTAGGTGCCTGACCGGGACGACTAACACGTTTGCGTTTCCGTAATCCTGACCTAGCTGTTCGCCGGACATACGAGAGAGACCGAGACATCGCGATTCGGGTCTGACGATCAACCGCCCGATTGATCTTTTCTCGATCAAAGAAGCCTTGCTTCATCTCATAGGTAACGAACGTCATCGCCGTTGCTCCTTCATTAGACGCTCGTACTCTGCCTCGGGATTGTCGAGCATGAAGTCGTGAACAACACGTTCTCTCATCGGGTGGAAGTCTTCCCGGCAGAACGGTTTTGAGAAGTTTGCCGTAGCAATCAACGCCATCAAATCAGACGTGTGGTCCCATTCGTGCATGCGTTTCTTTTCCGCAGCACTAGCCAACTCTCTGAGCGTCAGCGGCCATGGGTCTACGCTCGCGATAGCAGCTAGCTCTGCGACCCAGCACCATCGCTTGGCTGCAATAGCTTCTGGATCGCTTCCTCTGCCTCGGTGAATAGAGAATCGAGTTGCCCAGTCTTCTGCATCTCGCTCAAGTTCTGGCGACTTGCAATCATCGACTCCAGACTCTTCCGCGTTAGCTCCGCTTGAGTCGTTTGTCCCAGGCGGCAAAAAAAATGCTCGCACTCAGACAAGAACGCATCACCTGCCCCCTGTGAAATGCCTTCGCCATAGAGGCGTTCCTCGAACTCGTCAACGGACAACTTGAGGTCTTTGGCTTGTTCCTCGCAAAGAAGGAAACAGAACGTCAGACGATCAGTGAGGCTGTGTAAGACCTGCATATAATGCTGGGGGTTGAGCAAGTCCAAACCCAGCTTTGTGCGGCACTGCCTAACCTTCGCTAGCGTTAGGCTCAGCGTCCAACTCTGACCCTGGTTGTCTTTGAACGACTTCATCGTGTGCCTTGGTTTTCGACTTGGATTTATTAGCTTTGCTTGCTTCTAATGCCTTCTGGCATCGAGCTAACATTTCGGCGTGCGCGTAGACCGTCGTGCCGGGAGAACCAGCACTCGACTGTTCACACCATTGCCTCATCTCACCGCGAAGGTGAGGGATCATGGCGGCTAGTTCGCCACGCTTGATGGCGGTAACCATTAGCTGGACGATCCACTTAGGGCTGCGTAGTTCACCGGGTCACCGCTGGCGTCAAAAGCGTCCGCTTTGGCGAATGGGATAGTCACTACGACGCCGTCGTTTCCATTGGCCGGTTCACTGAACTCACCCAGCAGCACAGGACATTCCCAGCCCTTGCTAGCGTCCTCGTCGATAGGTCCGTTGAGATGGGCCAGCTCAAGAATGCTGCCAGCGTCACGGGCAGCAACCAATGCATCCCAAACAGTGTCTGCGCCCAGCTTTCGGACGTATTCAAAACTACCGGCAAACTTGAGATAGCCGGGGATGTTCCCGGTCTCTGCCGCGCCGTGGAACTCAACCTCGGTCAACGCTGGGCCGCGATTGGTTTGAATGTTTCGCGCCCGTGAAATTTCAACCCATGTCTGGCTGGCGTGGGACGCGCTGTTGTAATAGAGGAAAGTCTCTTTTCCACTAAAGCTACCTCTCGTCAAATCTGATGCCATGTTAATCCTTTCTAGGTCTGGCTATTTAGTTGTGAATTTTCCTGGCTAACAACTACGATCAGTCGTCAACCGTGTCCTGGTAAGTGAGTGCGACCATCGATAACCAGATGCCATGGTTGTAAAGCTGGCCTGGGTCAAACTGAATCGCTTGCGTGATTCCAGTGAATCGATGCTCTGCCATGCCGCAACGCGAGAGCACACCGTTTGGTGTCCAGAGTGCGATGACTTGTTCCATGAGCCCGTCAAAGCCATCACAAGCGGCTACCTGTGCTGCGCGATAAGCCTCGTCTGATGATTGCTCATTGGGTGGTGTGACACCAACAACACCGATCTCAATCGTGATGTCTCGTTCATCCGGTCCCTGGTCAACGGTTAGCTCACGGTTGCCGTAACGAACCGCGATACGTGGACCATCGGCTAGCTCCTCACGGGTGTAAGACGGAACGATAAACGCCTCGACCGTCTCATCCGGTAGATGTTCAGTGAGAGCGGTGATAACCGCATCGCGTACGTCACTTGCTCTCGACATCGTTACCTTTTGACCGAGTGAACTCTGATCTGTGTTTCGCGGGCGTCTGCCCATGACCAAACACTGTTTGAAGCCCCTGGGAACGCGTCATACGTGTCCCCGTTGGCTCTAATGACTTGGTCACCTTTGGCGGGCATCGTCGACTCAGGAAGCTCGTGGAGCCCGCTGAGGAAGTCAGGGCTGAAAATGAAATCAACCGTCCTGGTTTCAGCCCTAACTCCCTCTGAGTCGAAGTCGTCAAACACTGACTGACCTGGGATTGCTACAACCTCAGCACTGAAGTCACCGCGCCGGTAGGTGACCGTCTCACCGGCAACAGAGGCGAGCGTCTTAGCGTGGACGCCAAGAGCCCGCTGTAGCATGCTCTGGATGCACATTAGGCGGCAGCCGTCAGTTGCGTTTCGTCGTTTGCGATCGAGTCGGTAACGATGATCGGAACGTTGAATGCTTCCGTTGGGAATGGTGCAGCCGCGCCCGTGCTGGAGGTAGCAGAACGAGATTGTTGAAGCTGTTTGAGGCTTCGACGATTCATCACCAACATCGTGGCCGGACGGCTTGACGGGAACAGGGACAACAAGTCGCTCAGTAAGTCGTCATCAAGCATCTTCGTCGAGTCATTAATGTTCGCCAGTCGTGCAACCGAGTGAATCGAACCCAACTGAAGCCCCATCCAGCCC
Source organism: Aporhodopirellula aestuarii (assembly GCF_023701485.1). Classification (GTDB taxonomy): domain Bacteria; phylum Planctomycetota; class Planctomycetia; order Pirellulales; family Pirellulaceae; genus Rhodopirellula; species Rhodopirellula aestuarii. Next base: position 16,566 of record NZ_JAMQBK010000012.1, read on the forward strand.
TGAATCGTTTGGCAGTATGCGGGATACTTTCCGTTCGTGCCTTCGACCATCTGCTCGTAGCGATCACCAACCTCAAGATTACCGCTCTCGCCAACAATGAGCGCAAGGTCAGAAAACTCATCAACGCTGCGGATCGCGAACACGCTGGAGCAATTGGATGCACCACCGGCGTTGATCACCTGGGCGTCATCGCTATCGTCCAAGTTGCTTGCATCGGCCAACCCAACAAAGCCATCAGACTCGTTATCGGTGCCGTAGAGCAACTGCTTCTCTCCCACGCTGAGCACCGCCCGCAAATGACGTTTGGCCTCGCGTGCCATAAAAGCATCGGGGCCGCCCTTGGTGTAGGTGTCTGCGATCGCCTTATCGACGTGGAAAGATGCGTCGAGAATCTTCAGGTCGATGGTGACCAGCGTGTCTGAGCTAGCATCGTGGTCTCGCCCGTCGTTTGCGGATCGGAAGCCAACAACTGGTGCGCTGGACTCCTTGACGTACTTATGAGATGTGCCGTTGCTTGCCGTGTCCGCTACAAGCGAGCGAATTAGTGGAGCATCCAGCAACAAGTCGCTGATGTCGTTGTCCGCGACATCCATCGAGTTGATTTTGACGAGGTCTGCGATGGTGATTGGCGTGTCTGCCATGGTTTTTCTTTCTGAAAATGTGTTGTTTGTTTTTGGTGTTCGATGCTAGCGAAAGCCGCTGGCGCTTAGTTTTTGTTTTGCTTACCGAAGAACTCAGCGAATCGCTTGGGACCGCCTTTGCCATCGTTGGAAGCACCAGTGGCAACCGGCTCGGTCTCACCAAGCTCAAGCGACGAGAGCTTTTCTTCGGCTTCTCGCTGGGCGGTTTCAGCGGCCTCGATGCGTGCCTCAAGTGCCTCTGCGTGAAGGCTCAATGCCTCCTCGTAGGTCTTGCCTTCAGCGAACCACTTTGCGCCGTACTCGCTGCCGAATTTCTCGCAATAGCGATTCAGTTCAGCGGCAAAGTCATCACGGGTTGGGGCGGTTTCTGGAGCCTCGGTAGGCTCGTTCGATGTAGTAGCCAAGGAAGGCTCCTTCGGGGAAAGTGAAAGCCCGTGGCTATCCAACCACCGGCTAAGAAACTGTGATGCCCGATCGGCATCCACACCAAAGGCCGATGCCTCTGGCTTGTCTTGGGAAAGGCCCGCTGCGTAGCTCAATAGCTCATCCATCTCGCGCGGTAGCGTTTGACGGTCGAACATGCCGTTATTGGCTGCGGGCTCGTCAACGATGTCGGCTGCATTGAGCGAGCTAAGGCGAACGTGCGGGTAGTTGTGGACGTTGTCTGGGTCTGGTGACTGAAACGCCTGACGCTTCACCTCACGGCCCCTGTGGTCCTCATAGGTGACCTCGCCAAGATGCTCATTCATGAACTCATCTTCAGCAGCGAAGTCATGGTGAAAGACGATGGAAAGCCCGGCTGCGGATGCGTCCTCATCGACCAAGCACATCACATACTCGGCTAGGCTGCCCTCTGGGGTGTCGTGCGCGAGCTTTGCAATGTGCAAATCACCGACAACGCGATTGCCATCACGTCGGATGTTGTGAATGCGACCAAGCAAACGACCAAGACCATCGCTAGAGAGACCCGGATGAGTCCATCGACACTTCAACCCCTTCTCGTTGCTTGAGTTGCCGTATCGCTCCACCTGATCAAGCGTGACCTCATCAATCCAATACTCATGGCCCAGCGCCTCACCGGTCATGATCAGTGAGACGCCGGGAATTAGCCCGGCACCGAATCGACCACCCTCACGGTCGCACTCGATAACAGCATCGGCTGGCATCTCTGCGCGTCGACCACGGAAGGCAGTCTCTTTCGGTGCAATGAATGGTTTCGCTGGGCGTGTTGAGGTTGCGGTCATTTTGTTACCTGCGGTTGGTTGGTATCGTCTGGCGCGAAGTCGAGCGGCACGCCCTTTTCCTTGGCGTAACGGATAGCCTCAGCGGTGGCGTCGATATTGTCCTTCCACACAAAGCCTTTTTCAGCCGCGATTCGCATGGGGTTGTCGAAGCCACAGCGGACCGCTTCCCTATCGCCACGGGTCTCTCTGGACTTGTCCCACCAGGGAGTTGAGTTCTTGGGAATCCAAGTGAAGTCCACATCGCTGACCCGCATTCCTTTCGGGAGAAACAAGCGATCGTCACGGACCCACTGGCGAAGTTTCCAAACGGTGTATTCGGAACGAGCGGTGACCTGGTCCTCTCGCTTCTCCTGGCACGAATGCACGTAGTTGAGCCATTCAGCCCTGCCCCCGTGGAATGTGCTTCGCTCACCATCGAACAGTGACAGAGGTAGGTCGAGAGCCTTGAGCGATAGCATGATGCATAGACGGGTGAACGACTGAAACTCCGTAGATGGCTGCCTCGACTCAAGCATCTTTGCGTCGTCACCGGGCGATAGCTGCATGAACTGAGGGCGGTCAAAACTCATCGAGTAGTCTTCCTGGCTGCCCTCCTCGTCATCAGGATCGCCTCTAAATTCGTCAGGCTCCCTCGTGATAGCCATCGCGAATATCTGCGCAACTTTCGCCCTCGCTTGCGCTAGCTCAACCGACTCCTTGAGGTCACGGAGAGGTGCAAGCGATGCAGTTAGCGGGCTGACCCCCCGTACCGCGTCCGCCGCAAATCTTTCGCCAAAGAATCCGTAGTGAATGACATTGCGGGCATCGATCTGCCTCTCATTCACCCGCTCCATGTACCCACTGCGGGAGTGAACGCAGTACCGAAGTGGGCGTCCTGTCTCCGACACCAGAACGCCGTTGATCCATTCTTCACCCTTCGCAGGTCGCGATGGATCTCGAATTAAGTCAGCCTGTATCCCCTGCAATTGCCCCGAATCGGTCTTTACCAGTAGGCAATCACCATCCAGCACACGGCGTGCTTCCGCGATTCTCCATAGCTTTTCGCGGTTAAATTTTCCTGCAACGTCGGCTTGCGATCGCAACGAATCCTCTTTCATGAGAGTCTCAATGCGGTCGTTCAGACTATTGCTGTCGGTCTGGCAATTAAACGTGAATGCAGAAGTGTACGAGAGGTGCTGACGGACAGCCCACGCCAGAACAGACATGTTTCTCTGCAAGTCAGACGCGTTCGCCTGCAGCGAGCGATGCTTCGCACCCCGATGGTGATAGTCCTCTCGGTAGACCTGGCTAGAGACGCTTTTACGTCGCCCCTGTGGGGTCAGCGCGTCGTACGTGAAGGCGTCCTTCACCCATTTAACAGGATTGCGAATGAAACTCACCGCTACTGCCCCGTCACGTTCACGCTAACAAACAACGGGTTACGTCCCTTGCCTCCCGGCAAACGGGCGTAGAGGTTGCGCCGTTCCTTCCTCAGCGAATCGTGATCGACTCGCGTGGTGGTGCCGTCAACCGTCACCGACGTAACTCCAGACGCTAGTATCTCATCGATTTCAGAGATGCGCTTACGCGTGACGCTATCTTCGTAGACGTTTCTTTCTTCTGCCATGCCTAAAAACGTATGGCTGGCATGGTCCACAAAAAACGCTCTGGCGTGACTACTGCGGAACGTCGACCAATGAATGCTCGATGTCTACCCTGCACTGACCACACGACCGGCAGCGAGTCCGCCGCCATGTGATGCGGTTGTACGGTTGGCCGTCGCGTGTCGTGCCTGATATCTCGCGTGTCTTCACCCTGTGGTAACGGTCACGCTTCACGGACAAGCATTTCGGGCAACGCGACTTTGCCTCTTTGGGTTTTTCAACTTGCGGCTGCGTCTGCGGTTCAGTCCGTGGTGTAGCTGGCTCTGCATCGAAGCTGGTAAGAAGGTCTGACATGTTTTCGCTTTCTAAATTTTAAGTTCCGTGATTCCGTACTTCCGACGCTTACGTTTGGTGGTGTCGGACTGTCCAACACCGCTGGATGCTCTTTGCTTAGCGAACACGCCCAGAGTGGATGCCAGAGCGCAACACCCAACCATGCAGTCCCAGTAGTCGTTGTCGATGATTCCGCTCTGAGTGTTTTTCCAGATGACCATTTCGGTTCCATCCTTGCCTCGCGCCAGCATGGGGTACTCTGCCTCGCAGTGCTCACCGATCATTAGGTGATTCTCCGGGGTATCGTTGAACAACAAAATTGACTTCTGGCTTGTTTCGGGGATCGTCAACGCTTCGGCTACATGGTTCTTCCAGGCATTGGTATCTACCTGCAACGTCGGAACGCCTCTCTGTCCCTTTGGTGGTGGCTTCAGGGCAACGTTGATTCCTCGGGTGCGTTTCATCTTGCCGCCACCCATTCGTTGCCAGTGTCGCGTGTCAGGCCCCACATAGCGGCCCTGCATAGGCACCAACATTGCCCGGTGTGGTGACTGCAACGCGAAGTCGCGTAGCTCGTTCGCCACGAGCTTGAATCCGATATCGAAACCGACCTTGTCGATGGAATGAACCGCATCGCCTTGGATGTATTCTCTTGAAAACAGATCAGCGGTTAGTTCATCCATCGCTTGGGTAACCTGGTCGCCCAGCGTGGTGTGCTCTCCATACAAGTCGTCGAAGGTCTGGTGTAGCGAGTCCTTCGTGAAGTAGTTGGTCTTCTGATCGGGGAACGCTCCACGGTCGATGACATAGCCCCGCCCGTTAAGCGTGAAGCCCATGATCATCCACGGAAGAAACTTAGTTTGCACGTCAACGAATGCCGTGATGACCTCGATACCGTTTGGCAACTCGCCGCGATCAAACGGGCTGACTCGATTGGCTATCTCTTCAGCGTTGAGGTCCCATAGGTCGGATGATGCCACCGGCTTATCGCTGAGAGGCTTGAGCATTTGTTCCGCAGCAAAGGCTGCCTCGCTTTTGCTTTTCAGAATCATCGCTCTGTGTAAAGCTGACTCCTCGTTGGATTTATCAAATCGCTCTTTCCACAGCATTTCATGGGAGTCATGAAGCTGGTCGAAATGGTCTCTGACGAATTTTCGGCTCTGGGTGTGCTTGCTGTCGTCTGCCTCTAATTCGATTAAGTAGAGTTCAGACCACTCATTCCAAAGCTCCATGGCCTCATCAGTGGGCCATTTGAGGACCAAAGGCAGGCACTCTCCTCTCCAGTTGGGAGAAACCTTTCGATCAACGAGTGAGTCTGCTGTATCGCCACTTCTGATGATCGTGACGGCTGCCAGAGCAGCTATCGTCTTGTCCCCGCCCACCATATTCAGAGCATCACCATTGATGGTCTCTAATCGCTTCCGGCTTGCTGGCTTGGAACTCGCTGAAGCGCGCGTCTGTGGATCGTCGACCATGAGCGCATCGACTCGCAGAGTTTCACCCGTGTGGGTTAGGTGGGTCTGGCCACGCATAGACCCAGCAATGGAAACCGTGGTGAACACGAAGTCGTTTGTCTCGACGCCCTCGATGAAACCTGAAGCAATCTTCTTGGCGTTCCACACCACGCCGGTACGTGTTCCATTGGAGTGCTGTCCTTCGCAAAGTGAAGAACGTCCGCCAGTGGAATACAAGCAAAAAAGCTCCCTAGCGAAATCGGCTTGGATGAGCCTGTTAAATAGGATTATTAGCTTGACATTTCGAAGTTGGTGCTTTGCCTCGTCATTGCTGCATGAAATCAAGCAAACGTATCTTCTCCGGCCAGTCAGAACTGCCCAGAGGCAAGCTCTAATCATGATTGAAGATTTGCCGATTCCGCGAGGAAGGGCTATAGCGGCTTGTCCGCCGCCCTCAAGCGTGTCCTGGATCTTCCGAATGAGCCGCTTTAACTCAGGCGGGAACTCAAGCGGGAAAGTGTCTGGGTAGTAAGCACGCAGGTGATACTCCAGGTCAGCGTCTGAACGCTTTCGCCGCTCGGCATCCCCAAGTCCAACCGGTGGCGATCCGATGTCTTGACTCGACCGGGTTGCTGCCTTCTGGGCCTTGGCGGACGCTGCCCGCATCTTATCGGCGCGAGTCATCCCCGGCTGACCACCGGCTAGCTCTGCCTCGATGTCAGCAACCGCCTGCTCTATTAGCGAGAGGTCGTCTGCATCGGTTGCCAACTCAAGTAGCTTACTTAGCTCAGCGGGATCAATCGCTGGCGCTGTCACTCAGGCTGCCCTTTAGCGATTCGATCCTTTTCGCAAGCTCGCTCTTTCGGTCGCCGACGTTCAAATTCAGGTTCAGCGAATGCGTTTGCCGGGGCTGTTCGTCCAGGTTGAGCTTGTCCATGGCAGCGAGGGCCTTCGTGGCAGATACCACCAAACGCCCGTTGCTTTTAGGGTCGCTGATAATCTGAAGCAAACGGTCAACGGCTGCGTTCCGCTGGTCCATCGTCATCGGCCAACGGTTGTTTGCTGCGGTCTGAATTTGCACGCAATCGGCTCTCGTGTGGATTTCCATGGACAATGCCCCTACCCCCTGGCGAGTAGCGTTTCGTGAGATTTTCTTCTTGCCTGTTCCCTGTGACGGTCAGCCTTTGCGAACCCCAAGAAGGACCCGCAACGTTTTTCAAAACGAAAACACGCAGAATCCAGGGAAATGCAGGGGATAGAAGTGCTCTCAAGAGCCATCGCGAACGCCTTTGTGTTGGTGGCAACGGTGCGTCTCATTGCCAACCATCGTTAGTGCGGACCCGTCCAAGATCAATAAATGCGGACCCTGGGGAGCGCGGAACGGGTGCGGCTACTCACTAAGCCAAACGAGGTCGTCACCCTCTGGCTGGTGCGTGAATGTGTACATGTAGGTATCACGGCCATCGTGTGCTGACACGTAGCTACCGATAACAGGCGAGAGGTAGGACGGGATAACGCGGTCCTGAAGCGTGTCGAGTCGCCTGATTGCTCTCACGATCAGCGTGTGCGGTCCGTTCTTTTCTTGGTCGAACGCTGACTCTGCGACGAAAGACGGGACGCAAAACATGAACGAGAGGACTCGCTTGTCTGATTTAGCCATCGTGGCGTGGACTACTACGGTGTAGGGGATCTCTGATAGAGCCTCACGGCAGGCGCTGACCTCCGGTCCTTCCATTTCCTCTGTCGTCGCTAGCCTCATTGGTTCGCTCCTGTAGCTGGGGGCTGGGCTGAATCAGTGTCGTCGTCGATGTCTGTCTCCATGTCGTAGTCGGACAGGTCGGGGCGAACTCCCATCGCTTTCACGTCGCGGGCACAGACGCCATAGTCCGCCGCCACCTGTCGATAATGGATACCAGCAAGTAGCAACTCGACCACCTCCTTCATCTCGTCCGGTGAGATGGGAAGTATCCTGTCCCCGTACTCGTCGAACCGCATCAGCCTGGGCAATGCCATATTGCGATTACTGTCGATCGCCTTGACGTAGGCGGACTGCTTTTTTTTGCTTTTGTCGCTTCGTCGCCCCAATATGCGTTTGACAGTCGTCCGTGGCACTCCCAATTGACGCTCGATGTCATGCGGGGATAGCCCTCTATCACTGGCGTCGCGTACCGCCTGCCGCGTAGCTGGGTCTGTATGCTGTTTGTTTCTGTCGGTGTCCGCTTTCGGTGCCTCGGATCTCTCTTCTCCCTCTGATCGCGCCCAGTATGCCTCTACACTCATTTGGTAAATCTCTGGCAGCGGCTCCCCGCCGATACGCTCCAGCGAAGAGAACCAATCCCACCTCAGCAGACGGTTGCCGGGAAGCATCGCATCAATCTCAGTCTCGATCGTCATCGTCAAGGCGATCGACTCAAGCGACTCATAGAATCTCGTCATTTCGACCAAACCGGGGGCGAAGCCCTGGAATGCGTACATATTGAGGGACGGCGTATCCCAGCGGATGCGGTCTACTATCTCCTCAGTCGGGCGCGTGAATACCTGAGTCACTACGGTCGGCATGGGCAAGCAATGCTGTGGCTGCGGGGATCGGCAGGCTAAAGATGCGTGCCACGTCGTCAGGCGATTTGCCGGATGAAACTAGGCTGGATAGTACAGCGTCCATACGCAAGACCCGCTCGACTCTCGCCAACTCGTCAACGCCAATACCTGCCTCACGCGCAGACCCTGGTAAACTCTCTCCCCACGAAAGGAGGTCCAACGCTAGCCGGTATTGGTCAACGGTCGCCTCTGTGGTGTCCTCGATCAGGCGAGGTCGTTTGTCTTGCGGTTGCTGCCTAGGCGGCATGTCTACGAAATCGACAAACGATCTACTCGGGCGAATGATCACGCCATCATCGATCAGGTGATCGAGAACCACCCGGTACTGACTCTCGCTGAATGTCGCTTCCAGAATATCGCCGGGGCGAAACCTACCGCTCGCGTCGACGTTGGCCGCAATGCGCTCGTCGATGTCGGCTGGCAGGTCGTCATAGCACGAAAGAGAACAACGGACACGCAGGGCAAGCACCTTTCGCTGATACGGGCTAGCCTGGAGCGAATCCAGGTAGTCCTGCCACTGCCACGGCGCCAAGTGGACCCGTGCGTGGTAACGCTGCCAACCTGCTCTTGTGATGATGCCATGTTTGATCGCGCGACCGACCCTGGACTGGTATGGGGCATCGGTGAAGCCTATTTCACGACACACCTCGCTGCGGCTGACTGTGACGTATCCGTCGCGGTTCATATCCCGAACGAATCGCTCGCTAAGTCTGCGCTCAATCCCAACGTCGACCATCATCGACACTACTCGCTCTCGCTGCTCTGCGGTGGCTGGCGCAACAGTCACAGTCTCAACGTCGCGATATGTCAAACCGGCACGTGCTAACCAGACACACCTAGCACTGACGCCAAGGCGACGCGCGAACTCTGGGGTCGATACCTCGGGATGCGAACGTATATCGAGAACCTGCGAAGTAGTAAGCACATGCCCCGATGACCGTGAACCATCGGCAGGCTTGCGTTTCTCCCGAAGGAACAGGCTATCTAACGCACCAGTACGGCGGTCGCCATCGCAGTCGACCGAGTATCCACGTGGCACCTCACCACGGAACGTACACCAAACCACGGTGTAGGCGTCGTAGTTCGCCAGCTTTCCATTTCGCGGAAAACTACAACGGCTGGAACCATCGCCATACGAGCGACGCGCGTACCGGATGGCGCTATGGCGAGCATCGTAGTAGGCGATGCTACCGCTAGCGGAGGCGTATAGCGCCTCCTCGTCTGGAGTGCGACGGAACTCATCGCCGTCGAATATAATCACGTCATCGCCGTCCCAATCGCTCACCGGCATCATGCGCTGCTGCGAAAGGTATCGGATCTCCAGATTCTCCAGCCGAGCGTTTTCGCTGTTGCCGTCAATGGGTGCCGGGTACATGGATTGCGGGATCTTGCCGCGAAACGCTCTCCACACGAGTGCCGCAACGGATCGCCTAACCTGCCTATCGCCATCAATCAGCCTCGCGGCGACGACCGGTCTGCCTCGCTTGTCGTGCCCTCGTTTTTTCTCGCCGATCTTCCTGCCGCACACCGGCCCAATCACGCGCCCTGACCTACTGACCCAGATGCGATCCAGACCTGGAACGAGACGAAACTCCTCGCCATCGTGCTCAACCACATCGCTATCGAATCGCTCCACCCTGTCCCCAAGCTCACGGAACTGGTACAGCCCACAGGAAATGCGACTCAGCACACCCGACCTAACGAACGAGACCAACGCGAGCGTCTGCTGGCGAGTGGTCAGCGATGTCGATGCCACACGGTCAGCATGGTCAAGCCGAGCTAGACCACCGACCAACATGCGAGACACAAGCCATCTGAGAACCTCCCTGTGGTGCTCTCTAGTCGCCAATGGCAACGCTTGATTCAACACTCGCTCACGGTCATCAGACGAGGCGAGAAACCGCTCTGGTGGCTTGCGTCGGATGCCAAGGATGCGTGGCTCCATGCATCGCAACTGCCGGGCTATTTTTTTCGTTGATAGCGGTGACGTGAGGATGTGCTCAATCTCGCTGTCGGTGAATCGCTCCTCGATCGGCACTGGGGCCATGTGCTCACATCTACCATCGGCCATGATATCAGCAGTAACGCTACTTGGAGTGTCGCATCGTAGGTTTGCGAGTGCAGCATTCGAGACGTCGCCATCGTGATGCCAGATGGACATGCCTGACGGTCGATCGCCGTGGAACGCCTCCCAGACCAGATGCCGAACCTCACGGGTGACGTTTTTGCCACGCCGCCCAAGGCTAAGCGTTACGGCCTGTGATCCAGCACGCCTACCGGTGTGCCGCGTCCTACCGCGCATCCGAAGCGGTTTACGGCGCGGTGGCCAGTGAGATGGACCGCCTTTGCGCATCGTCCAAACTGAACCATCGATCCCGGCGTAGTAGCCGGTGTGACCTGGAATCGGTCGCAAACAGAAGTGCCATGCCGGTGCCATGCTTTCGCCTCGCTAGTGTCTCGGATATCACGAGAACTAGCTAACGACGACTGACGGTCACGTCATAACGCGATGGCGACGGCGCACGGTCTGCCAGCGCGGCAGACCGAGAAAACGTTGGGTTTTTCGCGTTTTTTGAGAAATGCCGGTTGGCGACAATGAATGAAAAACACCCCCCTGTGTCGCCGGGGGGATCGGATGCCGGGTTGTTGCGCCTCCCCGCACCCCGCGCGGCAATCTCCCGTTTTTGATTGCCGATTTGCCAAACGCTACCGAAGCGATGCCGATAGCGAGTCTACGATCGTGTGAGTGGTCGACTCGATGTCACAGAAACGCCACTGACCGTCTAACTCGCTGGCTAGACCGATGGACTCTAGGTATTCCAAGATTGCCGAGACGGGGATTCCCGCTTCGGAACCTCTGATCGTCTCAACGTCGTCGGTGATCTCGTCGGCGGTTAGGTCTCGGCGTGACTGTTTGAGCAATTCGGCAACCAACAGAACGCGGTCGATCTGACCTAGTGACGGGTGCGCGTCGATCAGACGCTGACGTGATGACTCGATGGTCATGATGTGCCTCGCAACAATAGAAGGTGAACGGTAGTAAGTAACGTTCCCTGGATCGCGACTCGCCCGGTTGCGGCGGGCGTTTGCTAGTCGTGCAATCAATATTGCGAGTTGCCGAAACGGCGTCAAGCGGTTTTTTCGTCGATTCCGGTTGGCCTCACACGGCAACACCAATAGAGGATGTCAGTTGCCAGATCCGACTCCTCATGTTCCCGTTCCAGCTCCCCCATGACACGCTCAGGATCGAGAACGTCACAGATACGCCTGCGAAGGCTTTCGACCTCGTCTATCATCGACTCGTCAGCGGTCAACGGCGTCAATCTGACTAGGTACGAAAGGCAATACCGCAGGCGGTCACTTCGTGGCGCGTCAGCGCACATTGAGTCAATGCACTGAAAAGCAATCTGGTGAACGTACTCGCTCATGGTGGCTCACTGTGTAGGACGGAATCATGCCGGAAATAGAGCACGCCGGACGGCAACACGCTAGCTAGGCGGTCCATGCTGCCAATCCATTGAACCAACCCTCCCGTGCCGTACACTGCTATCTATCAGTACGGACATGCTGATAACCTTTGGCCGCGCCCGGATCACTCCGGGTGCGGTTTTTTTGCGCGATCATTTTGCCTTGACCAACGGCGTGAATCCCAAACGCTCTCGGCCTGCTATGCGGGAGAATCGCAGTGATCGGCGATACGTCTCCGAAAGAGAACACCCACAGGAAAACTCCAGCGAAACAGAGTCTCCCGTTCTTGTTTCATTGAAATGTTGGGCCGTCCCCGGTTCCGCCTGTCTTCCACCAGTCCGCAGGGTCGTCGTCCATTCCTAACATTTTTCGCATTCGCTCCATGACCTCCGCGTCTATCTCAATCGCCTTCGCATCTCGCAAGTCGTATTCAGGTTTGCCGAACATTCCATAGAGAACCTCTAGGAACTCAAGCAGCGTTACACCATGCGTCTCCGCCTTCCCTGTGCTTTTGCCGCCCCACCCACTGAGTGACGCGATCGCTTCTACACGGATCGACAGCCCGCAGATATCGCCGAAAAACTCGCTCGCTTTACGGCCAAGCGTAGTACCACAATCCAGGCAATCAAAATTTGACACCATAGAGTCCAGGCGACTCCAAAAACGCAATTCTCCCGACTCTTCGTCGTTGTAGACCGAAACTTCTCGCCAAATGCGAAGCACGTTTGCCGGGATCTCGTCAAGAACCTGAATCTCTTCACCAACGGTTTCGTATCCTGGACTCACTCCTAACTTTCCGGTTGGCGAGCGGTCTCGTACATGCAACTCCCGCACATCGCACCCGGTGAACTGCGTCAAAAACTCAACCATGTCGTCGCTCTCGCTCACCGCGTCGAAAACGTGTGCCACCGTCACAGATGGATGAACCTCCACGTTCTGCTTCAACCATTTCATCGAAATCGGAGTTGCAACCTCCCATCGCTGGGTTGCGCGGCTGTGGTGAAGCAGGATAGCTCCTTTGTTTGTGAATTTAACCGTCACTGCTTTGACTCCATGGATGTTTATTCTTGTGTCTTCCCGACATCGACAACGACTCCCAACAAGTCCCATCGCCGATGCTTCAATCTGCGGCGAACCGACCGCCGCCGTCAAGCCCCAGTGCAGTGGCGACTGGGATAGCGCTCTTCAAAGTATGAGCAACGACTAGATTCGGTGACTACCGAACCAACGGAAGAAGTGCCAAAACTCTTTAACCGCAACCATCCCGATGCTATTTTGAACGCACTGGAAACGGATCGCGGAATTCGGACACCGCGATGTGGTTCGCGCCGTGTCTCAGCTAACACTGGGGCACGGCTTTTTTTCGCCACCGCGCATTTCCTTTGTCGGTCTTCTGGTTTCGTCCCTCGATGCTACGCCGCCGTAGACAATATCGGGACTCTCTCCCGTGTCAGAAGCTCAATCGGGCAGTATCTCGGACGCCTATTCCTCAGCACAAACCCTCCCCTCCCCTCTCCTCGATCACAGGTTGTAGAAAGTCTTCTTCTTAGTTGTTTTTCTTGCGGGCTGTTGCTGGCTGTTGGGATCAAGGGAGAGGAAAGGGAGTCTTCCAGGGAGACAAGGATATCAACCTGCACAGAATCAAGAGCCCATCGCATCGCGAACCCATCGACCTTTTTCCCGTTGACCGTTTTCGGGTGGAAGCTGTAGCGGTTGTCTTTCATGTTGATCAATTCAGCATCCACGAAAGCGTTGCGAATCGCAGCGAAGCGAGAGGCATTGAACCCTCGGTCGGTCACGCCGTGTTGACGGCAGAGGTTCCATGTCTTGCGAAAACGCTCAGTCGGCATTGATCCGTCGTCGTTTGCTGATTCTGAAAACGCATGAAGCATCGCCAGAAACAAAGAAACGTCCTCGCATTTGACAGAAAGCGACTTCTTGCCATTCACGCTGAAAGTCATGTGTCGCATGATCGCCATCGCTTCGTCGTGCCGGTCAATCACGTCCTGTCGTGAAAGCATGAGAGAATCGTTGCCCGTGCTAGCATTCAGTTCGATCCTGCCTGACGGGTTCGCTGCCACCCGCTCGCGACGTACTGAATCTTGCTGGCGTGATTCATCCTGATTATCGTCGACCAGCGTCATTACGTCGCTGAGGTGGACGCGAGAGGTTGTTTCGATCGCTTCCAGGTTGCGGGGTAGTTTGCACGCTTGCCCGAAGTCAACGTCAGGAAGTCCCTTTGCCGTCCAAGTGTCGAAAGACGGCGTGCCTTTGATTTCGATCACGTCGAATTCATACCCGCGATTCTTCGCGTAGTCGGTGAGCCATCGACCGAACGCGGCCAATTGCTTGCGAACAGATAGCGTGGTGTCCTTCGCGCTGCCCAGCCAGTCCCACTCCATGACCAAGTAGGCGTGGGCGCCACTGCCGCTTGTGGATGGTTCGGCATGGAGCCCAGGGAAGAACTCGCGTTTGAGTTCCGAAGCAACTGCCAATGCTTCTGTGATGTCGCCTAGCTTGTGGCAATCAATGTCGAGACAGATCAGACCGCGATGCGCCTGCGACGTGTAGAAATACGTTTCATCGCGATCGCGATGCTCAACGAACTTTTTGTTCGTCCAGGTATCGAGCCAGACATTTTCGCGACCGGACTGGTTTATGTGGGCGCGAGTGTTTACACGTTTGATATTCTTGTGCCCCGACGGTTTGCCCTCTTCGGTGGGAAGCAGATGCAGGATGTCCTTCGGGTGGATGAAAGATCGAAGTGACCGAATCGCATCTTTGGTGCTTTGTTCCATTTTCGCTCCTGGTGGTTGGTGACCGCCAAGAGGTAGAAAGTGAAAACCAAGCCCGGTATAATTCGGTTTCAACCTTGGTTTGCTGGTTTCTTACCTCTCAGCAAATATCGGGCGTCCGCGATTCACCGTCGCGTGACGCCTTTTTTTATGGGACTATGCGATAGGGTCATTTGCTAGGCTTCGCCGACAGCACAAAAACGCCGCTGATTCACTCGCGTCCATGGCATGACGCAGAAAGACGACAACGCGAAAATCGCAAAAAACGCCGTGTTTTATCGGTCTGCCAGCGCGGCAGACCGTGCGCCGTTCAGAAAAGTCACGGTCGCGGGAAGTAAGAGGGCACGATAATCGTGCCGCATATCTGAGAGTGTACGGGGACATGGTCGCTCGATGACGGGAGGTCAGACGCGACTTGAATCCAGGTTCTGGTGCCCTATCATCGACGCGTCTCTTTGACGAGCCTCGGTGGTCACTGTATTGCGACACAGATCACCGGGGCTTTTTCGTGCGCTCCTTGTGAGCGCGGGACAATCACCGTCTTGGCGAGCCTCTATCTTCGGAGTGAATCCCGATCGACGCAAGACACGCATTCGTCATTTCTCGGCGATACAACGCAGAAAAGGCCGACAAGAAAGAGTCGCTGAAACGCGGTGATTTCCCGATGCCCCAAGCTGGGGCAACGGGAGGAGCAACCGCTGAAAAGGCAGACAAGAAAGAGTCGCTGAAACGCGGTGATTCCCCGTTCCCTCAAGGTGAGGGAACGGGAGTACAACGCGGCTAAGAAGTCGGAGAGCGAGCGGGCGTCCAGTGGCGGCAAAGCGAAGGCAAAAACTGGTGAGAGACCAACCGTTTCTGCTAAGGGACAAAATGTCCCAAAGCAGGATGGAGGCGAGAGGTCGTCTGTCAAGATCGCAGAAAAGCACGGCGTCAACGAGAAGACGATTCGTCGTGACGCAGTCCGCGCGGAGCTTCACGACACAGTGAAATCGGCACGAGTCATCGTCGGCTCAATCGCCAAGGCAGGCTATCGGTTGTTTCTTGACGCTGCCTGTCCCAGACGCATATCAGACGCCCATCTGTGATCAGATCCCAATAGGGGCAATCTACGGGCATCTCTCGCGAGAAGCGATCGGATAGCGTGCAGACTATGAACGCGCCACGCTTGTTCGCCATCGTCACCGCTTGGTGCCTTGCTGGTAGCCGCTTTGCGCTGCGAGCGTCACCAGTACCGATTTCACTGAACGCCCCCGCGACGATTAGACCAGCCCGTTGGCAGTAGTCCAGGCAATCCTCCAGTTGATACGAGAGGCTTGAGCCAGATGTTGCCTGCGGTGACGTGCTCACACGGCAGTAGATCACTGCTTCTGTAATGGTGGCTTGCTGGTGTTCACTCATTGCCTAGCGTCCTTTTTATTCGTCGCCTGAATGAATCGCGTGATCGCTTGCCGACTCGTCAGCGTTGCATGGCCGATCTTGATCGTTTCTAGTTTTGCGCCCCGCACCGGTCTCTGAGTCCATCTCCATACCGTGCTGATATGCGGTTGCGTCGGTATCTCTTTCGCCGCCTCCGATATGGAGATCAGGTCTTCGGTCAGCAGGTCTAGCGTCGGTTTAGTCTTGGTCTGCATGAGTGTTTGCTCCGTGGCTGATGTGTTCCTCTTAGTGCTAGCGGCTGCGAATCGAATTGCAACCTTTCGCATTGGTCTTCATTTACAAAGACGCAAAGCCAATCCAACTGGGACGCTAAAAATAGAAAACCCCGCATCAATTTTGACGCGGGGTTGAGGGCGTTTTGGTGTCGCTCGATTGAGACCGGCTAGAGTGTTTCCATGATTTCGGTGCCTAGTTTTGGCCCTGCCTTCGCAGCCTCTATTGCTCGCAGTTCAGACCTTCCGGCGTAGTGGCTTGTCATCGCCGCCTTGGTGTGGCCTAGCATGGCTTGTGCCGCCTCCAAGCCGAGTGCCTCGCTTATCGTCGCCGCCGCAGTGTATCTCAGACTGTAGGGCGTCCAGTGGGCTACCTTAGCCTTCTTGGCTGCTTGCGTGATAGCTTTCCGGTATGAGTCTTTCGTGTAGTGTTTCCCTGGGCTCCGTTTGGGATTCGACTTCACGTTAATCCCTTTCCTGTTTCCGTGGTTCGGCGGCGTCTTTCTAGCGAGCCATCTCTGCTCTCGGTACCATTCCGCTGACTCTGCTGGCGAGAAGAGGTACTGATCCGGGGCGCGGTTTATGAACGCCTTCAGAGCCATCCTCGCATCTCCGACGATTGGTACCGCCTTCACCACGCCGTGATGTGCCGTCTTGTGATGCTCGGGCCGATAGATCCACTCCGTTCCCGTCTTGTCGATGTCCATCGGTCGCATCATGCATACCTCACTGGGACGCATCCCTGTGGCTACCTGCACGATCACCATCGCCCGCACTGTCGGAGACAGATGCTTCGCGGTCTCACGCACAGCATCGATGTCAGCAGGGCCACGTGGCTTGCTCTCTTTCGCAGACGTTTGGCCACGCTTCAGGGGCTCTAGCGTTTTTAGCCGCGCCAGTGAATCAACGCCAATGAGTTCGCGCGACACCGCGTGGCGGAAGATTGCACAGACGCTGCGGGTCTGCTCGTTCGCGTAGTTCCGACAGTTGCCTGATGCCACGAATAATTCCCTGACAGCAGCGAGCTTTCGCGGGCCAAAGTCACTTGCTGGCTCGTCTCCGTACTCTTCTTCCAGTATCCCGCATAGCGACTGATAGCGTTTCTTGTGCCCCGGTGACTTCGCGTACTTCACCTCGATGTGCTGCCGAAACTCTGCCGTGACACATCGGACGGTGACCGGCATGTCAGTCAGCCGCTGGTCATCGCCATCGTCGTCGGGCATGGTGAGCCCATTCTCGTTGTACTTCTGTATCAGTGCGTAGTACTTCGCCATGCTCTCTGGCGTGTTGTACGGCCCCAGGTAGTACGTCTTGCCGCACAGCGACACAATTCCTTGTCCTGAGATGTGGTAGCGGTAGCTCGGCGCAGATTTCTTTGGGCGTCCCATGGCAGTCATCCTTCTTTTGAGATGAGTTTTTGGGTATTGAATACCCAGAAACTCCGCTGAGAGAGGACCGCACGGCGTACTCGCCGGAATCGCTTTATGCGATAATGGCCCGCAAATAACGGACATTCTTTGCCATGTGTGATAATCGGGGCGACAAGATTTGAACTTGCGGCCTCTACGTCCCGAACGTAGCACTCTACCAGGCTGAGCTACGCCCCGAATTTCTGCCGTATATCGTGCTTCATTCCGATCGGGCCGTCAAGAGATTTTGCGGATCGAAATGGACGGCGCATCTTGAGGTTGTCCGCTAAAAGGCGCGGCCTACGATTTCTCCGATTTGGGATTGTTGTTCGGGGGAAATCCATCGCAGGTCAATGATGATTTCATTGCCTTGGACACGGCACAACAGGCCGATCGAGGATTCCGCGAGTCGCCGCGCGACTGCGTCGGCATCTTTGGATGCATCCAGGGTCAGCACGACTTGGCGCGACGGCAGAACGTCTGCCGCGTCGGATGTGGTTGTTGTGGTCAGCTGTGTGGTGACGAGCCCGATCGACGCGGAGTCTTGGGTGACCCGGGTTGATTGGACGGCGTCGAATCCGCCGAGCTGGGTTGCCAACCGCATCGCGCGGTCTTGCAAGTTTTCCTCCGAAACGCTGGCGAGTTGTCCGACCGGTGATCGGCCGCTTGCTTGAATCGCGACCGTGGACGCGGCAATCGCGGTCAGTGCGGTTGGTGCCATGACGAGCGAGTGCCGTGGCGTTTGACGCAGTTGATCGATCACGGCTTCGTTGCCGACGACCAGGCTGAGTTCAGGTGTACCGGCGAGCACACCGCCGCCCAACACAACCACGTCGGCACCGCCCCGCAGTTGATCGACGAGGCTATCGACGGAGACTTCATCGCCGGTTGAAAAGATCGCGCCGATCGGCAAGACGACGACGTCGATCCAGTTGGCTCGTTCGGCCGTTGGGATGCGATTGCCTTCACCTGATGCCGCTAATCGGACGAGTACATTTTGTCTTCCGCGAACGGGTTTGTCGTCGTGTTGTCCGTCACGTTGTCCGCCTTGGTGACGACCGTTCGAAGGGGCATCGCGATGTTGGCCGCGGCGGCGCGTGAAGTGATTTTCGTCCCAGCGGTCGCTTCCGTCGACGCGTCCGAATTCTCGCACCGCGCCGGTGCCGTAACGACGCAGACGATCGACGAGCAATTCATCGCCGACTGCTTGAGTCGATGTGGATGCGGGCCCTTGTGTGCTCGTGACCAGTGGTACGGCGCAGCAACGCGGCACACTGACGCACCCGCCTCGTCCGCCGAGCTTCATGATCAATGCGAGCGACGCGTCGATCGAGTTGGTGACGATCGCGGACAGTTTGTTATTTTCCGCCGAGCCTTCACCACATCGGCGTGAGATGGCCGCAGCGATTTCATCACAGAGCCTCGCGTCGGCATTTTCGATATGGGATGCGTCGCCGGAGAGATGCGGGATCGCGGCGGCGAGTGCTTCGGCGGGCAGCCCCACGCCGCTGCCACGCGGGTCGAGTAACCGTCCGGTCCCGTTGATCAGGCGAGCGGGCGTCAGGGAAATGGTTCCGCCCCGCCAGAGCACGCCACTTTGCCAAACGTCTTTGATCGGACGTGTGGATTCCTCGGCTTGACGCAAGATCGTGTCAACCTTTTCCCGGGCGGTCTTGGGCAACTCTTCGACCAGCTTGCTGGCTTGTTCCTTCAGCGAAGCTGCCGTGTCGTTGTCGGTCACCTGACGGGCGAGGTCGGCTACGCCGCGGCGGAGGAGTTCAACGGTCCAGGGGGGGAGAGCCATGTTCGTGCCTGCGTGTGCGTCAACGGAGATGAATCGAATCACCTCATCATCGTCGCGGTGCCCCGGAATCACAATCCCTTATCAGAGGAGACTGTCACTGCGTCAACTGAGGCTCGCGGTTAGAGCCCGTCGCTGTACATGGCGCTGTTGTAGATCGCCTCGGTGGGTTGAGTTTTGAGTTGCAAACCACATTTGGCGGGCGTGCAGGGATTTTCGCCGTCGATGAAATGACCGCAATCGATCAGTCCCCCTTCGCTCGTTCCAACGAGGCCGAGCAAGTTATCAGGGTCCAGCGGACCGGGATCGATCCACATGCCGTCAGGCGTCAGTTCCATCGTTCCCAAGTCAAGGTCGAGGCCGCGGCGGACGACTTCGAAGTTGACATAGAGATTGAGCAGACCGTTTTGCGAGTTCAACAAATCGCTCAACGCCGAGATCGTATCGCGTGCCGCAGTCGGTCCGCTGTTGAGTCCGCGGGCATCACGGAAGGACCGGATGTCTTCGTTGAGTTCCAACTGAGTCGCGGCGATGCGAACGGATTGACGTCCGAGTTCGAAGTTGATGCGGTTGGCTTGAAGCTGTCTGATCGTGGCTCGCAAGAGTTGCCAGATGCCGTCTTCGTATCCGTAGTACGACCGCTTGGCTTGTTCGTATTCGATCAACGCTTGGCGATACGTGTTGCGTTCTTGCAGACGGGTGATCGGCGCGTCCCATTGCAACCCGACTCGCAGGGAACTGTTGCTTTGCCGGAGTGCGAACGGGTTGTTGCCGTTGTTCTGAATGTCGCCGGAGAACGTCAAGTCGAGCGAGCTTTCGAGGTTGTCGGCGATGAATTCGATCGAACGATAGCGGTCCACCAAACTGGCCCGGGCGTTGGCCCAGTCGCGACGGTTGACGCGTGCGATTTGCAGTGCTTGTGCCGGGTCGATCTCCACCTCAGGCAACACAAGACTTTCGACACGAGCACGGGCTTGGACGAGCTGCAGGGCCAGGACATCGTCGCCGAGTTCCGACAGCAGTTTTTGGCTGGACAAGATCACGTCTTGGCGGATTTTGTCAGCGATCTCGCTGGGGACGGTGGTTCCCGGGCCGGCGGTGACAAATTTCTCGATGCTGTCGGTCAGTCGATCGATTTCGCTTTGGTAGCCCGCTAAACGTTGCGAGAGTTCTTCGAATTGCTGTTCGAGTTCTTCGCCGAGTTCCAAGATCGGTTGGATGTCGAAGATCGATTCGTCGAGCGTTTCGATGCCGAGCAAGGAACAGATCGTGTCTTGTTCTTCGCGGTAGAGCGCGAGCAGCGATTGGGTTTGTTGACGTCGTTCGGGAATTTGGGCACGCAGAATCTCGAGGTCCTTTTGAACCCGCGGGAGATCTTCGGTGATCAGACTGCGCGAGAAACGCGAGAGCGGTTTGATCGCCAGTCGCAGTTTTTCGATCACGGTGATCGTGTCGTTGTCCCAAGCCAGTTCGGCGCGGGGCAGGCCCGTGTCGGGATCGATTTCCATGTTGGCGAGATCGAGCAACCTGACGTTCAGTTCGCCGACTTCGGCGCGTGCGGCGATCAATTGTTCGCGGCGTGATCGCAGGTCGCGGTCGATCAACTCGAATCGGTTGAGTGCGGGATCGTTGATCTCGACACAGAGATACGGTGGCAAGCCGAGATCGCTAAGGAAACTATCGATGGAGTTTTGGAAAGCAACGCGGCGGGTGACCAATGCGCTTTGGGCACCGAGCAGCGACGAACGTGACTGAGCGATCTGCAACCGTTGGCGAATGATCGCTTCGGGATCGTCTGGGATCGTGGTCAGGAGTTCGACGAGTGTGTTTTCGAGGATCACGAGGTTCTCGCCGAGTCGCGCGATGTTCTCTTCGAGGTTGCGGATTTGCAGCTGGTCTTGGAGCAGTCCGATGAAGCCGCCGGCATCGGGAACGCCGCCGCCCCCGGTCAGCCCGAATCCGCCGCCACCGCCAAGGCCGCCGAAGCCGCCCCCGAGTCCGGTGAAGCCGCCGAGTCCGACGCCGAACACGCCGCCACTGCGTTGCACGCGGGTGCTGATGCTGCGGCCGGTGGTGATGTTCAGGTAAAATTCGCGCCGAAACCGTTCGAAGGCACGGACGTTGGCGAGCAATCGGCGTTCAGCCAGCGTCAACCGTTCCAAGACCCGATCGCGGCCGGCACCGCGGAGCAGTGGTTGGAGCAGCGTGAAGTCGAGAACGGTGAAAGCGGATTGCGAATTCGGGCCGCTGAGTTCCCAAACAATATTGTTGGCCACGCCGACGATCAGGTTTCCGCCGGTGGCGAAGGCCCGCTGCAACGCGAGGTCGCGGGGACCATTGCTGTCGGCGCCGAAGGCAATTTGACTTTGGCTCTCGCCGGTTCGGCGGCGACCCACCGCGGTGTACGAGGTGTCAAAGCCGCCATAGAACTGGGTGTCGAACTGAAATCGCTCGCTGCTGACGTCGAGGGCCGAGAGGAACAACGTTTCGAGTTGTTCCTGGTATTCGGGCGAATGCAAAAGTGCGATCCGAACGGCGTTGTCGGCGTTGAGTTCCAAAATGCCGTTTTCATTGAGCGGCAGATACTGCCACCAGAGCGGATTTTCGGCGGTGTTGGTCAAACCCGCGGCTTCCCACATGGGGTATCCCCGCCGTCCGTCGACGCACTGCATGTATCGATTCGACGCCGGGTCGTCCAACGGCATCGGCTGGAAATCGGGATCGAACGGGTTGTACATCCGGCTACGCGGGTCAACGTCGATTGTGAGGGACGTGTTGACCGGGCGGGCGACGTGGGTGGCTTTTTCGGCGATCAACGCGTTGGCTTCCCCGTCGGCTTGGACGCGGTAGTGGGTGCGAGAGCAACCGGCTGCGGCGACCAGAAGAACCATCGCAACGAGGCCAAAACGCGTGCTCCGTACCGGCGAAGTCGCATGGGCATCACGTGTCGGGGCCGGCCGATAGGAACGACCGTAGCCAGACGAAACCGGTGTTTCCGCGGTTGAGATGTTCACTAACGAGCGATCGAGCACGTTTATCATCCGTGGGGGGTATGTACGGGTCATACAGAACAGCCTGCCGATTAGGATTCGGACGATCCGAGCAACCGGCTTGACCGGTTCGCAGTGAAAAGCCGCTACATCCCCACCATTGGTGTGTGACCGGTGACTGATGTCCGGAATGTGACGATTGAGGTGCTTTGAATGTCCATTCCGAGGGTTGGCGTCAGAAAACTTGGTGAAAAACTAGCGGTTAGGCCGACTCGTCGATTAAACTTCTGTTTCGGGCAACCTGAACGCCTGCGTTTGAATTCGCAATTACTCCACTTTTCTCCTATTCGATGCAGTACGCCCTCCTCGGATTTTTGGTCATCTTGGTGCTCGTCCAGGCGTTTTTGCTGTGGAAAGCACGCACAGATTGGCGTTGGTATGAGATCACCGCGATCATCATGACGACGATTCTCGCGGTCGTTTTCGTCTTTCCGGTCGCCGGTGCGCTGAAGAGCCGTTCGGCGTGGCACAAGGTCAAAGAGGACCTGGACGCCCGACTAGCGAAAGCGAAGGCGGAACAGAAAGATCTGCGAGACGGCGACCGAAACAATCCGTTGTCCGATCAAGGGGCCCTTCCGCTGGCGCAAAAACTGGCTGTCATCGGGATCGAGGCCGGACGCCGATGGCGGGGGCTGCGGTTCACCAACGCAAATTTCAATGGCCAGCCGAGCATCGTTTTGTCCCGGCCGGCGGAGGAACCTGATCCGAACGACCCGATCGATGCAGCAGGGGACGCCGGCGACGACGCGGCCGACCAAGATCCCTTGCCGCTGATTCCCGAATCGATGGTCGTGTACGGATTCGGTGAAGGACGCGGGCCGAACATCGAAGTGCCGTTACCGATCAAGTTTCTTGGCGAGTACCGCGTCACCGCCAGTACACCGAACCAAGTCACGTTGACACCGACGGGGCCACTATTGCCCGAGCAGCAAAGATTGATCGAACAGGGCAACGCGAGAAGTTGGTCGATCTACGAATTGTTACCGCTCGATGGCCATGAGCCGTTTATCGCCGAAGGCAGCGTTGCGGATGATGACAACATTTTTGGCCGCGTCGATGATCAGTTGATCAATGCGATCCTACAGGGGGCGTCTGACGAAACTCGCAGGAATTATCTCCGCGATGGGTCTCGGTCGCAGCCCGATGATGAACCGTTGTCGCGATGGGTCAAAATCGAATTTACCAAGAACCACACGATCATCGTCGATAGTCCCGACAAATACAGTGCGCTCGAAGGCGGCTTTTTTGACGGTAGCGGACGTGCCGTCGATAGCCGTTTGCAGGTCGGTGACACCGGGCAAGTGAAATTCGCCAAAGGCGATCTATTGGTGGTCAAGGAAGAAGCCGCCGACGCACTTCAGGCCGAAGGTGTGGCCCGGTTAGTCGATGAGTACTACCTTCGCCCTCTCAACGATTACCGTTTCGTTTTGCGTCGGATCCGGTTGCGGATCGCTGAACTCCAAAACCGCACCGTTCAGTTGAACTTTGAAAAAGACGTTTTGCAGCGAGCGATCGACGCGACCGTCAAAATGCTCGCGTCTTACCAAACCGACAAACTGTTGCTCGAACAAGATTTCGAACAGTTTGAAAAGGAACGCAAAGCCCTCGAAGCGTATAACCAAGATCTGCGTGCCGGTTCAAAAGCGACTCGCGAGAAGTTGATCCGTCTGTATCGCAGCAATCAGGCACTCGAGATTGAGCTTGAGCAGATTCATCGATCAATCCAGGAAAGCGTCAATTCGTTGACCTCGGAAGTTCGATAACGCTGCGTAAGAAGATCGCGTGTCGGTTTGCGATCGCGGGTCTCTTTGCCCACGCATCTTGAATCGGCCCAGCTTTTGCCTTCCTGACGAACGTAGACGTTTGCATTGTCGAATCGGAGGTGACATTTGCTTTTCTATGGCCGCATTCTCCTGGGTAACGTTGGTGGTCCCGGATTGCCGATCGGGATGAGTCGATCGGGTTACCTGGCTATCGTGCGAGCCGCAAACCTGTCGCCGGGTCGTGTGCAGCCGTGATGGAACCACCCAACGACCTTCGCGAATTGCCGATGCGGCCCAACACGTTGGTGCTGTCTTACCTGGGCATTCGGCGGGCGATCGGATTGAGCGGGTTGTTGTTGCCGGTTGTCTTGGGACCGGGCGGGTTGCTGTTCGGGATCGAAATTCAAGATAACCTCAGCAGCTACTATCACACGCCACTTCGAGATGTGTTCGTGGGCACGTTATGCGCGATCGGCATTTTTCTGTTTTGCTATCGAGGATACGACAAGGTCGAAAATTGGACCGCGAACCTGGGGTGTGCCTCCGCGCTCGGCGTGGCTTTGTTCCCGCTGGACTTCAACAGTGACCCGTTGGTGCAGAAGTCGATTACCGGTTACCTCCACACGTTCAGCGGCGGCGTGTTCTTTTCAACGCTCGCGTTCTACTCGCTCTACCACTTCCCACGTGATTCACGTCGTGAGCAAGAGCCCCATTTGCGAGAACGTGACTTCGTTTACCGCATGAGCGGAGTCGTCATTTTGCTGGCGATGATGGCGATGGGCGGATACCTGTTCTTGTTGCCCAATGACTGGAAGCAAACCTTTAACGATTACAACTTCTTGTTTTGGATGGAGTGGATCGCGGTGTGGTCATTTGCATCGGCGTGGTTGGCAAAGGGACGCACAATCATCGCCGATATCGCCGTCGACGTGTTGGCCTATTCGAGCGAATTGGTTCTCGGTCGAGACGAACGCGAGTAGTGCTTCATCAGCATTGAAAATGGGGGTGAGACCGGGCGGTTCACGCCGCTCCGCTAAGCCTTTTAGCGGTAGGACGCGAGCCCAATGCCATTCACTTTGGTAGCGGTGCGGCGCATGCCGCTCGGTAAGTACAAAAGTAGATCGTGTAGGACGCAAGCCTTCGGTTCGAACAACCCAAGATCCCGGCTTAGCAAACGCAGTCATGGCTCATTGCGCGTGCTCGCTAGATCAGGAAGGCAGCGAATGCGATTGCTGTACAAGCGGAGATCGGATGCTGTGATTTTTCTTTTTAGGACGCAATCGCATGGGGGATCTTGGTGGCGAGTTTTGCGTCAGACTGGACTAAAATAACGCAGCGCCGCGAACGATAACGCACGCACATCGACCGGTTTGGGAACGACGGCGTGGACATGGAGTTGGTTTAGTTCCACCAACGTTTCGACATCGAGTTTGGAACTACACACGATGATCGGGATCTCGCGGCAATATTCGATCTCGCTGTTGCGGAGATCTTCAATCATGGTCTCTCCATCCATTCCCGGCATTTCGAGATCCGTGACGATCGCATCGGGGTGGAAGTCACGAATGACTGAGAGCGCGGACCGTCCGTCATCCGCTTTTAACGTGTTAAAACCGAGTCGTTCGAGTGTTGCGGCGACGAGGTGGCGAGAGGAGGCTGCATCATCAACGACCAACACGGTGGCTGCAGTTGGCAGGGTTGCGTTCGGATCAGGAATTTTGAGCATGCTTCGCCTCGGATGAATCAATCTAAATTACATGTCACCGTATCACCTTACGAATCAGTTGGTCTCGAGAGGGTAGATGGGAGCACTGGATGAATAGGATCAATCAATCGAATGATTTCGACGGTTCCCAGAGACGCAAACGATGTTCCAACGGGAACTGTTTGGCACGGGAATCGCGTTGGTCATCTTATCGGCATCGGCCTTTAAAAATGCTGCGTGAGTAGCGTTTGATCACCACTCGGGAAAAGCTAGCTGTTAGCCAGTTTGGTTTGGTCCGGTTTGTGGGCGATGATCCGTTGCAATGCATGATTGATGGATCGAAATGCCGATGTATTCGAGATAGCTGAATAAAAGAAAGTGCCTGGAGGATGCACCGGAGAGTTGTTTTGCTGCAATCCAGAATGTCATTTTAATTCCACAACCGGGGCTTACTCTCATACAGGTGGTCGAATGCACTCTCGTACTTTTGCTGAGTCGCACAGTGAAGCGTGACTTGCCACCTGTTTGCCGATGTTGCCGCATCCTGACTGCGGTGTGTTTCCTACCACGAGGGACATTGATTTAATTACTGCGGGATTTCAAATGTAGCGGAACGGCGCGAGCCGTCCGGTGACTCGGGACCGGACGGCTTGCGCCGTTCCGCTAAAAAAAAACTAAAACAATCAACGTCCCAAGTGTTCTAACTAACGCGATAATGCATGCCGGCTAGTACGACGCTCGTTTGTTTCATGACATTTGACGCGTTTCTACAATGATTCTCGACAGACGTATCGCATTGATTGGACGTCGAATTAAATACTGCGGAAATTCAATTGTAGAGGAATGACGCAAACCGCCCGGTAACGCGGGACCAGACGGCTTGCTCCCTTCCGCTAAAAATAGCTCTTAAACACTCGACCTCCCTTCAATGTGTGCTGGCGTTGACTTGTGATTCAGACGCCGGCGGTTTTAATCTCGAAAGTTTTCATTTCAAGATATTTGACATATTCCCCACTTACACCGGAAAAGATGATGGCAACCAATACCGCGCGAGCCGTGGATAACAAACGGATCGAACTCGCGTCACGTCCCGATGGGATGCCGACATTAAGCAATTTTAAACTTAATACGGTGGCTCTCGCGCCGATCGAAGACGGTGAATTTCTCGTTCGAAATCAATGGATGTCGGTCGATCCGTACATGCGAGGCCGGATGAAGGAAGTGGACAGTTATGTGCCGCCGTTTCAGATCGGAAAGGCTTTGGAGGGCGGTTGCATCGGCGTGATTGTCGAGTCGAAAAACGACCGGTTTGCGGAGGGGGACCTCGTGCTCGGCAATCAAGGTTGGCGAGAATACTGGAAGTCGACCGGCCAGGGTGTTCAAAAAATTGATCCCGAGTTGGCGCCCGCTCAAGCGTACCTTGGTGCGTTGGGAATGACCGGCATGACTGCGTGGGTCGGCCTCAAACGAATTGCGAACATTCAATCGGGTGAAACGGTATTTGTGTCGGCCGCCTCGGGAGCAGTCGGTTCGATGGTCGCTCAGATCGCAAAGGCGAATGGCTGCAACGTGATCGGTAGTGCGGGGAAACAATCCAAGATTGATTGGCTGCGAGATCGTGCCGGAATTGAACAGGTGATGAACTACAAAGCGACGGACAATCTCACCGAGGAACTCGGTAAGTTGGCCCCCGATGGAATCGACGTCTATTTCGACAATGTGGGTGGTGAGCATCTCGAAGCCGCACTGCAGCACATGAATGACTTTGGGCGGATCGCCGCGTGTGGAATGATTTCCACTTACAACGCGACCAAACCACCTGCGGCTCCTCGCAATCTGTTTCAGGTGATCGGGAAGCGAATCCGCATGCAGGGATTCATCGTTCGCGATCACATGGAAGATTATCAAGAATTCATGCGTGACGTCTCGACGCTGATTCGTAGCGAACGTGTTGTCTGGGAAGAAACCATCACGGACGGTTTGGAGAACGCCCCGAACGCATTCATTGGACTTTTTGAGGGCGAGAATCTAGGCAAATCGCTGGTGCGGATCAGCTAACGTTTCTTCTTGTTGCGGCGGCGGAACTCGCCAATGTTTTCGGCGAACGAATAGTCATGGCGATGGAGTTGCTTCCATCGCTTTCGAATTTCATGCCTTGGGACGTCGAGTGAATCACTGCGGAACTTCAGATGTAGCGGAACGGCGCAAGCCGTTCGGTAACGCGGGACCGGACGGCTTACTCCGTTCCGCTAGAAAGAGCACTAAAACAATCGACGTCCTTCCGCATTTGTAGAGACGGCATGAAATTCATCGACGTGTGCTCTGCTCATATTCTTCTTGGGCGGAGTTTGATTGGGAACAGGACGTTCTCAGATCTTAGTTCGGTACGTGAATCGCTGCGTTCCTAAGTGAACAAATCGCGGATGTCAGAATTTGGTGTTCCGACGACGCGGCAATCTACACTCACAACGGAGAGATGCAATGACGATCATGAGCGTCAACCCTGCAACCAACGAAACAATCGAAACATACACGCCGCTGACCAAAGACGAAACAATCGCGGCGATTGAAAAAGCCGACAACGCCTATCGCGAGTGGAAACGCACGTCCTTTGAGGAACGACGCAAGGTGGTGTCCGCGTATGCGGAACAGTTGCGAGAGCGGACCGACGAATTTGCCCGCATGATTACGCTCGACATGGGCAAACGGATTTCCGAGAGCGTGGAGGAAATCGAGTTCTGTGCCGAAATCGCTGAGTTCTACGCGACCAATGCGGAGCGGTTTCTGGCTGACCAGCCGATGGAGAATGTTGATGCCGACGCGCGGATTCATTTCGAACCTCTCGGCGTTCTGATGGGAGTCATGCCATGGAATTTCCCTTTTTACCAAGTGACCCGCTTTGCGGCACCGAACATCATGGCGGGGAACACGGTCATGGTGAAGCATGCCAGCAACGTACCGCGGTGTGCTGAGGCGATCGCGGAATTGTTTTCCGATGTGGGGCTGCCTGATGGTGTCTACACGAACTTGTTTATCCCGTCGGAATTTGTCGAGGTCATCGTATCCGATTCTCGCGTGCAAGGAGTGTCGTTGACCGGTAGCGAACGAGCCGGGGCTGCCGTAGCGGCGTTGGCGGGGAAGAACTTGAAACGGTCGGTCTTGGAGCTTGGCGGGAACGACCCGTTCATCGTTCTGGAAGACGCCGATATGGAACGGACCGTCGAACTGGCGGTGCAAGGGCGAATGGTGAATGCCGGCCAGTCGTGTGTTGCGGCAAAACGGTTCATCGTCGTTGAGGCGGTCGCAGATGAGTTTTTGGAACGGTTCAAAGAGGCGATGTCTGCGCTCGAGATGGGCGATCCGATGGATGAATCGACGACCCTATCGCCGCTGTCGACCGAGGACGCAGCAGTCAAGTTGCAGGAACAGGTTCAAGCGTCGATTGATGCGGGCGCAACCGTGTTGCTCGGTGGCGATCGACCGGATCGTGACGGAGCGTATTTCAATCCGACCATCTTGACCGATGTGACGCCAGACATGCCAACTTTCGATCAAGAGTTGTTCGGGCCGGTAGCGACGGTTTATGTGGTGAAAGACGAGCAGGCCGCGGTCGAGCTTGCCAACCAGTCGTCCTATGGACTCGGTGGAAGTGTTTACACACGTGACAAGGAACGCGGGCGCCGGGTGGCTGAGCAGATTGAGACCGGCATGGTCTTCTTGAACCAGCCGACGAACTCGCAAGCCGAGTTGCCGTTCGGAGGGATCAAGAATTCGGGATACGGTCGAGAACTGTCCCATCTTGGGATTCTCGAGTTCGTCAACAAAAAACTGATTCATCTGGGCCCGGCAGAATCAGAGTAGATTTCCGTCGGGTAATCTAAGCTGGAATCTTGGGTTGCTCGAACCGGAGGGCATTGAGTTGGCGCCGTACCGCTAAAAAGCGTAGCGGAACGGCGCGAGCCGTCCGGTCTCACCCCCAATTTCCAATGCTGATAAGGGACTCGCTTCTTGGTGTCTCGCTCAACAGTCGCGGAACGTCATGTCCGCGACCATCTGGATAAGGCGTCCGCTGTCGATGGGTTTGGACAGGTAATCATTGCATCCTGCTTCAAGGCACTCGTTCATGTCGCCCTGCATCGCGTCCGCGGTCAGTGCGATGATGGGACCTTTGTAGCCGAGCATCCGCAAGATCTTTGCGGTTTGATAGCCATCGAGATTGGGCATCTGCATGTCGAGCAGGATTAGATCGGGACAGGTTTCTTTGCCGAGGTGCGCTTTCATGTGGTCGACGGCGACCTGTCCGTCTTCGCATTCGTCAACCGTCGCACCCGCCTTATTAAGCAGCCGTTTGCTCAAGAAGCGAATGTCGCGGCGATCATCGACGATGAGAACGTGGCACCGAAGTACCACCGAGGCCGAGGCACTTGGATGTTTGGCATCAAGGGTTGATGTCGAGGAGTAGTTGATCAGTTCGATGTCGTCTTGATCTCCGGCATCGACGGTCAGCGTGAATGTGCTGCCGACTCCTTCCGTACTGACGAGCGAAATCTCGCCTCCGAGCATCTCTGCCAAACGCTTGCTGATCGCGAGGCCCAAACCGGTGCCGCCAAATTGTCGGCTGACCGTTGAGTCTCCCTGCGAGAACGGTTTGAAGAGTCGGTCCTGTTGTTCCTGACTCATTCCGATGCCGGTATCCGCGATATCGAAATGCATGTAGCCGTGATTCGTTGTCGGCGATCCGTCGGGTGAAGAACATTCCGAGACGGATTGCTTCGGTACAGCGGTTTCGTACCGCACGCGAATTTTGACGTGACCTTTGCGGGTGAACTTGATCGCGTTGCCGACTAAGTTGATGAGAATCTGCTTAAGCCGTTTCGCATCAGATTCGATCAGTTTGGGCAATTTGCCTTCATACTCGACTTCGAGAGCGAGCCCTCCTTCATTCGCTCGAACCGCCATCACGCTGCGAACGTCTTCGATAAGTCTCGCCGGTTGGAAGCGTTCACATTCGACGTCCAATTTGCCGGCTTCGATTTTTGACAGGTCAAGGATGTCGTTGATGATGTCGAGTAGGTAGTCGCCGTTTCGGCGGATCGTTTGGAGATGCCGGATCGCTTCGGGGTCATCGATCATGTCGCTGATCAAATCGGCGTATCCGAGGATGGCGGTCATCGGCGTGCGGATCTCATGCGACATGTTTGCGACGAAGGCACTCTTGGATTGATTGGCGGCGACAGCGGCCCGTTCGCTTTCACGCAAACGCTCGGCGGTTAGATGCTCATCGGTGGAATCCCAGTTGAGCCCATACAAACTGACGACTTCGCCTTGTTTGTTCCTGACGACTTCGCCGACACCGACCATCCAACGAATCTCTCCGTCAGGGCGTATGATTCGGAATTCGTGTTCGTAGACTGCTTCGCCGAGCGTCGCTTTTTGCCACACGAGTTTCAGTTCTTCGACATCTTCGGGATGCACGTTCTGGAAGAAGAGTTCAGACGATGCCGGCTGATCACTCGGAAGGCCGAGCATCTCGTAAACTTCTTCGGTCCAAATGCTGCCGGTGGGTGACCACTCCCATGCAGCCATGTTGCCTGACTTCAACGCCAGACGCAGACGTTCTTCGCCCTGCCTCAGTCTTTCAGCGGTGAGTTTTTGGTCGGTGATGTCCCAGTTCACCCCGACCAGCCGCGTTGGTTGTCCGTCGCGGCCCGGGAACAGAGTTCCACATGCGGCGAGCCACCGCAGTTCACCATCAGGACGAATGATGCGAAATTCGACTTTGTAGTCGGTGTTTTCGGTCGCGTCTTTCGGCCTCGCGGCTTTGAATACGTGGAGGTCGTCCGGGTGGATCAGGTCAAAGAGCGTCTTGCCTGTCCGTGGTGCGTTCTTGTCGATGCCGATGACCTCGCACCATTGATCATCCCAGTGTGCGACGTCTGTATCGGGTTGCCATTCGAATGCACCCATCTGGGCGGCTTCCATCGCCAGCGATAATCGTTGGCGGCTTTCATCAAGTTCGGTTTGGAACTGCACTTCTTGCGTGACGTCCCGAGCGACCAAGGTTCCTCGGACGGGAACGGGAGGTGACACGGAGTAATCAAAGAAGACTCGCTTGCGGATGTCGAGCCAGCGAATGTCGCCGTTGGGCAATACGATCCGATGGCGATCGGAGATTTCTCCATCGTTGATCGAGTCGAGGTTCTGTTGGATCGATGAAACGACCTTTTCCCGGTCTTCGGGATGGAACCGGGCATGAAGTTCATCACGAGTTACGGTGAGCGGTTCGTCTCCAAACCCGTAGAGACGGGCGGCTTCGCGAGAAAGTTCGACTCGTTTGGTCGCGTAATCGACTTCGGCGAGTCCCAACGCAGCCACGTCAATTCCGAGTTGTAGTTTCCGCTGTGATTCCACTACCGCGGCTTCGGCTTCTTTGCGATCAAGGATGTCAACGGCAGAGGGAATCAGGTGGGTGACGTTTCCACTTTCGTCGATGACGGGATTGAGCATGAAGTCGAGTACTCGTCGTTGGTCGCCGGAGACGCGGTATCTCATGTCGCAGCGAATCGATTCACCGCCCGCGGCGCGTTCGATCAGGTGTTTCAGTTCGGACTGGAGGGCCGGATCAAAATTCCACCAGTACGTATCCCAGAACTTTTGTCCGATCAGTTCTTCGCGTTCGAGACTGGCTGAACGCAACGCGGGGGCGTTGGCTTCGAGCAGGGTTCCGTCCGGCGAGAGCACGCCGATGAATCCGACGGTGTTGTCAATCACTCGTCGGAGTTGTGCTTCGCGATCCGCCAATTCCAATTGGATCTGTTTGCGATCGGTGATATCGGAAACCACACCGAAAAAATCTTCGACATCCCCAGTCCTGCTGAGTGCGGTTTGGCCGCGTCCGTGCAACCAACGACGTTCGCCGTTGGGCAAGTTGATGATGTACTCTTCGTCAAAAATACCTTTGTTGGCGATCGCATCTTCTATGGCTTTGGCAACGCGGTCGCGATGTGACTCATCGATACGGTTCATGATCGATTCGAGGTCGGCCGCTTCGTCACTACCGAATCCAAGCAGATTTTTAAGCCCCTCTTCGACAATCACCTCGTTGGTGTGCATGTTCCAACTCCACGGCGCCACCTTGCTGAACGTCATCGAGAGCTCAAGCCTCGCTTTTGCCAACGCAAGTTGTCTTTCGGCGGCATGGCGGGCTCCGATATCGACACCGGAGGGAATCAGATATTCGACTTCTCCGTTGTCGTCAAATACGGGAGCGATCATGAAATCGATGTAAACGCCGTCGTCATCTTCAGCAAAGAGGGACACGTCGAATCGAACCGTTTCGCCGGCAAAGGCACGATCCATGGCGTCACGGATTGTCCGTTCGACTTCCGAAGAATAGGTCCACCAAGGTGTTTTTGCGAAGTGTTTGCCAACGACCTGTTCACGCGAGGTGTTAGCAATCTCGAGAGATCGGTCGTCGATTTCGACGAGAAGACCGCTGCGGTCGATCAGGCCCACCAGGCCGAGTTGGTGGTTGATGACTCGTCGCAGATGGGATTCACGAGTGGAGAGATCCAATTCATGACGTTTGCGTTCCGTGATGTCGGTACACATGCCGACCCAGCGTTTGACGGATCCGTTTGCGTCTCTTTGCGGCAATGCACGCGAGTGAGCCCAACGATAAGCATCGCTGTTTTGGTGCCAAATTCGGTATTCACACGAAAAGGGGGTTTGCTGTTTTACGGTTGATAACCAAGTCTGGATCGTCCGTTCGCGGTCGTCTTCATGGATGGCGTTGAGCCAACCTTCACCCAGCCACTCGTCAATCGATTGGCCTGTAAAGGCTCGCCAAGATGGTGAGTCTTCGGTGACCTTGCCTTCGGCGTCGGTGACCCACACGATTTGTGACGACGCGTCGACGAGGAGTTGGAAGAGTTCTTTGCTTTCGCGAAGTTGGGTGACGTCGGTGAAGGTGACCACAACACCTTCTTCGGACCCGGTGTGCGATCGATACGGCAGCACGCGTCGGATATAAGACCTGCCTGAATGAGCGTCGACGGTGTCTTCGGTCGCTTCGCCTTTGCGAATCTGTGACGGATCCGGTAGCGGCGGCATGTTAGCGGCGTTCGGGACGAACATCTCGAGAGGCCGACCGATGTCCGTCGCAATGAGGTCGTATAGGTCTGCGATAGCCGGTGTGAAATTGCGGATTCTCAACTCATCGTCGAGAAAGACAGTCGCAATTTGCGTGCTCCGCAGCAGGTTCTCAAGGTCGTCGTGGGCGCGAGCAATCGCGTCGCTGCTCGCTCGGATTTCCTCTTTGGAGGTTTCGAGTTCTTCGTTGGCCGATTGCAGTTCCTCGTTGATCGAGAGCAATTCTTGATTGGAAGATTTCAGCTCTTCGTTGGCCGCTTCGATATCTTGCAGCGTCTTGTCGAGGTCTTCTCGCGTCGTTTCGAGTTCCCACTCGAGTTGCGTGACGAGCGATTCTTGGTCGTGTGTTGCCTGGTTCGCGTCAGTCGATTCCGCGGAGTTTTCCCGTTGGAAGGGGTTTCCAACATCTTGAAAGACAACCAGGTACAGAGCTTCGTCTTCGCCGAGTCGCGGCATTGGTTGAACGGTGATCATTACCCGCTGGGTCAATTCTCCGACCCGGATCGACATGTTTTCGTGTTCGACACGACGTCGAGTCCTTTTGGCTTCTGCGATAGCCGCCCGCAGTCCGATCCTCAATCCTCGAGCGGTCATTTTGACGATGTTGTTTTGATAGTCGCCGCCGCTGACAGTCAGGTAACGTTCCATGTTCGCCGACGCATTGAGAATCTGGCCTGACTCGTTAATCACGACACTCTTGGGAGCGAATTCATCGAGTGTGATGCGTTGTCGGATTTCGGTAAGATCGGTATCGCGATCGTGGGAAACATCTTGTGCGTTGTCTTTGCTGGTGGAGTGACGCGGGATTCGGTGTTGATTCGAGCCGCGAGACGCGATCGCGGTACCTTTGCGTTGAGAAATGCGATGTCGAACATCGAGGGAGCGGAACAGGTCACCGTGAGAAAGGATCTTTTCGCTGGGACCGAGGAAAAGATATCCCGCAGGGCGCAGTGCGTAGTGGAAGAGTGGAATCAGTTTGTTCTGAAGGTGAGCCCCGAGGTAGATCATCAGGTTGCGGCATGAAATCAGGTCCAGTCTGGAGAACGGCGGATCGCTGATCAGGTTGTGCACTGAAAAGAGAACCGATTCGCGAACCATTTTTTTGATCTGATAATGCTTGCCGCGGTTGGTGAAGAAACGTTTGAGCCGCTCGCGGCTGACCTGTTCTTCGATACCGATCGGGTAGGTACCCGCGCGGGCGATTTGTAAGGCATGCTCGTCGATGTCGGTCGCAAAGATTTGTAACTGACACGTTGACTCCAACTCCGCCATCACTTCGTGGCAGAGGATTGCCAGCGAGTATGCTTCTTGGCCGGTTGCACATCCGGCGACCCAAATTCGAACGCAGTCCTCCGACGAGCGATTTTCGAACAATTTGGGTAGCACGAGTTCTCGCAATGAGTCGAACGCCGATTCATCGCGAAAGAACGCGGTCACACCGATCAAAAGTTCACGAAACAGCTGACGGACTTCGTCTTCCTGTCGCTGAAGAAGTGCCACGTAGTCGTCAACGTTCGGAACTTTGAGGACCTGCATCCGACGTTGAATGCGGCGGATGAGAGAATTGGGCTTGTAGTGTTGGAAATTGTGTTGTGTGACTTGGGAGAGTCGTTCGGCGATGGCGGGAATGGCTTCTTTGATTTCGCCACGCCGTTGTTTATCGGTTTGCAGAGCTTCGATCGACCGCAGGTGTTGCACGTAGTTCTGCAATTCCACCGCGATCTCACGTGGTGGCAACACGTGATCGGCAACGCCCGTGGTGGCGGCGCTTCGCGGCATCGAATCGAACCGGGCGGATGCGGGATCTTGGGCAAAGGTGATTCCGCCGTGGTCGCTGATTGACTTCAGACCGAGCGTTCCGTCGCTTCCGGATCCTGAGAGGATGACTCCGATGCCGTATTCGTCTTGATCCTCGGCGACCGAGTGGAAGAAATGATCGATCGGAGTGCGATTGCGTTGTGCCTCATCTTGTTGCGTGACGCTGACAAATCCGTTCTTGAGTGCCAATAGTGCTTGGGGTGGGCAAACATAGACGGTTGCGGGCTTGAGCTTGCGGCGACCGTTGACTTCAACCACTTCCATGTCAGTCGATCGGTTCAACGATTCAGGTAGCAACGACTGGCTGCTCGAATCGAGGTGTTGCACAAACACGATTGCCATGTCGGGAGCGTCGCCAAGTCCGCTGAGCAGATCCTGAAAAGAATCGAGTCCACCTGCGGATGCGCCTACCGCGACGACGAAGAGTGTTTGTGATTTCGAGGTTGCAGAATGGGGCATGTTCTACTTCGGATGGACTTTTCCAACAGCGTGACGATGCTGCGATCGGGGCGTTACTGGATCGATGTGAGTGTGTTCACGCTGTCATATTTGTATCGGGGCTTTCCGAAACAGCGAGTTTGAGACACGACAGAGTCGAATTCGGTGAATGGCATGTCGTGTCAGGTCACGTGGACTCAGCTCTCCCTCGTTTCATCTTCGATTGTCTCTCGCAGTGTTCGGATGCGTTGCTTACGAAGTTCGATCAGATCTTCCAAAGGAATCTGTTGTGTGTAATTGGCGACCATGCCGACAAGTTGCATGTGGTCGATCGGTTTCGAAAGGTAGTCATCACAACCGCCATTAAGGCATCGATCGCGGTCGCCTTTCATCGCGTCCGCAGTCAGGGCAATGATCGGCGATTGAATACCCGCCGATCGTAATTGTGCCGTCGCGTCGAGTCCGTCGACGTTCGGCATTTGCATGTCCATTACGATCAGATCGAATGGTTGCCCGGATTCGCGAGCGGCGAGAGTCGCGTCGATGCCCTGTTGACCGTCTTCGGCGGTCGCCACGATAGCACCCGCCTTTTCCAGGAAATGCTGGCTGATGTGACGAACATCACGGCGGTCGTCGACGATCAACACGCGGCACGATAACTTCGGCGTAGTCATCGGAGGTGCGTCGGGCTCACCTTGTCGGACCACGAGGCTTGGTTTGACCAATTGGATATCGTCGAACGAGGCGAGCGGCAGTCGCACAAAGAAGGTGGACCCTTTCGCCGGTTCGCTCTTAAGGTCCATTTCGCCGTCCATCATCTGCACGAGACGTTGGCTGATCGCGAGGCCGAGACCGCTGCCACCGTATTGACGCGTCACAGACGAGTCGCCTTGTGAAAACGGTTTAAACAACCGTTCCTGCTGCTCGCGCGTCATGCCGATGCCGGTGTCTTCGATAGCGAACTCGATGACTGGAGGTTTGACGCCTTCGAGGAATTTGACTTTCAGTCGAACCTCGCCTTCATCGGTGAACTTGATCGCGTTGCCGATCAGGTTGATGAGCACTTGACGCAAACGTGTCGGGTCGGTCTCAATCGTTTCCGGGACGAGGCCTTCGAAGACAACGTCGAATTTGACTTTCTTTTCCTCCGCCCGGACCGCCATCAAGGACTGAATGTCAGCGACGAGCTGAGGTAGCGGCGTGGATTCGACGTTCACATCGAGTTTGCCGGCTTCGATGCGTGACAGGTCGAGGATGTCGTTGATCAGTTCGAGCAGGTGTTCGCCGTTGCGCTTCATGATCAAGACGCAGTTGCGGTTGTCAGGATCTTGCAAATGGCCCAACAGCACGTCGGCGTATCCAAGGATCGCCGCCATGGGGGTGCGAATTTCATGACTCATGTTGGCGAGGAATTCGCTCTTGGACTGACTCGCCGCGAGTGCCAACTGTTCCGATTCACGCAGGCGTGTCTCCTGTTCTTTGCGGGAGGTGATGTCTTGCACGATCGCGCTCACGGCGGTGACCGCGGTGCCCTGGTCTCCTTCGGTGGCCAACGGATAGTAGCTCGCCAACCAGGTGCGTTGACTCGGACTGTTTGGCGTGCCGTCGACGATCTCCACGTTTGTCACCGGTTTGGCGGTCCGGAATACCTGATCGTAGTACGGTTTGATCTGGTCTTGAAAACCGTTGAGGAATTCATCGGCGCGGCGACCGATGTGGTCTTCCCGTGGCACCCCGTTGATCCGCGCGAGGGTGTCGTTGATGCGAAGAAATCGGTACTCACGATCGATCAGCGACATCCCGACGGGTGCGGACTGGTAGATCAGTTCGAGTTCGCGTTTCTGTTTGACCAATTCGGTGCGGGCAATTCCTAAATTGACTTCGGCTTGGTGTTGCTCCTCGATGTCACTGATCGTCCCAACCCATTCGAGCACACTGCCATCGGTGTCGAAGACCGGCACCGCTTCGGCAACGAACTGCCGGAATGCTTTGTCGACGTGACTCCAAATCCGTCCGGTCGATTGATATTTGGTCAACGTCGTCGATGCTTGATTCCACTTTCGAAGCAATTCGTCGCGGTCCTCTTCGTGAATCACGTTGACCCAACCGAAGTCTCTGAGTTCATTCCACGTTTGTCCGGTGTAGCGTTCCCACGACGCTTGGGGAGTAATGAATCGCCCCTCAGGATTTGCCGTCCAAACGATGCTTCTGGTGCCCTCAATCAATGCCTTGTGACGCGCGTTGGCCGCCAGCAATTGCCGCTCAGTCGTGATCCGTTGCTCGACTTCCGTTTCCAAACGCGCGATTGTCGCTGTCAACGAGGGAAGGTTCATAGCGGCAGGAAGGTTCTTGATGATGACGCCGAGGGTCACCCACGATACCGCCGCCGTCAAAAATTTGGCGAGCCCACCGACGCGGTAGATCGGATGCCAAAAGATCACCGCATCGATCATGTGCGTGCACCCGCACGCGACAATGAAGGTGGCGAACAGGTAGATGATTCGTGGCAGAATGATGTCTTTTCGCTTGCGAGCGAAATAGATCAGCGAGAGCGGAATCCCGAAATACGCGGCGCCGATCGCGAAGTCCGAGAGGATGTGGAGCCAACCGAGGAAGTCTGACCAGTTCCCGCAGTACCAGCGAGGAGGGAAGTCCGACGTGTCAAAAAACTTAATGATGAAATCATGCATCAGGCTTGCACCTCACGCTCTGCGATCGCGTCGGCGCGGAATCGTTCGAGCTGCTGTTGTTCGTAATAGCGATAGCCGGTAATGGGATTTCGCTTCGGAACCAAACGACCCGATTTGTCCCAATTGCGGAGCGTTTCCTTCGAGACACCGAGGTATTCGGCGGCGATTCCGACGCGAACCAGTCCCTCGAAAGACGCGGCTTTTTTGACGTTCGTCATCTCATTTTCTCTCAGGGAAACCTTACAAACTTCCAAGCGACATCCAATTGAACGCCGTGGCATGCCAGGGTCAATAAGATGCCACAGTGTCATGCTCGGTATCGCCGAAATTCCCGTCTTTTTCAGTCTTGAGACAATGTTTTGATGGAGACGCGGCGGTCTTGCGCGAGCGTCGGAGAGTGGGAGGATGGGCGGCTGGGATCCGGACTGGACGGTGAGTTGGGAGGTGGGAGTTGGGAGTTGGGAGGTTTCCACATTTGCGGAGTGGCCGATTCTGTTAGTGCCTTCGATCCTGAACCTACGGGCTGCCCGCTTCTGGCTTCTCCGGCGCTCAATTCTGTTCTCTGCGAAATTTGCACGTTTCCAAGATTGAGTGGCTGTCTGATATATTCAGACGCACTTTGCTCCGGATATTGGCATCCCAATTGCGTCTTCCCGGTGGCCAAGAGTGATCGCTTTCCTATCCACAAAGCTTGTCGCGAGAACGGATCTCGCGCGGTACCGCCCCTCGTGTACGGAGACAACTTCGATGGTCATGACAATTCCGGATCACTCGCAGACGCATCGTTTTCCAAATCTCGGGGTTGTGATCCGCGTCGATTGGAAACATGACGGTGTACCGTGTATTGATGTCCAAGCTCCACAGGGGCTTTTGGAAAACGGGTTTGATGCCGAGCGATTCCCGTCTGCCGCGGAACCGCAACTGACCGAAAAAGAAAGGTCACGACGACGTCACCACATTTGCAATCAAATGCATATCGCATCGATGTCACTTGACCTGCTCCAGCAAACGGTTGATGCGTGCGAGCGTGATGACGTCGAACAAACGCTCGAAATCGCCCTCGACTCGATCGGTGAACTCGAGAGTCTCGCGGCACGTGGCTAGATCAAAGCCCCGCCGCATTCCATCGGGGGTTCTCGCCCGGCTTTATGCGAATCTTCTAACGCATCGCGAACGGTCTAGCCACGACCACGTTGGGCGGTGACCGACCAGGTTCTGCGTTGTCGTATGCTTGCAAGCCGGATTTCACGTTGCGGCACGCCCTTTGCGTTTCCTTCTTCGCGGTGTGATGACGCTCATCACGCAGAGCAACCAGTACATCAACGGAGAATGAAAATGAGTTTGGAAACGAAAACGAATCTAAATGAAACGACTGTCAATAAACTTCAGAAACTGATCCGCGCGAACATCGACTCCTACAACGGGTTTCATGAGTCGGCCGAAGAGTTGAATGATGAGACGTTGGCGTCGCTGTTTCGTAGCATCGGTGACGAACGCTCGGCAATGGCCACCGAGTTGCAGCAGCATGTTGAGTTCAACGGCGAAGAGGCTGAGGACGATGGCAGCGTCGCTGCGAAGACCCACCGGATCTGGATCAATATCCGCGGCAAGCTGAACGGTGGTGATCCACATGTCATTTTGATTGAGGCCGAACGAGGCGAAGACCACATCAAGGAAGCCTACGAAGACGTGTTGAAGGACACCGCCGGAAGCGCGATGAACGACGTGTTGTCGGCGCAGTACGCGAAGGTGAAAGCCGGACACGACAAAATCCGTGATCTCCGTGACGCCTACGCCAAGAAGTAGGCGAGATGGCTTCGCGAGTGCTTCGTCTGGTCTGAACTTAGAGGTTGCCTGAACCGGAGGGCTCGCCCCCTGCCGCTAAGAGGCTTAGCGGAACGGCGCAAGCCGTCCGGTCCCGCACCGAGTTTTCATTCTGAGTAAGCATTCGTTCGGTGCCGCGCGTTGCTTAGCGGAACGTTGCGAGTCGTCCGGTATCTCGCTGGTTGTAAACGCCAAATATCGATGGGCTCGCACCCTTCCGCGAGGACGCCTGCCGGTGCCAATTCAAGCAGCACGATAACGGTGCTGCTTCTCGAACAAGCTTCACCTGAAACCCTCAATACTCGTCTGGACGTCCCATGTACACAATCCTTCTGATCATCTTAATCCTCCTTCTGCTCGGAGTCGTCCCGGCATGGCCTCACAGTCGCAGTTGGGGGTACGGTCCGAGCGGTTTATTGACAGTAATCGTGGTGATCCTGGTGGTCTTGTTGCTGATGGGACGGCTGTAGGCCGACAGTCCCTTCCTCATTTAAGGTTAAAGAGATGATGTCTTTCGTATCGTTGAACCGTCACGTTCTCGCCGTTTTTATGTTGGCTGTCGGGTTAACCTTCGCGGGTTGTGAGAACAAAGAAACGATCCTCGAAATCGACACTCCCGATGGCGGCGTCGAGGTGGAACGGGATCGGGATACTGGTGCCGTATCAGTGGATGTGGACGAATAAACGCCATGTGGGCGTTAGTCGTTCAATCTTGCTCCAGGCGATGAACCGAGTGTTCGTCGCCTTTTTTGTTGGGCCACCGGAAGCCAAGTCGAAACGACCGCTAAATGGAACGTTTCGTGGAGATCGTGTTCGTTGCATCGTTGGTCGTGTTGATTCTGTTTGGCTTGGTCCGAGAGTTGCAACTAGGTGCTACTGCCTCCCGACGTGGGAGCAGTCTTTTCTTACTACAGGGAGATGACCATGAATTGGGATCAAATCCAAGGCAAATGGAAGCAAGCCAAAGGGCAAGCGAAACAGAAATGGGGCGATCTGACGAACGATGACTTAGACGTCGTCGACGGCAAACGAGACGTGCTCGTCGGCAAGGTCCAAGAGCGTTATGGACTCGCTCGCGAGGAAGCCGAGCGTCAAGTATCGGAGTTTGAAAGCTCCTGCAGTTGCTAGTGCGTTATCTAACCTGAAAACCTGGGTTGCTCGAACCGGAGGGCTCGCGCCCTGCCGCTAAAAAGCTTGGGTTGCTCGAACCGGAGGGCTTGCGCCCTGCCGCTAAGACGCCTGGGTTGATCGAACTGGAGGGCCTCACCCTACCGCCGAAAAGCGTAGTGGAACGGCGTGATCCATTCGGTCTCACCCCTGTTTTCAATGCTGATAAAGCACTGGATCCCTTTGGTCATTCGAACACTACCTAAACACCGATAACACCAGGCGGTTGTCACGCCGCCGGGGTCTCTCTTTTCCCACCTTCCCCACACCGGAGAAAAATGATGAAACGTGCTTTCCACACACTAATTGGTTCTGCTGCACTGGCCTGCTTGTGCATCGGCCCTGTTATTGCTCAAGAACCGACCACCGACGAGAGATACGAAGCCAACAAGCCTGCGATTCAAAACAACGCGGGTAAATTGGATTCGAAAACTCGAGGAGCAACCATTCGAGTGAGCCAGTTGATGGGGCTCAATATTCAAAACTCACAAGGCGAGAGTGTCGGTGAAATCAACGACATCGTCTTGGACGCTCGCACCGGCAAGGTCCGATACGCGGCCGTCACCTACGGCGGTTTCCTCGGCGTTGGCAACAAGATGTTTGCGGTGCCGTTCGAAGCCTTCAAGGTTCAAGTCGATCCCGATGAAGTCGGTGACGACGACATCGATTCGGACGACTACGTGATGGTGCTCGACGTGACTCAGCAACAGCTCGAAGGTCAGCAAGGGTTTGACGAAGAGAATTGGCCGGACATGGCCGACCGCCAATGGGCCGCTGACCTCAACAAACGCTACGGTGTCAACCAGGACCGCGATTCCGATAGGCAAAGGATGCGTGCTAACCGAGACCGCGTCAATGACGATCAGTAGTCACCTTGAATCGCGTTAGCTGGAAGTGTCACTTTCACGTAGCTCGGTCTCCCCGAGACCGAGAAGCGGGTAATGCCTGCTTTCGGAGCCTCAGAGAGGCTCCGCTACGTAAGATGCGAACACTCCAATGCGTGTGCTAGTAAGTTCTGCTGTCCAGTTAGGCGGATCGTGATTTTTGTGAGGCGAGGAGGGTGGGCTCCGCGAATTTCGTGTGTAGTCCACCTTCTTTCGTCTACCTAGACAGATAGAGGCCCGTCTGAGACCAGTCCAAGTAAGTGGGCAGGCGCCGCTCAGTATGTCGTCCAATTGGGCGTTCGCGGCGGGTGGTCAACGCGTTTCGCTGGAGAGGCAGGCTTAACGGCCGAGGGAGGAAACAGTATGTCGAATACCTCAGAGGATCGATCGTGCAGCGAAGACTGCCGTGATGCAGGTGTCTTCTCCACTCGAGTTTGCGCCGTGATGTTGGTGCTCTACGGATTGTATTACGCGAGAAGTCTGGCGGTTCCTGTTGTGACCGCCATGGTTGTCTATCTGGTCCTGCGACCGCTCGTGCGTCAAGGGAAACGGATGGGCATTCCCTCAACACTGAGCGCCGTCGGCATTATCGCTGGGCTCGTGCTAACGCTCTCTGTGGCGATGTATGTGGTGATCCAGCCCGCTCAGCAAACGATCGCTGACGCGCCTCATCATGTCGCCGTCGTGAAAGAAAAGCTGTCATTCCTTACCGAGCGGCTCAACGCGGTGAGCGAAGCGACTGAAGATTTGGCGGAGTCGAGTGATGATGAAACAGACCCCCGGCAGACAGATGACAAGGAAGCCGATCCGGTTCCGGTAGAAATCAAGCAACCGACCTGGATCAGTAGCGTGAGTTACTTGAGCGGAACCGGCAATGTTGTATCGTTCATGACGATTTGTGGAGCGTTGTTGTATTTCTTGCTCGCGACGGGAGACAACCTGTTGCGCAGCATCATGCATGCGTTGCCTGACTTCACGGCACGGCGACGTTTGGTGGAAGTGATCGAGAACGTGCAAGAAGGTTTAGGAAGCTATCTCGCTAAAATCACGTCGATTAATGCTTGTCTGGGCGTGGCCGTCGGGATCGCGATGTGGTTGCTCGGAATGCCCACACCGCCGTTGTGGGGCGCGATGGCGTTCGCGTTTAATTTCATCCCCATCCTGGGTGCGTTGGTGGGCGGCAGCATTCTGTTTCTCGTTGCACTCGTGAGCTTCGAGCCGATTTATTACGCATTCGTGGTATCAGCAGTTTTCTTCACTCTGACTTCGCTGGAAGGACAGTTCATCACACCTGGGATTCTCGGACGCTCCATGCAGATGAGCCCCGTGCTCGTTTTCCTATCCATCGTACTTTGGGGATGGATGTGGGGATTCATGGGAGTGTTTTTGTCCGTCCCCATCTTGATTGCCGCACGCATGGCCTGTGAAGGCTATGACGGTTTGCAGCCCCTCGCATTCATTCTCGGCGCGGACGTTCCCACGCCTAGCGTGCCTGACGATTCGGAGTTGGATTCTACGGAATCAACAGAGTCCAGTCGGCACGTACCCAAACCTTACCTTGAACAGGAAAGTGACAGTCAATGCCTCACGTCAATCCCTTAAACGCTAACGAAGCTCCTGAAAAATCAAAGCCGTTGTTGGACGCGATCGAAAAGAAGTTCGGACAGTCGCTGAACTTGTTCAGTACGCTCGCGCATCAGCCGGATGTCCTCGGCGGGGTGACCCAGCTCAATGACGGTGTGCACGCGGACTTGCCGGCAAAGTACCGAGAGCTGGCGTACTACAAAGCCTCGCAGCTGAACTCGTGTGATTACTGTTCCCACTATCACCGACAAGCCGCCGAGAACGCGGGTTTGACTCAGGCCCAGTTGGATTCAATGAACCCAGACGCCGCCGACTTGTTCGACGACCATGAGAAGGCGGTGCTAAAGTACGCCCAGCAGTTGACGCAAGAAGCAGACGTTGACGATGAAACAGTGGCCGCGGTGAAAGCGTTCCTGGACGACAGGCAACTGGTCACACTCGCGGCCACGGTTGCGTTGGCGAATTTCACCAACCGCGTGAACCACGGCCTTGGAATTGAACTGCCATAGCGAATCAATCCGAGCTTTTGCAGTGTGGGGGCGTTGTGAGATTTCTTCACGCGGCAACTCGACGCATACAACGGGAGGACACCAATGAAAGAACAACACTTCGATTTGATCGTGCTGGGAAGTGGGCCCGCTGGTTCAACGGTGGCTACCAAAGCCGTCGAGGACGGCAAGTCCGTTGCGATAGTTGAGTCCCGCGAATACGGTGGAACTTGCGCGCTCCGCGGTTGCAATCCTAAAAAGGTATACGCGAATGCGGGGACTCTGATCGATCAAGTCCGGCGGGCGGAAGGCAAATTAGTTGT
Organism: Aporhodopirellula aestuarii; assembly: GCF_023701485.1. Lineage (GTDB taxonomy): Bacteria > Planctomycetota > Planctomycetia > Pirellulales > Pirellulaceae > Rhodopirellula > Rhodopirellula aestuarii. The sequence goes on from NZ_JAMQBK010000012.1 coordinate 61,426, forward strand.
CGGCTCGGAGAGCATCCGAATTGATTGGGAAAATTTGCTTCGGTTCAAGCAAGAGTTCACGCAACCGGTGAAAGAAGAACGCGAGTCGTCATTTCAGTCCGACGGAATTGCGACTTTTCATGGGAATGCGACATTTACCGGTCCCAATAGGCTATCCACGGGCAGTGAATTACTGTCGGCGTCGCGAATTGTGATTGCGACTGGGGCCACGCCTACCAAGATTGATGTCCCTGGTAGTCAGCATATCCGTACAAGCGACGAGTTTCTCGAACTCGCGAAGCTTCCCAAGCATGTTGTGTTCATCGGCGGTGGCTACATTTCGATGGAGTTCGCGCACGTTGTTGCTCGGTGCGGCAGTGACGTAACGATTGTCGAACGTGATGGCTCGGTATTGTCTGGTTTTGATCCAGACTTGGTAGAGCAGTTGACCCAATACTCACGGCGCCGTGGAATCCAATTTCGTTTCGACGCCACCATGACTGCGATCGAATCGGATGCAGGGGGATCGTACCGGGTGCAGTTTGAAGAAGGCGAGCCGATCGAATGTGGGCTCATCGTGCACGGCGCCGGACGCGTCCCGAATATTAATAGTCTCGATCTTCAGACGGGTGGGATCGCGTTCGACAAAGACGGCATCACTGTCGACAAGACGCTTCGTAGTACGACTAACGAGCACGTTTTTGCCGCGGGTGATTGTGCGGCGAGCGGTGTTCCCCGTTTGACACCAACGGCGAACGAAGAGGCCCGCATCCTCGTGAAAAATTTGTTTTCCGACCAGCCGGAATCAATCCCAGACTATGGGCCGATCCCCAAAGTTGCGTTCACAACACCCGCGATCGCTGCGGTCGGACTTTCGGAGAAAGATGCTGCGAAGTCATTCGATATCGAAGTGCGTACTGAAGACAGTTCGTCCTGGGGAAGCGTCCGTAAGACCGGAGATGTCGTGGCAGGCTACAAAATTCTTGTCGACAAGCAGACCGATCAAGTCGTTGGCGCCCATCTGCTTGGCCCGGGGGCCGAGGAGACGATCAATCTCTTTGCGTTAGCAATGAAATTCGAGCTGAGTGCGACGGACATCAAATCGACATTGTTTGCGTTTCCGACCTATTCCTCGGATGTGCGAAGGATGTTGTGATCCATGATGGCGGGGGACGTCGATTGTTTTAAGGCAATTTTAGCGGAACGGCGCAAGTCGTCCGGTCTCGCGTTAACGGACGGCGTACGTCGTTCCGCTACGTTTGCAATCCCGCAGTGATCAAATCGACGTCCCGTGCGCTTGATTCGTATTGCTGCGACGCCAGATAGCCTGACGAGCCGATCCGGTGAATGACCTGTGCAGTCGCATTTGTTGAGGAAGAGCGGAAGCCTACTGCGCGACGGGCTCGCTATCGATGCTGTCGTCGACGTCTTCAGCGGCACGATCGATCGTTTGGGCTGCACTATCGACGGCTTCCTTTGATTTCTCGACGATCACGGATGTGTCTTGTCGGACTTTGTCGGTGTCGACCTGGATCGTCGGATCACCGTTTGGAGAGCTGAAGCGAATCCAACCGACGACGACAAGAACTAGCACGATTACGGCGATCACGATGATGGCACGCATGTTGTCACCTCTTTCTGTATTTGGCTTTTAAGGACGTTGGGCGACCAAAGTGATCCGCCCCACGGGTGGATGCTGTCGCAATTCGCATGCCGCCGGAAAAGTTGCGGTACAGCTTTTGCTATCTCGTTACCGGCTCACGAGCGTGTTTGCTCAAACACCAGAATTGTGGCCTCAAGTGAACTTCCTTCTTTCAACAGCCGGTTTGCGAAACATGGATATTCCACAAATCATTCCCAAAGCGTCGCCCGACGTTGGAGACATGGGGCAGACGTACCTTGCAAAAGGAAAACACGTCGCGATGCGTCGCTGGGAGGAATCGCCCAGCGGATTCGGTGATGAACATACCCGTGATTATGAAACGGTCGGTTACTTGGTCAGCGGCGTGCTCGAACTCGATATGTGTGGCGAGCGTGCGCAATTGGCAGCGGGTGACTCGTGGTTGATTCCACAAGGCGCCGCTCATCGTTATCGCGTCGTGGAACCGATTGTGGCGATCGAAGCGACGTCGCCCCCGGCACGATTTGCGGGGCGTGACCAGCCCGTCTGAGCCGCGTCATTACTTGGTTTTGGCCGCGAAATACGCGGCCGGTTTAAATTCGTTGGTCGAGCGTCGACCGTTACTTAAGCAATGTATGAAACAAACTAAATCCGATTTGGCGATCATCGCGGCAGTCGCTCAACTACTCGCTGTGGTTCTCACTGTCGCCGCTCTGTTTTTCGCCCGCGATGTGTTCATTCCACTCGCGTTGGGTTTGTTGTTGTCTTTTTTGCTCAGCCCGATTGTCAGTCGGGTGCAACGCCTTGGTGTTCCCAACATCGCAGCGGTGATCGCGACCGCGTTGATCGCATTCATCTTTTTGGCCGGTGGAATCACGCTACTTGGTCGGGAACTGACCGCTCTGGTTGGTGATCTTCCAAAGCACAAGGGCGAGCTTGTCGAAAAGGCCAGGAGTTTGGCGGGGCTGACGACTGGCGTCGGTGGGACACTCAATGAGTTAGCGGACGAAGTGACCGAGGCGATGGAAGGAAGGGCACTCTCGGAAGAACCTGTTGCCGAAACGGGTCCCGAAGCGTCTCCGACTGTGTTGCAGCGGTGGACGGACAAAGTCTTCCCGCCCGAGAAGTCCGCGTCGGATCAATTACCGAATGATGGATCGACGCCGAAGTCGCCGCTATACATCGTGCCGGTCCAAGATGATCTGCCGCTCGCTTCGTGGGCGAGTACCGCCGGGACTGTCTTGAGTCCGCTCGCGACGGCAGGCCTCGTCACGGTGTTCGCACTTTTTATGTTGATTCACCGAGAGGATTTGCGTGACCGAATCATCGCCGTGATCAGTCATGGCGACTACGTGACGACCACGGAGGCGCTCGACGAAGTCGCGAGCCGGATTAGTCGCTATCTCGTCGCTCAAACGATCATCAACACGTCGTACGGCGTCGTCATGGCCGCAGGCCTCACGATCATCGGGATGACGATGACAGAAGACGGCGTCTTTCCCAACGCAATCTTGTGGGGTGTGCTGGCGACATGCTTACGGTTCGTTCCGTATATCGGACCCACCGCGGCAGCCATTTTTCCACTCGCAATCGCGCTTTCGGTTTTTCCAGGTTATGGAGTCTTTGTGGCGGCGTTGCTCCTAATTGTTCTGATGGAACTGATCAGCAACAACGTTGTCGAGCCATGGTTGTATGGAACGAGTACGGGGATATCGGCGGTGGCGGTGATTGTCGCCGCCGTATTTTGGGGATGGTTGTGGGGGCCGGTCGGTTTGCTGCTCTCGACACCCCTGACGGTTTGCCTTGTCGTTTTAGGTAGGCATGTGCCTCGCTTCCGCATGATGGCGACGTTGTTCGGAGAGGAAGTCGACATCCGTCCGTCGTTGCGATTTTACCAGCGGTTGCTCGTTGGCGATCAACATGCCGCGACCGAGTTGTTGCACGCCCACTTGGCCGAAACGAATTACAACCAGACCTGTGACGAGGTGCTCGTTCCCGCACTCAAACGAATTCGCAAGGATCATAACGCCGATCGGTTGTCCGACGCAGATGCCAATCGTTTGTTCGCGCTGGCGGGCGGTCTGATTGCCGAGTTCCATCAACGGCAACGACCAGACGAGAACGAAGTCGAGCAAACCGATTCTGATGCGGTCGAGGAAACCTTGCCGCACGTCATCGGCTGCGTTTCGCATCACTTCAGTGAATCGCTGATCTTGAACATACTCCGTCACGGCGGAAACGGTGTCTACGACCTGAACTCCGTCGACGATGAGGGGCTACCGCAAGACGCGGCAAAACAAATAGTGAAAAGCGCTCCCGCGGTTGTGGTCATCGTAGTCCTGCCGACCGGTGGTACGCCGCAGGCAAGTTTTCTCTGTCGATGCATTCGCAGCGAAGGCTACCGCGGGCCGATCGTGATTTCGTGTCTCGGGAAATTCAAGAACTTCGACAGCCTCTTCGTCAGGCTACGAAAAGCGGGCGCGACCAGCGTCACGACATCCTACTCACAAACACGCTCCAAACTCGAGTCTTTGGTGAATCGTCACGACCCCATCGCCCGCATCCGGCAACCGGTTCTGGCCTGAGAAGAGCAACCGAACCATTGCCGACAAAAACTTTTCCACCGGCGTCGAATGACACGGCGACATCTCCTCTTTCAGAGCCTGACATGCCTACTCTCCTTGTAGTCGACGACCATGATGACATCCGCGAGATGATGACGTTGCAATTGCAGCGTCGCGGCTTCGCGGTGGTGCCAGCACGTAACGGCATGGAAGCTGTGCTCGCGGCTGCGAACATCGTCCCAGCGCTGATCTTGATGGACGTCAATATGCCGGAACTCGATGGGTTAGAGGCGACCATGCAGATTCATCAAGCCAATCAAGAGAATCGTATCCCCATCATCGCGCTGACGGCCTACGCGTTACCGGGTGACAAAGCACGAGCGCTCGCGGCTGGGTGCGACGCGTTTCATCCCAAACCAATCGACTTTGAAAAGTTAATTGAACAAATCAATGAGTTGATCGGAACCCCGTCCGAAACCTGAATTGAAACCAATCCCATAGGAAAACATTACGATGAGCCAGACGAGTGTTGCTGACAGACCCGAATCACAAAACCAACCGACCTACATCGAAGGAATGGGGCCGATCATTCTCGAAAACGCCGTCGCGTTTCGGGTGTGGGCGCCAAATGCCGACGCGGTCAGCGTGATCGGCAATTTCAACGATTGGAACGCCAAGGCCAATCCATTAAACCGTGAAGACAGCGGATGTTGGATGGGCGTCGTCGAAGGCGCCAAGCCGGGTGACCAGTACAAATACGAAATCACCGCCGGTGAGAATACGTTCCAGCGGATTGATCCACGCGTCCGAGAAGTGACTAACTCGGTCGGTAATGGGGTCATCCATCAGCCCGACTTTGATTGGCAGGGTGACGATTTTCAAATGCCGGCTTGGAATGAACTCGTTATCTACGAATCACATGTGGGCACGTTCTTTCGCGACGGAAAGGAAGGTGTCGGAACGTTCGAGGACTACATCAAAAAATTTGATCACTTGAAGAAGCTCGGTGTGAACGCATTGCAGATCATGCCCATCGCGGAATTCGCGGGTGACTATTCATGGGGTTACAACCCTGCGCATCCTTTTGCAATTGAAGAGGCCTATGGCGGTCCGTTGGGTTTTAAGACATTTGTTCGCGAAGCCCACCGGGCCGGGTTCGCGGTGATTCTGGATGTCGTCTACAACCATTTTGGACCGAGCGATTTGGATCTTTGGCAGTTCGATGGTTGGAGTGAAAACGGTAAAGGCGGCATTTACTTCTACAACGACTATCGAAGCAGCACGCCGTGGGGCGACACCCGTCCCGATTACGGACGGGGCGAGGTCCGGTCTTATATTCGTGACAACGCGATGATGTGGATCGAAGATTTTCACGTCGATGGACTCCGCTATGACATGACGCTCTACATTCGATCCGTCGATGCATCCGGCCAACAGGAAATCCCTGAAGGGTGGGGGCTCACCCAATGGATCAACCGAGAGATCCATAGCTTCAAACCGTCGGCGATCACGATCGCCGAAGACTTGCAAAACAACGACTACCTGACCAAGTCAGACATTGAAGGTGGTGCGGCGTTTTCGGCGCAGTGGGATGCGAACTTTGTCCACCCTATCCGTGACGTCATCACGCAACCCGATGACGCCGCACGAGACATGGAGAAGGTGCGTCACGCTCTCTATCATTCCTACAACTGCGACCCATTTCAGCGTGTGATCTATACCGAATCACACGATGAAGTCGCCAACGGGAAATCGCGGATCCCGAGTGAAGTCGACAACGAAGATCCAGGGAACTGGTTCGCTCAAAAACGAGCCGGGTTGGGGTTAGCACTCGTCATGACTGCGCCTGGAATACCGATGCTGTTTCAAGGTCAATCCATTCTTCAAGACGGCTGGTTTACTGACACGGAAGAACTCGATTGGGAGAATGCGAAGGAGTACGAGGGGATTTCCAAGCTGACGGCGGATTTGATTGCATTGCGTTTGAATCGTGACGGGATCTCCAAAGGATTGACCGGCAAACACGTTGATGTTTTTCATGTGAACAATGACAAGAAGGTCGTTGCGTTTCGACGTCACTTTGACGGTGGTCCTGGTGATGATGTAATCGTAGTTATCAATTTTGCGAATCAGCATTTCGAGCAATACGAGTTTGGACTCCCGAGTGGGGGCGTCTGGATACGTCGGTTCAGTAGCGATCGGAGTGAATACAGCGAAGAGTTTGGTGATGACGCCAGTGGCAACATTCAGGCGATCGTTGAACCCTACGACGGTCAATCCCATCGCGGGCGGATCGAATTGCCGCCGTATACGGTGTTGATCTATTCCCAAAACCCCAGCTGATCGGGATTTGTCCGCGGACGCGTTAATGCACTCACCGGCCATCCACTGAGCGATGCCGGTGAGGTGGGAGTGGCAGATGAGCAGCTGTCGTTATCTGAGAGAAAGACGGAGTGTCTCTTGCTCATGTGCTTGGGAGGCCGCCGAGTGCATGCGGCGTGGGCACGATCGGTGTGAAGAATCTTTCCTCGTCTCTCGGAATTGACGGGACACTTTCGTAGGCACGCTGACGAATCGCGAACGGTTCAGTGGAATGAATGCGTGATGACTGGCCACGTCAGCCCGCCGCGTGGGAACAGAAAGGCGGTGCGCAGAAGTTTGGGCTTCTCTGAAATTTGCTGGAAAACGCCCCTGGACCAATTTGCTTTGCTGCCGACGAAAATCGGAAAACGACCGATCGCGTTGGCAAAACACGGTGTCCGCCAGTGAGCCGCTGCCACACGAGCGCGGGAGCACGAAGAAAGCCGGTCACGACCGCGGAGTTTTACGGGGCAAAGTAAAACGGTTGCGACCGTGACCGGCCATGTTCGTATGCTGCGAAGCGAACGTAGCTCCAAGGCTACCTCGTGTCATTTCTTTCGCTCAAACCACACGCGTCAAGTGAACTCAATGGATCAATGCCGCCGGAAAACAGTCTTTTGCCGGTGTTAACCGCACGCTTGCTGGTACCTCTAGCGGCATCTTTATCCGAGTAAGTTTAGCAGAACTCAGGAGAAAGGCGAATTCTGAAGCCCCTCCGCTGCGCCAGCGAAATCTACCACCCTTACGGGCGGTACGCAACTATTGAGTCGGTTCAATTGTGAAATTTATCCCGTGATCATAATGAACGCGCTTCAGAGAGCCTCCTCCACAGCACGTCTGGCGTGGAGGCGGCGCGACTCGACCGCAAAAACACATGGAATCTTGACAAAGTAACCGTAGGTGCCGTGTGACGATCGGTGCCGTGGTCTCGGCAACGTGCGTGTTTCGATTGTTGTCGAGCGAAGATATTCGCAATCGAGAAGCACAAGGACGTTAACCGCAGCAGTCATTCGGCCTGCCCGCCCCAGTTGCATGCGATTGCCTTCTTCGACTGCATCGTGCAAGAGATCGGGGCCAATCCATCAGGGCGATCACTTCGCCGATTGAAATTTCGTTTGTACCCTGTGCCAGTTCGATTCCCCCGCCAACACCGCGAACGCTGCGAACAAACCCGGCGCGGGCCAACAAATTGACGACTTTCGCAACGTGGTTGACGGAAATCCCGAACAGGTTTGCGACGTCCGCAACATGCACCCGCTCCTTGCGCGTCGCCAGAACCATGAGCGTCCGCATGGCATAGTCGGTTTGCGTGGTTAACTTCATAGCCTGAATTCTGCGGCGTTGACGACGTCGTAGGTGGAAATGCGTCTATCGAATGGTTTCGCTCGAGCCTAGGGTGATGCGGAATCGGCGTCAATGGACGAGAATTCCACAATCACAGTCCTCACCCGCAGCAGCATTTCAGCAGGATTCAGCCCGTGCTGGAGACAGACGTATTGAAGCGACTTGCCCGCACAACTGATGTCCAAATTGAATTCGTTGAACACGCCCGTTGTTTCGGGGTGTTCGATAATCCAGTCCGGGATCGTTGTTTCTAAATTACAGTTCATGCCTTCATTGTAACGGCTGAGACGCAAGTCCCCAGCCTCGTTGCGAGAACCACCCGAGGCCAGCCAATCAATGCCGAGTTCGACGCCTTTACATACTCCCTTTTGCGACTTGCTCGGTTGCCGTTATCCGATCTTGCAGGCGGGCATGGGGGGCGTGGCTCGCGCGGAACTGGTTGTCGCCGTTGCTGGCGCAGGCGGGTTCGGTTGTCTCGGCATGGTTCGCGAGTCACCCGACTTGATTCGTCAGCAGGTCGATCAGGTGCGTGCCCTGACCAGCAATCCGTTTGCGGTGAATTTGATTCCATCGGCGACGGATCCGGATTTGTTTCGAGCCGAATTGGATGAGTGCGTGCGGTTGAGAATCCCCGTGCTGATGTTCTTTTGGGACGTTGTCGCCGATGCCGTTGCTCGGGCCAAGGACGCCGGGTGTTTGGTCATTCATCAAGTGGGCAGCGTCGAGCATGCAAAGCGCGCGGAGGCGGCCGGCGCCGACATGATTATCGCTCAAGGCGTGGAAGCGGGCGGTCATGTTCACGGCATGGTATCGTCGTTGGTCTTGTTGCCTCAGGTGGTGGACGCCGTTTCCATTCCCGTGGTCGGATCGGGCGGCTTCGCCAGTGGACGCAGTCTAGTCGCGGCATTGGCGCTGGGTGCCCACGGGATTCACTGCGGGACAGCGTTTCTGGCGACGAAAGAATCGTTCGCGCACGACGTCCATAAGCAAAAGATTCTCTCGGCAACGGAGTGCGACACCATTCACACCGATGCGTTCGCGATCAATTGGCCGCCCCATTCCAACGTCCGGGTTCTTAAAACCGAAGTCACCGAGTCAATCGAGTCGCAGCCATATGGTCATCTGCCCGATAAGATTCCGCGGCGAGTTGTCGCGGAAGAGCAAGGGCGTCCGATCTATTGGATGAGTACCGACTCGCCGTTGAAGTCGATGACGGGCGATCTCGAAAAGTTAGCCATGTACGCCGGCCAAGTTACCGGGCAGATCACTCAAATCGAGGACGTTCAAACCGTGATCCATCGAATCGTGGCCGAGGCAGAAGCAACCCTCCAACAACTGAGTAATCGATCATGAAAGCGTTCGGACTGACTTTCCTATTCGTCATCGCTACCGTGCCCCTTTGGGACGTGTGGGCCGATGAACCGACCGAATCGTCTGCGGTGGCGTCCGGAGGAATCCAGGCGGCGACCACTGTTGCTGAAGCACGAGCACGAGCGATGCTGTTGCACGAATCCATTCGTGGAACGTTGCAGGTGGTCCACCGTGATTTCTTTGACGAAGACAATACGCATGCGATTCCCTCCGCGTCGCTAGAGGATGTCTTCGATGAACTGGCCAACAGTTATGACGTCAAACTCAAGTGGTTGATTGTGGAAACGGATCTCATCAATGTGGATCACCAGCCCAAAGATGAATTCGAGCGACGGGCGGTTACGGCGCTCAAGGACGGCGAGCCAAGGTTTGAATCGGTCGAGGCGGCACGTTATCGATTCGCCGGTCCGATTCGCTTGGCGTCGCAATGTTTGAAGTGTCACGTCAGGCATCGAACCGATACCGAAGCGCGAACGGCGGGATTGTCGATTTCAATGCCTCTGAAACGAGAGCGTTAGCACGTGGTGTTCTGTCGCCGCCGATTGTTGATGCGTGGTCGCGTGCGAAGATCAATTCCGTTGACGCTCGTCTTAGTACGCTGAAGTGGCCGCTTCGCTCGCGCTGATCTGCCAACGGCCGGCCATCAATTCGGCGATCGGTTTGGTGACTTCAATTCGCTGCAGCATGATTCGCATCGCTGCGGTAATCGGAGTTGCCAGGAACATACCGACAACGCCCCACATCATCCCCCAGAACATCAGTGCCACAAGAATCGTCACGGGGTGCAGGTCTGAGGAGTTACCCATCAACTTGGGTTCCACCAAATTGCCGCTGAGCAGCTGAATCAATCCTGTCACGGCGATCACCGAAACCATCCACAGAATGCTGGCGTTGGGATCGAGCAAGATCAGCGGGATTGGCAGTAGGCTTGCGACAATCGGCCCGATGTTGGGAACAAAATTCAACAGGAACGCGAGGACTCCGAAGGTAAACGCCATCGGTACACCGAACAGGTATAGCGTCGCCCCGAAGGCTGCTCCGGTGAATATGGAAATGACGGTTTTCAGCGACAGGTACGATCTGACTTGTTGATCGATTTCTCTCGCCATTGATCCTGAGTCGCCGATGGTTGGTGTTCCGATCAGGAGAAAGAACACATAGATCAACACAATCGCACTGGTGGAGATCAAGCCGATGAGAGCTTGCGAGAGGAGTGTGATTCCGTCTCGGACAAAAATGTCAATGAAGTCACTGGCATCATCCGCTGCGGTCTGAGGGAGCGATTTGGCGTGCGAAGGCACCAGCGACTTGGGTAAGACGACCGAGGCACTCTCCTCCAAATGATTGACGATCTCTTGAACGCGGGTGCGATACGCTTTCGCGTTCCGCGACAGGTCAACCATCGAAACCCAAATCGCAAAACCGAAAATAATCATCGCGAGCAATCCGGCAACGATTGTGATCGCCGCCGCCACCAAGCGGTTCACACCCAGTCGAAGTTCGAGGGCGTTGAGCAGCGGTGTGACGCCGCTGACGACAAACAATGCGACGACCAGCGGCACGAGGACCGGGCGGAGCCAATAGATCGAGAACGTCACCAGAACAACGGCAATCACCATCAAGCAGACGGTTTGAATTTTTTGCCGATCATATCTGTCAGGGAAGTCCATGCGGGCTCAACCAGAAGGAGAAACGCTACTCGTGTCTGTCGACGCAACCCGTCGAATTCTCGACGCGACGTAGCGAACAGATTAAGCACACGGGACGATTGCGGCAATCGTCCGTCTCATTTGGGGAGCCGATGGGGGGCGGTGATGCTCGCTGGCATCACACACTCAATTGTGGCGGAAACGCGGCGTATCGATGCACCGCCGCGTTGTCGTAGCTTGGTTTGGTCTCTTACCGACTATTTCGAAGCCTCGACCGCGGCCACGACGTCGGCAGGTTCGGCGCGTTTGGTGTAGTTCGCGTCCAGGAACGCGTACGTGATCGTGCCCGTGCGGTCGATAACGTAGGTCGCCGACAGAGGTAGCTCCAGATTATCGTTGCCGTTGTAGCTGCCGATTTTGATTTTGTCGCGGTACGTAGGGACGATCGTTTCGGGGAGTTTGAAGACGAGTCCGTACTTTTGGGCCAACTCGTTGTCCCGGTCGTGCAGTGCCACCATGCTCAGATCATTCGCTTCGGCGGTTTGTTTGGCCTTTTCGGGTAATTCGGGAGTGAGGACGACGAGCTGCGCACCGGCGCCTTCGATCGACGTGAGTTCCTTTTCCATTGCGCGAAGTTGCAGGTTGCAGTAAGGGCACCATCCGCCGCGGTACCACATCAAAACCACGGGACCCTTCTTCCATAGTGCGCTCAGTTGCACGGTCTCGCCATCCCAGCCACTCAGCGTGGCGTCGATCGCTTGGTCGCCGACTTGTTTGGCGTTTTCTTCGATGCCGCTCGCTTTGACGGTCGCCATGGCGTCTTTGAACGTCTTCAAAACTTCGGCGGGATAACGGGCGGCTGCACCCGCAGCGGTGGCCTCGAGTTGCTTGGCCAGCGGTCCAGCGGTTTCTTGGGCGCTGACGGCAAGTGGCGTGGATACCAGCGAAGCGAGCATGACGAGTTGGATTGTTCTAAGCATTTTGGGGCTTTGGTGAGGGCTATCAATTGGGAACCGGAAATGGATGCGTGCGAGGTAAGAAACCATCGCGACGTCGCGTCTGAAGGTCCGTAGCGAGTCAATTTCTTAATCAAATACTCAACGAGAAACTTCAGATGTCTGCAAAAAGTGTCAACGACCGAACGTTCCACGCGGAAGTGCTTGAATCGTCTATACCGGTTTGGGGCGATTTCTAGGCAGCGTGGTGTGGCCCTTTTCGCATGATGGGGCCTCTCGTCGACGAATTAACCGAAGAGTTGGGTGACGGAGTACGCATCGTAAAGGTAAATGTTGACGAAGCGTCTCAAACCGCCACGAAATATGGTATTCCGTCGATACCGACCTTCGCGGTTGTTTAAAGAGGGGGAAATTGTCACTCAGGTGAGTGGGGTGTTGCCGAAAGAAACGCTTCGCGAGGCGGTCGGTGCCTAAACAGGCAGGCGGGAATCATTGGGCAGAATCCTACCGGCCGTTTGGGCGTTCACTTGGGCTGCTAAACCTTGTAAGACGCGGGAACGGAGGGACACAAAACGTCGATCATCATTTTTTTCGAGTCAATGCCTGAAAATTTTGGATGTGCGAGGGGACGCTCCGAATTGACTCGCGGGAGGTTATCATAGGCTCCGCTGAGCGATCTCAATTGGATTGTCAGACACATCGCAGCATCCTCGCGGTCTCAGCACACGCGTTCACCTTTGGCTCAATTATTGATTGATGGCGGTATGACGAAACAATTCACATTCCAATTTGTGCACCCCACGTTCGTTTCACGACAACCCGTTGCCCTGCGTTTGGCGACGTTCGCAGTGCTGACGGTACTGTCGTTGCCGCCGTTCTTCACTGCCAGGATTGTTGCCGCTCAAGACGCCGCGTCCGAAACCAATGCAGATGGAAAGGCTTCGGCTGAGAAGAATGAACCGGCGTATCCGTTAGCGGTTGCGGTCGACGGCGAGGATGTTTACTGCGTCGATCTCGATCTGCCAGGTGTTTGGGTGGCGGGTGAAGCTCGCGAGCTGTTTTCACGCGGTTCTAAGTTTCTTCGCAAGCCGATGAACCGACCGCGGTGCATTGTGATGCATCCTGGCGGTGGTGTTTTGGTGGGGGATTCGGCAACCCGCGAAGTTTACAAAATAGATAGCACGGGTGCTGAACCGGTTGGGCTGACCGATGGGCACATTGGGATTCCGATGGCGCTGGCGATCGATGCGGACGGCAAAATGTTGTACGTCGGCGATGCGGAAAAACGTGCCACATTTCGATTGCCGATTGAAGGCGGAAAACCGGAATTGGTCGCACGGGTCAACGCTCGAGGATTGGCCTTTGATGACGATGGGAACCTGTGGGCTGTGACGCCTGATGCGGTTGCGATCGTGCGGATCAATGTCAAAACCAAGGCAGTGGATGAAGTCGTCACCGGACGGCCGTACCAATATCCCAACGGGCTCTGTTGGGCCGGAGATCACGGTTACGTGACGGACGGATACGGCAAATGTATCTGGAGGTTTACCGCCGATGGGAAGACGGAAAAGTGGTATGAAGGCGAGCCGTTGGTCGGACCCGTCGGTATTGCGGTCACGAGCGATTCATTGTTCGTCGCCGATCCCAAGCAGAAACAGGTCTTTCAGTTTGACCGCGAATCGAAAGAGTACAAAACCCGGTTGGGACGTTGATTGTTTAAGTGCTCTTTTTAACAAAACGGCGTGAGCCGTCCGGTAATGCAAGACCGGACGGCTCGCGCCGTTCCGCTACTTTTCAAATCACGCAGTAATTAAATCGACGTCCGGTTGTAGGACGTTCGCGGACGACAATTGCGAGTCAGTCGCTTGCAGGAGCAATGCCGTTGCCTTGCGTAAGCGTGATGGTTTGATCGATCGCATCGACTTCGAATTGTTCGGACGAGCCGCCGGGCCAAGTCACGGTGATCGAGTCGACTTGGGACGTCGACCCCAATCCAAACGTGAGTGTCTTTTCACACTGGCTCAAGTAGCTTCGCGTTGGCATGACGGTACGCGTGAGGGTGCGGTCTCCGAGGGGAAGTTCGGCGATCGCCCCGATGGCATCTCGGTTGCACTCGCTGCCCTGCAGGTTGATGCGTAGGAAGTGATGTTGCGTCTGTTGGTCGTTTCGAAAGACGGCGGGACGCGAATGACTCGTTGAGATGACAACGTCTTGATCGCCGTCGCCATCGAAGTCCGCGAAGGCAGCCCCCCGTCCCACGATGGGCTTGTAGAAATCCTTGCCGACATTGGATTCCTCAACCAAGACCAACTCGGTCTTGGCCTCACGTCCCGCATTCCAAAACAGTTGTGGTGATTGTTCGTATCGCTGGGTCGCTTGGGTTTTAGCGATTTCCTCTTCGAGATGCCCGTTCGCGCCGAGCACATCGAGCCGCCCGTCCAAATCGACGTCAATGAAGAACAGTCCGAACGTAAGCCCTTTTCGTGTCGGCGGTCCGAAGCCGGTGTACATTGCCGCGTCAATGAACTGGCTGCGATCGGGCCGAGTCATGTAGAGCGCACTTGCTTCGTTGGCGAAGTTACCGATGCCGATTGCGAGCGTGCCGTCATCGCGGAACGCGGCCGTGTCAATTCCCATCGCACCGCGCGCGTTGCCCGTACTGCGGTCGAACGCGATCCCCGACAACCGTCCAATTTCCGAAAACGTTCCGTCTTTATTGTTCTCAAACAAGAAGTTTCGCACGGTGTCGTTTGCAACCAGAATGTCGATCCAACCGTCGCGATTGACATCCACGGGAGCGAGGCCCATCGCCTTGCCGAGAGGGACGTCGGTGTTGTCATTGCGTATTTGGATGCCGGCGGACGCGGATACGTCTTCGAAAGAACCATCTCCCCGGTTCTTGTACAGGTATGAAAACGTACCTGCAAACGCGCGTGGAGGGCCGTACGCCCGGGTCTCGCCGTCGAGCGTGAAGTCTTGGCTGAGATCGTTCTCTTTGCTCCACGACACGTAGTTGCAGACGAAAAGGTCCAGTAGCCCGTCGTTGTCGTAGTCAAAAAATCCGCAGCTCGTACTCCAAGCGTCATCGGCACCTCCCACGCCCGACTCGGCCGTCACATCACTGAATACGCCGCCATCGTTGCGGAACATGCGATTGGTTCCGACTGCGGAGAGGAATACGTCGCAATCACCGTCGTTGTCATAGTCGCCTACGGCAACGCCCATTCCGTAAAGAGTGACGTCGAGGCCTGTTTGTTCAGAAACATCAGAGAAGTGAAAGTCACCGTCGCCGGCCAGCAGTTGGCAGGGCGAAGGTTCATCATGGCGGTCATCCCACGGCCAATAGCAGGAATTGACCAACAGGAGATCTTGATGTCCGTCGTTGTTGAAATCGAGTGCCGCGACACCGCTGCCCATGGTCTCAGGCAGCAAGCGATCGCCATAGCGGCCGGACTGGTGCGTGAAATCGATTCCGCTTTCGTCCCCGACTTCGGTCATCACGAGTGAGGGGATCGTAACATCGTTAATCTCGCGGACTTCCGGAAGCGTGACTTCCGTCTCGATCGACTGCTGCGTCTGTTTGCTCATATTCAGGTAAACAACAAACGCGAGGACGGGGACCCCTACCACAGCGAAAAGAATCAAGGATCCTCGCAGCGCGGTACCGATCACCGCATCATTTTCCACGTCAGGGTGATCGTCGGCGAGTTCGTGAGAGGGTGGCAATTCGGTCATGCGATTATCTATCGGTGGAGTTTTGTTCTTGCGTCGAATAAAAGGCGAGGACGCAAGCCAATCGTGATTTGTTCAAGCAAGTCAGACGCCGTATCCAATCACGCAAATATCTTGGCTCAGGGAGCTAGATCATAGATGACAAGGGCTTCGGCGGCGTGGTTGGCGGCGGGATATCTTCGACGCGCCGCCGGGATTGCAACCTCTGCCGCGTTGTCATCGGGCTTAAATTTGGCGTGAAGCGTTCTGTGATACTGTTCCTTTTCGCCGTCCCCACTCCACGCAAAAATTTCCGCGAGATTCGCGTGAGCGGTCACGTTTTCTGAGTCGATTTCCAATACCTTCTCGAAGTGCCTTTGGGCTTCGGCGAGAAGATCACGAGAGGCTGCTTCGTCGCCCTGCACTTCTGCACGCTGGGCCAAATCGATGAGGGTTAAGCCGAGTTCGTTTCGCACTTCGTAGTCGAGTGAAAAGTCGAAACCGCGTTCAACGATTTTGGTTTCGAGGACGTTTCGGAGCGATTCCGCGGCGGTGTCAAGGTTTCCTTGTTGTCGATTGACGATCCCGCTCAGCCAACTGTGTGTCCATGATGGAGGGAGAGGATCCATCGTGGCGGCGCGATGCAGCGATTCGGTGGCACCGTCGAGATCTCCTTCAGCGAATTGTACACGCGCCAGGTTGAGAGGCCCGTCAAAGCGACCCAGTTCCTCGACGGCGTGAAACGCTTCGGCTGCCTGTTTGAGTTCCGCCTTCCCTTTGAGCAGCATGCCGATTCCGTAATCGTTCCAGCGTTGCCATAGCGGGAAGGAGTCGGTGTCGGCAGAGTCAGATGGATCTTCATCAACTTCGTCAAAAACCAGTACGAGTTTGTCGCTGGCGATCTCAACAATTGGCAGATCATTCGGGTCACCGGGACGGCCCAAGTTAAGTTTGTCGCGTTCGGGGTCGCGGTCGCGGCGGATGTAGTCGAGGTATTCGGTGTCAAACTTCCGGTATAGCAGTTTGGCTGAAATCTCGATCGGCTCGTTCGAGTCCGACGGCGTGGTCAGCCGGTAGTGGACGGTCTGGCCAGCCCCTGGAGGAATTTGGTGGCTGTACAGCGGAGTGAATATGTCCTGGGCGTTGCGACGGTTGATGCGATTGCCTTCTCGATCCAGCATGAACGTATTGACGAAATGAGAATCAGGATAGACCGCTTCCCGTTCGTCGCGATGCCCGCTGCGACCGATCACTTTGCCCGACTGCGTGGCGGTCAACTCGATCCAGATTTCGTTCGAATCCGTTGTTCCTTGCGTAAAGTGGTGCCCGAGCTTCATCGTCCGCAAAACAGTTTCGATGAGGTATGTTTCTCCCGGGGCGATTTGCGTGCGATCGCCCAACGGTGCGACCAGTTCGCCGCTAACGGACCCGCCCTGCCTTAATCCGAAGAGATCAACACGCAGCGTGCCTTGCAAGTATTCGCGATGTTTCTCAACGCCTTCGGAATCGCCCATCCAATAAGCGAGCGCCGTATTGGCACTCGGGAAAAAGTGACTGTGGACGCCAAGACGGCCGAGTTCGTCCATGTACTTAGCACCGAACTCGTCGGTGGCGAGCGCCGGCATATGGCATTCGTTGCAGTTGGTTTGAGCTTTGGGCGGGTAATAGAAACTACGTGCACCGTGGCCCGAAACCCCGGATAGCAAATAGCTGTCGTAGTGGTTTTGTCCGCGAAGGAATTCCTTGTAGTTGGTCACTTCACCGGGCAGAGAGACTTTGTGGCATACGCTGCAGAATTCCGCTTCCTTATGAAACGGTTTCAACATTTCGTGCTTGTGGAAGGTCGGCTTGGCTTTGACCATCAACGAATTCAATTCTTGCAAGAGCGGGTTGTCGCTGTAGGCAAACGGGTAATGCTCCGGTTCAGCGATGGTGTAGTCTGCATTGCCGACGTTACTGTTGACTGACTGGATGGAGTGACAGACGACGCAGGTCAGTCCCGCGTGTGCCGTCGGGTTATCGACATCGTCGTAGTTCGGATCATCAAACTCGCCCGAGAAAAACGGCACCGGATCGTGGCAGCCGGCACACCAGCGTGAGGCTTGGACGGATCCCATTCGTTCGAGGGAAACTTGCCGCGTTTCTCGCACCGATGCACGGTAGGCCGGGTTGTTGAAACTGCTCAGGCGGTGTGCGCTGTGGAATGCTGACTTGGAAAGATCCGCGTGGCAGCGCAGGCAGTAATCGTCGTTCATCAGCGTTTCGGCGGCGATGAATTTTCCAGTGGTGGTGCGAGCCAATGACGGTTGAAAATACTTCTCGCCCTGAAGCGGCGCTTTGCCATCGCTGATACGAGGATCGGAAGCTTGGAACGCGACCATCGCGGCAACGATGACTGTGATCGCGAGGACAACGCGTTTCCCAATATCCCACTTGATCCGAGGACCCACCAAGCGGTGCAGCCAATACAACCAAATCACGGCCAGCGGGGCGATGAGGTGTGCCCAATACACGAAACTCCGACTGGTGGGATCCACGATCGCGATCGATCCCACACGCATGAGGAGCAGACCCGTTACCAAGATCGCGATCGCGACGGCAAAGAGTGCGTATCCGATCTTCACAGCGCGGCGGTTTCGGCGCTTGCGACTGCGGACCATGTGCAACAAACCAAACCCGATCGTTGGAACGATCAACAACAGTCCCAATCCGAGGTGCACCAAAAACATCAATTGGTAGAAGTGGTCCTCGTAGATTCGCCCGGTAAAGTGTTGCAGCCAAGTGATCGCGGTGAGGTAGAGTCCGTTGGCCAGCAAAACACCAAACAGGATCAACACCAAGTGCAAGACGAGTCGTAGGCGGGGAGTAACTGGGCGAATGGGCGGTTTGGGCGAGGCAGCAGTGGGCATTGATCTGGAATACTAATGATGAATGGCGATCAACTGCTAGGGCTCATTCCGCTGACCGTCTGGCGTTGGATCCCATTTGAGATGACAGAGATTTTCGACGAATTGCGGGGCAATCCTCAACGCATGCAGATGGCGCATGATGGAGCCAGCGCTACAGAAAACATTCTGTTTTCGAGTTGGGGGGACGTTTCGAATGGAGGCGGGAAATCGTTGCCCCCAATTTAACCGATATCTCGCCTTTGATATGTCCATTTGCGTTCGCGAAGATGCTATTTCGCGAAACGCATCGGGGGGGCATTGGGTTCCCGGAACCAAAAGGATCGAAACGTCTGTTCTCGGCCGAGATGATTTTGGTTGAGCTGAACGACCGCTGCGGTTTTAGACGTTTGGTCCACCCCCGGGGGATATTGTTTCATTTCGCGAAACGGGAGTGGCCCGATCTGTTGTCCGGTCAACGTGTTGAGGTCGGCGTCTTTGTCCCAACCAACGCTGTGCAAGACAAAGTCTCGCGTCCATCCAGCGGGTGGGTCATTGGGAGGAACCGCAAATTCCAAGCGGATTTCATCACCGCCACTGATGACGGCCATCCGGTCGTCCCATTCTTTCACCAACTCGACGCAATCTCCTTCGCGAGAAAGTTTGCCTCGCAGTGGAGGCCAACGGGATGCAGAGGAAGCGTCTTGGTAGTCGTAGACTTCGGGTTGAAGTGGGCCGTCTTTGATGCGGCGTGAGAAACCGTGGAAGGTGATGCCCGCGGTCAGGAGTTCACATTCTTGGGTCACCAAGTCAGCGACTTGGGATTGCGTCACCACCTCGGCACTGTCCCAGTAGATTTGGGCGGATGTGCGTACGCGGAATCGCGGGTCGTCTGGGTTCACGATATCGGTGACATCGACCACGATCGTTTTAGTTTTTCCGCCAGGAAAACCCATGAAAGGAATCGCTTGTTTCCATCCCGATTCGCTGGCATTGTCGGGGACCCAGACTGAAGGAAACTCGATCGGTGCCAAGTCAGGGTTTTGGTCGATTTGAATGTTCAACGACGCGTCCGTCGGCATGATCCACCCGGTGAGAACCAGATAGATCGCGGGCGAGGCTTCGTCGATTGAATCGGTTTGCAGGCCAGTCAGTTTGTCGCCGAAGTCGAGATCGATCCAGTGAGGTTCGCACAAACCTTGGCGTAGACGGCGATCGAAACCTTGTACGAAGTCTTGATCAATTCGAGCGAGTTTCGCCGTCACGTCGTTTCCGGATGTGTCCATCGCCTTGCGAACGGGGTGTCGATCGCGAGGTGCGAAGGCGAACGTGGTGGGGGTGGCGATATTGTCGGGGCCAACTTTTTCATTGGTCCAAATTTCGACATCGGCCGGATGGTCGATCGCATTGAGTTGAACTTCGTCGAAGTACGCCACCTCCCAAAGTTCTTCGGTGATCCGCAATTCGTACTTACCGTCTTTGGGGGCAATCTTCTTGCCGTCGAGTTTGAGGTATTCCCACGGGCGGTCTTTTGCAACGACACCGTGTGCGACCTGCAGTCCGAGGGGCGCGGCCCACAAGCAATCTGTCACAAACGCGAATTTTTCTCCATCCCAAGCATACAAATAGGGACACGAACCTTTCAGCGTCTGTTCTTCTTCGACCAGCGAATCGATGGGTGGGTTGGTGACCGTTTGGGTCAGTCCGTTTGGTAAAATCGCGCGCACGCTGCCGGCTTGATCGAGGCCATCGAGGCCGAAATGGGTAGAGGGAGACGTGACGATTCGGGCGCGGTAGTGCGGGCCGAATCGGGTTTCCAGAACGCTGCCGATGGCGTAGTGGTTCACCCGTCCGCTCGCGTTATCGTCGATCCCCTTAAACCGCAAGTTGAGATAGTGTCCCATCGGCGTGCTGCGATTGTTCATCACCATGATGCCGTCGGCGGATACCGATGATAGGTCAATGCTCCCGTCGCGGTCGAAGTCCGCATGCGTGAGTGCTTTAGACGGTTCGATCGGCTCGATTGCTTCCCAGGAGGTCCATCCCCAAGGACCCATTCGAGAAAACTCACCGTCGGCGATCATCTCCATCCATGAATCATTGTCGATATCCGCGACGATGCCGTTTTCCGCACCGTGATCGCTCATTTCTACGCGGTCGACGACCCAGACGCCGGCGTCGGAGGTGTGTGAAAACACGATTGCCGACGATGAACTTCCTCCGACGACAAGGTCCCACGAAACGTTGCCATCAATGTCTTCAATCGCGAGCGAGGCTGCCCCATCGATCGCGGGGATATCTTCGAAGACCCGGCCACGGAACTGCAGGTGCAGCATGTTTTCGAGGATTCCGACGCGACCGGACGAGGCGTGTGTCGTGATCACGTCGAGGTCCAAATCTCGGTCGAGATCCGCGATTGCGAGTGATGAAATAGGGTCATCGGTACCAAATTGTTTTCCGGTTCCGGGCAGTTCAAAGAATGTTCGATTGCCGCGATTGATAAACATCCGGACGCCGTGTTCTTTGGTTGCGAAGACCAGGTCGAGGTCACCGTCGGCTTCCAAATCGCCGGCGACGGCGGCCGTGATTCCTTGTAGGTCTCCGAGCCCTAGGTCTTTTTCGACCAGTTGTAGACGCTCTTCGTTGGCTGTCGTCGTTCGACCGTCGATACTGATCACACGCACGCCATCATCGCCATAAGCGAGCAGGTGCAGGAACGTATCGTGCCGCGAACTGGAGATCCACTCGCTCCCTTCGGAGTTTGCCCGGTCTGCCCGCAAACGCCCCGGCGAACTGCTGTCAACGACAAACAGATCGGCAACCAGCATCCCGGAGGGAACGACGTCGAGTTCAATCTGGCCGGCTTTCTGCCAACCGTCCGACGCGTTTTGCCAAAGCGAGATGTTGCCTTTGTCATCCGCACTGACGAGGTCGGCGTCGAGATCGAGGTCAAAGTCAATCGCTTGGACGATTTGGCTGTTGGCGGAATCCGCGAGCGAAACGCTTGCGTACTGAATCTTGGCGGTGCCCTTTCCGATCGGGGATTTCTGAGCTGCTTTCGCCGAGAGTTCCCGAAGCGAGTCGAAGTTCAAACGATCCAACGGATGTGGCATGGCGCGACGGCGATCGGTCTTCATGATCTCGCTACTGTTGAGCACGTTGAACCACAGCAGGTTGCGATTTTCAGCCGTCGCCCAGTCGTTCGCCTCGATGGCCGCAACGATTTGCTCGACGAGTTCTTCCGGGGTTAAGCCGATTGTTTTGGTGTCTGCACTGATCAACGGTTCGATCGCGGAGGTTAGTTCGCGTGAACGTTTGATGTAGTCGGCCGCACGCGGGTTGCGATCTTCGATATTGAGCCGGGCGGCTCTGAGTGCGAAGAACAAGTTGTCGGGATGGTTGTCTGACAACGCGGCAAAGGCTTGTCCCGCATCAGCCAGTACCGCGCGGGGAAGACCGTCG
Organism: Aporhodopirellula aestuarii; assembly: GCF_023701485.1. Classification (GTDB taxonomy): domain Bacteria; phylum Planctomycetota; class Planctomycetia; order Pirellulales; family Pirellulaceae; genus Rhodopirellula; species Rhodopirellula aestuarii. Next base: position 83,329 of record NZ_JAMQBK010000012.1, read on the forward strand.
ATGGGGTCTTCCATCTGATCGACAACTTTCGCGATCACCCCTCCGAGAATCATCGAGCGAGGATCGGCTCCGAGGTCGCTTTGAATCGTCTTGGATAATCGATCGTATACCTCGCGCCGGATGGACTTGGTCATCGAGCCCGGGAGCAGTGACGCTTCGTGCAAGTCGACTTCTGATCCGAGCCACTGGGAAGTGATCGGATCGTTGGAGACGTTTGCAAACGAATCAATCGCCGCGCGGGCGCCCGAAATAGCGTCAGGTAGTTTTGATCTCGCTTCCTTTTTCTCTGCTGCGTCGAGGGCCGCGTTGGTCGCTTGAGATGCCAACGCGTCCACTCTCAAGACACGATTGAGTGCTCGGTTGAGTGTGATCGAAACGTCCTCGGGCGATTGCTCGTGAAGCGTGTTCCAGCTTGCGTCCGCACTCACCAGTTGCAGGTTTTCGGTTTCGGCTAGTGCGCGACGTGTGAGTTCGAGCTGTTCGTCGTCAGCCGGTGCGGCGGTGCCGTCTTGTTCGTTTGCCTGTTCCCCAATCTTTCCGTCTTGAAACATCACGATCGCTGTGATGATCGCGAGAACGACAAGCCCAGCGGCACTAACAACGATTCGACGTGATTGTGATACAACCGCTGATTTTTTGACGTTTTGATCTGGAGCTGATTTGTCGTCGTGAGAAGGGCCGCCACCCAGGTTGAATTTCTTTTTACGCATCCGTTCCTCAAGATAATGGCGATAGCATGGGAATGCCGGTCAGTACTACGGCACCGAGAGACCGCATTTTTGACCTAGAAAGGTCTTTGGTCGATGCGGGGCCAGCGTCGTGAAAGGCATTGGACGCTGATTCGCCTATCGTGGCAGAGTGGCACCGAATTGCAAGCATCGTACAGGATCCGAACGGCTCTCATCTCGGCGTTTGATGTTTCAACTCGTCGATTCCCGGGCATGAAGAGGCCGTTGGGTTGTCCAAGCCATCTCAGCAGATTCTTGGCAACATTGCAGCGATGGGTTCATCAAGAGGTTGGTCGGCGCCCAAGCCCCGAGAGACCAAAACGGGAGAAAGTTCGCGGGCTCGGGCGTGTCCGATTTGTGCCGGCTGCCCGCACCGCGAATGAGATCGCATGACCGATAGGGCGTCGTCGACCCGATGTGGGGCGATGGCAGCGACGAAAGTGCCTTCGTTGGCAACCAATAGCGGATCGAGACCTAACAATTCACAGACGCCGCGGCTTTCGGGAAGGAGTGGCAGTTGGCTCTCGTCAATCCACATGGCGTTGGCGGATTCCTCGGCCCATTCGTGCATCACCGCAGCAATTCCGCCGCGGGTTGCGTCACGCATTGTTCGCAGATCGTCTCCAAGCGTTTCGAGAAGTTCTGCGGCGATCCGGTGGAGCGGGGCGGAGTCGGATTCCGGTGGCGGATCGAACCCGAGCGATTCACGCGCCGCGAGCACGGCGAGCCCGTGACGTGCGATCGGTCCCGAGACCAGCAAAGCGTCACCCGGTTGGATACGAGACGCGGTCATCCGCTGACCCGTTGAATGCACGCCGACTCCGGTCGTATTAATGAAAATACCATCAGCGGCCCCTTTGGGAACCACCTTCGTATCGCCCGCGACGATTTTGACGTCGCAGTTACTCGCCGCTTCCGCGACGCTGTCGATGACCCGGCCGAGTGTGGCCAAGGGCAGTCCTTCTTCTAGAATGAGCGAGAGGGTCAAGTAGCAAGGAGTGGCGCCGGCCATGGCGAGATCATTCACGGTCCCGTGTACGGCCAAAGAACCAATATCGCCACCAGGAAAAAACAGCGGCGAAACCACATAGCTATCGGTGGTGATCGCGATTTCTTTCGTAATCCGGCCCAAGCATGCGGCATCGCTGTGCAGTTGCACATTTCCCCTGCCGAGCTTTGCCGCAATCTGGTCGCGGATCAACCGACGCATCGCCCTTCCCCCTTCGCCGTGCGAAAGCGTAACCGTTTCATTGGATACAGGCACAGCAGGGCAAGCCGCGCCTCGAGCGACCGGCTTCATTGGCGGGCCTCAATCGTGATCGGGTCAAAGCGATAGTAGGCTGCACAGGCTCCTTCGCTCGATACCATCGGTGCACCGAGTGGCGATTCCGGGGAACAGGTTTTTCCGAAGGCGGGGCATTGTTTGGGTTTGATCTTACCCGACATCACATCTGCACCACGGCACTCCGAGTCTTTCCGCGCACTAGGCGGGAGTAACCTCGCGAATTTGCGGCATGCATCCATCTGAGCGTATTCGTCTCGCAATCGGTAACCTCCGCCGGAAATCGTGCCGAAGCCCCTCCAGTCACGATCGTCGATTTCGTAAACACGATCGATGAGCGCTTGTGCGTTGGGGTTCCCATGTCGCTGGACGTTGCGGCTGTACCGATTCTCGATGACCGCTTTGCCCGCTTCCAGCAGCGTGACGGCTTGTAAAATTCCTTCCAGCAAATCGACCGGTTCGAACCCGGTGACGACCACGGGAACGCGATGTTTTGCGACAAACGATTCGTAAACGTCATAGCCCGTGATGCTGCAAACATGCCCCGCCGCGAGGAAACCTTCGACGCGGTTTTCAGGTAGTTGCATGATCGTCTCCATCGCTGGCAAGACGCGGACGTGAGCCGGTACGATGGAAAAATTCTGTAGTCCGAGCTGGGTGGCCTGCAGCACGGCGAGCGCCGTCGACGGTGTGGTCGTTTCAAAGCCGACCGCAAGAAAGACAATTTGTGAATCAGGATTCCGCTGGGCGAGCGCGATCGCGTCGATGGGGGTGTAAACGATCTTGAGTCGGCCACCGCAACTGCGTGCTTGCATCAGCGATTGGTCGCTGCCCGGCACGCGGATCATGTCACCAAAACTGGCGACGATCGTGTCGGGTTGCATCGCAAGAGCCACGGCAAAATCGATCAGTTCCGTCGACGTGACGCATACCGGGCATCCCGGGCCGTGGATCAGTTCGACCTGACCGGCCAATTCTCGTTCGATGCCGTATCGAACGAGGCTATGTGTTTGCCCACCACAGACATCCATAAGCACCCACGGCCGCGTGACACGCTGGCGGATTTTTTCGAGCAAGGATTGCGATGCGCGTCCGTCCCGGAACTCATCAAGGTATTTCATCGGATAACTCTTCGATCGATTTCAGATCTGCCAGTGTCTTGGCGGCTTCGGCTTCATCGAGAATGCAGATCGCGATGCCCGCGTGCACAACGACGTAATCACCGACCGAAGCTTCGGGGACGCAGGCCATGTGAATCTCACGTCGCACGCCCGCGAATTCGATCTCCGCTTTAGCAAACGTCGGATCGTGATTGATCCAGCGTACGATTTTTCCAGGGATCCCTAAGCACATGGCATTTCTCCGAGGCCAAGTTCCGCGAGTGGCTCTCGCGAAGTGGAATCATCGCTGGACTCCGTGGTTCGCTCCTTCAAAGAGGATGCCACCACCAATTGACCGATCGCCAGCCCGCCGTCATTGATAGGAATCGCACCGGGCATGCGAATGTCGAGTGAATTGATTTCACTCAGTGTTTGAATCAGTTCAGACAGCGTGCGGTTTTGAAAAACGCCTCCCGTTATCACGCATGGTAGTTCTCGATGTCGGTCGGCCATTTTGATAACGAGCTCAGCGACAGCGCGATGAAACCGCATCGCAATGCGATCGCGTGAGACGTGGGGCAGATCGTTCTCAACATCGATGAGAACAGGACGCCAATCGAACTGCAAAGGATCGTCGTTGGTGATTTGGAATTCGTAGGAATTGGTTTCTGCACGGTCGCAGGCGGCTTCGAGTCGCATCGCCGCTTCGCCTTCGAAGGCGACCGATTCGATGTCTAAAACGATGGAAGCAATCGCATCAAACAGACGACCCATGCTTGATGTGATCGGTCCCTGCTCGATCGCAACACGGAGTGGTTGCGATGCCACCGTTTGTTCATTGATCTGCGAGCGGAGCGATGCTGCGATTCGCCACGGTTGTTTGATCGCGGATTCCCCGCCGGGAAGTCGGAATGGACGCAGGTGACCGATTCTTTGATAGGAAGAACGCCTCGCCAACAGCACTTCGCCACCCCAGATCGTCTCGTCGCGACCAAAACCGGTGCCATCAAATGAAATGCCGAGTACCGATCGGTCGAGCAATTGGTGTTCATGCATCGCGGCCGCGACGTGGGCGTGGTGGTGTTGCACGGCCTCAGCCGAGTCAGAATGCTGGACCGCCCAATCGGTCGCAAAATAGTTTGGATGAGCGTCGTGAGCGACCAAAGATGGATGGAATTGGTAGAGCGACTGCAAGCGATCAATGGATTCAATGAATCGTACGCGGCCAGACTCGGAATCCATGTCACCGATGTGGGGCATTAGAACCAATGACTCGTTTGTCTGGATCGCCGGCGCGACCTTTTGATGTCCTCCGACAGCCAACATGGGGCGAGACATCGACGTTGAAAGCGTCATTGGCGCAATTCCACGGGCAGCCCGAATGGTGACGACCTGTTCGCCGACGCATTGGACAACACTGTCATCGATCGGATTGGAAATTTCTCGGTCGTGATGCAGGAACACGTCTGCGATGTCCCCCAGTTTGCATGCGGCGACGGAGTTTTGAAAAACGAGTGGTGAACCATGAACATTGCCACTCGTCACGACCAACGGCCTGCCCGCGAAATCGAGGAGGAGAGCGTGGAGAGCAGACGTCGGAAGCATCACGCCGATCGTGTTGAGGTTGGGTGATATCCAACGACAGAGAGATCGATTTTCGAGTCCACGTAGCAGTACGATTGGATTGGCGGTGCTTTGCAACGCATCGCGTTCGGTGGCATTGATCGACGCGAATTGTTGGGCTGAATCGACATCCCCCACCATCACCGGGAGCGGTTTAGTGGGCCGGAGTTTGCGTCGTCGCAGTTCGCTGACCGCGTGGCCGTTCGTGGCGTCGCAAATGAACTGGTAGCCGCCGATTCCTTTGACCGCGGCGATGTCACCTCGCCTGATTCGCTCGGCGACGTGCTGTAGAGCCTCTGCCTTGTCCGCAATTGTGTGCCCGTTTCGATCGGCAGTCCAACATTGAGGGCCGCAATCGGGGCATGCAATCGTTTGAGCGTGAAAGCGACGGTTCCTCGGATCGCGATACTCAGACGCGCACCGCGTACACATCGGGAACGCCGACATGCTTGTGGAATCACGATCAAATGGCATTGCGTTGAGCATCGAATACCGCGGTCCACACCGTGTGCAGGTTGTGAAAGGGTAGCCATGTCTGCGGTCGGCCGAGTTCCGTACTTCGGTGAGGCAATCGCTGCAAATGGCGAGGTCAAGCGGTACGGTTGTGTGGAGTTGCGGGCCCGATGTGCTCTCGATGATTCGGAAGTGATCCGGAGCGGTCAGGCCGTCTGTCTTCAGTTTCCACTGTCGCAAGACTGCGTTTGCGAAAGTGGTTTGCAGCATCTTTTTGAAGTTCGTGATTACCGGTTCATCGCCCCAAGCCTGGATTTCGACGCCACTGGGGGAATTTCGAACGTGTCCTTTGATGCCATTGCTGGTTGCCAAATTGGCGATCGTTGGACGGATGCCTTGGCCTTGAACCAAGCCTTGCAATCGAAATCTTCTTGCCGTTATGCCGATGGAGCCTAAGTCGAACATGGAACGTCGACCTCGGAAAAAAGTTGCTCACGCCGTCGTTCCAACATTTGGCACCAATTATGGATTCCTTCATCATGCAGCGAACAGACCGTGATGACTTCCATCGAATCCCGAATCAGATGTGAGTCTACCGTTGCCCGGTCAACGTCGAACGGGACATGTGGCAAGAGATCCATTTTGGTGATCACCATCACCTCGCTGGTGCGGAACATCTTGGGGTACTTGCCGGGCTTGTCATCGCCCTCAGTCGTACTGAGCAATACGACGCGAAGGTGCTCGGCAAGATCATGTGAAGCGGGACATACCAAGTTTCCTACGTTCTCGATGAACAGGAAATCGAAGTGTTCTTGGGGTAGCTTGGCGAGGCCTTTCTCGACGAGCGATAATTCGAGGTGACACGCCCCGCCGGTGGTCAGTTGCTGCACCGGAACGAATGGGCGAAGTCGATCGGCATCACGTTGGGTTGCCAAATCGCCCACCAGAACGGCGATCTTCCAACGGTCTTTCCAGTATCGGCAGGTCGCTTCGAGTAGTGTCGTTTTACCTGCCCCGGGAGATGAGACGAGGTTGACAACAAAGGTTTTCTGACGCGTGAATTCTTGGCGACGATGTTCCGCCGCGGCACGACGTTCGGATTGGATATCGCGATTGATGACGATGGTTCGTTCAGGCATGAGTAACCCTTTCATCAAGCGTGATCGACGCGATCCGAAATTCGTCGCCGCGGATCACACGCACGTGACCGGAACCGCAGCGGAGGCAACGAAAAATGAAATTGTCGATCTCGCAGTCATCTTCACATTGCAGACAGTGGACGACGAGCGGCGTTTCTCGAATGGTGAGCGTCATCGGACTTTCGTGCGATTCGGCGATCACTTGATCAAATGCGCTCTGCACCAATTCGCTTTCGACACCTGAAAGCGGTCCGATTTCGACGGAAACCTCACGAACCGAACCGCCACCATTTTCTGCTGCGATGAGATCGACTTGGCGAATCAGACTTCTAACAAGCGACATTTCGTGCATCGCTGAGTTCCTCCGCTATCAGTGTAGCGCATCGAATCGCCGCTTGCTCGGTTGGTGCTGTTAATCCAGCGAGCCGGTCGAATGATCGCCCATTTCCGATCCAAATGGTGACATGATCGGTGGGCTTTTGGAGCGACTGAGCCATTTGCAGTACGGAGGCAAGTCCCATATCGTGCGTTCCACGATGACGTATAGTTTGGATCAAATTACGATCGTGAGCATCGGCAAAACACAGCTTGCGAAACGGAACATCCACCGGCAAACCCACTCCGGCGTCAACGAGGACGACACGGTCGTTCGCCTCTAGCGACCCAATCAAATCGATGGGGTGACCGACTTTGGCGAGCGTGACATCTTGCAGGCCGATGTTTGCGATGTGATCCACAACCGACCATCCAAACTGATCGTCGCCGTGTGGACTGCCGATTCCAATCACCGTCATGCGAGCTTGATTGCCGTTCACGATCGTTCCATCGTGAGCGTCAGGAAATGTGTCGAGCAACTGATGCAGGGATCGTAATTGCGGATCAGTTTTTCGGCTTCGGCTGCGATCTTTTCGTCCGATTCGTTTAACCAACGGGGCAGATACGCGAGCAAGTCTGATTCAATTTGCAATTGGTTCTGAGAAGTCGGTGGAACGATCTTAGACGAGGCAACCGTACCGTCATCGTTGATTTCGTAGTGGTGGTAGATCATGCCTCGTGGCGCCTCGGTCGCGGCGCATCCGGCGCCGGCGCGGGCAACATAGGGAGCAAACGGCTCGTTTGGCGGCGAGTAGGTCTCAATCAATTCAATCGCCTCTTCCAATGCGTGGACGACTTCGACACTGCGGGCGATGATCGAGTGGAACCGATTTCGCATCGGCAGAGGCGGACAGTCTGTCTCGAGTAATTGTTTTGCCGCCGCAGACAACTGCGTGTGATTGAGTTCGAGGCGCGAGAGCGGCCCGAGGAAATACGGCGTTTGTCCGTCGCGACGCACCGATTGCAACGCCGTGCTGTGTTCGACGTGATGTTCGCCAAAGTGGTCTTCATATTGATCGACGTCGATCGCCGGGTAACGGGTCGACGCGATGACGCCCTCATTCATCGGATACTCATCGTTGTGTTGGAGGGCGACGAGCTCGCAATCGACGTTGAATTCGGGGAATTCGATCCCCGAGATCCAGCGGGCGGAATCGATAGCTGACTTGAATGCCCATCGCAGATCTGGCAGTTGCGATTGCAATTCATCCCGCGTCGGCAGGTGGTAAAACCCGCCAATCCTCACGTTGACGGGATGGATCGCGCGGCCGCCGAGTATTTCGAGCAATCGGTTGCCGATCTTTTTGATTCGTAATCCGTTGTTAACGCGATCAGGGAATCGTGCGGCCAGTTCGATGCCACTGTGGCAATCAAAGAAGTCGGGCGCATTGAGCATGAACATATGCAGCACGTGACTCTCGATCCACTCGCCGCAGTACAGCAGGCGACGCAGCCGCCTGATTCCGGGATCGATCTTGATTCCGAGTGCCTTCTCGATCGCATGGACGGAAGTCATTTGATATGCAACCGGGCAAATGCCACAGATGCGTGCCGTGATGTCCGGAACTTCCTCGATCGCGCGGCCTCGTAGAAACGCTTCGAAGAATCGTGGCGGCTCGTAAATCGCGAGACGCACGTTTTCGATACGGTCGCCGCTGACGCGTACATGCAGGGCCCCTTCACCTTCCACTCGGGTCAATGCATTGACGGTAATTTTTCGTTCGGAGGTCACGTTTTGTCTTGGGGTTGACGAGACTCGATACGATCACTTTCGATTTGGAACACGTTGGCGGCGGCGGACATGTTGCGAAGGGCGTGAATCATCACGGTTTCTGTCGTGTCTCCGGCAAGATAATGCTCCGACAATGTCTTGCAGTTCGCTTGTGCGGCCGGACCAAAACAACCATAGCAGGGGCGGTCGTACGCCGGGCAAATCGCACCGCAGCCCGCCTGGGTGACGGGACCGAGACATGGCAAGTGTTTCGTGACGGCAATGCACACCGTTCCACGGCGTTTGCACTCCATGCAGACGCTGTGACGAGGCGTTCTCGGCACGCGATCGGCAATCATGGCGGCGAGTACTTCGAGCAACTGATGCTTGTCGATCGGACATCCTCGCAGTTCGAAGTCGACGGAAACATGGTCGGCGATCGATGTGCTAGTTGCGAGGGTGTTGATGTACTGGGGGCTGGCGTAGACCGCGGCGATGAACTCGTGGTGGTCGGCCCAATTTCGCAGAGCTTGGATGCCACCTGAGCTTGCGCACGCGCCGATGGCGACGAGAATCTTGGATTGTTGGCGAATGTGGCGGATCCGCTCCACGTCTGCGGGCGTCGTGATAGAACCTTCAACCAGCGCGATATCAAACGGCCCTTCCTGGATGAGGCTGGTTGCTTCTAAGAAATGAGCGATCTCGATCGTGTCTGCCAATTCGAGTAGTTCATCTTCGCACGACAGCAGTTGCAATTGGCAACCGTCGCAGGAAGCGAACTTGAAGACGCCGAGTCGCTTTTTGGTCATAGCGAATCCACATGCATCCAGTTTTTGACTTGGTCGTATCTCAGGACGGGCCCTTCTTTGCAAATGAAATGGGGGCCGAGTTGACAGTGGCCGCACTGTCCGATCGCGCAGTTCATGTTGCGCTCGAGTGAGACCCAAAGGTTTTCGCGCGGTACGCCGCGTTCACGGACGGCCCGAATCGCGTAGGTCATCATGACTTCGGGACCACACGTGAAGATCATTGTTTGTAGTGGTGAGGTGATTCCCAAGCGATTGAGCAGCAACGTCACGACGCCAACATTTCCCTTCCAGTCAGCGGCGGCGCGATCGACGGTCGTCTGAACCTCGATGTCAGCTGTTCGCCACGATTCGTAATCGTCCGTATACAACAAGTCCGATGGGGTGCGGGCTCCGATTAACAAACTGACGCGGCCGAACTGTTGCCGATGCGATAGAATTTCGTCGACGAGCGGTCGCAGCGGTGCCAGACCGATGCCACCGGCAACGAGAATGAGGTCCTTCCCGATTCCACGCTCCAGTGGCCAGTACGAACCGAACGGTCCGCGTACGCCCAGGGAATCGCCCGCTTTCGTGACTGCCAAAGCACGCGTGACATTTCCGACCGAGCGTACCGTATGCACGAGTTGCCCGCCCGGCGAAGGAAGGTGACTGAGTGAAATCGCGGCTTCACCCACACCGGGCATGTACAGCATGTTGAACTGACCGGGCTTGGCGGCGTATGTCTCTCGATCGCCGGCCTCTGAAAGTTCGATCCAGTAAGTCTGCACGCCTGGCGCTTCGTCCTTCACGTCACGAACGCGGGCGGCCGCCACCGCCCACGGTTCAGTTCGCGGCGACAGCATCAGCCACCTCGTTGGATTTCGATTCGGAATTCCAGTGGTGTCGGGAAATCCAAACGCTGCACGGCGCATGTCGGAGCACGTACTTCGAAGTGCTACCGAGCAAAACACGACTGAGCAAACTGTGGCCGGTATCGCCGACAACGATCATGCTTGCTTTGTAGTCTTCCGCTGCGGTGACGATAGCGTCGCCGACATGATCCGAAACCGTCGTTTGGGCTCGCGTGTGCGGGAAGTGATCGGCGATTTGACTCGCCATCCGCTCCGCGGATTTGTCGATCTTGTCCACGAGTGCCGGATCGACCGTGATCGGCGGACCCGCGTAGCCCTCGCCGACAAAGACATAGGGTTGCAAGGCGACACTGATAACGTTGACCTCGCAGTCTTTCGCCAAATTCCACTGCATGAGTTCGGCGACCGCTTCGCGAGACGCAACCGATTGGTCAAAGCCGACGATGATTTTCTGGAGATCGAAGTCGGATTGATCGCCGCGTCGTACCACGACGACCGAGCATTCCGCACTCGAGGCGACGCTGTCCGAGACACTACCGAGCAAGACACGCCGCAGCGCGGAATGCCCTTTCGCTCCGAGGACAATCAAATCAACTTTTGATTTTTTCGCTTGTGCCAAGATATACGGAGCCGCCGATCCGGCCCCGTGGATGACACTCACGGATTGGCAAGTCGTCTGAAGTGTTTGCTTGGCCTTATCGAGAATGGCCTGCGTCCGGTCGCCTACATGCTGCTTCAATTGCGGGCTCCAGGGATACATCGGATAGTGTTCGGGATCGAACGAAACGGTCAGCACGACTGCTTCGACGGGGACGTTCTTTGCCAAATTCGCGACGAACTCAGTGGCATCTTGCGAAGCGGCAGAGCCATCGGTAGCCAATAGAATTTTCATTGTTACATCTCCTCGTCGGCCGGTTGTGAACGAATCAATCGATAACGTGAAACGCAGTTTGCGTACCAATCAAGCAATCGTGTGTTTTTGGTCCGGAGTTGTGCATACGAGCACGGGTGTTTCCGTTTGATGTGCGATCAAGGCGCACTTGATGCGCAAGCATCGTTTGACGGATGCCGGTTTATGTTCAAAACGATCCCGTTAAGTTGCTGAGCGTTTATGAGGTGCCATCGCGATGCGAGTTTTGAGCGTCGTGTTGTGGCTTAAGGACGCATTGAGTCCGGTCGGAAATTCCGGGGAATACCTGTGATTCGCGGTACTTAAGGGGGCACGTCGTAGGCAACGAGAGGTGACAGCCAGATTACGTGAGAATGGCGGGTTTGCTATGATAAGGCGACGGTCTATTCGCGTTTATTTTGACTGCGATTGTGCCGCTACGCTTCTTTCGCGAATGGGCTGATGCATGAACGATGAGTTAAAAGTGTTGCTCGTCGAAGACGATCCAGATTGTCGAGCCAACCTCGCTCAACTCTTGCAGCAAGATGGTCATCTTGTTCGCGTCGCGGGGAGTTACGGTGAAGTCCGTGATTCCGGCATGCAACCCGATGTCTCGTTGGTGGTTCTCGATCGCCAGCTTCCAGACGGTGTGGCGGAGGAGATTCTTCCCGAGATGAAGAAGCTGCTTCCCCAAGCCGAGTTCGTCATTGTGACCGGCTACGCTGATTTGGATAACTCGATTGCGGCGATGAAGTTGGGTGTCGTCGATTACATTGTCAAACCGATTCATGCCGGAGTCTTCCGGGCCAGTGTCGCTCGGATCGTGCGCCAACGGCGGATGCAGAACCAGTTGTGCAAAGAGCACGAATTTGCGTCACAGGTGCTCAAGACCGCTGAGGCGGTCATTCTTGTGTTGGATCTTGAAGGCCGGATTCAACGGTTCAATGAGTACTTCACGCAAATCACCGGGTGGCGACTCGAAGACATCGGAGGGAAGGATTGGTTTGCGACATGCATACCGGGTGATGAGCGAGATCGGATTCGTGAGGTGTTCATGGCGACGGCTCATTGCGTGGAAAGTTCCGGCGTGATGAACTCCGTCATGACCTGTACCGGGCGACAACGACACATCCGATGGTCCAACACGACGTTACAAGCTGAGGGCGGTGACGTCAGTTCGATCCTGGCTATCGGCGTGGACGTTACTGATCTGATCGCCGCGCAAAAAGATGCCCTGCAATCACAGCGTTTGGCGGCGATCGGACAAACCGTCGCGCGGCTGGCCCATGAAAGTCGAAACGCATTGCAGAGAATCCAATCGAGCGTGGACATCTTGCAACTCGACATTCCCTTGGAGTCGGACCTGCGGGAGGAAGTCGACTCGATTTATCGCGCCTCCAATGAGTTGAAGGAGACGCTCGAGGAGGTTCGCCAATATGCGGCACCGATCCTATTGAGCCGTGAGGCCGTGTTGTTACAGGATGTATGGCGACGCGTTTGGGGGGATCTTGCATTCTCTCGTACGGGGCGTGATGCGGAACTGGTCGAAACGTTATGCGGCTGTGACAACCTTGTGGACGTCGACGTGATGCGACTCGAACACATGTTTCGAAACTTGTTCGAAAACGCGTTGGCTGCCTGTCCGGATCCCGTGCGAATCCACATCGATTGTCAGTGTGACGGAGCCGATTGGATTCTTGTGGAAGTTCAAGACAATGGCCCCGGACTGTCAGCCGAACAGCGGGAGAAGCTTTTTGAGCCGTTCTTTACGACCAAGACTCGAGGTACCGGATTGGGGATGTCAATCGTGCGGCGGATTGTCGAAGCCCATGGGGGGAGTATCGAACTTGGCGATGCAGATGGAGGCGGTGCGAAATTCGTGATCCGAATCGCGAAGCACGACCATGTTCGCGGTAACGTGTGCGTGTTGGCTTCGCAGGCTGAGAACGTTAGTTCTTTCTGAGGCCGGGTTTTGCCAGTCGGATCGCAAACGTCGGTGAGATCACGGAAGTGTACTCGTTCGCCTTTATTGCAATTCAGACACTTTGCTTTGGCCCGTAACACGTCCCCAAGGACGTCGATTCGCATCAGGATTCCATCTGCCGGGCAGGTCCGGCCGAAGCGTGTGTTTGACGAGTTCTGCAAATTCCGTTGCAAAATCCTCCACAGCCTTCCAATCCGTGAATTCGTGGTCGTCGTTGAGTCGCGTATCGCATCCGTATTTCTTAGCGATCCAACGCATCATGTGTTTTTTCAGCCATCCGTACTCGGAATAACGAAGCGCTCCGGCAAAGGTGGCTCTGCGTGAAGGGGTATAGTTGATGCGTGAGAAGAGCTTGCTGACGGCTTCGTCCACCGTCTTTTGTTCGTCGGGGCGTTCATCGAGAATCCTCAAGCAGACCGTAAAAAACGCGTTCGGGATTTTTGATAAATAGTGATGGTTTTCTTGGATGCACCATACGACTCGGCGATCATGCTCGCCGTAGTGCAGCGGCGAACCGAGCACGACGGCTTCGTAGGATTCGATGGCCAGCTCGGTAACCGAGGTCTTGGTCACATCGAATGTGTCAGCAGCCACCCCATGCTCATTCAGCGTCAATGCAATCCGCTTAGCGATCCGCTCGGTTTGCCCTTCGCAGGTGGCATAGATGACGACAGCTCGCATGGTTTCGACTCCGAGTGAATGCAACGGTCACGGTGAACATCTGGTATTTACATAACCACGATCCAGGCGGACGTCGTTGCCCAATGATTAGATGTCGTGTGGCGTTTCGAATTCAGCTGACATCGCGTGGCGGCGGATCCGACGCCATCTGAGATGACGCGACGCACGTCCGGCCAGCCCGGATTCACTGTGTTATCGAACGTCCAGGTGAGCGACAACAAAATTGAGATCAACGTGGGCAATTACGTGCGAAAGATGTGCCGAAGCTGAGATGGCGATACGCCCTCAGCAGTTGTGGCACTCCGGTTGCTTTGGAATAGGCACTGATACGAAGCGTTTTGAGAGGGCAGGAAGATATGCATACTAAGACCAGCCCAGTACGTCGTAACCACTTGGCCAACGTCCTGATCGAAGCTTCTCCCGTGGCGATTGTTTTGTCAACGCCCAACGGGACCATCGAGGTTGTTAATCGTGTCGCGCAGACGTGTTTCGGCTACCGTGAATCCGAGTTGGCAGGAGCGTCGCTCGACCTGCTCTTTCCCGATCGTGAGTCTCGACGCATTGGGACAGAACAGGTGCATTTTTTGTCACACCTGCGCCATCCTGATCCAGCAACGGAGTGGTGTTTGGCGGGCCGCCGAAGTGACGGTTCGAATTTTCCGGCAAAAGTTTCGCTGTACCCGTTGGCGACGACGGACGGCGACAAACGGCTCGTCAACGTCGTCTGTCTCTCAGAAAACGACGCTTGCAGTGAGAAGCATGTTCAGTGTGAACGTTTGGCGGCCATCCTGCAGATGGCTTCGGGGCTCTCACACGAGTCTCGTAATGCGCTCCAACGGGCAGAGTCGTGTCTCGATCTGTTGGAGTTAGATCTCACGGACCGAACCGAATTATTGGGGCTGACCGACCGGATCCGCGATTCGTTGCATCACATCCACAAAACCTACGAAGAAGTCAGAGACTACGCGGCTCCGATTTCCCTCCACCGGGTCGATACCAATTTGCCTCGTTTCCTCCAGGCGGTGGTCGATGCATGGACCGCCGATCGGTCCTGCGTCGTCCCCGAAATTCGAATTCGATGTGACCGCCAGTGTGAATGGGGAGTTCTCGACGAAAAATCCGTTGGCCAGCTGTTAAACCATCTTCTCGACAACGCAGCCGCGGCCAGCCCTCCTGATCAGGCCATCGAGCTCCGGTGTCGCCGGATCGTGACTACAGAGTCAGGTGGGATTGAACTTTCCGTGCGGGACTATGGATCGGGTTTCGATGAGCAACTCGAGCGATGTCTGTTCGAACCGTTTTTTACGACCAAACAACACGGCACGGGGTTGGGACTGGCGGTCTGTCGTAGGATCGTCGATGCCCACGACGGCACGATTACGCTGGCAAATCATCCCGCTGGGGGAGCAGTCGTTCACGTCGCACTCCCCCAGAGTCGGTCGAGGTGACGCGCAATATCAACACTACACTCGTGATTCCAAAAAAATACGTCTCCCTGTGAATTTCGAAACCGGTAAGTTGATTCGCGCAATGATTGCATGTGCGTCCGTGCTCGTTTGCGCTCATCTGTGCGATCGTGCACACAGGAACGTGCCGTTCGGTACCGGATTCTGCCACGTTGGGGTGCGGAACATCATTCGCACGCGGGTTCCCTGATGTGCGCTCTGCACGCATGACTGTCTCGGCAGCTTGCTCGTCGCGACGGTCAGCCGACATGGTCTGGCTTTCTTCCGCGAGGTTCTGCGATGACCGAATCACCGATCAAGTTATTGCTCGTCGATGACGACGAAGACGCGCGGCGATCCGCGGCGAAGTGGATGCGGCGAAAAGGGCATGACGTTTCAGATGTGTCGAATGCCGCGGAAGCTCTCAGCCTGCTCCAGCGTGAGACGTTCGAGGTTGGTGTCTTTGACATGAACATGCCCGGAATGTCTGGATTGGAGTTGCTCCAGCGGATTCATCAAGAGCACCTCGAGATCGAAGTGATCATGTTGACGGGCCAAGGGACCGTTGAGACGGCGGTGTCCGCGATGAAGATGGGGGCCTGCGAATTCTTGAGTAAGCCTTGTTCGTTAGGCGATTTGGAACACCACTGCTTCCGCGCCCGTGAGCGATGTCAGCTCAAGAAAGAAAACAAGCAACTCAAGGCGGTTATTTCGCGAGCACGTCCCGCTGCCGAATTGATTGGTGAGTCGCCATCGCTGCGGCACGTCGTGCACATGATCGAGAAAGTCGCGCCGACCAGTAAGCCCGTCTTAATTCAAGGTGAGAGTGGCACCGGGAAAGAGGTCGTCGCGCAAGCGATTCAGCAGGCAAGTCAATTTGCGGACAATCCGTTCGTCACCGTTAATTGTGCGGCGTTTCCTGAAAATCTTGTCGAGAGTGAATTGTTTGGGCACTTGAAGGGCGCCTTTACTGGGGCGAGTTCCGAAAAGCCCGGACTGTTTGAGATCGCAGACGGCGGGACGTTGTTCATCGACGAAGTCGGCGAACTACCGCTCGCCTTGCAGCCCAAATTACTGCGTGTTCTCGAAGACGGAACGATGCGGCGTGTCGGGTGTCACCGAGAGCGAAAGGTGAAAGTCCGCATCATTGCGGCCACCAATCGCGACGTGCAATCGGAAGTCGATGCCGGCAACTTCCGTGAAGACCTATTCTATCGCATCAACGTTTTTCTGATTCATCTGCCAACGCTACGGGAGCGTGAGGGTGATATCGATCGGTTGATCGATCATTTCTTGCCAAAGACACACCATATCGATCCGGACGCGAGAGACGTTCTGAATCGTTATCCGTGGCCAGGTAACATTCGGCAACTTATCAATGTGCTCGAACGCGCGATGATCTTGTCGGATAATTGTGAGATCACATTAGATGACCTGCCCCATGAAATCGTTGACTACGATCAGGTGTCGATGATGCGAGCAAGACGCGATCGAGAGTCGTCCCATCATGAAGCCATCGATGAGTTCCACCACATCGAGAAATTGGGCGATGCGAGGTTTAAACTCGACGACATTGTTCGTGTCCACGTCGAAGAAGTCTTGGCGAAAGAGCATGGAAACAAAGCCAGCGCGGCACGCAAGTTGGGAATTCATCGACGCAAATTGTATCGTTTGCTAGACCGATTTCAGTGCAGTGATCGCGATTCACACCGAGAGGTTGCGCCTGCGTGTCAGTCCACCGTATGAATGTGCGGGCTAGAGCGTGAGAGCAAACTCATCCAAGACGCCTCTTCAACGGACCGCCCATGGCGGCGTGCTGCTGTTTTTCGTGTTCGTTATTGCGGTGGCGGGTTACCAGATCCTCGGCAACTATGGATTGCTCGAAGCCGTCTGGATGGTCGTGATTACGATTTCAACGGTTGGATACAGCGAGGCGAGTTCGCTGTCGCCAACCTTGCAAGTTTTCACGGTGCTGGTAATCCTCGTCGGAATGTCGGCGGCCGCTTACACTTTCGGTGGGTTGATTCAATTACTCTTAGCGGGCGAGATCGATCGCCTCATCGGACTCCGACGAATGACCGCAGAAATTGCCACGATGAAAGACCACATCATCATTTGTGGATTCGGAAGGATGGGACAGAGTTTGGCCGTCGATCTGCGGTCGCAGGGCAAAACCGTCGTCATTATCGAACTCGATGCGGATCGGATTCGCGAAGCCGATATTCTCGAGTTCGCGTGCTTAACCGGCGACGCCACCGAAGAAGGTACGCTTGAGTCGGTGGGGATCGTTCGCGCGGGAACTTTGGTAGCGGCGTTGTCGGGTGATGCTGAAAACGTTTTCTTGACACTTACCGCTCGCAACCTGAATCCGGAAATACAAATCGTTGCACGTGCCGATCAACGCAGCAGCGAGAAGAAGCTGCGACAGGCAGGAGCGAATCGCGTCGTCATGCCGACGGTGGTCGGCTCGCGTCAAATGTCGCGTTTTATCACTCGCCCAACGACCGCAGACGTGATCGAGCTTGTTTCCCAACGAGACTTTGCCGATTTGGAGCTAGATGAGGTTTTCGTTTCCGAAACTAACGCGCTGGCGGGACTGACGGTGTCGGCAACGGACGCCCATCGTGAAAATAAACTGCTGATCATTGCGATTCAAACCGGCGAAGGGAAGTTGCTGTTCAATCCGGTCGCGACACATAAGATTCAGACGGGGGACACGCTGATCGTAATGGGGCATCTCTGCGATATCAGGTCGTTTCGCGAGCGATTTGTTCAAAGTGATGATTTGAAGGGACAGAAAGATCCCAATTGCCGCGGCGCCGAGTCGTGAATCATTCCGGCTATTTAATCGAGCTCTGTTGACGCATCGCAGTGCTGATCTGATGGATGATAGCCGACTCCTTTTTGGAGACCTTGCCGAATCCGAAGTGCCCACCAGAAGCTTTGGCGACCTGATTCATTTGGGTTTCCGTCAGATGAATGAGACGGCTTTTGGCCACATCGGACATGCCACCAAACAATCCGTGCGTGTAGCGTTTCCACGCGTCGACGCACAATCCGGGGGGACGTTTGGTGAGCCATTGTTGGAGCAAAATCCACGCGGTGGTATCCTGTGTGATGCCGATTTTGAAAGCTTGCGAGAGGACTTCGAATCGTTCGTTGGCGTCGACGTCTTCCTGCGCCCATGCGACCAGTACCAGAGGTAACAATCTCAATGCGATCAGGCCGTCTGCGGTGACGCCAAGTTTGCTCAACTCTTCTAGCAAGATTTCGTCTCGAACTCCGGTGCTGCGGAGCAATTCGGCGCGTCCGCGGTCGCTACTCGCTTCGTTGTGAATTCGCTGCAGAAGTTGTTCTTCGAGCTCCTCAAAGAACTCATGCGTTTTGGCTTTGCGTGCAAGAGCCGATTCGTGGGTGGGCCGAGTCATGTGGTTAGATTTCCTACAAGAATGAAAGTCGGTTCAAAGGTTCCGCCTTGCGATTTCGTCTCGTGTGTCGATCAAGTGGTCACGGTTTCACGCAGGGCTGCGACTTCGTCAGTGAGATCAATTCCGACGGGACACCAGGTGATGCAACGACCACACCCGACACAGCCGGAAACATCGAATTGATCTTCCCACGTCGCCATTTTGTGTATGAGCCATTGTCTGTATCGGCTGCGAATGTCGTTGCGAACGACGCCCCCAGCGGTGTGACTGAAATCGATGTTGAAGCAACTGTCCCATTGGCGGACCCGCGAGACCTCGGTGTTCGAGAGATTGGCTACTTCGTCAACGGTTGAGCAAAAGCACGTGGGGCAAACCATCGTGCAATTGGCACACGAAAGGCAGCGTTCGGCGACCTCCGCCCAGCGAGGATGTTCGAGGTTGTTCAACAACAAGTCGTGTACGCCCGCTTTGTCAAATTGCTTGGAAAGACTGTCTCGTGCGTTTTGAACTTCGGCGTCGGATTCTTCGATTTGAGTTGGGGTGGCCTGTGTGGTGGTGATACTCGAAAGTATCTTTCGCCCCGATTGGGAGCCTGCATGGATGACAAATCCATCGGCTGTTTCGGTCAACACGAGATCGAATCCGTTTTCGCAATTGGGGCCCGTGTCCATCGCGTTGCAGAAGCACGTGTTCGCCGCGGTGACACAATTGACCGCGACGATAAACGCGGCTTCGCGTCGACGACGGTAGGCCGCGTCGACGTATTCGTTGTCGCGAAAGACCCGGTCCTGCACCGCGATCGCGGCCAAGTCGCAGGCACGAACACCAAGTAGCGCGTATCGCGGAGTCGGTTCGTCAGGTGTTTTGAATATCCAGCCGTCGTCCGTCAGCGTCGCGGTGCCGATTTCGCTTGATGACGGGAAAAAGAATCGTTTCCAGGAATCGGGGCTGGAGTTGAATCGAAAGAGTCGGTCGTGTGGATCGTGTTGGAGTTCGTAAACGGCGGGTTCTTGATGATCCGTCCAGCCGCGGGGCAGTTCCGCAACATCACGAACGCTTCGGTAGACCACGGCACCCTGTTGGACGGTCGGCCCGACAACGTCGTATCCGAACTCTACCAATTGATCGAGGAGTATTTGCAACTCTTCACGAGGAAGAAAGAAAGCGGGAGGCTGCGTGGTCGACTTCATCGGATGTCCTCGCGTGGGTGCCCGAACAGATCCAGCAGTTGCAAGCGTGTCGCCAGCAGACGCTGGGCGAGCTGTCGGGCAAGGTGCTCCATCACCCGATAGCCGATTTCATGATTCAACGCACACAGATCAAGCAGTCGCTGCGAGTCGTATCTCAGCAAACAAGAATCTCGCACCACCTTGGCGGTCGCGGTCATCCGCCCTCGGGCGAGCAACGCCGACCAGGCCAATGCATCTCCTCGGCCGAGGGTCAGCAGGGGGCGCAGCGATTGAGTCCCCGCTGTCATCTCGAGTGAAACATCCCCCTCGATGATCCAATAAATGTAAGTGTGTTTATCGCCTTCGCGAAAAACGACGTCGCCTGTGTCAAAACGCACAAGATCTCCTGCGTCCGCCAAGCTGATTTGATCGGCCTCGCAAAGCAGGTTTCCGAGTTGAAGTTCTCGCAGCGTTTGGAAAATCGCCATATCGTTCACGATGGTGTTCCTACGAGAGGAAGGTATCGCCAGGAAGGTACCGCCTGGGCAGTGTCACCTGAGCAGTATTACCTGTCAGTGTCGCAATCGCCGTTCCATCGTCGAACATGTGCAATATGGCTGAATGAGGCGCAACATTGCGTGATTTGTGCGTGATTGCGAGTGCGTATGAGCACGTTGCGCGTTCGTGCACGCATCGACGTGCCGTTTTCAAACAAATCTCAAACGGTATGGGGTTTGCCTTTTCAGAAACGTACGTGCGGAGATGACCATGCCCTCAATGGAGACACCGTGATGCGACTAATCAAGCTCCTCTTCGTTTCTTTCGTGCTGGGGGCTGCTCTTGGAGCCGACGGCGACAGCCACACTCCGGGTGATTCTGAAGTTCCTGAACAAGCCGACGAGCAACAGCTCGATTTTTGGATGCAAAAGAAGCTCGACTATTCGGGTGGGATTTTGCGAGGGCTCTCAATGGGTGACTTTGACGTCATCGAAACGAGTGCGAACCAGATGCGGGTGCTGAACAGGATTGAGGGCTTCGTTCGCAGTCGACACGAAGGCTATCGCGCTCACGTGAGATCCTTTGAACGCGTCACCGAAGAGATCATACGTCAGGCGGAACAGAAAAACATCGACGGCGTCACACTGGCATACCATCAAATGGTCGTCAGTTGTGTCCGTTGCCATCAATCGATTCGTGAAACCAACCCTACCGATACGCTCCCCGCGACAGGGGCACAGAAGTAGCTGGTTCGCCAT
The DNA here is from genome assembly GCF_023701485.1 of Aporhodopirellula aestuarii. GTDB lineage: Bacteria > Planctomycetota > Planctomycetia > Pirellulales > Pirellulaceae > Rhodopirellula > Rhodopirellula aestuarii. The sequence continues at coordinate 104,252 of NZ_JAMQBK010000012.1, forward strand.
CTGATTGGATGTTGTTGCCTCGTCGAAAGCGTCTGTTGGACCTGTTCAAATTTTGCATTTTATAGGCAGCGGCACACGGTCTGCATTTCAGTCAAACGCCTATCACGCTGGAAGGAGAATTTAGTTATGTCCAATCAACGTATACCACGTTTTCGTCACGAGGTCGCTTTCTGGGTGGCCGCTTCGATCATTGCGGTCATTCTCTTTATTCTCTTGATGCAGACTGCCGTAGGGCTTTGATGACGTAGCCGATTTTCGTCTTACTCAAGGGAATCTTTTAATGAGCGTCGCAACCGAAAATTCGTTAGATCTCGTGCGCTGGTTCGAACAAATCAGCATGGATGATGTGGCCATCGTTGGTGGTAAAAACGCGTCGCTGGGCGAGATGTACCGTGAACTCACGCCGCAAGGCATTCGCATTCCCAACGGGTTCGCAACCACCGCGGCGGCGTATCGCACGTTCCTGGCTGAGTCGGGGTTGGATGAGAAAATCCCTCAAATTCTAAGCGGGATGAACGTCAGCGACGTCGGCAATCTGCAGCATCACGCGATGATCATTCGGCACATGATTCTCGAAACGCCGCTGCCCGATCTACTCTCGCATGCCATCGTTGCCGCATATCATCAACTCTGTGACGCGAGCAGCCATCAATTGGCAGACGTCGCCGTTCGCAGCAGCGCAACGGCAGAAGATTTGCCGGATGCGAGTTTTGCTGGTCAGCAGGAAACGTATCTCAATGTCCGCGGTCAAGCCACGTTGCTCGACGCGTGCCGACGTTGTTTTGCATCACTATTCACGGACCGTGCGATCTCGTACCGGGCTCACCACGGTTACGATCACATGCAAGTCGCATTGTCGATCGGCGTACAGAAAATGGTTCGTTCGGATCTCGCGAGTTCAGGCGTGATGTTTTCCATCGACACCGAGAGTGGATTTCGAAACGCCGTGCTGATCAACGCCGCCTACGGCCTCGGCGAAAATGTCGTGCAGGGGAGCGTCAACCCTGACGAATACTATGTCTTCAAACCGACATTGCTCAAAGGTCATCGTCCGATCCTTAAAAAGTCGCTTGGTTCGAAATCGATGAAATTGGTCTATGACGCTGGCGGCAGCAAAATGACCAAGAACATTCCCGTCTCGCCTGAGCAATCTGCTCAATATGCGATTTCGGACGACGACATCTTGCAACTCGCTCAGTGGGCTTGTGCGATCGAGAATCACTACAGCCAACGCAAAGGTTCCGATTGTCCAATGGACATGGAGTGGGCGAAGGACGGTAATACCGGTGAACTTTTCATCGTGCAGGCGAGACCTGAAACCGTTCAATCACGACGCAGCGTGAATACGCTCGAACGCTATCACTTAAAGGGGCATGGAAAGCTGCTGCTCAAGGGACGTTCGATCGGCGAAAAAATTGCATCGGGGCCCGTACGTTTGATTCGCGACATTCATGAGTTGGCGACGTTCCAGCAAGGCGAGATTTTGGTGACTGACAAAACCGATCCCGATTGGGAACCGGTTATGAAGCAAGCGGCCGGGATCATTACCAATCGCGGTGGACGTACCTGTCACGCGGCAATTGTCAGCCGTGAAATCGGTCTTCCCGCGATTGTGGGCACAGGCAATGCGACCGACATTCTGCAGGATGGACAAGTCGTGACCATCAGTTGTGCGGAAGGTGATGCCGGAATCGTTTACGAAGGAGAGTTAGGTTTCGACGTCGAAAGCATCGACCTGGGCGCGCTCAGACGTCCAAAAACCAAGATCATGATGAATGTTGCTTCGCCAGACGAAGCGTTTGCGTTTTCAATGATTCCCAATGACGGCGTCGGCTTGGCACGGGAAGAGTTCATCATCGGCAAATATGTCAAAGTCCACCCGCAAGCGTTGCTGGGATTTGACGACCTTGATGAAACGACACGTCTCGAAGTCGAAACGGTGACGCGTGGTTATGAGGATAAGCCACAGTTTTATATCGATAAGCTCGCCGAAGGCATTGCGATGATTTGCGCCGCATTTTATCCCAAGGATGTCATCGTGCGTCTGAGTGACTTCAAGACGAACGAGTATGCCGGACTCATTGGAGGCGCCTCATTTGAACCTTCCGAAGCCAACCCGATGATCGGTTTCCGTGGTGCCTCCCGCTATTACCACCCGTCGTTTCAAGAGGCGTTTGGTCTCGAATGCAAGGCGGTCCAAAAGGTCCGTCATGAAATGGGACTGAATAATCTAAAACTAATGGTGCCGTTCTGCCGCACAATCGAGGAAGGTCAAAAAGTCCAAGCGGAGATGTCGAAGTACGGATTGGTTCGTGGCCAAGATGGTCTGGAAATTTACGTGATGTGTGAAATTCCAAGCAACGTGATTTTGGCAGATCAGTTCGCAGAGATCTTTGACGGATTCTCGATCGGATCCAATGACCTCACTCAGTTGACTCTCGGCGTGGATCGCGATTCCGAAATCGTCGCTCATGTGTTCGACGAACGTAACGAAGCGGTCAAACGAATGATCCACAATGTGATCGGAACAGCGAAATCGGCGGGAGCAAAAATTGGAATCTGTGGGCAAGCCCCGAGTGACTATCCCGACTTTGCCGAGTTCTTGGTGCGCGAAGGAATCGACAGCATTTCGCTGACCCCGGACGCGGTGCTGAAAACCACAATCGACATCCTGCAAGTGGAAGAGCAACTCAGCACCAAAACCTAGTCCTTCGTCAGCAGTAAAACTTGCTGAGTCACGCCGTTCCGCTAAGCTTTCTAGCGGAAGGGCATGAACGCAATGCCATCTACTTCGGTAGCGCGGTGAGGCGGAAGCCGCCCGGTTGTAGCAAGTAAGATGTTCGAAATTTACCGGGCGACGTGCGCCGCTCCGCGATGAATACCACCCGGTGAGTGCGAGAGTAGATGGTATTGAACGCAAGCCGTCAGGTTGAAGCAATTCTTAAGTTGAAATCAAACAACACGCTAATGTGCAAACGAGAAGCGGGGGCGATACACGCACTCGCTTCTCGGACCAACACTTGTTGTTAGATCAACATTTCTTCGATATTACGACGCGGGGTGGGCTGCACTTCGCGGCCGTATCCCCACCGCAGCAGAATCTGCGAGAAACCTTCGTTTTCACACAGCTCATTGAGCTGCGGCCGCAGTGAAGCGACTTCAATCGGTTGATTCAGGAACGACGCAGACAATCCGCGGGACGTACCACGCAGCAACATTTTCGCGAGCGTCTGACCACACGCGATCCAGTCAGCCGGTGTGTCTCGAGGGGTGCCGATAATGACAAGCAACGGAGATCCCTCGGCCAACTGACGGTCCTTGGCGGCTTGGCCCTCGCCCCAGTCGAATGTGCGTACGAGCACGGGGCCTAAGTAAGATGCCAAAGTACCAACGCCGTGCGCATAACCGGGCATGCCGTCGCGACACGCGCTGCGGTTTGAGTGAACCCATTTCGCCAATTCATGACGGAAGGCTTTGTCGCTGCCTTGAATGAGGTCGCCTTCGGTCACTAAATCGGCGATGGCGTGTTTTGTTTCCTCTTCGTCGAATAGTTGGATCCAGCATCCTTCCGACTTTGCGTCCAAGTACCATTCGTCGTGAACCGAAGGCGGCACCGGTGCCGCGTCGAAGACGTTGCGGTTCGTTCGCCGTTTCGGAATCGCCCGGAATAGTTCCGCTTCGTCTTCGTCTGAAGTATGTGGTCCACTGATCCGAACTCGCGCTAACAAATCGGAATTGGCTGGATCGGGTAGAACGCGAACCAGCGTTGACAGAGCGTCGTGATGCAACGCGAGTCTCAAGTGAAACAAGGCCGCACCGCAACTGATTGTCAATTCCCGGTCGTCTGGATCGACAACCGGCAGGGATCGATTGCGATCGGCAAGGATGTCAACGCTATCTCGATGCATCCGAAATTTCCAAGGTTGGGCGTTGTGCCCCGAGGGTGCCATCACCGCATGTTCAATGGCCTGCCTGATCCGTTTTTTCAAACAAGCGGTGCGCTGATGCATGGCAGCGTCGTTGTAGGTGATAGTCATTGCATGATTCCCGGTAGTTGAGGTCCATTTCTAAACGAGATCTGCGAAAAGGCTTGCAAGGATCATGCCGGGGCTAAAAACACCGTAAATGGTCGATCGCCGTATGCGAAATGGCCCGGTGACCGAGCAATACCGCACAATGTGTGTGGAAAAAGTGTGTGCATTCGTGTCACGAAGAACACCCACTCGACTTGGCCGCCGAGGCGTTTGGTGACCTGAACGTGTTGGTGAACATTGTCTTGGGGCGACGTCTCGATCGATTCGAGGTTCAGACTTTGAGGCGTTTCTGGAACCGGAACACACTCAGCGTGATGACGAGCACTCCACAAACGATGAGGCCGAAGATCCACGGGATCAGGTCGATGAAATCGGCGCCACGCAAAACGACTCCGCGGAGGATTTCGATGTAGTAGGTGGCAGGGATAGCGAAAGTGATCAAGTAAATCGGAAACGGCATTTCGCTGCGAGGGAAAACAAACCCCGACAGCAATACCGATGGCAGCATGATGACAAAGGCGAACTGCATCGCTTCGAGTTGTGTTTTTGCTAACGTCGAGACGAGTAATCCCAATCCGAGCGAGCAGATCATGAACAGCATCGACAACACGAACAGCAACGAGATGCTGCCCCGGATCTCGACGCCAAACACGTAAATCATCACCACCAACACGGTCAAGAATGCCACGAATCCGACCAATGCGTACGGGAGGAGTTTTCCGAGCAGCAACCCGGTACGACCAACCGGTGTGACGAACAGTTGTTCAAGGGTTCCGATTTCTCGCTCACGCACGACGGCGAACGAGGTGAGGAAAAGCGTCACCAACTGCAGAATAATACCGACGAGTCCGGGGACGAAGAAATGCGAACTCTCCAGATCAGGGTTGTAGAGCAAGCGGGTTCGCACTTCGATCGGCAAGGCGGATTGCCCCGAGGCGGTTCGTGCCGGAGCCAGTTGCAAGGCTTCACCTTTTGCGGTCGCCATTTGGATGGACAGATTTTTGCCGAGCAGTTGTGCGGTGCTCTGGGCCGTGGTAGCGACCTGGGAGTCACTCCCGTCAATGAGCACCTGCAGTCGTGTTTGTTCACCACGGAGCAATTGATCGACGTAGTTCGGCGGAATCCGCACGCCGACCTTGGCGCGTCCCGATGACAACGCACGCTGAAACGATTCTTCATCCCAAACGTGACCGATGATTTGAAAACGACGAGTGTTTTCAAAGGCGGAGGTCAATTCCCTCGAGACTTGACGGCCGTCCATGTTGAACACCACGGTCGGAATGTGTTCGATTTGGGTGTCGATCGCGTAACCAAAGATGATCGTTTGCATGACCGGTACCACCAGCATGAAAAACAGCGTGGTGGGTTGGCGGCGGATATGCACCAGCTCCTTTAACAGCACCGCCCAGAGGCCGTTCCAAGTTCCCTGGTCGTTTCGCTCGGTGGGATCGATGGGCGTGAAATCGTCGTCGTCGTCGGCTGTGGATGTTGGTTGAGATTCATCTTCACCGGACGATTCTTGGAATGCCGATTGACCTGATGGAGCAGGGTCGCGGGCGGACGGTTCCGTTTTAGGGGTTACCAAGCTGCTTTCGGCACGCTCTTCGGCGTTTCGAGTAAGGGTAACGAACACGTCTTCCAGACTCGGTGCGATCTCGCGTGCTTCGTCGTGTGCGACTAAACCGAGTCCGGCTAAGACTTCCTCGGGTGAACGAGTGTCGTCGAGCAACAGGTGGATGGATTCGCCAAACAACGTCGCGTCGTGTACTTCGGGGAGATCACGCAGCGCTGGAAGATGGCGAGCGGGATTGGGAAGACGAATCTCGTATCGTCGAGTGCCCGAAGGGTTCACTGCGGGAAGTCTTTTGAGTTCGTGCGGTTTGCCCAATACCAACAATTGCGACTCGAAGATGTAACCTACTTCGCTGCAACGTTCGGCTTCGTCCATGTAGTGCGTGGTCACGAACAGCGTCACGCCCCGGCCAGACAGTTCGAACAGCAAGTCCCATAGATCGCGCCGGGCGACCGGATCGATTCCGGCGGTGGGCTCATCGAGAAACAGCACGTCGGGTTCGTGGATCAAGGAACACGCCAGAGCCAGTCGTTGTTTCCAGCCGCCCGATAGCGTTCCGGCGAGTTGTTCGACTCGATCGTGCAAACCCGTCAGACTGAGCACGACGTCGCGTCGATGCGACAAACGGTTCCGATCGAGGCCGTAGATGCGGCCGTAGAAATCGATGTTTTCCTGTACCGAAAGGTCGCCATACAAGCTGAATTGCTGCGACATGTATCCGACTCGCGGCTTGATCTGCTCCGCCTCGTCTTTCACGTTCATGCCCAATACCGAGGCATCGCCATCGGATGGCGGGAGGATACCCAGCAGCATGCGGATGATTGTCGATTTACCGCTACCGTTGGGACCGAGCAGACCAAAGATCGAGCCACGGTGAACTTGAAAGCTGACATCGCGGACCGCCGTGAGCGTCCCGAACGACCGAGAGAGCGACCGGACATCGATGATCGGATGTCTCATTTTGACTCGCCGATCGAATCCAGCCACACGTCCGCAGTCATTCCCGGTCGCAGCCTATCACCGGAGTCCTGGATCGTAATCTTGATGCGGTAGACTTGTTGGGACCGTTCTTCGGGCGTTTGCACGTTGCTCGGCGTGAACTCGGATTGTCGGGCTACGAATACGACCACACCTTCGAATACCTCACCGTGAAAACTGTCGATACTGAGGGGAAGCGTCTGACCGACCTTCACGGCGACTCGGTTTTGCGGAATGTAGGCACGGACCCAAAGGTTGCTACGATCCAAAATCGAGAGCACCGGTGCGCCGGCGGCGACCATGTCACCGGGCTGTAAATCGAGTGCTTCCACGGTGCCATCGGTAGGGCTTTTAATCTTCAGTTCTTGCTTTTGTTTTCGGATCGCATCCAGGGCAGCTTGCGCTGCGTCTCGCGACGCCTCGGCCTTTTCGACCTCTTCGCGGCGATATCCATTTTCCATCAACAGCAACGCCTGAGCAGCTTGTTCGGTTCGGGCGGCGGCTTCGCGAATTTCCTCTTCACGTGTCCCAGCGTCCAACAGGGCGAGTTCCTGTCTCCGAACTTCGACGTTGGCAATCGCGGCTTCGAGACGCTCCCTCGCTGCGTCCCGTTCTTGCTCGGATGTCGCATTGGAGCGGGCGAGTTTGGTCAGGCGTTGTTCGTTTTCTTCGGCAAGTCTTCGTTCGGCTTCGGCAAGAGAGAGTCGGGCACGCGCCGCTTCGATTTCCTGTTTGCGAGGTCCCGCGCGCAAGAGATCCAAGCGGGCCTGGAGTTGCGCGAGGTTGGCTTTGGCTTGGGCGATTTCTTCAGGACGATACCCGGCGACAAAGCGTCGATATTCAGCTTCTCTTGACGCTAGAGATAACTCCAGCTCTTTTTCTCGCTCGAGCAGATCGTAGGGTTCGAGCTCAACGAGGACCATGTCCGCAGTGACTTCCTGTCCCTCCTCGACGTGCACCTGGGCGACGCGACCGCCCAGCCGTGAACCAAGCCGTATCTCGTCGGCTTCGATAAATCCCGATACTCGGATCGGACCTTCATCCCATTTGCTGTAGGCGATCAGGCCTAACAACACGCAGACAAATGCGATCAAAGGAACGATTCGCGTCGTCATGAGGATGGCATCTCGAACGAGGCTTTTTGTTTTAGTTTCGGGTTTGACCGCTGAGTCGGGTTCGGTATGTCTGAAAACGAGGCGGTCAGGCACTCATTCCAGAATACTCGATCGCAGATTCTTGATCGATGCGCCTTCGAATTCGAATCGGTCAACAATAGAACTACGGAAGTTGACGGTCGCCTGCGTGTCGTTAGAGGCCAACCCCGGTTCCCTGTACTTGGCTTTCGTTGTTCCACATGATCTGCCACGGGTCTTTGGTTTCAAGTTGGAACGTCTTCAACTTTTCTTTTAGCCGGTCGAGCAGTTCGGAATTGGCGTCGTCCATGGCCAGGTTTTTGAGTTCGTGAGGATCGGATTTGAGATCGTAGAGTTCAAACTCGGGACGGAAGAGATAATCCTTCACCAACCGGTTTCCAAAGCGGGTTTCTTGGGCGCGATGGATTCCCTGCCATGTCGAAGACGCCCACAGGTCCGAGGCGAACGGATAGCTCAATCCGTAGGCGATGTTCCAAATCAATTTGTGATCGCCTTCCCGGATGACTCGCATGGGATAGTACATCGTCAATTCGTGAAAGTTGTGGGCGGCGTATATCTCATTCCATCCTTTGGGAGATCTTTGACCGAGGATGCCGGCAAAGCTGCGACCCTGGAAGTGCGTTGGCTCAACATTGGTTCCCGTCATTTCGAGGATGGTTGGCGTGAGGTCCGCCCACGTAACCATGGCGTCGTTAACGGTTCCAGATGTTTTCGATCGAGGGTCCTTTACGATCAACGGCAGATGGATGCCGGGTTCGTACACGGTTGTCTTCGCACCGGGAAAAGCGATGCCGTTATCGGATAGATAGATGACGATGGTGTTATCCGATTTGCCCGCTTCCGCGATCAAGTGCACTAGTCGTCCGAGTCCCTGATCGATCCTAGAAACCGATTGGTAGTATTGAGCCAACTCTTCGCGACATTCTTTAGTGTCCGGCAAGAACGCTGGTACCCGCACGTCGGATGGACTATAGGCGACGGTTTCGACACCGGGGTAACCCTCAAGGCGATTACCAAACGAATTAGGATCGCTCCAAACCGCCGGCGTGAAGGGGTGGCCGCGATGCGGGTCGTCGGGGCAGAAGTAGAGAAAGAATGGCTTTTCCGATGTGATCGTTTCTTCGCAGGCGTCCGCCATCTCGACGGTGCTGCGTGGATCGACATCGAGGACGGTATTGAACCGGTAAACTGACTCAGGAGCGAGATGATACTTCCCGATTCGCGTGGTTTGATAACCTTCGTTTTCCAGCAGCACAGGGAGTGACTCAACCGAGTCAAATGTGCTGAAGTGATGGTAGTCGTGAACGTGGCCATAGGATCCGGTTGCGTGTCCGTACTGTCCGGTCAAGATGACACTTCGACTGGCGGCGCAACTCGCACTCGTGCAATAGGCCCGCGTGAAACGAACACCCTCGGTTGCCAATTGATCCATATTCGGCGTCTGGATCACCGGGTTGCCATAGCATCCCAATGCGTCGAGACCGTGGTCATCGGTGACAAAGAGAACGACGTTGGGGCGCGTTTGTTTGGCATCGGCATCGGCAGCGGAGGTTAAGGCCAGCCCTGATAACACCAGAAGAGTCAGTGTGAGAATCTGTCGCATGATCGCATTTCAGTGGTGAGAAGACACGCTGTCGAAGACGACTCATCTTATCAGAAACCCGATCGAGTGTTGCCGCAGCAAAGGTACAGTTGAAGGGAGTTCGACCGCGGACGCATGTCTGCGTTTGCGAAACGATTGGAAGGCCTCGGACTCGAACATATTCGCCGCCGAAAGTTCGCTTTGAACAGTTCGTCAATGCGACCGGTCGAGTCGCCGTGAGACGCGTTGTTCACGCCCAAGCCTTGCAGCGTGCCGAGCCAAAGGTTGCAGTGAAGTGTTTTGGTTGTTCATGACGAGGCGTCGTCCCTGTTTCAATCCGGCGCCACCGCTCGCGATCAGAGTCGTGCGACTCGTCAACGTCTGCACGCTGCTGAGGTTGGTTCCCATGCTCCCCGCGAGATTATCGAACAAACCCGCTCCGTTGGATTCTATAGAGACTTGCGCTTTGTCAGTGGCATCGATGTGAATGGCGTTTGCTTGCCAAGAACTTCGGCGGCAACCTGAGCGATGAAAGGCGAGCCGGGAATCTCAAACCGGTTCGCTCTCTCACTCAAAACGTCTTCCCGCTGTGTGCTTCATCCGTAAGTCCCGCCGGCATCTTGAACGGGAAATTGCCAGGAAATCAGCGAAAAAGTGTGCAGATTGCCGGCCTTGGCGGAATATCATCCTAGCCCCGTAGCTTCGGCGGTAGAATCAAAATCCCCACATGCAACCAGTCGCCTTAACTGGAATTAAGGAGTCGTCCCATGGCTTTTTCTCGCCGCTCTATCCTGCAAGGACTCGGGGGAGCGTTGGCCTTGCCAGCTCTGGAGTCCACCGTCCATGCCGAAGCTACCAAAGGCGGGGGCAGTTCCAGCAATGGCCAAACGCCATTGCGATTTCTGGTTGTCGGAAATCCGCTGGGCATGCATCCGCCGAATTTCTTCCCCCAGGATTTTGGACGCGATTACACGATCTCTCGGACGCTGCAGCCGTTGGAATGGGCAAAGGATCGGTTTACGATCTTTTCGCACACTGATCACGGCATGAAGAGCGGCCACGGTCGCGAACTCGCGTTCTTGAGTGGCGTGTTGCCGGAAACGAGCCATGCGTTTGCTGAGAAGAATATGTCGATCGATCAGTTGATCGCAAAGCATATCGGCGGCGATGTTCGCTATCCGTCGATTCATGCTTCTTTGCAAACGGGAATTCGGATGGTGTGGAACGCCAACGGCGTCGAGTTAGAGCCGTTTACCGATCCGCAGAAACTGTTCGATTACCTCTTCTTGAATCTGAGCGACGAGGAGAAAAAAACGCAGCGTCAAACGCTCGCGCGGAACCGTAGTATTCTCGACGCCGTCGCCGAGCAGTTTGCGGGCGTGAAGGCCAAGACGGGGGCCGCCGACCGAGAGCGTTTGGATCAATTTGGTACCTCAATTCGCGAATTGGAAGACCGAATGGAGACGCGGCGAAATTGGGTGGACCGTGATAAACCTCAATTCGATATCTCACATCACTTCGAAGGCGAAGCCACGATTATCAATCGCTACAACGCGATCTTTGATATGGTCGCGTACGCCTTTCAAACCGATTTGACTCGTGTTGCCACCGTCGCGTTTCCTAATGAGCTCGGTTACACCGACGTTAACGGAGTGAATCGTGGCTACCACGCTTGCACACACAATGGCAAAGACGAGCAGGTCGTGGCCGAATTGGTTGCGATCGAATCGTTCCAGATCGAGCAATTGTCGAGGTTCATGAAGAAGCTAGATGATGTCGACGAGCCCAACGCTAACGGTTCCATGCTGGATCACACCGTGATCTTGTTCGGCAGTGGAATGGGTTATGGAGGAACACACTCTAATCGAAACTTGCCAATCTTAGTGGCCGGCGGTGGTTTCAAACATCTTGGCCACGTCGACACTCGCAACGCAGCCGGGAACAACATGCCGCTGTGTAATTTGTACGTGACGTTGATGCAGCGTTTTGGCATCGAGCGAGATCGCTTTAACTTGAGCACCGGAGCCTTCGAACTTAGCTATGCGTAGTCTGTTTTATTCCAATCGGATCGCGAAAGCGTTCGTCGCTTTGTCGCTGGTTTTGTTTGTCTCGTATTCCACCGTATCGGCCACTGATCACGCGATCTTGCAGCAGCACTGTGGTAAATGTCATACCGGGGAAGAACCCGAGGGTGGCTTCCATCTCGAGTTGCTCGGCGATGGTGTGACGGCCGAGAGTCAAGAATATTGGCAAGCGAGCATGGATTACGTTTCACTCGGTGACATGCCTCCGAGCGAAGAATCAAACGTAACCGACGCGGACCGGCTGCAGATTGCGGAGTACATTCGTGAGATGATTTTGAAACAATCGCGGACGCCAAATGATCGCTTCCGCTACCCAACTCGTCGTCTCAACAACCGAGAATTTGCCAACAGCATCAGCGACGCGTTGGGAATCGAGGATCCCGGGACGCACTTCCCGCTCGGGAATCTGTTGGGTGATACGCTGCACGACGGATTTGACACCAACGGTGACGCGCTCGGCATTAGCGAGTATCACCTCGAACAATACGTCGAGTCGGTTCGAAAGGTAGTCGACGCGACTGTGCTGTCGGGAGAACAGTCGCCGCCGCAGCATTACGATGTTCCCGCTCGTTTGTTGCGGATGTCTTCATTGGGGCAGCGGACGACTCGGCAAGAATCGGCGATTCGCAACGAAGACAGTCTCGAGTTTCGTGACATGCGTGTTCGTATGTACTTCGACAATTTTCGCGAGGTTCCTGTTACCGGATACTACCGGATCAAAATCCGCGCTACTGGTATCGATCGTGGATATTACGATTCGGCGGAAACTGGGGTTTACGACGGCGATCCGATTTCGCTGGCGATTCACTTCGGCGATCGAAAACGTACGTATGAATTGCCGGACAACGAAGTGATGGAAATTGAACTGACCGAGTGGCTCGCCAAAGGCACTCGGGTTGAACTGTCGTATCCGACCGATGGATTGCGGAACCGAGGCAATGGCAACTTTAAGTTTCAACAATCGATTGCGCATGATCACATCAAAGAGCATGATCCCGACCTTTATGCCAAAGTCGTCGCGTCGATCAAGCCCAAGAGAGGTGGTGGCCGAGTTCTTTCAGTTTCGCACTGGAGCCATTGGGTCGATTATTGGCGAGGCCCACGTCCACGCGTTTATGGAGCCGAAATCGACGGACCGATTTATCAAACGTGGCCGCCGAAACGTCAATTTTCACTCGTTGGTGAGTCGCCCATATCGGGTGACGCTGAAGCAATCTTAACGCCAATCGCCGAGCGAGCATGGCGACGGAAGGTTCGCGAAGGTGAACTCGATCCCATCGTTCGATTGGTGCATGATCTTCAGCCAGATATCGGTGATTTGGAGGCGATGAAGGAGGGCATTGTTGCGATCTTTGTTTCGCCCTCGTTCTTGTTAATCAATCCGGAAGACGGTTCACCCGCGGAACGGTTTGCCACGAAGTTGGCGTATTTCTTCGAAAGCACGTTGCCAAGCGAACGCGTTCACAGTTCGATCGCCGCAGGTAAGGCGGATGATTTTGATGCGTTATGTGATTCGGTCGCGCGGTATTTCACCAGCGGCCATGCGGACGAGTTTTTAATAGAGTTCCCGCATGCTTGGTTGCAACTGGATCGCATCAATTTCATGGCTCCGGATCCCGATCGTTACCCTCACTACCATCGCAAAGACGTTAGTGCCGACATGATCGCTGAGGCGAAACATTTCTTTCGCCATGCCGTGGAAACTAACATGTCGGTGCCAGAAATGTTGACGGCGAATTACTCGTTTATCAACGCGGACCTCGCGAAGGTGTACGGCGTCGACGATGTGCCTGAAGACTCCAAATTGCGGAAATACGAGTTCGCAGATCATCGGCGGGGCGGATTGCTCGGCATGGCCGCGTTCCTGACGTTAACGGCGGACACGATGGGAACCTCGCCAATCCATCGAGCCGTCTACGTGATGGAAAACTTCATGGGGATTCACCCCGCTCCGCCACCGGGGGACGTCGAGATTCAGGAACCGGATGTTCGCCAAGCAAAAACGATTAAAGAAATTTTGAAAGCGCATGTAGCCCAAGAAACCTGCGCATCGTGCCATCGAAGCATCGATCCGTATGGCTACGCGTTCGAAAACTTTGATCCCGTAGGGGCGTGGCGTGATCAATACGTGCAGTCGGTCACCGAACCTGAACGCGAAGCGAAGGTCACCAACAAGAGTAGGAAAACTGCTCCACCGATTCAGTTGCCGATCGATGCGTCTGCGACGTTTCGAAATGGCAAAGCGTACGATGACATCGTCGGCTTTCGGAAGTTGATGCAAAGCAAAGCGAACCAGGAACAGTTTGTTCGTTGCTTTATCAAAAAACTGTTGATTTACGCCAACGGCACCGAACCGCAAAATGCCGCTGAGGTTGAGAAGATCCTGTTGAAATCTGCAGAGCATGATTACCGGATCGTCGAGACCATTGCAGCCGTCCTCGACAGCCCACTTTTTCGCGAGCCGTAGCCAGCGGTTCACTTTTGTTATCAGTAGCTCACCGCAGAACGCACATGTTGCCTCTGCGGTGGCTATATTTTCTATGGTTGCTCCCTTTTCAGGATGCACCACGGGACCTTTTCGCAGGTTCTCGCTCCCCACCCACCAACCCACCCACTCACACGAACATGATGAAACGTCTTTTTCAAAACCTCTTGTGCTTGATTCCATTGATTTTTGTGATCGACACGAGCACGTCATGCCATGGAGAGGAACCGGGAACCGCTCGGCCAAATATTCTATGGATTACGATCGAGGACTGGTCCGCGGACTTGTCGTGTTATGGAACCAAAGGTTTGCACACGCCGCACGTCGATCAGTTGGCGTCCGAAGGGATTCGATACGAACGTGCTTTCACGACGTCGCCAGTCTGTTCGACGTCACGTTCAGCGATGATGACCGGGTTTCATCAGAACTACATCCGTGCCAACCAACACCGTGAGTACAACAAACAACCGTTACCGCATGGCATCAAACCGATACCGCACCTATTAAAGGACGGCGGGTACTTCACCGCCTTGATGAGCTGGAAGACGGATTGCAATTTTGTTCCAAACACGAAAGAGGAGTTATTCGAAGGGGGAGACTGGAGTGAACGGGCGCCGGGGCAGCCGTTTTTTGCTCGAATCACTTTTGGTGGAACACACCGGGCTTGGAATCGCGACCCAGAACGGCCCATCGATATCGCCGACGTGGAGCTGCCACCTTACTATGTCGACACTCCGTTCGTGCGTCGTGACTGGGCAAACGGATTTGAACAGATGCAGTTGGTTGATCGAGAAGTGGGAGCAATTCTCAAACGATTAGAAGACGAGGGCCTCGCTGACAATACGATCGTCTTTTTCATCGGCGATCACGGACGATGCCACATCCGGGGCAAACAGTTTCTCTATGACGGCGGCATCCGGATCCCGATGATCATGCGGTGGCCCGGCAAAGTACAACCGGGACAGGTCGACGATTCGATGGTAATGTCGATCGATATCTGTGCGACCATTTTGGACGCTGCCGGTGTCACGCCGCCTGTACCGCTGCATGGTGCCAATTTGCTCGGTGATGAAGTCGCAAAACGTGAATACGTCTTCGCCGCACGTGACAAAATGGACGAGACTCATGACGCCATGCGGGCGATTCGTTCGAAAGACTACAAGCTGATTCTCAATCTCATGCCTGAGCGTCCTTGGTGCCAGTACAACCGTTACAAGGAAAGCTCGTATCCTGTGCTAGCGGAAATGAATGTGCTGCACCTCACCGGGAAGCTCACGCCTGAACAGGATCGTTTTTTTGCACCGACGAAACCACAGGTCGAGCTGTTTGACCTCCGCCAGGATCCGCACGAAGTGCACAACGTCGCCGACGACCCGACGTACCAAGACGTTAAGTCGAAGATGTTAGCAGAGCTTGAAAACTGGAGGACCAACGTGATCGATGACCAAGGGGTCAGCGACGAGTTTCGAGCCGTTGGCGTCTTCCCCGATCACTGCCCGACCGCGACCGTGGATGAATGGACCGTGGCAAACGAAACCAATTACGATTTCGAAGCGAGCGGATGGCCAGCCTGGTATCCGACGCGAACTCTTGAAGAATGGCAAAAGGCGCGTGCGGCTTGGGAGCCTTGGGTGTTTCGCGATCCTGAGTCGAAGATGAAACGTCCCAGCGTCTCGGTTGAGACTAAGAAAGCCAAAAAGAAAGCAGCCAGGATGAGTCGCTAGAATGTTGCTCTCATCAGAACTACGTCGAGCACTTTGCGGAGTGATATTCGTGTCGATCTCGATTTGGGGTGGCAACCTGTTTGCGGGTGATCCAACCCTGGTGGTGTCGGTCAGCGGCGAACAACGTCTCGACGTGTTTACGATCGCGGACGAAGGAAAGCTCAAGCTGCAAACGCAGGAAACACTAACGGCGAAGCCGGGGACGTCTTGTTATGACCTCACGGGTCGACATCTTTACGTGGGCTGCAGCGACCCGGAATGCATTCTCGTTTTGCGAGTCGAAGAGAATGAGCTGACGCAATTGCAGCGAGTCCTCGTGCCGGCAAAGCCGAGCTTCTTCGCGATTGCTCCCTCCGGTGATTTTTTGATCTCGTGCTACTATTCGACCGGGCAAGTTACGGTGCACCGGATCGTTGGCGAAGGACGTCTGTCGGATGATCCCGTACAGACGCTGCAGCTCGACGAACGGGCTCACGGAATCACGATCGACCCCAGCGGCTGGTTTGTATTTGTGGCCCATACGCGTCCCAACTGCATCACCCAACTGCGAATGGATGTCCGCACCGGTCAGCTGACGCCAAACGAGCCGGCTAAGTTGGTACGTGCGGGAATCGTGGGACCGCGGCATCTATGGTTTCACCCGACCGAGAATTTTGTTTACGGAAGCAACGAACAGGGGAAAAGTGTCAGCGTGTACCGATTGGATTCGCAGTCGGGCACGCTTAGCGAGCTGCAAACTCTTTCCAGCGTTCCGGACGATTTCGAGGGTCCGGGAAGCACGTCGCATATCGAGGGCCACCCGTCAGGCAAGTACGTTTATGTTGCTAATCGGGGCCATGGAAGCATCGCCGCGTTCAGCGTGGATTCAGGATCGGGGAAGCTCACGCTCATGCATCGTGCGCCGACAGGCGCGACGGCGCGTTCGTTCAGTTTATCTCCGGATGGTCGATTTCTCGTTGCGTCGGGCCAGCGATCAGGCAGACTGCACTGTTACCGTATCGACGACGAAGGGAAATTGACAGCGACCGATTCGGTTGACGCCGGTAGGTCGCCGTGGTGGGTCTCATTCTCGCCGGTTGAAGGCGTCGGCAACGACTTTGTAGCCGAGGCCCAAGCACAAACACCTCGTCGTCGCCTGACGCTGGGGCAAGGTACGATGGCCGGTGAGGTGAGTGACTCGTCGGTATTGCTGCAAACCCGACTGACCGCTGGCACGACGCTCGATTCCAAAGGTGATTTACCCGGCTCTCCTGGTGTGGCCGCATTCGAATGGTCGCTTCGGAACGATTTCGCCGATGCGGTCCGCACGCCCTTGCAAGTCGCCTCGCCGGATCGCGACTTTATCGTCCGCGCGTCGGTGACCGGACTGACGCCAGACACAAAGTACAACTACCGCGCCCTCTTTGGTGAGACGAACGATCAGCTCAAGTCAGGCCCCACGTGTTCGTTTCGTACGTTGCCAGGTGAGCAGGGGGCACGTCCGGTGAAGTTCATAATCGGAAGTTGCATGAACTACATCAAATTCATGCATGGTCGTGCCGGGAAAGCCAGCGGACCGTTGACGGCAACGGATGAGGACAAGCGGTTGGGATTTCCCTCTTTTGTGTCGATGAAAGAAATGGAGCCGGAGTTTTTTGTCGGCACGGGTGACATCGTGTACTACGACAACCCTTTCCGTGTCGCTGAGACGGTGGAGGAGTTGCGGCGTTGCTGGCACGAGCAGTTTCGCTTTCCCCGGATGATCGAATTCTTCCGCGACGTGCCCGCGTATTGGTCAAAGGACGATCACGACTTTCGATTCAACGACTCGGATCCACAGTCAAAGAAAGAGCCCTCTGCCGCCACAGGGATCGAGTTATTTCAAGAGCAGTTGCCGATCGTTTCGGTAGATGATCCGTCGCCGCGTACCTATCGCACGATCCGGGTGAGTCGTGATTTGCAGATCTGGTTGACCGAAGGTCGTGATTACCGTTCGGCAAATAGGTCACCCGACGGTCCCGAAAAAACAATGTGGGGCCGTGAGCAACGGGAATGGTTGAAGTCCACACTCGCCGGTAGCGACGCGAAGTGGAAATTGCTGATCAGCCCCACGCCGATGGTCGGTCCTGATGACGGCTACAAGAGCGACAACCACGCAAACTTGAAGGGGTTCCGGCACGAAGCCGATGCGTTTTTCCAATGGGTCAAGGATGCTCAACTGGAGAACCTATTTCTGATCTGCGGCGATCGTCATTGGCAATACCACAGTATCCATCCGTCAGGGATCAACGAGTTTTCATGTGGCGCTCTCAACGATGAGAACTCACGCATGGGCGTTGCTCCAGGAGCGAAATTTGGATCCGACCCGCACGGGCTTGTCCGTCAACCGTTCACGTCAGCGGAACCCAGTGGTGGCTTTCTGCAAGTTATCGCCGGCGACACGTTGGGGGTGACGTTTTTTGACGATCGGGCAAAAGAGTTGTATCGCGTTTCGTTTCCCTAAACACTTCACTTTTGGCTGAGGTATCATGCAACAACTTCGTTATGTTTCGCACGTGGGAGAGGCTCGGTAGTGTCCATTGGTAAAACGCTCTGTCAGATCGCTCATCTCGTCTTGTACGGAATGATCGCGTTGGCGATCCCCTGCAACGACTCCAGCGTCTGTCTCGGCCAAGAGTCGGATGATGCGATGGCGGTCGTTGACGAAAGCGAGCTTGCAGAATGGTTTGGGCCTGACGGAACTTGCGATCACAAAGCGTTTCGACGTCACCTGCGAGAGGCCTTTCCCGAAATCCAGGTGCCCGTGAGGAGGCTGTTTCGCGTCCTCGATGCGGACGGTGACAAGTTGCTCGATGCGAGCGAACTGGGCGCGTTGCGCGAACTGTTGGAGCAAATGGGGTTAGGCCAACCCGAGTTGCCGATCGATCCGGGGAAAGACTATGTCGTGTTGCGATCGCTGCGTGATGGGATCGACGACCTGATGGTGGAAGGGGCCATTTACCATCGCCATTTGGAGTGCGTGAAACGTGATGAGTCGATCGAACAGTTCGACTTGAATGAGGTTCCGTTAACCTGTGGACTTCGATTGGAAAACGCGGATGCACCTCAGGCCTCCGTCGAAGAACTGATGCGTGCGACGGTGATTCTCGCGGGAGGTGAAGGAGACGATTTCTTTACCAGCGGAGGAGTTCTCGTCAGTTCGAATGGACTCGTGTTAACGAATTACCACGTGGCCGAAGCGTTCGAAACTGGGATGACGGCACTGACGAGCGGAGGGGCGTGTCATCGTGTGGCTGAGTTCGTCGCCGGGAATCGATTGTCCGATGTGGCGCTCGTGCGACTCGAAGGAAATGATTTTCCTTTTGTTGGAGTTGCTACGACGCCGCCCGAAGTTGGTGATGATCTTGTGATGATTCACCATACCGAGAACCGCTTCTATACCTACGACCGAGGCTACTTACAGAGGAATCCGATCATCGATGGGCTTCCGTGGATGGAGGTGTCATTGAATTTCGGTCCCGGTGGTAGCGGCTGTGGGATCTTCAATCGGAATCATGAACTCGTCGGGTTGGTCTCGATCGTGATGCTAGGAGACGGCCCTTCGCTGGCGCGTCTTGGGCATGGACTGGGCGAGGTCAATCCAGAAGGCGACGTTGATGATTCGGCGTTGTTGCTAGATGATTCGGAAGACTTGGGCGCAGACGGTTTTGAATTGGTTGTGCGTCACGCGGTGGCGTTGCCGGCGATTCGCTCACTCTTTCAATCACAGAAGCGTCCGTGATCGGGTGACACTTCATAGACGTATTGCGATGTTTTGTTGTTGCGCGGTCGGTTTTTTGCGTTGGCAACAATCGCCTACCGTTTTCACATTTAAGTAAGTTCAGTTTCCCAGCTATGAATTCGTTTTTCTCTCGCTCGCTCGTCGTGACTGTTCGGATCGTGATCTTGCTGGCCTTTGGAGCGGGGACGTCGATGGTTTGTGGACAGAGCTCCTCCGAGACAGCAAGTCCGCCGAACATTGTCTTGATGATTGCCGATGACATGAACTGGGACGACTGCGGTGCCTACGGTCATCCTGCGATTCGGACGCCGAACATTGACCGATTAGCCGTCGATGGGCTGTTGTTTCATCATGCGTATCTGACGACCAATTCATGCAGTCCGTCACGGGCGAGCATGATTACCGGGAAATACCCTCACAATACGGGTGCCGAACAACTGCATTGGCCTATTCCAGAAGGCAGTCAGACACTCCCTCAGCAATTGCGAAAGCTCGGTTACTACACCGCCGCGGCGGGCAAGTGGCACATGGGCGATGCGATTCGCGATCACTTTGACCGAATCTACGAAGCCTCGACGGCTGGGTTTGTGCTTCCTGCGGGTGAGGACGGTGAAGCCCCCAAGATGATCGCCGAACAACCTAGCGGTTGTGAAGATTGGGAACGCGCGATTGACGAACGCGAGCCGAACAAACCGTTCTTCATGTGGTTGGCGGCTCTCGATCCGCATCGCGAGTACACCGAAGGATCTCTTGATCCGCCCCACGTCGTCGACGACGTGATTGTGCCGCCCCACTTGCCGGATACGCCGGATGTTCGCGAAGACTTGAGACTTTATTACGACGAGATCGGACGGCTCGATGTCTACGTGGGAAAAGTGATCGCGAAGCTGGAAGAACAAGGCGTTGCTGAAAACACGATCGTGCTGTTCATCAGTGATAACGGTCGACCGTTTCCGAGAGACAAGACGACACTCTACGATGGTGGAATTCGCACGCCTTGGATCGTCCGCTGGCCGGCCCAAATTGCCGCCGGTGTGACGACGGATGCACTGGTGAGCGCCGTGGATATTGCGCCCACGTTCTTGCAGTTGGCGGGTGGTCGGGCGGATGCAATCGCATCCGAAGGCCGTAGTTTCGCGGCGGTGCTGCGTGACCCGACGCTCGGGCATCGTGCGTTTGCGTTCGGCGAAGATCACTGGCACGACTATGAAGATCACGCTCGCTGCGTCGTCGATGGCCGGTTTAAATTGATTCGAAACGACTACGTTGACTTGCCATCGACACCGTCGGCAGATGCGGGGCGTGGATTGAGTTGGCAGGCGATGTTGAAGCTGCAAGAAAGCGGAAATCTGACGGAAGATCAACAAGCGTGTTTCCGTTCGCCTCGTCCGCAATGGGAATTATTCGATCTGCGTCGGGACCCCGGCGAACTGAACAACCGAATCAGCGATCCCGCGTATGCGTCGGTCAGGAATCGTCTGCAGGCGGCTTTGGACGATTGGACGTCAAGGACCGCTGACTACATCCCGAGCAAACGCACTCCGGATGAGTTTGACCGTCTCACCGGCGAGCCCGACCATCGCGTCCGCGTTCGACCTCGACCGTCCAAGAAAGAAATGTTCGGGACGAACGGAAAATACTGACTCACATCCACGCAAACAGATCGTATTCAAATTAGGAGATGTATGGCCGTGTTTAACAGAAAGATTTTGATGGTTGCTTTGTCGGCGATCCTGGTCACGCCCTCATTGGGAGACCACGGAGATGCAGCCAAAAAAGAAGTCTTTACCGACAACTTTTCGTCCTCGCATCTCGACGGGCGTGACGAGAATTACGCTCGTGGTCAGTGGACCTATCGCGACAACGTCGCAACGGCGGTTTGTGATCCTGAACTGTATGCCAAGCACAAAAACCACGGTCCGATGTTGAGTTGGCCGGTGACGTTCAAAGAAGGTCAGATCGAATTCGAAATGAAAGCGACCGATTGCCAGCGAGTTGTCTTCACGCTCAATGGTGACGGACACGTCTTTCGAGTCACATTGGCGGACGAGACCGATGCGTGCCAAGCGGGAGCGTCGCGCGTTCCGACGAGGTTAATTGCGTGGGAAACCAAATCGTCTAAGCAAAACAAGGGCGACACGATCAAGCCGAAGGGGCTTCCTGATTTGCCTGCGATTCAAGACCAATGGGTTCGGCTGAATTTGGACATCGAAGGCGAACACGCTAAGCTTTCGATTGGTGATTTCCAAACCAGCCTGGACCATCCTGCGTTGGCTCGTGATAAATCGGCGATCACCCTCACATTCGCGCACGGAAGCCTCGCCGTTCGCAACTATCGCATGGCGGTGCGATAGACAGGCCATTCACGTTTTGATTTGTTCTACCTTTTGAATCGACTGACAACGCGGGCGTTCGAGTATCCAGGCCGGACGATGCGATCGTGAATTTTCCCCTCACTCCCCTGACAATGATGCACGCAAAAACTTACAGAGCGGTTCTGTTGTTCTTGGTTTTGGCCGGAGCGAGGTCCGTTGCCGCTGATCGGCCAAATATCCTGTTCATCTACACCGATGACCAGAACTATAAAACACTATCGTGCTATCCCGAGTCGCCTGATTGGGTAAACACGCCTCACATTGATGTTTTGGCCCGTCGGGGGATTCGATTTCAACGCGGTTATTTTGGCGCCTGGTGCATGCCATCCCGCGCCAGTTTCCTTACCGGGCATTTGCAGCATGGCGTGCAGACGATGCGGATGGAGGGGGAATATCCAGGCAGCGCGTATGATCCGCAAAAATGTCGTTTCTGGCCAGCGGTGTTTCGGGAACAAGGCTATCACACGGCACAGATCGGCAAATGGCACACGGGAATTGATACCGGCCATGGACGTGATTGGGAGCACCAAATCGTTTGGAATCGACCGGCGCACCCCGACAACGCGGGGAATTATTTCTACGATCAAATCATCAGTTTCAACGGTGTTGAACGTACCGTGCCGGGGTACTCAACGGATAACTACACGAAATGGGCCCTTGAATACATCAAAGGCAAAGACCGCGATGTGGAAAAGCCGTGGTATTTGTGGCTGTGTTACGGAGCCGTGCACGGTCCCACCACCCCGGCAGATCGACACGAAGGAAAACTTGCCGGTAATAGAGCGGATGTGCCTGCCGATATTACTGGACCGTGGCCCGATAAGCCCTCCTATTTGCCAAAAGTGGCGGCTTGGGGCCGTGATCAGAATGGGGAGATTCGCCGGCGAAAAAAGAAGGCGGACGCGACGAATTTTAACACCAACACGGCCGGTCAATCGTTGGACGACTGGGTGCAACAAACTAATGAATGCGCCATGGCGATCGATGAAGGTGTGGGGCGTTTGATGGCGGCCCTCCGAGAGTCAGGGCAATTCGAAAACACCCTGGTCGTGTTCACGGCGGATCAAGGATTCAGTTTGGGTGAACACGGACTCAACCAGAAAGTTGCCGCCTACGACGCTGCGATCGCATCACCGTTGATTGTCTCGCATCCTGGCGTTCTGGTTGAGGGCAAAGTTTGTCAACATCCGGTCAATGCGCCAGACCTGGTGCGTTGGTTCTGCAACGTCGCGGAAGTGACGCTGCCTTGGCAGACCGATGGACGAGATATCCGGCCTCTGATTCGGGACCCGGAAACGAATGACTGGGATCTTCCCATGTTGATGACTCATACGGGACGCAAATACGGAGACGACACCTACCCGATCCCAACGGATGGACCGATGTATGAAGTCGGCGGCATTCCTTGGTACGTATTACTCCGAGACGGACGATACAAGTACATTCGCACGTTGGTCGCTGGTGAACCGGAAGAGATCTACGATCTCGAATCCGATCCGGAGGAATTGCGTAACCTAGCAACCGATCCCGAGCATCTTGAATTGTTGCACGATTTACGCGCCAAATCGGTCGCCGAGTTGGAACGCACGAATGCTCGATTCGCGAACGAAATGCCATAGCGGTTGGTGATCCGCAATGAGAGATTGTTGTCGTCGATGAGTGAGGCGAGGCAGCCCTAAACCAATTCTTTCATGACCTCTGCGGCCTATCCTTGGGTTTTACACGAAGTATCGAGTGGACGGCATAAACCAGGTTCTTTGCCAGACGAACGCTGAAGAAGCCCTTTTCGCTCGAGCGGTCGCGAGCATCCCCACGCAACCTAGGTTGGAGTCTGAATATGAAAAATCGTTTCATGACCTTACTCGTTCTACATTTGATATTGGTCGCAGGAGTGGCCGGTTCGTCGTCAACGGTTGCCTCCGATCCATTGCCGTCATGGAATGCGGGACCGGCGAAACGAGCTATTTTTGAATTCGTCGTCCAAGTATCGAGCGAAGGTTCGCCCACCTTTGTGCCGCCGAGTCAGCGGATCGCCGTCTTCGATGGTGACGGGACGTTGTGGTGCGAGGCACCGGTTCCGTTTCAGGCGGCCTTCGTGATCGATGAGATCAAGCGGCGTGCGGTTCGAGAGCCTGCGCTCGCGGTGGACCCGATGGTGCAAGCGGCACTTGATGGCGAAATCGGAAAGTTACTCGACGGAAAGCATCACAATGGACTGTTGAGAATACTTGCGTTAACCCATACGGGATTGACGACCGACGAGTTCGATCGCTGTGTCAACCGATGGGCGGATTCAGCCTCGCACCCACGCTTCAAACGCCCTTACTTGGAGTTGACCTATCAGCCGATGCAAGAATTGCTCGGCTATTTGCGATCCCACCAATTTGAATGCTTCATCGTCTCGTCAGGTGAGGCTGACTTCACTCGAGTTTGGGTGGAGCGAATCTTTGGGATTCCACCGCAGAACGTGGTGGGATCAATCGGGCAAGTGAAGTATGCCTTGCGAGAAGGGAAACCCGTTCTCATCAAAACTCCCGATCACCTGCTCGTTGATGATGAAGAAGGGAAACCAGTCGGTATTCACCAATTCATCGGGCGTCGACCCATCGCCTGTTTCGGTAACAGCGATGGCGATCAAGCCATGCTGGAATACACCACCATTGGGAACCCACTCAACAGTTTTGGATTAATCGTCCATCACACCGACGCGGAACGCGAGTACGCCTATGACGAGAGCACGCCGGCATCAGGGAAGTTGACGACCGCCCTCGAGATGGCGTCAACGCGTGGGTGGACGGTGGTCGACATCAAACGAGACTGGAGTGAGGTTTGGTCAAATCATGAATCGTTGCAGGCGGCCGAAGAGTCACGTCGTCTCTTTGGGAGATGGCTTGCTGAAGACATTGGCCGCAGAGGTGTGCTTGATCGCGCTCAATCCACTTTGGAAATCGGTCCAGACGGATCCGTTAGCGGCAGCACCTCGGTCAACCGTTACCGTGGGCAGGCAATTATTGACGGTAACGCGATCAGCTTTGGCCCATTGATTGCCACGCGACGTGCTGGCCCACCCGCGATGATGGATCAAGAGTCACGCTTTACCGAAGCGTTCTCTCAAGTTACCGGTTTTCGAATGGGTGAAAATGGTTTGCTGTATCTCACCGATGGCAACGGAAATGACATCTTGCGATTTTCCAAAATCGCTGATTAATTCAGCTCGTTGGACGGTGCCACCTTTGGCACTTCGTCTATGCAAACCTGGGATTCTGAGTTAACTGACGGCTTCAGCCCATGGCCATCCACTTTCTTAGCGGTGCGGCGCAAGCCGCCCGGTTGCGGTGAGTAAAACGTTCGAGAATTACCTGCAGTTCGCGCCGCTCCGCTACAAGTAGCACTCAAACATTCGATGTCCCGAGAGACCGAGCTAAGTGAATCGTGACGCTAACCGGCTATGCGCGACATTTGCCGATCCGTTCGTGTTCAGGCCCAAATGTGGCGTCAGAAGCATGTCATGATCCCACGGAGCGACGCCGAGGTTTCAGGCACTCCCCACGTGATCAGCACACCTTACTCAGAGCGTTTACGTTCACGGATTTTGACAAACTGATGCGTCTCTTCGTGCTGGTTGCGTAACAACGTGATTGACACGTTCGATCCGGCAGCCAAGGAGTCGTAGACATCCCAAAAGCTCTGCATTGTCGTCACGGGGGTATCGTTCACCGCAAGAATCGCATCGAATTTCTTGAAGCCCTGAGAAGCGGCGTAGCTGTCGGCAGGAACCGATTCGAAGTAGATCCCCTTTTGGTCGGGGGCTCCCAACACCGATTGAATCGACATGTCGTTGATGCTGGCAACACGCGCCCCCATCAATGGACGGCTGTCGGAGTCGACGCGTGCCTCGTTCACAAAGGAGATCGGATTCGGTTCGGGGGCTCCCGGTTTTCCGAACTGGTCCATCGGGAAGTTCGCGAATCCTAATTCGAGTGCGGGAGAACCCTCACGCACCGAATAGTCCAGCGTTTCGGGATTCACAAACAGCGGATCGGCGATCACCGAATGTGTGTCCCAGTTCGCAGAATCCCAGCCACTGTCGCCAAGAACGACTTCGTCTCCGCCGTTATAAAACACGTTGTAATCGATGGTTGCATCGAGTCGCTTTGCGCGACCGGATTTCAGATATTTGGTGTTGTAGGCAGTGCGATTGACGACGATGTTGCGAACGAAGGAATCTCCGCAGTGATCGTACCAAACGTGGAATTCACATTGTTTGTTGATGGTGATGTTGTTGTAGACCTTCCTGTTAAAACCTTCACGCAGTTTGATTTCCGTGTTTAGCAACAAGTTGTTGTAGATTTCGTAATTGCTGGACCCGTCATCGAGGTCGATGCCGTATGACGTCGGCTCGTCGTAGTGGACTCGATTATTGCGGATCACGGTGGTTTTCCACGCGTCGAGGAAGGCATACGGACGTTTTTCGGATCCGCCTCCTCCGTTGTGGTTGTAACCGCCCAACGCATAGAAGCGATCTCGACCCCATGAATTGAAGGGGCCATGGTCGCTCGTTTCGCGTACGCAATCGAAAATGTCGTTGAACTCAATCAGGTGCCCACCCCATGTGCCGTCACAAATATTGATGCCGGCACGCGGGCTTCCGTGGACGGTGTTGTGACTGACGGTGATACCTTCAGCCATCGAGATATTCACGCCGCAAGTTTGCTTTTCGAATCGACCGTTGTTCACCATGTGATTGAAACTGACGACGCAATCCTTGGGATAGTCATCCGTCTTGGGGCCAGGTGTGCTGTCCCGGATCGTCGTTGGGAAGTCTTCCCAAAAACCTGGGTCACGAACGGCGTCGGGGAGTCCCACGAAACTGACGCAGGTTGCGCCGTTGTCGATGAATTCGTTTTGCGTGATGACGTGGTTGCGATTATGTCCGCTGGCGAATACGCCATTGCCGCCAACGCGATCAAAGATCGAATTCGAGACCGTGACGTTTTCAGCGTTTTGCAGAAACACCGCACCGGCACGCGCGACACACCAATCGCTTCGCAAGAGTGGCTCATACGGACGCGTGAACAACGTTCGATGAGTATGAGCGAAGGTGAGGTTGTCAAATGTTAAGTGGCCAGCCTTTCGGTCGTTGGTTCCGACGATCCGGATCAGTTCTTCATTCGTTGCAACCTCGATTAGTGCATTGGCAAGATTGGTGTTCGGCGGTGGATAAAAATACAGTTTTCCGTTTGGCTGGTCGTAGAACCATTCGCCGGGGGCGTCGAGTTCTTCAAAGATGTTTTCGACCATTCGATATTCCGCGTGAAGGCGGCTGCCACGATTGTTGTCGCCGACCCAATCCAGAATCGGGTTGCCGTCCGATTTCAGGCCTGTGATCTCGAACGATTGTCCGCCCCATCGACCGTGGTGGAGCCCGCGGACGAGTCCCGTTGTGGGGTTCGTCCAGGTGGCGACACGTTCCGGACTCAACGCGTCTTTGGCATATCCATTCAGAACGATGGTGTCTGGATCAAAATTCGGATAGCGAGACATTGTCTGCTGAATCTCGTTGACGAACAAAGCATCGAACCGCAGGTCTGGACCGACGGTCGCAACCTGGATCGTATCGGAATGAAGTGTCCACTCAGGGGTGAGTTTCTTGGCGCCACTCAGGACCACGGTTTCATCGGCATAGCCTGCGTAGGTGACCGGTGTTTCCTCCGTGCCCGAATCATCCGGTCCAAATACGAGCGGGTCTGCCAGGTAGTAGGTTCCGCCACGAATCCAAACGGTGACGCCATCGGTCGCGCCAGAAATTGCTCGGCGTGCTTCCGTTTGAGCGTGTTCCAATGTCAAAAAGGGTTCAGTAATTGATCCTGGGTGGGCATCGTTTCCGGTCGTCGAAACATAGAATTCGTCTCCCGTACCTTGGTTTGCGTACCCGAGAGTGAGCACGCAGAGAAGCAACCACGGAACGACGAGGCTTCTATCGATTTGAGTCATATTCATCTTTGTGAGTTCTATTTTGGTTACCGAGTGTCACGTGGGCTGAACCGGCTTGCTCTAACGTTTGATCTCGATCGGGTTCAAGCCCGGAGGCAAACCGTAAAACATCAGAGTGCCCCAAGGGATGTGTGTCGTTGAAAAGCCTTCCGGGCGGCGTTCTTTGGCGACCTGAAAACAGTATGGCATTTCCAGACCCATTCTGTCGCGGTAGTGATGAACGATTCGTTCGTAGATGGGGGCAAACCGTCCACGCGAAATGGTCGAAATTTCCGGATAGTGGTATCGGTTCTCAAAGCTCGTGTAGGGTTCGTAGGGCACATCGTTACCGAGATTGTATTTCGCCGTGTATTCAAACCCCAACGCGAGGCGATTGTCGGCCGCGCTATAAAGGTCCACGCCTTGCTTCCAAGCGATCTCGCATGCGCACGCGAGAAAACCCATTCCCATCTGAGTGTGTGCTTGATCGCGGCCGCTTTCTTGACATTCACCAAATTCGTTGAAGTAGTTTTCGATCGCGCCGTTGCCTTCGCCATGCAAGAAATAGTTCACCGCGCGGTCAAACATTTCGCGGTCGTCCAAATAGACACCCATCGCTATCATCGTTTGAATCATCGACGCGTCCCAGTTTCCGTTGGCGGACGGATAGAAATCTTGAATCACGGGATAAAAGATGTCGCGAAGCATACGTGCGAATTCTTCTTGGTCGTCAGGTTTCCATCCCGCGTTGGTGTGGCGAAGAAGTTCAGCGGCGTTGCAATAGCCCAAGCCGGCCATGCCGATCAGGAGTCTCGCGTCGTGTCCCGAGACCGTTTTGAGGGTTGAGGACCACGCGTTCAATATCTCGATCGATTTTTCCGCATGGGCCACCTCTCCCGTCATGAACCACTGCAGCGCGTGTGAGTAGGCTGCGATCGAGTCGCTCGAAAAATCGGAACTGCCGATGTTAGGGTCATTGCTCGCTCCGCGTACCACGTTGGCAAGAGGGGTCGGCTTATAATCGAGCGATGACACGTTCACGAAAGGACGTGAACTTCTACCAGAGTAAGACCGTCTTCTCGACCTCGATCGCGATTCTGAATTTGATCTCGATCTGGATCGCGGCGGTTTGGGTGTTTTTAATTCTTCCCATGCCCCGGCCCAAGGTTCCTGGCCGGAATCGATTTTCTGTCGAATGAATTCCAACTCGGCTCGGCTGTGAAGCAAACCGGGGTGAACGAACGCTTCGTTCGCCTGTGAAGACGGCGCGCCTTCGTCCGCAGAACAAGCACCCGCCGATCCAACGGCAAACAGGATGACGAATAGGATTTTCATGGCAAATGGATTGATGGCAAATGCGAATTGATTTCTACCGACCGGATGGAATAGACCATCCGTCATCGAATTTGATTTTTGCGGAGAGATGTGATTGTTCATCCCAGGGCTCCTACTGTTGCTGTTCGAGTTACGGGAGTACGTCAATCACAACTCAATCGGTTACGACGTGAGATGATAGTACGTCCAAGGAGAACATGAGGATTATGGACGATAACCAGTGTTGCGAGATAGGTGGTTGCCCTGAGGCGACTCTGGCCTCACTGCCCATTCACTGGTGAACACGTCATCTATCTCGAGCAAAAATTGGCGGGGTGTAAAGTATGATTTAACGTTTCGGAGCTGCGGGGCGTGTTCGCCAAACAGTGCAGTCCGACCAGGATACATTGAAACCGGCCGGACGTCCGCGAATTCACTCTTAAGCAGATACGTAGAAGTGATTCGGTATAACGACAATNNGCCGGAACTCGCAAAGCCTCGGTCCGGCCTACAGTTCGCGGCAGTTTCGCCAGATGATTCCTGCAGACCTGCTTATTCAGAGCCAGCGTCGGTTTCCGCTGGCGCGACGGGAGTCTCTTCCATCAACTTCTGTGCCTGGATTTCGTCACGCAACTTCTCGAGAGCTTCACGTCGTTCATCGGCGGTCATATAGAATTGGTATCCAACGTCCTCAAGGTTGATGTTCAGCATTTGTTCCAGCCCTCGCCCGACAAACTGACGATTGATCAAAAAGGGGTCATCCAATGCATCAACCAGTTCGTCGATTGCCCAGAGCGATTTTGTCCGAAACAGTGTGTCTGCTCCGATCAAGCGAACCGACGATTTTCGGCTCGCGAGCCAACCTTTCGCAACGGGACTATCGCGATCAGGATACGACTTGGAAAGCTTCTCTGCTGAGAAGGTTTTCCCATACCATTCTTCGAGATGAGTTAGTGTCCAGTCGATCGGCTGTTCGGTGTGACACATGTTGCACGCGTTGGGATGATTTTTCTCGATCATGGCGCTGTTGGTCGGTGAGAAAATGGTGTGTGTGCGTACAACATCCTGCATCCCTTCGTTGATCCGCGGCATATGACAATTCATGCAGCGTGACCCGCCGGAATCCAGTTTGTGATGCGTATGTGCCTGAACAGCATCGGGGTCTGTGAACTGCTCGTGACAACGGATGCATGACTGGTCATCTTGCGTCGGAGTCGGTTTCCACTTTTTCCCGATGCCAGTGTGTGGATCATGGCAATCGATGCATTTCAATTCGGAATAACAGCTTCCTCGGGTTGCATCGGTGTATTCGGTGGAGTTCCAAGTGGCCATCCCGCCGGCGTATATCGGGCGGCTCCCGGCATGGCAGCGACCGCACATGTAATTGACATTGAGATGCGTGCGGCCAAAGTCCTTTTCTTCCAAGCCTTCCAATCGTAAGTGCGGACTTTTGACAAAGAAGTCCGGCTTGTTGCGTTTATCCATCACATGCGCCTTGTTGCCCATATGACAAGCCTCGCAGCTGATTCCCAAGTTGACCGCCTTGTCTGGAGCTTCCCACTTTCTCGTGACTTCGATCATGTCCATCAATTCTTTCTGCGGAATGTCAGACGGACGCCTCTCAGTTCCCAGGACCGCTGGATGCTCCGCAGTTAAGTAGTCGGATACCGAAAAGTGGGCTTTGTGAGGGAAGTGCATGCCAAGAACATCGGGACTTTTTACAAACAAATCCGCCAGTGGAAAGGTCGTGTGGCAGTCATTGCATACACTGTATGGCACGAAACCGGGTTTCGAGAACGGATCGAGTCGCCGGTCGGAAGGCCATTGATCTTCATCTTTCTGCGTCAGTGCATCATCATCTCCAATTTGATGGACGTGAACGATCGGCACCCACTGACGCTCATCCATCCAGTAACCAAACGGCAGGACGTGATCGGTTTTGTAGAAATCATGATCCGCCGGTTCGGGGCCCTGGATCATCTTTCCCACATAGTACTGCGTGAATCTTGAGCCAATGGTTTGATTGATGGTGTAGACACGCTTGATGCTGTCACGTGTCAGCCTCATTCGAAATTCGTCGTCTTCCCGATAGAACTCACCAAGTCCGTCAAAATAATTGATCGTGGAGTTGCCAGAGAAGTCGCCTTTGACTGTCGACTCATTGGCGTAAGCGTTCATGAACCGGTGCGAGTGAGTTGCCCAGGATGCATAGTTCTGAGCGTGGCATTCGCTGCAAGATTCCGGGCCCGAGTAATCGTCTGGATGGATGTTGCTCTTTTCGACCGATGTATTGATTGCTGTGATCGTGCTTGGGGGATGGTCCGAGATCGGAGTCCACCAGGCGGTCAGTCGACCAAATCTGTAAGACAGTGATTGAGCGTTAGGCTTTGAAAACTTATGGGTTTCAATCGGATCCGTTGCCATTTTGACGCTCGATGCCGCAATCAGATTCAGCATCAACACCGCGACGAGTGCCACGACGATGACTCGGATCCGTAGGCGTAGTTTCGATGACCCAATTGGCTCATCACGCTTACGGGGCTCAGGTGCATCGTAATGGTTCTCCGATTCGCTCATGAGCTTTCCCATTTGGATGTACTCATCCTATCGATCAGCACTACCACAAAAGTACGCTGCGAGGAAGATATGGTGCAGCGAGAGGACGCCTGCAAGAATGTTATGTTATTCAGTTGGAGTTTCGGCTGAGCAACTTCGCTGCCGCAATGTTGTGGTGCAGTGATATGGATGCTGCGTTCATGTGCGAACTGAATTTGGCGACCATCTACGCGAGTCACAAGTCGCGATGTGTTCGGTCCTTGAGCCCACACCACTCGATGAGTTATGAAAGCGTTTGGAAATATGTCCGGGTCTAAGCGGTGTGAGTCGCCCGGTCGCTTTACCGGAGGGCTCGTGGGCTGTTGATCTTGTTGTTTCGAAAAGTTTAGTGAGCCGACAGCGCTAGCTGCGGGCCTCCAATGAATTTGTCCTCACCGCTAGGCCCGCGGCTAGCGCCGTCGGCTCATTAAAACAGCAGCCTGCACGCCGTTAGGTCCCGCGTTACCGGACGGCTTGCGCCATTCCGCTACTATTGAAGTTCCGCAGTAATCAAATCGACGCTCCATGCGTTCACGCCGTGTGCGTTACTGGCATTCGGGTGGCCACTTGCTCAAGGACCAGGAAGTCAATTCACAGTCTTTGACCCAGCCGAACTGATCGCGTGACATCGGACGGCTCATTGTGGAATCTTCACACTAATCCATGCTGGATAGTGGAGATCTGAGGTCCCATTTGCGATCACCGAGAATCTTCGAGTTGCTCGACTCAAAAGAGCCACATGTCAGGCCATGCACCACCTCAAAGTTGAGGCGGTCAACCATCATTGGGCTGTGTGCTCCAACCCAAGCAGGCCGACGAACAAGATCACCCGAAATGTTCTTTGCTGGCCGCATGGACCAAGGTTGACATTGCCAGCGATTAGGCTGGCACGACAAATGGAAGCATCGTACCGAATGCTAGTGGGCTAACCACCTGACGCGGTTTCTTCTTCCAGCCTTCGATTTTCTGCTTCATAGGCTTCGAGGTCGGCTTCGGTCAAATTTTCGGTAGCCACGGTGGGCTCGTCACCCCCGCAACCGCTCATGAACGAGCAACCCACGAACACCAGCAATAACATCAACAAGTTCTTCATTCTAATCCACTATCCAATTAGGCGAACAAAAAAACACCGCAGGACGTGGTGACGTCCTGCGATGATTGATCCAACGGATCGTCAAATACTAAAACTCTTCCTCAATGGTTTCCTTGCTGGCGGCGGTTCCAAGAGCTCCCCAAAGTCCGTAGGGACTCTTCGATCCCGGAGCTTGAGCACCAGTGCCGTTAAGCCATACGTTGCCAGCTTGTGAATTACCAGCTTCGATGGAATCGGTGATGAACTTGACAGCACCATCTCCCATCAGGACGTGACAGCCGCCTTGGTGCTGGCTGGACATGGTGCCCAGGGCGACCAAGTCATCAAAATTCTGACGACCACACAGCTCTTTGTTCGGTGGCAGAATCGTGTGAGCCCCGCTAAACATCACGCTGACGTCGGCCCAGCGGAAACCACGCGATCTTGTGTCGCGGTCTGGGTTTGCGCTCCAGAACTGCGGCTTGTTGGGATTGATCTTTCCGCGGCACAGTTCCGGATTATCACGAAGGCTCGCGATCGAGTCGTCATTGCCGCCACCGCTTCGCCGGATGCTACCGCGAATATCCTTGTCTCGCAGATAGGTGATGATCTCACCCATCGCAATGGTGTTTGAGAGGCCATCGAGGCAATCGCGGAATCGGCCTTTGTTGTTGAACATTTTGAAGAAGCCTCGTTGCGCGGCTCGGTTGTGCTGCGCCGCTTCGCTGGCAGTTCCGCCGGTGATATCCGCATGAGCATACATCGAACACATCCAAGTCGAATCGCCCAAACACGCTGCGTAGTTGGTTCTTCCTAACGCGAAGTTCGTCGTTCCGCGTCCGGGAAGCGACTTGCCGGGGTCACTCGGGCAACGAAACGCGGGAATCGTTGTGGCCCACGGTTCGTAAGCTGGGGTGTCGGGAGTCGGTCCCATCGCAGGCCAAGTTCCACCCTCATTATTCGGGTTGGAGATTTGTTCCCAAATCGCTTGCTGCTCGATGAACGGCGTAATGCCAACCAGCATGCTCAGTTGCGAATTGTTATGAGCCGTTCCGTTGCTAGCGCTGACGCTCTGGTAGCGGTCCACGTAATTAATGGGAGACGTTTCGGTGGTTCCCATGGTGCCGCCACCGTGGGTGGGAAGCCGTTTGTAAGCGGAATGGTAATTGTGAATTGCCAAGCCGATTTGTTTAAAATTGTTGCTGCAACTCATCCGGCGAGCCGCCTCTCGGGCTGCTTGAACCGCCGGCAGGAGCAGCCCTACCAATACGCCAATAATGGCGATCACAACCAACAGTTCCACCAATGTGAAACCGTACTTCGTTCTAGAAGCTTTCATCAAATTACCTTCGAAAATTTAAAAAGGAAAAAACGGAACCGGTATTAGGTTCCGGCCATTTGAAACATCATTCGGGATTACCAAATAGAAAATGTTTCTCGAACGTGTGAAGTCAGAGCGAGCGTGCACGACACTCGAATCCGAAATCGGTCGTCGACTCAGTACGAGCGATCGTCTCCCCGATCTGACTTGCTATTCCTCGAATGAGTCATCCATGGGATCAGCCTGATACCGCTTGGTCTCTTCCATCATCTCTGGATTGTCCGCAACAAAGTTTGAGATTTCGTCCCCAGACGGTGCACTTGCTCCGCTACCGCCACATCCTGAGACTGCGAGGCTAGCGACGCATAGCACGGCGGAAAACATAATAAAACGCATCATATTCGTTTAACACTCTTAAGAAGGGGGGGTAAAATTGACTGAAACGTATTGCGAAGGGCACCGTGAAAGTGCCCCGCAAAAGCTCTCTCGTTCAAGCACGAGAGAGCGTCTGCCACGACCAGGCCTTGCCTGACCTAAAACTCTTCTTCAATGACTTCAGCGCCTTTGCAGGAACCCAAGGCACCCCACAAACCAAAGGGGCTTTCGGATCCAATGTCCACGCCATTTCCAACAACCCGAGCGTTGGGGTCTTGCGAGTTACCCGTGTCGATTGAGTCGGTGATAAACTTCACGGCTCCATCAGCCATCAGGACGTGGCAGCCACCTTGGTGACGGCTTGCCGCGGGCAAAAGGCCGGCACCAAGAGCGTCTCTGGAAATGCAAAGCTCACTGTTGGGTGGGAACATTTCGATCACGCCCGTGTAGAGACAGATACCCGCGGCCCATTTGTAGCCACGCCCGTGCTCGGCTCCGCCGACTCGTCCGATCGAGCCACTTGAAAGCCCGAAGTCATAGAACTGGGGACGCTCGGGATCGATCAGAGCTTTGCACTTGTTGTGATTGCCACCGAGCAGGTTCGCACCAGAACGTCGAGATCCGGGACCGGCAGAGTCACCAGCGGGTGTCGAACGTTTGTCGTTGTCGCCAAGGTCCGTGATGATCTCAGCCATGCAAATCGTGTTGGCCAAACCGTCTGTGATGTCACGGAAAGCCCGCCCTGTAAAGCGAGCGTTGAAGAAGCCACGCCCAGCGCCTTCCTGTTGCCGGGTCCAAGATTCTCTGGATCGACCGCCGGAGAACGGAACCTCACCGCTGCGATTCAGCCCGCTACCGTCCGCCCGCAGAAACGAGTCACCCAATGACGCGCCGTAATTCGTGCGTCCCTGGGCGGGAAGGCCGACTCCTGGATCACTCGGGCATCGCAACGTCGGAATGTTGGTCAGGAAAGGTTCATAGCCACCGAAGGCGGCGTGATGCGCGAGGGTCAAGTCAGGGTAGGGCCCAAACGGCTGGATAATCTCACTGGGATTGCCAGAATTTCCAGTGTCATAAGGGTTGGAAATTTGTTCCCAAAGCGCCTGCTGCTCCATAAAAGGCATGATCGCAGGGATGTGGCTCAGGTTAAAAAGATTGTTCGCGGTCGGTGGGGTCCTGGGGTCCCCACCGTTCTCAAACGTCCCTGCGCAATAAGTTGGGATTTGGTTGTAAGAGGAGTGGTAATTGTGTACTGCCAAGCCGATTTGCTTGAAATTGTTGCTGCAACTCATCCGTCGAGCTGCTTCGCGAGCCGCCTGTACGGCCGGGAGCAGAAGCCCCACTAATACGCCAATGATGGCGATAACGACGAGGAGTTCTACAAGCGTGAACCCCAATCTTCTTTGTCTTTGGACCATTATCTTTCGTTCTCCAAAAATAGCTAAAAAGCTTGCGTGCGTCCCTTAACGGACGTTCCTAGGCCGTTGCCTGGCCTTTTATGGAGGCGGATTGGCTTATCTAAACAAAGATTCGATTTATTTATTGCGAAAAGTCTATATCTGCGAAACTTTCATTCGTTCTAGCGGTTTAAGCGGTTTTTTGTGTGACCTGGGCTTCAGATTGAGCGTTTCGCGGGTGGTGGTGACGCGAGAAATGAGCGGTGCTGCGGGGTGGATGGTGTTTGACTCCGCTGGAGGGCAGCGATGGTTGCTGTTAGCGAACGTCCTGTGCTTCCAGGGGTGGTCCCGGCGGCTAAGCGGAGGCTAGCTCGTCCACAAAAATCGACTTGATTCGTCGGTCGCCTGGTCCCCGATGAGCAACAGGAGTGATGAGCAGCAGGAGAGGCTTGTGCTTAAGCGGATCGGCAACTTCATGGCGAAGTTTCATTGGTACAGAGAAACTCTCATGTGGCGCAGCAATACGGCAATCCAATGCAGGAGACGGTGCATTCCCAGTTGGAAATTGGGCATTCCTTCCGTTCGCTCCGCTCGGTCGTGTTGATATCGAGACGGGGTGCGGTCGAGAATCTCGAGTAGCCAGCTCGAATGATGCGAATCCGAATAGCCGTGATGAAGAGGTGTGGCTATAGGGTCAATGGGCGTCAAAAAAATTGCCCGCTGATCGCGGCTGGCTTCGCGGAAGCGTCCCAATAATTGTTGAAAGTTGAGAGATGGTCTCCCGGAGGGCAGGATCTGCCCTTCGCAATTTTCCAATTTTCGTCGGGTGCAACCGACGGGGAGACCATCATGAATGAAGTTAGTCTTTTGCAATCTCTTGGGCAAGTTTCAGCGTCAGANNCATCCGTGGCCACGTCCGCGAGATGGTCAGTGAAGTGATCGCTGCTGAAGTCACACAGCTCTGTGGCCCCAAGCACGCACCGCGCGAGGGTGATCACTATCGAGCCGGAACCAGTCCCGGACGCCTTCTTTACGAGGGCGAACGGGAAGAAGTCGTTCGGCCTCGTGTACGGCGCAGGGGCGATGACGGGGCCAGTCACGAAGTCGAACTGGCCACTTATCGAGTGGCGAAGGATCCCAGTCAGTTGCAGACGCAAATCATCCAGGCGATCGTGTCCGGCGTCAGCAGCCGATCGATTGAGGACATCAAGCCGAATTCCCCGGGAGTCAGCCGGTCGAATGTCTCGCGATTGTGGAAAGAGGTGGGCCACAAGTTCATCGAAGAATTGCGAGGCAAGGACTTGGGGGCCCAGAGCTGGTGTGTGCTGATGCTTGATGGGGTTCGCTTGAGTAGCGATCAGACTGCAGTCGTCGC
>NZ_JAMQBK010000120.1 GCF_023701485.1 Aporhodopirellula aestuarii
GAAAATCAACACGCTGCTAAACAACGAACGCCACTTGTGCATGGTCTTCTGCGACGCGGCGAGACGATGAACGTCATCGCGGCACCGAAGATCGGCAAGAGCTGGTTGGTTCACGGTCTAGCGCGATCCGTCGCGAAGGGATGTGAATGGCTGGGGTTCCCTTGTTCGCCGGGTAGAGTGCTAGTCGTTGACGCCGAGCTGCACACGAGTGAATTGGCCCAAAGGCTGCGAGCGATTGCACTGGAGACCGAAGCGAACACCGAGATACCGATCGACATCTTGGCCCTTCGGGGGCAAATGCTCGATATCCATGGGGTTAGTGATTTGATCGGTAAACTCGATCGCGTCGAGTATGACCTCGTTGTGATCGATGCGTTGTACCGCTTCCTTCCCCAGGGTGTAAGCGAGAATGACAATGCTCAGATGATGGGTGTGTACAACACGATCGACTCGATTGCGACGAGTCTCGATGCTGGTGTCGTGATCGTTCATCATTCGTCGAAGGGCGACCAATCCGCCAAGCAAGTCACCGACCTAGGAAGCGGTGCCGGTTCGATCTCACGAGCAACAGATACGCACGTTGCGATCCGTCCACATCGAGAAGAAGGGCTGGCGGTGCTGCAAGCCGTCTGTCGATCGTTCCCACCGCCTGATGACATTTCGATCAGGTGGCAGTACCCACGGTGGGAGAGAGTGGACTGCGAGGCGAAGATCGGCAATGCACGACAAGGCCAACAATGGAAACGGGATCAAGAGACCGACCAGGCAATACGACTGGCGCTCTCCGAAGCCCCAATGTCGATTGCTCAGCTACGCAACAGAACCCAATTCGGGCAAGCACGAGTTGAGCGGTCGTTGCAACGCCTAGGTGCCAAAAGTTCTTTCGTGAAAGACATTCGCACGGGAAAGGGCGCGGAACGTTTCGCCTTGACGGATATGAAATGAAATTGTTTGGAAGGTTGTACGAGTGGTTGTACGGAAGGTTGTACGCGAACAATTTCCGTCGTCAGACGGTTGTACGACGGTTGTACGCCGCCGCCTTTAAAGAGGCGGCGGCAGACAACCGGCGTCAGCGTACAATTTCAGTGCGGTGGGATGCCGAGGGAATGGACGCAAGTCGACTCGAAGGGACGGTCGCACGCACCTCAATCGGTAGAGTCTTCGGTGAGATTAGACACGAATGACTACGCTGCTGCGGTTCCCTTGTTGCACGGTGCAACGAATGCAAACGCAATAAACCGGGGGGCAAGGATAGTTGATTCGCAGATACCTACACCCGTGCAACGCGATGGAACAATTATCACGGTTTTAGGAAGGGCGAATTGCTGATTTCGCTATATCGGAATACAGGATGTGTTGCACCGAGCAACGTGTGACACGAATGCTCTTTATTGGCGTTAAGTTGACTGTCCGTGTGAGGACGATAATGTTGACGGACGCCACGGCTAGGTTTAGCGGCTGAACGCTGGTTTCCCATGACCAGCCCGCCGTGGCGTTTTTCATCTTCATGGGCTCACTAATGGGAGTGAATGGGTATGGCATCAATTGGAAATGATAGCGGGGGACGGAAGCGGATCTTGTTCTACGCCCCTTGCGGCGCGAGGAAGACGATCCGGTTGGGAAAGACGTCCAAAGCGAACGCATTAACGATGAAGATGAGAGTGGAGCAACTATTGACCGCTGCGGTTACTGGCTACATGGATCGTGATCTGTCGTTGTGGGTCGCCGCGCTTCACCCGGCATTGCGAGAGAAGTTTGAAAAGGTTGGCTTGTTGGAACGCGACGAATCGGAAGCCGACGAAGAGGCCGCGAGAATGACCCTGGACGCGTTTCTCACGGACTATATGGAGCGACATGGGCCGAGTAAGAAACCGGCGACACGGGTCGTCTGGGGGCAAGTGATGGCGTTGCTGCGTGAGTACATGCCTAAAGGCATTAAGCTGAGCGAGATTACGGTGGGGCACGCCAAGGCGTTTCAGGCGTCGTTGAAGAAGAGAGGCTTGGCGTCGACGACGATCTACAAGCGGATCGGTTTTGCGAGGCAGTTCTTTCAGGACGCCGTTGACTTTGAGCAGATTCCGAGCAACCCGTTTGCGAAGGTCAAGGCTCGTCAGTCATCAAAGAAGAGCAACGTTCACGTGCCAGTCGAGACGATTGATGAGGTGCTTAAACATTGTGACGGGACATGGCAGACAATCGTCGCACTCGCACGATTCGGAGGCCTACGCACGCCGTCGGAGACGCTATCGCTTCGATGGGGCGACGTGGACTTCGAGTCCCAACGGATGCGTGTTCCTGAGCCCAAGGTGGAGCACCATGAGGACCGTGGGGTCCGAGAGGTGCCAATATTCGCAGAATTGCGGCCGTACC
Source organism: Aporhodopirellula aestuarii (assembly GCF_023701485.1). Lineage (GTDB taxonomy): Bacteria > Planctomycetota > Planctomycetia > Pirellulales > Pirellulaceae > Rhodopirellula > Rhodopirellula aestuarii. The sequence goes on from NZ_JAMQBK010000120.1 coordinate 2,371, forward strand.
TGGAGCAGGCGTTTGAGGCGGCAACGGTTGACGGGAAGTACCCATCACCCGATTCGTTCGTCATTGACAAGCAAACGTACCGCGACGCGGCGATGCGGCCGGGAGGTTGGGCCAACGCGAACCTGCGGACTCAGTTCGTCAAGATTCTTAAACGGGCCAAGGTGGATCCCTGGACGCGGCTATTCCACTCATTGAGGGCGTCTCGCGAAACCGACCTTTTGGCCCAGGGGTTCCCGAAACACGTTGTCTGCGCGTGGATGGGGAACACGATCGTCGTGGCTGATAAGCACTACAACCTCGTCACCGACGACGACTTCCAGAGGGCGGCAAATGGTGGTGAGAATGCGGCACGAAATCCGGCACGGTCCGACCCAAAAGCGGCACGAAATCCGGCACCGCAACCAGCGCGCAATGAGCACGCAGGAAACGAAAAAAGCCCGTTAAAACCGGGGTCAAACTGCGTTGAACACGGTGATAACGGGCTTGAGTTGATGGAGGATAACGGACTTGAACCGATGACCTCCTGCATGCCATGCAGGCGCTCTCCCAACTGAGCTAATCCCCCTGATGGTGTTCCGAATATGGAACACGTTCACTTTTGGGCTGTGAGGCGGGGAGTTTATCGAGGCTTGGGCGGAGTCGTCAAGACCGCGGTCGGACATTTCTGGGGGAGCCCCCGGCCGATTTCATGAGGTCAGGAGCCGCGAAATTTTGTCGTCCGACCTGAGAGTTGCGCAGTCCGGGCAGGGAACTGGGCTGGAAATGAACGCGAGAAAATGCGTAACACTCGAAATCCAGATCATTGTCGCCATGCCGTGTTCCGCTATTTTCGCCGCTCGCATTATGAATTCGACTCCTCTCCCCACGCGTGTTAACGTCAATTCGTCGCCGAACGAACGCTCGGAATCCTCGCGGTCGCGAGTCGTTCACGTCGGTTTTCTCGCGTTGTGCGTCGTGATCGGCTGCGGGATGCTTACCCAAGTCGGCTGTCTCGGTGTGCTCAGCAATTTGATGCACGCCGTCGGCGCTGATCAAATTCCTGCCGAGTGCGCGGAACTGAAAGATTCCAAAGTCGCGGTGATGACGATGACAGATCAAAGTCAGTACACCGATGACATCGCCGCCCGACTGCTCACCCGCCGAGTGCGGGACATTTTGTCGATGGAGGTCAAAGGTCTGACGTTGGTCCATGAAGACGCGGTGCAGCAGTGGCGTGACACGCACGGATGGGACAATGTCGATTATCTGGAAATCGGCAAGAGCGTCAAAGCGGAGAAACTGCTGGCGATCGAGCTTACCGACATGCGACTGCGGGACGGGGCGACGCTCTACCGCGGGCGAGCGGGCGTGATGTTGACGGTATTCGACATCAAACAGGAAAAGGTCATCTTCCGCAAAGAGATCGACGAATTCACCTATCCGGTCAACGCGGGCCAGTACACCAGCGAAACGACCGAGCCGAAATTCCGCAAGCTATTCCTCGGGATGTTGGCCCAGCGGATCGGCCGCGTGTTCCACTCGTATGATTTTGCCGACACGGTGGCGCTCGACGGGGCACTGGCCAGCGAATAGGGCACTGGCCAGTAAATAGTGCACTAAATAGTGCGCTGGCAAGCAAATCAGAATCTCGCTCTCGCGAATCGTTCGCGATACAGCTCGCCGCCCGGCAGCAGACTCGTGCCCCGCCTGCGAATGAGCTGACGCTGCCTGCGAATGAGCCGGCGCCGAAAAAACGGCCACCCGCAGTCGCCGAGACCGCTGGCTTGGCCGGCACTGAACAGCGCTCACCCGTAATCGCCGAAATCTCAGCGGATCCCGGTAACCAGCGCGGCAAAATTCAGCCCGGCGAAGCGAGCCTCAGTGGAGTCGACAAGGTGGTGGTGATTCGGAACAATGGTTCCCAACTGTGTTCCGCGTTTTTGCTCACCTGAATCCTCACCTGAAAAACACTCGCATGACCAAAACGGCACGTCACGAACTCGTCGTCCTGGGGGGCGGCCCCGCTGGTTACGTCGCCGCGATTCGAGCCGCTCAACTCGGTATCAACGTCGCTTGCATTGACGATAACCCTCGCTTTGGTGGCACGTGCGTTCGGGTGGGCTGCATTCCCAGCAAGGCTTTGCTCGAATCCAGCCATCTGTATCACGAAGCCAAACATCGGTTCAACGATCATGGCGTGGTGGTCGGGGACGTCAAAGTCGATCTCGACGTGATGATGGCTCGCAAAACCAAGATTGTGGAAACGCTCACCGGCGGCATTGATCTGCTGTTCAAAAAACGCGGCGTGACCGCCTACCACGGACGCGGCCGGCTGCGTGATTCCGAATCGATCGAGATCACCCCCAGCGAAGGGGCCGCGGACGATCAACCGACACTGATCACCGCCGACCAGATCCTGCTTTGCCCGGGCAGTGTTCCCGCCCGCTTGCCCTCGGTGGAAGAGGACGGTGATCGGATCGGTAACAGCACCACCGCATTGTCTTTCCCGGAAGTCCCCGAAGTCCTTGTCGTGATCGGTGGTGGATACATCGGATTGGAACTCGGGAGCGTCTGGAATCGCTTGGGCAGCCGCGTCATTGTCCTCGAGGCTCTCGACCGAATCCTGCCCGGCCTGGACAAAGAGTTGGGCAACCTCGCCCATCGTTCGCTCAAAAAGCAAGGCATCGAATTCCGAACCGGCACGATGGTCGCTTCGGCACGAGTCGACACGTCCCAGTCCAAACCGTGTACCGTCGAGATTAAAGACGGCGAACCGATTTATTGCGACCGCGTGCTGTTGGCGACCGGCCGGGCGCCAGCGACCGACGACCTCGGACTCGCCGTGGCAGGTGTTCAGACCGACCGCCGCGGTTACATCGAAGTCAAAGAAAACTTTGAAACCAGCGTGCCGGGCATCTATGCCGTCGGCGATTGCATCGGCGGAGCCATGCTGGCTCACAAAGCGATGGAGGAAGGTGTCGTGTGCGTCGAGCGGATGGCGGGAATCGCCAGCGAGATGAACTACGACGTGATTCCGGCGATCGTTTACACCCATCCAGAAATCGCGATGGTGGGACAAACCGAAGAACAACTCACCGAAGCGAGGATCCCGTACAATAAAGGTGTCTGTCCGCTCGGTGCGAACGGACGTGCCCGCACTCTCGGCGATACCGAAGGCCGCGTGAAGATCCTTGCTCATGCAGAAACCGACCGCGTCTTGGGCGTGCACATCATCGGCCCGCGGGCTGGTGATTTGATCGCCGAGGCGGCCGCGGCAATGGAATACGGCGCCAGCAGTGAAGATATTGCTCGTACCTGTCACGCCCACCCGACGCTTGCCGAAGCGGTCCACGAAGCCGCCATGGACGTCGACGACCGTGCCATCCATACAGCCTAGGCGGGCAATGGCGTCTGCCGCCTTCGGTTGTTCGATGTTTTACCACGCCCCCCGATCTTTCCACTTTGAGTTCTTGCATGGACGATCCCGCGAAATCGGTCAACGAACCGATGATCATCATTGGGTGGCGTGAGTGGGTCGGTTTACCGGAACTTAGCGTTCGTCAAATTAAAGCGAAGATCGACACCGGAGCTCGTTCGAGTTCCATCCACGCGTTCGATGTCGAAACCTACATGGAGGGCGAAACCGAACGGGTGCGATTCTCGATTCACCCCGTCCAAAACCGCGACGACGTCTTCGTTAACGCCGACGTACCGATCCTCGAACGTCGTCACGTCCGCAGCAGTAACGGAGAGGTCGCCGAGCGGATCGTGATTCGTACCGAACTCGAAATTCTGCAACGACGCGCCTTGATCGACCTCACCCTCGCCAACCGTGACGCGATGGGTTTCCGAATGTTGGTCGGCCGCGAAGCGATCCGGAATCATTTTCTCGTCGACCCTGGCGCCTCGTTCTTAGCCGGCCGTCACCGTCACCGCCGCCGTCGCAAGAAACACCACTGAATACGCAGACGCATTCACGCCCAACCAATTGCCATCGACAAAGGACGGTGGATGTCAGGCCAGTGACCTAAACAACCGTCAGTGAACCCATCAGGTGAACTGAGACCGATCCACCGCACAAGCTGTCTTCTCTCTTGAAAGAAATCGATGAAATTAGCCATCCTCTCCTGTAGCCCGAAGTGCTATTCCACTCGACGCTTGCACGAAGCCGCCATACAGCGTGGTGCGACGTCGCGCGTGCTCAACACGCTCAAGTTTGCGATCGACCTCGAACAAGGCGAACCGGACCTTTATTATCGCAGCAAGCACTTGGGCGATTTTGATGCAATCCTGCCCCGTATCGGCGCCTCGATTACTTATTTCGGAACAGCTGTCGTCCGCCAATTCGAACAGATGGACACGTTCAGTGCGTGTTCGTCAGCTGGGATTAGCAACTCTCGCGACAAACTGCGGAGCCTGCAAATACTCAGCCGGCACCAAATCGGCATTCCACAAACGACTTTCGTTCGCGATCGCAAAGACATCTTGCCCGCGATCGAACGGGTCGGCGGTGCTCCCGTGATCATCAAACTCCTCGAGGGGACCCAGGGCGTCGGCGTGATTCTGGCCGAATCGGTGAAGGTCGCCGAGGCGATCATCGAAACGTTGCATAGCACAAAGCAGAACGTGTTGGTTCAGCGTTTCGTTTCCGAAAGCAAGGGCCGCGACATTCGCGCCTTCATCGTCGGTGACCGAGTCATAGCCGCAATGCGACGTGTAGCGGTCGGCACCGAGTTTCGCAGCAACGTGCATCGTGGCGGCGTCACCGAAAGCATCGAACTCGATCCCGCCTACGCCGAAACCGCAGTCCGAGCGGCGCAAATCATGGGACTTCGGGTCGCCGGCGTCGACATGCTCGAAGGTAACGATGGTCCGCAAGTGATGGAGATCAACTCGTCTCCGGGGCTGGAAGGAATCGAGACCTGCACCAAACTCGACATCGCCGGCGCGATCATCGATTACATGATCGCCCAAGTCGACTTCCCCGAGATCGACGTGCGTCAACGGTTGACCGTCAGCCGCGGTTATGGGGTGACGGAGATCCATATCCGCGACGGTTCGGAAATCGTCGGCAAGACGATCGACGAATCGGGACTGCCCGAACAAGACATCAACGTGTTGACGCTCTATCGCGGCACCACGGTGATCCCGAACCCGAGGCTCAAACGCACTCTCGAACCAAACGATCGGCTGCTGTGTTTCGGAAAACTGGAATCGATGCGGAGCATGGTCCCGGAAAAAGTACGCAAACGACGCCGTCCCAAAATCAAAGAACTGCCCGCTTCGGCGCAGCAGATCCAAGACGAAATCGCACACCACTAGCGAATTCACCAGCCCGCTAAACCACGCGGTCATTGTATGGAATGAAACGCCTGTCCCTGTTTTCATGGACGGTGCGTTATCAGTGTCACGCGTGGTTGTGCGGGGTTGATTGGGTGGAATCTCATGAGCTATTTGCGGGTTAGCCTGGACTGCTAAATCCTGGATTGCCAGTTCACTGCGAAGACGTGGGAACACAAGACCGCGCAAGTGTTGCTTGCATTCTTAGTCGCGATAGCGACGGCAGGCGAAAGCCCCGGACGCGAGCCCGGGTTCGACGCCGTCTCCGCACAACCCAAGTCGCGAAGCGATGACAGATGCCGATCCCGGTGGTTCATTCGTGCGCACACCCGTGTTGGGTGTCGTCGCGTTGCGACTTGCTTCACTTTATTTTCGGAAACCACAGACTCACGTCCGTGGCTTTTAAATGTCGTCACGAGCGTGACTAACCATTCGCGAAACACCGGGGCGAATTTAACGCACAAGGGATGTCGCCAGGTCTTGTCGATAACGATTGTTTGGCAGTCCGGCGATAGCACCGGCTGAGCTGTGAATCCGTGGCCGACGCCCTGCGCCGTTGCGACTTGTTTAGGTCGGTGATCTGCCCGCTGTCTGAGCACTCTGCTCTCGCATCCCGATCGGCGCAAACGCTAATGGGGACATACAACACAAGTGGTATCTCAGCCGCCGAGCATCTTTTTACAATGATGGGCGAGGTTGGCGACGCTACGTTTCTCGAACGCGCGAGGGATCACCGCAGGTCAGAGGGGGGCGGTTCGCCGATTGCAAATTGAGGTAAAACGCACGCGTCGAAGGGTGAATCGTCGATAGGCTTCGATGACAACCGTCGATAATCAACGGGTGTGTTGACCGCGCCGATGTGGTCCAACGTCCCCCGCTGTTTGGTTGTCTCCGCCCCGGCTGACGTAATAATGAATACTGTTCAAACACCCTCTTCGGATCGCGATTCAAGATGAAATTTAGCATCGTAGGAATGGGGCGTGTGGGGTCGGCGATCGCGTTTGCCGCGACCATGGAACCCATCGTCAGTGAACTTTGGCTGATCAATCGATCGATTGAAAAAGCCGAGGGCGACGCGATGGATTTGACCCACGCCAGCGTCCTGCGGAACAGCAACATGACGATCCAGGCTGGGATGGTCGAAGACTCAGCGGGGTCGGACGTGATCGTTTTCACTCCCTCCGTCTCTCCCACCCGGGCGGACTGGAAACGTCAGGATCTGGCGATCGGCAACCGCGACATCCTCGAGCAATGGCTGCCCCGGCTCGCAGAACTGAGCCCCAACGCGGTGCTGATCATGGTCACCAACCCGGTGGACGTGATGACGTACGCGGCGATCCGTTTGACAGGATTCCCGCCACAGCGGGTGATCGGCACCGGAACACTGGTGGACAGCATTCGTTATCGTTCGCTGTTATCCAACGAATTAAAAATTCACGCCGACGACATCCGGGCCTACATCCTGGGTGAGCACGGCGACGACCAGTTTGCCGCCTACTCCGTCGCCATGACCGGGGGAGAGAAATTCTTTCCGAGCGAAACGGCCCGGCGGCTGTTCCGCGAAACGGTCAACCTCGGCTACGAGGTGTACAACCGAAAAGGCTACACCAACTATGGGATCGCGTTGGCGACGATGACGATCGTCGATTCGATCGTGTACGACTTGCGTCACACGATGCCGGTCAGTGTGCTGGTCGACGGATTCCTCGGCGTCAAAGACGTGTGTCTCTCGCTGCCAGCGGTGATCGGACGCGAAGGGGTCACCCGCATCCTGCACCCACCCCTATCCGACGACGAAGCCGAGGCGTTTCGCAACTGCGCCGCCAAAGTGCGAGACACGATCGATTTGCTCGAGCAATGATCGGGAAGCGGACGACTCCCCCTCCGCGAGATCGACGGATTGGGAGACGTGCCGAACAAAATATGAAACTCGTGAAACTCGGCGTGCCAGATGCAAATCACTCTGGCGACTGTCGGTAGCGGGCTGATATGAAGGACGATGATGTCTTACGCGCACCGTTTTTCCGATTCTGACCCCTGATATGAAGTCTTTCCGACGAGTTCTGCACCTCGCGTTACAGAGACGCTTTTCGATGCTGGGCATTGTTTTGACCTCGCTCGTGATTGCGGCGATGTGGGGTGGCAATATCGGCGTTCTGTACCCGATGACCGAGGTGGTTTTTGAGGGCGACGATCTCGCGTCGTATGTCCACACGCAGATCGGGGTTTCTGAACAAGAAATCGCGGACATTGACGGCAAAATCGCTGAACTCGACGAAGCATCGATCGAACGTTCGGAACTCGAGTTTCGCCGCCAAGCCGCCGTCTATTCCGCGAGCTGGCTGCACTGGGCGGAACCCCTCATCGTCGACTATGCACCGCCCGGACCGTTCAACACGTTGTTGCTCGTCGTCGGTTTTCTGCTCACCTGTACAGCGATCAAATTGGTCGCGTTGACGATCAATTTGATGTTGGTGCAATACATTGCCGAAGGCACGGTAATGGAGCTTCGAGAAAAGTTTTTCCGCAAAGCCCTGAGCCTCGACCTGGATCACTTCGGTGAAAACGGATCCGCCAACCTGACCAGCCGGCTGACCAATGACGTCGCCCACGTCGGCATGGGCCTGAGCACCTTGATTGGCCGCCTCGTCCGGGAACCGCTCAAGATGCTCGTGTGTTTGGCGGGAGCCGTTGCCGTTTGCCCGCGTCTGTTGTTGCTCGTGATGGTTGTCACGCCGATCGTGGCGTTCGTGACGCAGCGACTCAGTCGAGCAATCCGCCGCGCCAGTCGCCGCGTGATGGAAGAGATGAGCGGGCTTTACGGAATGCTCAACGACGCCTTCAACGGCATCCGAGTTGTCAAATCCTTCAACACCCAATCACGCGAACGGGCACGTTTTCGGTCCCACGTCGACGCCTATTTTCGCCGCTCGATGAAAGTCGCCTTTTACAACACGATGGCACGTGGCACGAGCGAATTGCTCGGCCTGACGATGGTCGGGATGGCGATCATCGCGGGTGGATATCTGGCGATCAATCAAGAAACCCATTTGCTCGGCCTGCGGATGAGCGACAAACCGCTCGATGATTCCCAAGTCCTGCTGTTTTTCGCATTTTTGATCGGTGCCTCCGACCCCGCCAGAAAACTTTCGGATGTGTGGAGCATGCTGCAACGTGGCATCGTCGCGTCGTCACGGATCTATGAAATTATTGACGCCCCGGTCCGTGTGAGCGAACCCGAACACCCGATCAAACCGATACGGCCACACGGTGAAATCCGCTTTGAGAACGTCCACTTTCAATACCCGTCGGGCCCGACCGTCTTGCAGGGCATCGACCTCACCATCCGGCACGGTGAAACGATTGCCCTGGTTGGTCCCAACGGTTGTGGAAAGAGCACCCTGATCAGCCTGTTGTGTCGATTCGATGATCCGAATCAAGGGCAAGTGAGTCTTGATGATTGCCCGATCAAGCAGATGGCCACGCGGGATCTACGACGGCGGATGGCCTTAGTCACGCAGCGGACGGTGCTGTTCGATGACACGATCGAAAACAACATCCGCTATGGCAGCCCGAGTGCCGATCGGCACGACGTCGTCCGGGCAGCCAAGCTCGCGTTTGCCGACGACTTTATCTTGCGCAAGACGCCGCACGGGTACGACACCTTCCTGGGCAGTGGCGGCGTTCGCTTGTCAGGCGGTCAGATGCAGCGAATCGCATTGGCACGCGCGTTCTTGCGAAACCCAGATATCTTGATCCTCGACGAAGCCACCAGCCAGATCGATATCGAGAGCGAGATGCTGATCCACCGTGCCCTCGAGACGTTCCTGAAAGGACGCACGGGGATCATGGTCACACACCGCGCCAGCACGTTAGCGATGGCGGACCGTGTCGCGGTACTCGATCATGGACGAGTTGCATCAGTCGGGAACCATGAGAAGCTGATGACGGAAAACACCTTCTATCGCAACCTTTACGGCAGCGACGTGGCCGAAGCGGCTTAACATTTTCGCTTCTCGAGTCGTAAGTCTTTCAGAGATTCCGAACGAGGGTAACGCCCGTATTTCTCGGTCTCCAAACGACCGAGCTGGGACGTCGATTTAATTACTGCGGGATTTCAAAAGTAGCGGAACGGCGCGAGCCGTCCGGTAACGCGGGACCGGACGGCCCGCGCCGTTCCTCTAAAAAGAGCACCAAAACAATCGATGTCCCCTACGTCAACAATGACGCTGTCCCGCTAGCTCGCATGATCCGCGTGCCGGCGATATCTTTACTCGGTATCCGAACTTGTTCGCGGATCGACTTGCAGTCCCGCGAGATACGCGACCAAGTCACGAAGTTCGCGTGGTGTCATCAGGTCGGCCAGACCCGCCGGCATCGATGATTTGCCTTTCTTCCTCGCCACGATCAAGTCTTTCTCGATCAAGTTGCGGGTGCCGTCGGCAGCGATCAATTCGACAACTTCGTCGTTCTCCGATGCGACGATCCCGGTAAAGACACCGCCATCTTCATCGGCGATCACTGCAGTCTCGAAACCTTCGGCGATGCGTGCGTCGGGAAGACAGATCGATTCGAGTAGCGTGCGACGATCACGCGACTTGCCGATCACGGTGAGATTCGGTCCGACCTCGCCGCCCGCCCGATCAACCTTGTGGCACCGAACACACGAAAGCTCGGTTTTGCCGAAGAAGATTTTCTCTCCCGCTTGGGAGTCGCCGCCGTACAACGAATCGAGCCATTTCGCCAACGGTTCGGTGGCCTGCAGCTCCTTTTGATAACTATCCAATTGCTCCGCGGACTCGGGCAGCCGGCGACGGACCGCTTCGGCGACGTTGAGCCGCACGTCGGTCGGCAGCTGACCACTGAGGTATTGTTCCAGCCCAACCTGCAGGTGCTCGACCGCCCGCGGCGATTCATTGTCGGCGATCAGATCCCAAGCGAGGCCGCGTACCAATTGGCTTGAGCTTTCCGTCGCCGCGATCAATCGCTCGATCGAACCGGCTGAGTCATATTTGCCGAGGATCTTCAAACTCGCGAGCACGATCTGGACGGGCTGTTGCAGATCGATTTCACGCGCGAGTTCGATCGCCAGGGACGTCTGCAATCGACCGAGCGCGGTCAACGCTGACGCCCGCGTGGAAGGCCGCAGTTCTTTGTTCGTAAAACGCTTGACGAGACTCGGGGCGATCTTGACAATTCCGAGTTTCGAACCGACGTCGATGGCTTTCTCACGTACCGCGTCGCTCGCCAACATCAACTCATCAATCCGACTGGCCAACGCCGACTTGGCGACCGATTCGCCGGGAACGGGTGGCTTCACCGTGGTGCCGGGCAGCAGTGTCCGCGTTGGCTCGGGGCGCGGCGGCAACGGATCGTACTCGTTGGTGACCCGGCAACGGGGATCAGGCTTTGACCAATCCGCGAGCGAGTCAATCGCTTCGATGCGGGCCCAAACGGGCGAGCGATCCGAAGCTGCGAAACCGGCGATCGCGGTGGCCGCCTCAGTGGTGCCGATGCGAAATCCTGCTGACAAAACACGACGCAGCAATGGCTCCGAATCGATCGGCAAATCGGGCGCGTCGATCAGTTCCGCGAGTGCCTCTTCGGCGACCGGGATCGGTTCGTCGTGGATGGCCATGGCGGCCTCGGCAACGACGATTGTCTCGGGATCCGCCAAAAACTCAGCAACTTTTTCGCTACGTCTCGCTCGCAGCGCAGCCACCGCGGCCCGTCGCACGTCCACACTCGGGAAGCTCTTCAAATCGACCAACGACTGGTCATCGACCGCGGTAGCGAGGAAACGAATTGCGGCGTGACGCAGGGCAGGATCGGTGTTTGCGTTGGCATCGATCCGCCCGATCACCTTTCGCAAGATGGCCGGATCCAAAGGAGTCTGTTTGCCGCTGTCGCGTGGCAACAAATCACAAAGGCCCATCAGGGCGTGGTATCCGACCCGAGCGTTGTCATCGCTGATCAACGAGATGATCTGCTCAACCGCAGCCGAATCCTTTTGGTCGCCGGCGATGTCGCACGCGACCGCTCGGATCCACGGGCTCTCGTCATCGAGACAGTTTCGCGACATTTCAATCACGCGGTCTCGCAGCTCACCGCGCAAACGTACCGCGTGCTCAGCACCCCAGAAACCGTGCAAACGGAATCGCGGATCGAGTTCCGAGCTGGATGCCGTGGCGATCAGTGCGTCGACGGCGCCACGCCGCGCCAGTTCCCACTGCGCGGCCAGTCGCACGCGGCGATCAGTATGTTCGAGTCGCTGGCTCAGTTCGTCGATGCTGGCATCCGCCACGTTCGACGCCAACAGTTCGCGAACTTCCGCGACGATGGGATCGTTTTGCTGTGACGGGTCGGTGATGCGATAGATCCGACCTTTGCCCAATCCTTCCCAACCGTCGACCCAATCGCTGACGAACATCCCGCCACCGGGCCCGAAGGCAATGTCGGTGGCTAAGACGTTCCATACCGGTTGATCGTTGTCGCCGAGCGAATAGAACGCGCCCGCGTTCTTCAGCTCAAATGAGCGGATACCACTGTTGCTCGGTCCGCCCCGAAAGTCGCAGATGAGAAACCGATCCTTCAACCGACTTCCAAAACCGGTCCCTGGATAAAACGCGAGCCCAGCGGGACCATCGGTCAAGTTTGCGATCGGGGGCACAAGGTGAGCTGGTTTGTTGTCTTGGTGGGGTTCCCACAATTTTTGGCGACCGAATGGCCCGCGGTCGGGCAGGTATTGGTAGTGCATCCGCCAACCGCTGTCGCCACCTTCGAGCAACGCCACCACGCGAGCCTTATCGCCGCTGTCACTGTTGTTGTCGACGGTGAACCAATCGCCGTAATCATTGAAGGCGAGTTCCTGTGGGTTGCGGAGGCCATGGGCGAACACTCGCAAATCACTGCCATCGAGTTCACAGCGAAAGACCGCGCCTTCGGCGGGATTGGACAACACACGTCCATCGGGAGTGGCGACGTGAAACCCGCGGTCACCGATCGAAAAATACAACCGCCCGTCATAACCCATCGTCAGACCGTGCAGGTCATGACCCCGGAAGGCAACACGCACGCCATACCCATCCGACATCACCGTTTGCTCATCAGCGATACCGTCATCGTTGATGTCGGTCATCCGCCACAATTTGGGAATGCAGGTGTAGTAAACGTGTTCCCCGTGGGCGAGCACTCCCGCCCCCGTGCCTTCCTCGAGGGCGCTGAAACCATCAGCGAAAATCGTGCTCAGATCGGCCGTGCCGTCACCGTCGGTGTCGACGAGGCGGCGGATGCGGTCCTCCTGTTGGGCGTACGCGGCGGCCCCATCACCGAGCAAGCGTTTGTGATAATCGATGCGGTCCTGAACCGTTCGGGACGCCAAGTCGGCGAGCAACCAGGTTTCGTCGTGAGCACGATTGTCGGTGACGCCGCGATCTTGCCGATAGCTTTCACATACGAACACACGTCCATGATTGTCCACGTCGAGAGCCACGATGTTGGCAACATCGGGTTCCGCGGCAAACAGTTCTATCTTCCACTCTGGCTCGAGCCGGATCACCGACATCGCTTCGGCGGGATCGGGAGACGTCTCGGCAACCGGGGGTTCCGAAGAGGCGGGTAAATCCACGCCCGCGACGTCCACCGCTAACGCGAACGAAGCACATTGCACCCCGAAAAGCAGTCCCACGACGGCCGATCTCCAACCTGAAGGCTGATAAACTTCCTTGGTCACGTGGCGCTTCGAAGCGCAAAAAAGATGCTTCATAGGAAAGATCAACTGTGGTTTCGCGAGACGAGAGATTCGGCGACGTTGGTATCGTCACCCACGGCGAAACCAGACAATCAGGGCGACTTCCTCTAAGATAGCCGCATTCGACAGAAACGAACAAGATTCCGGTCGCCTAAATCTATTAAACTGCGCAGTCAAATCTGAGCTTTTGCACCAGATCGCATTCACCCTCTCTGCCACATCCGTTCATGACCGAATCCCCGCCACCGGACGAGCCGACCACTCAAACGACGGATGACACCCCCATTCGCCGTGGTAGCCCGTTCGCGCAGCCGCCCTCGTCGAACTCCGCGACCGGAGACGCCTGGCCAGCAGCGACGGGGATTCCTCTCGCCCCCGAAATCCTCGATCCCGAATGGGGCGTGTTACGCGCAGCCAATTGGGCGTCGGCCTGGGTCGCGATCTCAGCGATCGCTTGCGTTTCCATGTTTCCCGCCGGTGGCGTTGTCGTCGCGGCCCTCGGCTGTGGACTGGCGACGGTGGGGCTATTTTCTTCCCGCCAGATCCCCGCGGCCGGTCTCTTGGTTCTGCACGCGTTTCTGTTCTTCTCGTGCTACCAACGTTTGTTTTAACTCCGCAGCTTCCTCATCACGAGCCGCTGCGGGCAAACGTTCTAGTTCATCAGGTTGCGCTGGGGGTTATCTCAGCAGGTACATAGAAGTGATTCGGTATAACGACAATTCCGCCGATCGTGAT
>NZ_JAMQBK010000121.1 GCF_023701485.1 Aporhodopirellula aestuarii
CAACAAACGGGACATACCCGAAGAATGAGCACCCAAATCGCATGATGAACGTTTTCTACATTTCTGGAACCATCTTTTTTTGTGTCTCCATCGGAATGCTGATGGGGATCTACAGCGCATTGCGACAGATCGAAACGCACCTTTCTGTGATCGCAGGCACAAACAACGGACCCTCGTCGGAATCGTCAGACGCAGACGGATAACCATGTCATTCACCAAAGTCAGACTTGCGGTGATTTTGCCAATAGAAAGTCGTCACTTCCGACTCGGTGATGACCGACGTTATCCAACTTCCGCAAAAGGTACCGCTTGCATGCGAACACCTAATCGTCAATTTGGCCCCCTGACATACGGGACCATTCTTGGATCGTGCGTCGGAATCATCCTCTTTCTTTTCGGTTTTTTCGCGATTCAGAGCGGCGACGTACAAAGGAGTTACGATTCACTCCTTGTGATTGCTTTAGGCGGCGCAACGGCGGGTTTTGCACTTGGTTTTTTTGCTGACCTAATTTTGCGACATCCAGTATTGGCAACCAAGCCTTGGATTAAGCACTTGGTTCGTCCGCTTGCCTTCATGACGATGCCGTATTTGCTGGCCGCTTTATCGCTGAAATACTACGGAGACGATACCCTGATGAGCGGATTCGGCTTCTGGCTGTGTGTCATCATTTTTCCTGTAATTGGAATCGTTGTTGCGGGGCGTGCGTTACACGAACGTGAAAATGTCTAATAACAAAAAGTTGCACACAGAACCCCGGAAGAATTCACTGCAATTTTCGGTGGGGACCCTCCTTGAGGTTCTGACAACGGTGGCAATTCTACTTGGCGTCGCAAGTATCGTTCCAACTTATCCCAACCCGCATCACACGTCCGTCGGAATGTGGGTAAATCCGTTTGCGGCATGTGTCGCGATCTATTTCTGGCGATTCAGAATTTCTCAAACGCCTTCACGTCGGATGCGTATCTCAATGTTCACGATACTCGTTGCAGTGACCTTGCCCTTTATTTACTGGAATGGCGCACTGATCGCGGATTGGGCACGTATTCCCCTGTCGAAATGGCTGGGTGATCCACTCTGGGTATACGCTGTACCCACGGTTTCGTTTTTTGCCCTCGATCTCCGAAATCACCCTCGTAATCGACGTGCCTTCGTCGTCGCTTCATGTTTTGAACTGTTGTTGGCAATTCCCGCTTGGACGGTCATCTGCCTGCTTTGGCAGGGCTACTTCAACTGGTTTCAAATGGGTTAGGCATTGATTCCTCACCAAGAACGCTGGATAATTAGGCGATGAACCGAAGCGGCGAAGTCACGCGGTTTTTGATGACGGAGCCTTTTGTCGCCGCTCGTTTATCGCAGACGTTATCCGAATCAATTTTCTATAACAAACGAGGGCAACAATGATACGCCTGGCAACGTATTGCAGGTCCAAGTGGCCTGTGATCATTTCATTTCTTGTCGGGTGCGTCCTTTCTCTGGTTGCTTTCTGCCTCTTTTGCAATTCACCGGCAACACCTGACGTTCTATTGACCGATGTGCACGATTCCGAACTTGGCGACAAGTTGGTCGGGCGATGGAACATTGTCCGCATTGACACGCCTGGCGTAGACAACGCTTGGGCCTCATTCGATGCATCAGGAAAATTCATTGATGATGCCAGTGACACTTTTGGCACACAATGGTTTTGCACTGACGGATTGCTCTATATCGTTACTCGTGCCAATGACGTACCTGACAAGAAGTCACATATCACCCCGCTGGTTCCTGTTTTTGATGACACTGGGAACACCGTGACTCTTTCCCCACCGGGCGATGAGCCGAGGCTAACAATGACAAGGAGTTCCTTGCCTAGCTGAGACTGCGGATAACCATCGCATCCACACGGAAGCCCGTTGGTTCGTCGTCACGAATAAATGTTCAATTCCCGGGCCCCGGTGATGCGGGCCGTTATCTGATGACGGAGACTTCAAATGAGAACGATGATTCTGAGCGTCTGCATCTCTTTCGTCGCCATCACTGCTACAGTGAGTCACGCTGATGATCCAGCGACTAAGCTCAACGGCACATGGCAGTATGTTGTCGCAATCGAGGCCGATGGTATCACCACATACGATCAGTCGTCAGCGATGCAACTTGTCATCCTGGACAACACCTGGGCGCTTTTCAAGAGCGGAATGCTGGTTCAAGGCACGGTCGAGAACGTTGAATACGAACAACAGGCAAACCCGAAATCGTTCGTTCGTCGCAAAGGGAAGGCGCCGCATGCAGTCGGTTCCGGAATCCTGAAGATAACTCGTGAACATTTGATGTATACGATCACACCATTGGACGCGACCGGATTCGGCTCAACGTCTGGGGCGGTTGGTAACTACGAATCCGATCCGGACGGCGGTGGGGCAAATGCGACCGATCCGCTCGGTGACACGAATGTCGGTGTTGGCCGTCCTTCCCAGCATCCGCCAAAATCCTTCTCACCGGAAGGAACATCCAACACGCAATACATTCTTCGACGAATCAACGACTCAACATCCCTGATGAACCAGATAACCAGTAAGGCTTTGA
>NZ_JAMQBK010000122.1 GCF_023701485.1 Aporhodopirellula aestuarii
AAAATGCGACTAAACCTAAGAGCTAGCGCTGTCGGCTCACGAGACTTTTCGAAACAACTAAAACGACAGCACGCAAGCGTGACGCCGGAGAGTCGAGAAAACGTCCGCGACCCTTTATTCCTCTGCTCTCCGTACCTTTTCTTTTCTAGGGGATCGCCGCGTGCTCATGTTCGCGCCGCAAGGATGCGGTGATACGCAGTCAGGTAATTGTCGGCCATCCGATCGGTTGAGAAACGTTCCGCGACGGACCGGCGAACGGTGGAGCGATCGATCTCGTCGATACGCTCGATCGCTTGTTCGGCTTCTTCGAGGCTATCGACCAGAAAACCCGTGACGCCATGCTCAATCAGCTCTGGCATCGATCCACGTCGGGAAGCAATGACGGGCGTTCCACAAGCCATCGCCTCGATTACCGAGAGACCGAATGGCTCGTCGAAGTTAATCAGGTGCAACAGTGCTCTCGCGTTTCCCAACGCGTCGAGCCGCTGCGTTCCACCGACCGCCCCGTGATAAGTCACGTGCGTACCATCGTTGGCGGGCACAACATGCGATTCATGATATTCTCGGTCCTGAACGATGCCGTACATGTGGAGATGTCGTCCGCTGCGACGTGCTACCGTGATCGCTTCGGCTGCACCTTTATCAGGATGGATTCGGCCAAAGAAGAGCAGTTCTTCGCTGCGCTTGGAAACGAAAGGGAAGTCGTCGATCGGAATGCCGTGATGAATGGTAGCAGCGTATCGCAAGCTCGGATGGCGATCTGCATCACTGATCGCAATGTAGTGAACCACATCCTGGTATTCGAGATACATCGGCAAGATGCGATCGGATGAGAAGCCGTGGATGGTCGTGACGATCGGCGTGTCGATCAGCCGGGCGAAGGCGTGAGCAGGAAAGTCCGCCTGGTTATGAATCAGATCAAACTGGTCGGCTTGTTCAAACAGGTGGGCGAGATGACGGAACTCCCAGACCTTCGCGTCGATTGATGGATCGTCGCCGTAGGGTGCCGGAACGACACCATCGAGCTTTCCTGATGTTTCGCTATCGAGCGTGGCGAAAAGAGTCACATCCACGCCGCGTTTGACGAGTGCCTCGGTCAGCATGCTGGTGACGAGTTCCCAAGGGCCGTAGGCTCTTGGTGGAGTGCGCCAAGCGATTGGAGCCAACATTGCAATTCGCATTTTAGGGTTGCCTGATTAGTTGCAGGATGAGGCCTTCGTTTGGCGCAAGCGTGCCATCAAGTGTCTGTGGTGCGGCTGTCGAACACTGTAATTTGGCGTTGACGGTCTCGTTGGGGATTGGCAGCGTCTGGGAGTGGTTGCCAATGTTTAGAACGATCAACAGTCGCTCGTCGTCATGCTGTCGAACAAAGGAAAGCACATCGCCGGTGGACTCAACGTTCACCAGGGCACCGATTGCCAACGCAGTGTGCGTTCGCCGGAGTGCAAGCAATGTTTGGTACAGCGATAGAAGTGATTTGGGGTCTTGATCTTGCGATGCAACATTCCGCCGACGCCAATCGGGGTTGAGCGGAAGCCACGGATCGACGGTACTGAATCCGGCGTGGGCAGAATCGTTCCACGGCATGGGGGTGCGGGAGCGATCGCGACCGATCCCCAGGTCTGGTTGCCGCAAATCCTGCGGGTCACGAACTCGATCACGAGGAATGGGTACTTCGCCGATACCAATCTCGTCGCCTTGGTAAAGCGTCGGCGTGCCGCGAAGGGTGAGTAACAACATGGCGGCAACTCGGGACTGAGCGTCACCGACCCGTGCTGCGATGCGACGTGCATCATGACTGCCGAGTACCCAATTTGGCCATCCGAATTCCGGAAGTGATGCATCGTAGTCTGTAATCATCTGAGCCAGGGATTCGGCATTCCATTCGCTTTCGATCAGGTGAAAGTTGACCGGCAAATGCACCTGAGGACGCTCTTTCGTGCCGAACCAACGGGCGAGACGCTCGTTGGGTAAACTGATCTCACCGATCAAAACACGGTCGCCATAGCTGTCGGCCAAGGCTCGAAACTCCGCTGCAATCTCGTGAGCTTCTGGTTGATCGGTTGAATGCAATTGAATCAACCGATCACGCTGGGTACGGATCGGTGTCCAGTTGGGGTTGATCGGGTTGTCACGTAGGTCCACGTCTTTGACGATGTGCCAAAGAACGTCCATGCGAAACCCATCGACGCCCCGATCGAACCAAAACCGCAGAACCCCCATCATCGCGTCGCGAAGTTCGGGGTGACGCCAATTGAGATCAGGTTGCTGGGGAAGAAACGCGTGCAGGTAGAATTGCTGGGTCGTCGCGTCCCATTCCCATGACGAGCCGCCGAAATCGCTGATCCAATTGTTGGGTGGTCCTCCATCTGGTGATGGATCGCGCCAGATATACCAGTCTCTTTTAGGGTTATCGCGAGACGATCGGCTCTCTACGAACCAAGGGTGTTGATCCGACGAATGATTGGGGACGAAATCCAGCAACAGCTTGAGTCCCCGAGCATGAACGGCCGCTAGCAAGTGATCAAACGCATGCAAATCGCCGAAAATTGGATCGATGTCACAATAGTCAGCCACGTCGTAGCCGAAATCGGCCATCGGAGACGGATAGATCGGTGACATCCAGATCGCATCGATCCCAAGGCTGACAAGATAATCCAGTCGTCTTTCGATGCCGCCGAGGTCACCCACCCCGTCCGCATTGCTGTCCTGGAACGAGCGGGGATAGATTTGGTAGATCACCCCGGTTTCCCACCAGCGATACTCGCTCGCTGTTCGAGATGCTGTTTTCATCGGTATCGTTCCGCAAATGATTTGACGTAGACGTCGCGCGCGAGCCCACCGATTTCGCAGCACCGGACGGATCGCATTGATCCGGTAGTGAATGGCGGGGTGATCGGGAAACGTTTGGCAATTATGTCATCGATGCCAGCAGTTCTTTGACTTCGATGGTGGCAAACGTCGTCGCGTAGTCAGACATCGCGTAGGGGATGACAAGGTGGTCTTGGTGAATGAGCGAACCGCAGGTGTAGACCACATTCGGAACATATCCTTCTCGCTCGACTTCATTGGGAGTGACCAGTGGTTCACTCAATCGTGCAATGACTTTGGACGGGTCATGCAGATCCAGCAGCATTGCGCCGATGCAGTACTTACGCATCGGGCCGACTCCGTGGGTGAGGACGAGCCAGCCGGCGTCCGTTTCGATCGGCGAGCCGCAGTTGCCCATCTGGACGTATTCCCAAGGCATCGCGGGCTTAATGATCAATTCGCTGGTGTGCCAGAAGTAGAGCATGTCGGAATACATCAAAAACAGATGCTCGCCGTCTTGGCGTCCCAGCATTGCATAGTGGCCGTTGATCTTCCGAGGAAACAATGCCATGCCCTTGTTGGCGACGGCGGGACCGTTGAGAGTGTGCATCTTGAAACGGAGGAAGTCCTTGGTTTCCAGGAGTTGCGGCAAGACGAGTTGCCCGTCGTAGGCGCTGTAGGTCGCATAGTATCGACTGCTGCCGTCCTCTTCCTGAAAGTGCACGAATCGTGCGTCTTCGATGCCATTGCTTTCCGTTGGGCTGAACGGAAAAATGACTCGCTCAGAAAGTTCGTGATCGGGTGTGTATTGAATTTCGTAATTCGATTTCGCTAACATCACAACTCGCTCAACCAACGGCGCGAGTTCATTGTGAATCGAGCGATGTTCACGCAGCGAAGCCTGCAAGCGTGTCTCCAGTTCTTCCAGCGTGAATTCCTCAGGGAGTGCCGCGAGCACTTCGTAGGTGAACGTGTTCCCAAGACCGAGTTCGATGAGTTTGCGGCGAAAGAGATCATTCTCGTAGCAGGAATCGGGGACGAATCGCGGTGTCGTGACAAACCGCACTGGTTCATTGATCTCGATTTTTAGGTTGCTGTCGATCGTTCCACTGCGAAAGACGATGGAGGAGATGTGTCCCTCTCCGACTGCTCGCAAACTCATTGCAAAGCGGCGAGATCCTGCCGGAAGATCGGATTGGTCGGGATGCCACACGAGCGAAGGATTGAACAATGCCGCCGATTCCAAAGCGTACTCTTGGGTGAAATACGCTCCCAAAAGCAAACGCCTGTTGTCACTCAGCGGCGAATCGGTGAGGAGATGGTGTTTGAGGTCCCGGAACCTTTGTTCAAAGTAGGGCATGGGTTTCTGGTGTCGCCCGTGGAACTCTTCCATGACGTGAGCGAGTTGTTGATCGACCTGTGTTTCTGACAAGGTGCAGACGCGTCCGATGACGCGCAGCACACGGTCATCACCAGGGGGCTGGAACGGTCGTAGGACGACTCGTTGCTTGTTTGGCGAGAGAACGATTCCGGTTCGTTTGATTGGCAAGTTAGTTCAGTGCGTTGGGGTTGAGGCGACGCGCATCGTGGCACTGAGGCCGCGCATCTCGGCGAGAGAAAGTAGGAATGCGAGTGTCGACTCAGCGCCCTGGTTTTCATTGACTCGATTCTCCATCAAGCCGTCAAAACAACCGCCGGTTGAGGGGTCGTAAATCGGTTGGCCCAGATCATTGCGTCCCAAGAACCAGTCGAATGCCAAGTGAGCTTGTTCGGACCAGAAGGCGTCCTTGTTGAGGGCAAAGGCTTCGATCGAGGCCGAGACCATCGCATGGGCCTCAATGGCCTGTTGATCGAACACAGCCGCCACCTCGCCTTCGCGGCTGAAGCCGTTTGAACCAATCGGACGAAACCTTCCTTGCGGCGAGAGTTGAATTTCGCAAAGCCAACGTAGTGATTTCAGCCCGATGTCAGCCATCCGCTGATCGTCAAACCAACGACCGTTCGTGATCAACGCTTGCGAAAGTTTCGCGTTGTTGTAGGTTGCGATGTTTTCAAACCAGGGCCACTCGTTGGTTGCATTGGCTTCGTACATGTTGGCTAGCCGATCTGCTAGCTGCTGGCTCATCGCAGCGGCAACACGATCACCGCTATAGCGACGCAAGTATTCATGAATGCCGATGATGGCCAATGCCCATGTTCTCGGTGAAGTGGTTTGCTCACAGGCAGGAAGAGCCTGATGGAATACCTCGCGAGCCCAGGCAATCAAGCCTGCGCTGCGTGATCGACCGATGCATGTCCCCAACGCCCACAAGGCGCGGCCTTGCGAATCGTCCGACCCGTCCTTTTCGAGCCATTTTCGATCGAAACTTAGGAAATTGCGAAACCGCCCGGTGTCACGATTGAACGCGTGATTGAGGAAGGCGGCATAACGCGATGCCAGCGATCGCACTTCAGGCAAATCCTTGCCTTGTTCCTCTAGCAAAACGGTCAGGATCAAGGCCCGGGCGTTGTCATCCGTGCAATAGCCGTGTGTGTGATCGGGAATGGAATAGATGGCGTGCTGAATGACGCCGGTGGAATCACTCAGGTGCTGCAAATGGTCGAGTTGCATTTGTGGCAACGCCAATGGTTGCTCATCCAGTGTGCGGACTGCGAGCGGTTTCAAGGCCACGGTTCGTTGATCTCGTGCCCGATTGAACGAGTCGATGTACAACTGCGAAACGTGGTCCCACGTCATGCTACGCCCCAATTGATAGGCCTGTTTCCGCATCGCCAGACGCCGATCGTCGTCGCCGAGCAGCCCGATCACCTCCCTCGCAATCGCCGAGGGATCCGCGAATGGGACAAGCACCCCGCGTCCATCTGCGAGCAGTTCTTCGGCGTGCCAGTAGGGTGTGGAGATCACTGCCTGGCCACAACCGAACGCGTAGGCAAGCGTTCCCGAGACGGCTTGTTGAACATTCAGATAGGGTGTGATGTACAGATCAGCGGCACCTATGAACTCTGTCAGTTCCTCCAATTCAACAAATCGGTTGTAGAAACTGACATGCTTGGATACACCCAATTCTTTGGCCATCCGTTCCAAATTGATTCGATAGCGTTCGCCTTGGTCGCGAAGCAAGCTCGGATGAGTCGCTCCCAGGACGATGTAGATGAAATCAGGGAACTTGGCGACAATCTCCGGAATCGCTTTCAAGACATGCTCGATCCCCTTGCCCGGTGAAAGCAATCCGAAGGTGAGTGCAACGGTTTTGTCCTCGACACCGAACTGTTCTTTAAGGACGCTTTGATCCGTCTCGGGTGCCTCGGGGATTCCGTGCGCGATCAGGTCGACTTGTTCGCTGTCGACCGAGTAGGTGTTCAGCAATGTTTGGCGGCTTCGCTCGGTCATCACGACCAGTCGCGTTGACAAACGTATGAGCTGCATCATCACCGCACGCTGAGTTTGGCTGGGCTCCGACAATACGGTGTGGAGTGTCGTGACGACTGGCATCCGAACGTCTTGAAGCATTGCCAAAATGTGGCTTCCACAAGGCCCGCCATAGATGCCAAATTCGTGCTGCAACGAGATGACATCCACATTGCTAAAATTCAGGAAGTCAGCTGCCGATCGGTACTCATCCAGTTCTTGTTCGGCAACCTGAAATCGAACTTCACCGTCATAGGCGTAACCACCTTCGGTGTCGTCCATCGTGACCACGATGCACTCCGCGCAGGACTCTCTGGCGACTCCAATTCGTAGGTCGTGAGTGAAAGTGGCGATACCACATTTGCGAGGCAGGTAGTCGCCAACAAAGGCAATTTTCAAAAGATCAGGTGATTTCATTGTAATATTCTGCTGAGGTTTTTCGTTGGAGCGAATCCAGGACGGATTGCTTTGAGAAACAGGCCGAGGCGACGCAGGCGTCGGCGGCTCCATAAAACACTTGAAGTTCATCACCGCGATCCAACATTGCGGTGGGGAAAACAACGTTTGGAACAAATCCGTTGAGTTCAAAAGCGGTAGTCGGCTGCATGATCGGTTCACTCGACCGGCCCAACACACGCCCTGGCTGATCGCGATCGAGCAACAGGGCACCCGCGGAGTAACAACCCACGGTGCCGACGGAAGTCGAGCGAGTGCTGCCGTGGTAAAGCGTGAGCCAACCCTCATCGCACAAAATCGGCGGTGTTCCACTTCCGACGCGGTCTCCCTCCCAAGCGTGCACTCCGCCCAGAACGAATTCGTGACGGCCCCAGTGAATCATGTCGGGCGAACGAGCCAGCCAAATTTGTGGGGGGCAAAAGTGCGAATTGGGATTCGGACGGTGCAAGGCGACAAAGTCGCCCGCGATCATATCGGGGAACAAAACGACGTCTTTGTTCTCGCTCGGAAAAATGATCCCATGCCGGTGGAAGGTTAAAAGATCGGTTGACGACATCAGAGCCGTCGCCGCACCTGATCGCGATACCGCGACATAAGTGATCCAGTAGGTGTTGTCGATTCTTGTGATCCGTGGATCTTCAATGCCATACTCTTCCCACGGACCTTCGGGGAGCAAGGCAGCGACGGCCTCCCAACGCTCACCGCCCGAATTCATCGAGCGAAAAATCTGTAAGTGGGAAGCAGATGTCAAACGTAGGTCACCGCTGTTCTTCATCGCAACAACGCGTGCATCCACGTGGGTCAAGTCTTCGTCCCGGATCCAGTCCACCTCCGTCGTCCCAGACCGCCATCTCGGAAGTGGTGTCCACCCGGCTCGCAGTTCGGATGGACGCTCGGCAACTCTAGCCAGCATGCAGTATTCGTCACCGAGCATCGCAACGGCCGGATTGAATACGCCGATTACTTGGAGGCCAACCTGAGACGGATGAACATCGCAAGGTTGCAGTAACAACGAATCAGATCGTCTCTGGATCATGAGCACGTGCCAACCGAATGGGGCGATCGGTTACTTGGCTCATGAAAGAGTTCCTGTCGGCTTTCTAGAGACAGTAGTTTGCAGACTTCGTGGGGGCTGCGACACATTTGTGCGCGTTGCGCGAGGACACTCGCAGTTGTCACATCGATTTGCCCTATAGCTGCCCAGAGAACTGCGGCCCGCGAAGGACTGACGCTTAACTCTTGAATCCCGAGCCCGATCAGAAGTTCAGCTAATTCCGGATCACCCGCTTCTTCGCCACAAACGCATACCGGGCAGTCCCACCGTTTGGCAGCAATCACCACTTGATGGATTGCCCGCAAGACCGCCGGGTGCATTGCGGTCACCTGTTCGTTCTCGGCTGATAATTCCCGGTCAGCAGCCAACAGATACTGCGTGAGGTCGTTAGTGCCGACGGCGACAAAATCCGCGAGTTCGAGAATCTCGTCCAAGCAGAATAGCGCGGCAGGTGTTTCGATCATGGCACCGATTTGCGGTCGCTTGAGTGCGTTGAGCTCTTCGATGACTTCTTCGACCATGGCTATCGCTTGAGCAAAATCATGACCGCCAATCACCATCGGAAACATGATTCTGACGTCGGCTTCTTGGGCAACCTGGACGATCGCGTTCAATTGCGAGCGAAGTAAGTGCTTTTCGGCAAGCGAGAATCGCAGGCCACGTAAACTCAGGCTGGATGGATCGACGTTGTCATCAAGCGATAGGAAAGGTGGTAGTTTGTCCCCGCCCAGGTCGAAGGTGCGGATGACCAGTGGCCGATCGTCAAGTCGTTTTGACATCTGGGCGTATAGGCGACGCTGTGTCTCAGTGTCAGGTCGTTGCTTGGACTGCAGGTAGAGGAACTCGGTGCGGAACAATCCGACTCCTGCCATCCCGCGACGAAGGACTTGGTCTACATCGGCAGACAGCCCCACATTTCCGTAAAGAGTGATCTCGGTCCCATCGAGAGTATGGCAGGGCCCCGTGTTCTTCGCGTCATTCGCGTCGGACAGGCGGTTGGCTTCCTCAATTCGAGCTTCGAAAAGGGACAGTTGATCTTCGCTGGGCTCAGCAGTGACGATGCCCGCCTCACCGTCAACCAAGAGAGTCATCCCGCCGGTGATTCGCTGAGTGACAGCGGAGATGCCCGAGACGGCGGGGATTTCCAGTGATCGGGCGATGATGGCAGTGTGTCCGAGTGTTCCTCCAGCCTGCGTCACAATGCCAGCGATTCCCGAGTTTGCCAGCGCAATCGCATCGGACGGGGCGAGTTCGCGGGCAACGATGATCGCGTTTTGTGGAAGATCAGCTAGGTTGGTCGGCGTCAGACCCAATAGATGCCGCATCATGCGTTGACCGATATCGCGAACATCCGTTTCACGTTCGCGAAGATAATCGCTGTCAATCTTGGTCAAGCGACTAACGGTTTGGCAGATGACAGAATCCAACGCCTCTTCAACGCCAACCAGATCGTTCGAGATCCGGTGCTTTACCAACGAAGCAATCTCGCCTGCCATTGTCGCGTGGGCAGACACCAATTCGACCGCTTCGGCGATCGAAGGTTGGTCGGACGCGAGAACTTCGAGATCCTGGAGGTCGCGTTTGGATCGTTCCAGTGCGTCGTCCATGCGATCGCATTCAACTGAGACGGATGCTCTTGAGATCGACTCGGATAGATCGGGATCCGGCAACGTGATTGTCCGCTGCAATTCGTAGCCCACCACAACGGCAACTCCTTTTGCGAGCCCTGTCGAAAGCGATTTTCCTTCCATGCGTTCCATCCAGTTTTTCCTAAAGGTTCCGTTCAATACTTGTGTCACGTGCGTCAATCGAGATTCGCTACCCCATCGCCAAAAGCACAGTCGCCAATGGATCCTGCATACGCGCGATAGAGCAATCCAGGTGACGCGTCGATTTCATACAACGCCACGATGGGCAAACCGTTTTCTGTAGAGAGGTTTAGCATTTGTGATGATCTCGCTGTGGAAGGATTCACGCGTGACGAACGATACAGCATCAGCAAACGGGTGTTTCGTCGTTGCCGATTGATGTCGCCGATCACCTTCGAGAGGGCCGCCCATGAAATCAATCCACTGATCGGTGTTAGCGGCGACCTGTCGCATGGACATGGCCCCAGCAGTCTTGCAATAGTTGAAAGAGCCGGGATGTTCGCGTCGCGCTCCTACTCTCTGGCTTTAAATGTTCGATAAAGGCGTCTACTTTGTTTTGAGCAACGAGCTCCGAATAGCCATACCTTTGAGCAAGAACTCGGATGAACAAATCACGCTCACCGTGGATCATCACCAAGTCGGTCTCATCGATTCGTCCCCAAGTGCGTTTGACGCTTTCTTGCACTGCCGGCCAATGGTGTTTGACTTGATTCCATTTCATGACAAAGGCTCCGTGCGGGATGAAAACGAACAAGCCTCGAAGCGATAAAGGGAGGACGGTTCATTAAGAACGAGTGGGGGCGAGACCGTCACGTGTTCCGGATCAATCCGGAATGAACTCGGCACGGATTGAAACGTCGTAGCGTAAGGCAATTGCTCTGCTGACGCGGTCGCATTGAGCACGCCCCATTCAGAAACGCCACTCTCTAAAACGATTGGATTCGTCAGAAAACGTTTGACAAACGGATAGCTCGAATACGAAAAATCATTCGTTGCATTATTTGGGGTCTTAGCGAAACCACCAACCATGATCGCCTCCTTTGGCCATCGGTAGGCCTGCTGCGGTTTGTCTGTCAGAGGGGATCCTCGACCAGAGCAATCAGCGGATTGCGAAAAGCGAGTTCTCAACCGTCTATACGGTCGAAACCCATTGGTGGTACCTGAATGTACCTATCGCGCAGGCCAACATGTCAGGGTATCACCGTTCCCTGCTAATACAATGGCAAATCAATTAACGGTCGGTTGGCCTCAGAGCGAGTTCGTCACGCAACGGTCGATTGCGAATGACCGACTCGCCAACCGCATCGAGTTCTCGTTTGGAGAGCGGTTCATTGATTTGCGTGGACCAATTCGCGGGACGGCGGATGGCCAAGAAGTAGCGGGTTTGCATTAGGTGGGTGCGTGTCTCCTTGCTGACCGGCAAGGAGCGGCTAAATAAACGTCCCACCACTCACGCTGGATCACGGCCGTGGGAACCGGCCCTACTAACTCGTCGCGCAACCCAGGCGGGAACGACTGCAGATCCGAGTAAGCATTCGGCACGTGAGGGCGGAATTCGAAATCTGAACGCTGATTATCCCTCGCTCGCACGTTTGGAAGTTGCGCTTCTCAGGTAACCCGCTGCGTCAGCNNGCTGACGCAGCGGGTTACCTAAACCAACGCCTCATCCAAAAAGCGCGACTTCAAAACTCGCACGTCGGGCTGGTCTTGGTGGAGTTCGGCCCGCGCATAAAAAAAGCTTGGTTCGTGAACCAAGCTTTTGGGCAAGCGACGCGGACGGGACTCGAACCCGCAACCTCCGGATCGACAGTCCGGGGCTCTAACCAATTGAGCTACCGCGCCTTGATTGCGATCGATTTTATCGCAACCGAAGACACCGAGAAAAGGAACGTTGAAGGCTCCTTGGCTCAGGTGCGTGGAAGTATATCCATGCCATCGTCTCGTGCAATAGGTCTCTGGACTGAGATCGAAAATTCTGGAAATTCTTTCGCCCCAAATCTCCGGATTGTAGGGATTGAGGGCATTTTCTCCGCCTCTGAGGAGATTTCTGGAGGCGTGATTCTCATGATTTTTTGGCGTCCGGCGTATCACCGTTCGCTGTGACCTATGGTTGGACGGAATTCCATTTTCGTCTGAGCTTTCTGAGGATCAAATCATGATCGACTACCTCGTACTTGCCTTCTCGGTCACCGATTGGTTTTGGGACTCGTGGTATGAATTGCGACACTACGCGACACACCTGAACAAAACTCACTGGGCCATCATGGCGGCTGCCTCCTGCGTGTTCGGATTCTTATGCCTGAAAGGCAACACGCTACGAATTTGAGTACGGGAGTACGGCACCGCCGTTTTAGTGGACCACAGCGAGGAGATCGCCGGCTTCGACTTGGGTTCCTGGCGGCGTGTGGATTTTTTCGACGGTCCCGTTTGCGGACGCGTTGATCGTCGTCTCCATCTTCATCGCTTCAAGAACAAGTAGTTTCTGGCCCGCTTTGACCTTATCACCTTCGGCGACAGCGACGGTGATCACCATGCCGGGCATGGATGCGGCGACGTGGGACGGATCATCGGGGTCGGCTTTCATCGCCGCTTTGACTTCGATATTGAGTGATCGGTCGACAACGGAGACTTCCCGTGGTTGTCCGTTAAGTTCAAAGAACACGGTCCGAGAACCATCGGGGTGTGGTTGTCCGACGGCCAAGTATCTGACGATCAATCGTTTGCCGGGTTCGATGTCGACGGCGATTTCATCACCCGGTTCTTGTCCGTAGAGGAAGTTCGGCGTTGGCAGCGGTGCGACGTCGCCGTAGGTCTCTCGGTGAGCGGCGAACTCTTCGAACACTTTCGGATAGAGCAGGTACGTCACGGCATCGCGGTCATTCGTTTTCTCCTTCGTCATCGCGGCCGCTTTGTTGCGGGCTTCGTCGATGTCAGCGGGTTCCATCATGGAACCGGGGCGGACCAAGACAGGTTTTTCGCCAGCCAGGATGATTTTGGTGACTTCTTCGGGGAACCCACCCGGCGGTTGGCCCATGCGTCCGCCGATCAAATCCAGAACGCTGGCAGGAAACGCGAGTTGTTTGTCGCTGGTGAGAACTTCCTGCGCCGACATTTCATTGGCGACGAGGAACAACGCCATGTCACCAACGGCTTTACTGGTCGGTGTGACTTTGACGATGTCGCCAAAGAGTTGGTTGACTTCCGCGTAGGCACGGCAAACGGCAGGCCATTGATCAGACAGACCCAGCGCGCGGGCTTGTTGATACAAATTGGTGTACTGTCCACCAGGCATCTCGTGATCGTAAAGGTCGCCGGTGGCGGGCAGCACGTCGCTTTCGAAAGGACGGTAAAATTCGCGGGCGGCCTGCCAATAGGTGGCCAGTTCGGTCAACGCGTCGCTGCTCAGGTCCGATTCTCGATCGGTGAAGCGGAGAGCTTCGACGAGCGTGTTCATGTTCACTTGGCTGGTGCCGCCCGACAGCGGCGCGAGCGCGGCGTCCGCAATTTGAAGGCCTTCATCGGCAGCGGCGAGTACCGTGGCGGCTTGGATGCCGGCGGTGTCGTGGGTGTGCAAGTGGATCGGGATGCCGATCTCTTCACGCAGGGCGCGGATCAGGGTGACGGCGGCTTTGGGTTTGAGTAGCCCAGCCATGTCCTTGATGGCGAGCAGGTGGGCGCCACCGGTCTCGAGTTTTTTGGCGAGGTTGACATAATACTTCAAGTCGTACTTTTTGCGGCCGGGGTTCTGCAAATCTCCGGTGTAACAAATGGATGCTTCGCAGATGCCTCCCTCGGCGAGCACGGCGTCCATCGCGACCCGCATGTTTTCTTCCCAGTTCAACGCGTCAAACACCCGGAAAATGTCCATACCCGCTTGAACGGCTTCGCGGACGAACAGGCGTACAACGTTGTCGGGGTAATTCGTGTAGCCGACCGCGTTACTGGCCCGGAGCAGCATCTGTGTGAGCACGTTCGGAACGGCCGCGCGGAGGTCGGCGAGCCGTTGCCATGGCGATTCCTTAAGAAACCGCATGCTGGTATCGAACGTCGCACCGCCCCACATCTCCAAGGAGAACAGTTGGGGGGCGAGGTGCGCGTAGGCGGGGGCGATCCTCAGCATGTCGTACGTACGAACGCGAGTGGCGAGCAGCGACTGGTGCGCGTCACGCATCGTTGTGTCGGTGAGCAAGAGCCCTTTCTGTTCCCCGATCCAGCGGGTGAGTCCGTCGATGCCTTCTTCACGGAAGATGTCGGCGGTGCCGCGCGGGGGTTGCGCGAGGAGCGGGTATTCGGGGACCGGTGCGGGCAGCGATCGCGTGGCAGGCGGACGACCGGCAACAAGCGGGTTGCCGTTGACAATCGTTTCGGCCAAGAAGGTCAACAGTTTGGTCGCGCGGTCACGACGGCGGGGCAAGCGGAACAGTTCGGGCGTCGTGTCGATCAAGCGTGTCGTGGCTTCACCGGCCAGGAACGTCGGATGATTGACGAGTTTGAGCAGGAAAGGGATGTTCGTCTTGACGCCGCGGATGCGAAATTCCTGCAAAACACGATCCATCCGTGACGCAGCGGCTTCCAGCGTTGGAGCCCGCGCGGTGACTTTTACTAGCATCGAGTCGTAGAACGGGTTCACCACCGCACCGCTGTACGCACTGCCAGCATCGAGTCGAATGCCCAAGCCTGCGGCACTGCGATAGTGGCTGATCCGGCCATAGTCAGGGCGGAAATCCGAGGCGGGGTCTTCGGTCGTCACGCGGCACTGCATCGCGAAGCCGTTCGTGCGAATGGCGTCCTGCGATCCGAGGCCGACCTTGTCGCTGCCGAGCGGGTGCCCTTGCGCGACCAGGATCTGGCTGCTGACGATGTCGATCCCGGTGACTTCCTCGGTAACGGTGTGTTCGACTTGGATCCGCGGATTGACTTCGATGAAATAGAACTTGTTTTCGTCGACGTCGAGCAGGAACTCGACCGTTCCGGCGTTTTCGTAGCCTTTCCCGCCACCGACGGCGCGTCCGATTTTGAGGGCTGACTCGCAGAGTTCGTCACGCATTTGGGGTGACAGGTTGGGGGCCGGCGCGAGCTCGACGACTTTCTGGTGTCGTCGCTGGACGCTGCAGTCACGCTCATAAAGGTGGACGAGGTTTCCGTGACGATCGCCGAGCAGTTGGACTTCGAGGTGGCGAGCCCGTTGGACAAATTTTTCGAGGAAGACTTCGTCGCTGCCGAACGCCGTTTTGGCTTCGCGTTGGGCGGAGTCGAGTGCCCCGGCAAGCTCTTCGGGCTTGAGCACGACACGCATGCCGCGGCCGCCACCACCCTTGGCCGCTTTGAGGATGATCGGATAGCCGAGTTTTTCAGCGGCCGCTTCGGCTTCACCGAACGATGTGACCGATTCGGCGGTTCCGCCGAGCACACGGACGCCGGCGACTTCGGCTAGTTTTCTGGCGCTGGTTTTGTCACCGAGATCACGCAGCGAACGTTCACTTGGACCGACGAACAGCACCCCGGCGGCGTCGAGTGCGGCGGCGAAATCGGGGTTTTCCGAAAGGAATCCGTAGCCCGGGTGGACCGCGTCGACGTCGTGCTTTTTGCAGATCGCAACGATCGCGGGGATGTTGAGGTAGGAGCGGATCGGTTCACCGGCCTCGCCGATTTGGTACGCCTCGTCTGCTTTGAAGCGGTGCAACGCGTAGCGGTCTTCGTGTGAATAGATCGCAACGGTACGGATCCCCAATTCAGTGGCGGATCGGAAAACGCGGGTCGCGATTTCGCTGCGGTTGGCCACCAACAGTTTGCGAATCGGACGGACGGAATTGGACGAGTCGACGGAACCGGAAAGATCAGTCATCTAGCAAATCTATACGTGAGGCAAGGTGGGGAGAGTAGCGGCTAGGGTAGCGAATGATTGCCCCCGCTGGGAAGTCGGCGGAGCGGGTTAGGGTGGCAATTTTCAGCATTAGAGGTGTCGTTCGCCCGAGCGTGCGCCCGAATCAGTCGACGAACGGCATTCCATTGACACGCGACAGGGGCGTTTTCCAGACGGCCGGCGCAAGGGGAGCCCCATCGCGTCTGATGATTGGATCAGACGCTCCCTGTTTCGCTGTTTTGGGGTTAGCCGTTTAGGCTCGGTGCTCGGAACTCAGGATTGCGGCAATTCAAGCTCTGAGAGCGTCTTGACCGCTGAGTCGATTTTGTCGGAAACGTCGGAGTATTCGGCTCCGGTGTCGCCGTGGAGTTTCGCGTCGACGTCGCCGAAGGCGTCAAAGAGCGAATCAATCGCGTCGGCAGCTTGCTCTTTCGCGTCGTCGGGCAGATCGCTCGATTTCGTCATTTCTTCGAGGTGCTCGAGAAGTCCGCCGACCGAGTGCAGTTGATCGTGGATGGAATCGACGTCATCGTCGGCGAAACCTTTGGCGATCGTATCACGCATCGAAACCAGTTGGTCGATCCCTGCGGAAAGCGATTCGGGACCGTCGGGGGCGTCGATCGGCATCAGTGAATCGACGTCGATATCGGCATGGTCGTGATCATGATCATGTCCGTCATGATCGTGATCGTGATCATCATGCTCATGGTCGTGCCCATCGTCGTCATGATCGTGATCATGGTCTGCGGCGGGCGTTTCGACAGGCGGCGCGGTCTTGGCACAGCCCGTCATGGCGACGGTGTAGGCCAGCATCGTGATCACGATGCAGAAACGGGACGAAGCCAGCAAAGCTGATGCGAAAGGGCTGTCGGTTGACGAATTGTCGATTGCGTTCTGCCTTGCCTTCGCTGAACTCAGGGGCCGCGATAACCAGTTTTGGAGTGACATGAGAGGTTCCTTCGGAAGAGCAGTGGGAATGGCCGGGGCGAATGGGCACTGTGTGGATTGTACCGCGTCGTCGCGAGTGATGTTTGCAATCCACGGTGGGGGTTTCGCCAGCGGAGGGAGGCAGGCTCGCTTGGCGAGGCAGCGTGGCTACGAAGGATGCGGATTCAAGGTTCGGCGCATTCGATGTGATCCGGGCAGTTTTCGACGTCGGGAGAGACGAGGCGGCACGTGTTTCCACGCTTGAGTTTCTAGGCGTTCGCATGGATTCTGTGACTGCGAAAGCATGACGGCGAACTATCGAGCGGCTAAAATGAAACGGCCTCCCATCTCCCCGCCCGTTTTGGAACTTCGCCTGATGCGTCTTGCCGATTTATTTCGCGCCCGCGATGTGTCTCGCATCGAAACATTGAGATTGGTCGCTCGTGGGGCGGTGGAGGGATTGGCTGCGGGTCGGCATCGTTCGCCCAACAAGGGTTCAAGTGTTGAGTTTAAAGAGCACCGACCTTACGTGCCCGGCGACGAGCTTCGAAACATCGACTGGAAAGCGTTCGGTAAGAGTGACCGACTGTACATCCGCGAGTTTGAAGAAGAGACCAATTTGCGGTGCATGTTATTGGTTGACCACAGTGGCAGCATGGCGTACGGCGGTGACCGGGCGCGATCACTGACCCGCGAAGCGGTTTCAACGAAGTCATCTGGAAAAACCTCCGCAAGTCCGACCGCTGTCGTTCCGCCGCCTTCGTGGTGGGAGGGAACCAAACAGGAATACGCCAGTGGTTTGGCGGCAGCGTTGTCGTACCTCTTGTTATCGAGTCAAGACTCCGTCGGTCTGATGACGTTTGATTCTCGGGTGCGTGGTTTTGTGCCGCCGCGGATGTTGCCATCGCATTTGAACGCAATTTTAACCACGTTGGCAAACGATCAGCGTGGCGGAGAAACGGACTTGGGGACGGTGCTGCGTCAGGCGGCGGTGAAGCTGCCGAGGCGTGGTTTGGTGGTTTTGATCTCGGACGGGTTTGGAGACGTGGAGTCGCTTGGGCGATCGTTGACGTTGCTCCGCGCCGAGCGGCAGGACGTGATCTTTCTGCAAGTGCTCGATCCCGATGAGGTTGATTTTCCGTTCACCGATCGGATCGAGTTTCGCGATCTCGAAGCCGAGACTCAGCGTGAGGTGATTGATGCTCGCCAGATTCGCACGCGGTACCTCGAATCGCTCTCAAGGCATAACGCGATGATCGCGGCCGCGTGTCGTCGCAACCGCGTGGATCATCTGTTGATCACGACAGACTTGCCGTTGGTCGATTGCTTGTCCCGTTTCGTCGCGATGCGTCAAGCGGGGCCGGTGTCGGGTTCGGCAACGGTTTCGAAGGTGATCGCGAATCCGGGAACGCGAGAATGACTTTCGTCAACGGGATCATGGCTCTCGGTGCGGCGGCGTTTGTCGTGCCGCTCGTGATCCATCTTTTGTTTCGCAGTCGCTATCGATCGATGGATTGGGGAGCGATGTTTTTGTTGCAGGACGTCGTGCGTGCCAACCGTCGACGGATGCAATGGCACCAATGGATCTTGCTGGCTCTGCGATGTGCGATCCCAATCTTGCTGGCGCTTGCGATGGCCCGGCCGTTGATCTCGTCGGTGCAATCGTTAGCAGGTAAACAACCCGTGTCCTTGGTCGTGATGGTTGACGACAGTCGATCGATGTCCGCGGGAATGCGATCGACGCGCGCTGTCGACGGCGTGATCGAGTTGCTCGATTCGATGTCACGTGGCGATGAAGTGATCTTGATTCCGGCCAGCGAATTGTCGGCCCCGGTATCGATCGGTTCAGCGGTCGATGCCAAGGCGAAACTCAAGGAGCTACGCTTCGACGGTGGAGCGATGGATTTGGCGGCGACGTTGCGGTCGGCTGCATCGGCATGTCGGCAAGCATCGAATCCGTATCGCAGGATCGTGGTCGTTTCGGATTTTCAAGACAACACGCTGCGTCGCAATGGTGGTCATGACGTATCCGATGGTGAACCAACGTCGTCGTCGATTCTCGGGGCGATCGATTCGATCGAGGAACGGTTTGCCCAGTTTGACCCGCGGCCGCAAGTGGATTTTTTAGATGTCGGAGAAACGGATGACGAGACCGCTTCGATGGCGAATGTGGTTGTGGAATCGGTGCGGGTTGACGTGCCCGCGATTCTTGTCGGCCATGACGTACCGATCGAGGCCACGATTCGTAATGATTCTGATCTGCCCGTCACCAACCTGCGGGCGAATTGGATGGTGGATGGGCGGACTTTCAATTCCGAAATTGTGGCGATTGAGCCACGCGGAACGGTGAGTTTGAAATGGCAAACGAATTTCGACACCCCCGGCGGGGCGAGCGTGGGGCTGGCGATCGAACACACCGATGTGATCGCCGCGGACAATCGACGTGAATACGCGATCGATGTTCTACATCCGATCCGAGTTTGGTTGGTCGATGGGGATCCCTCGATACAACCGCTCCAGAGCGAAACGGACTTTTTGAAAGTTGCATTAAGCCCGTTTGCGTTTCGATCGACCACACAGGATCCGCGGCGCGGCAGTCGAGCGGCGGAGTCGGTCGTCGACCCGCGACAACGCGATGTGGTATCGACGAAAGTATTGACGACCAAGTCACTGGATAGCGAACTAGGGAGTTTGAACCTGAATCTGGTTTCTGCGAACCAGGCGAAAGGAAAACAGGACGCTCGAGCAACATCCAAACTCGCCGAAGACTTTCCTGATCTGATCGTGTTCGCGAACGTCGCTCGGCCGCCGTCGTATCAATCAAAGACTCGTGTGGGAGAGAAGGCGGACGATGATCCGGTGGATCGCTATCTCGCTGCCGGGGGACACGTGTTGTTTTTTGACGGTGACCGTGTCGATGCCGACGCATGGAGTGACTGCGACTGGTTACCCGCGGCGATGAAGGGTATTCGAGATGCGGAGACGAAACCGTTTCGGATCGAACCACCGGGAGCAAGAGTCGGGGCTTGGCGGGCGCTCGGGAGTGACGAAGATTCGTTGTTCGATTCGGTGGCGATCGGTCGCCGTCGCGAATTAGTGGCCAAGTCAGATGCGGCGTCGGTGCTGCTGAGAACGGAGGCGGGCGAGCCGCTCGCGGTGACGCATTGGTACATGCAGGAATCCGATGGCGATGAAACGGGCAAAGTCCCGGCGGACGATTCGGACGAGGTGGTTGATGGGCTAACCGTTCACCAAGGTCGGGTGGTTCAGTTCGCGTTCCCCTGCGATACGGCATGGTCCAATTTGCCGTTGCGGCCAGTGTTTTTGCCGATGCTACAGCAGTTGGTACTCGAAATGGTCGGCGACAACCGGCAAGGGAATATTGCCCCAGGAACGCCGATGATCGTCCGTCCTGATCGAGAATGGGTTGCGAGCGGGCAAGCTTCGGTATGGCAGGTGACCACGCCTGATGGCAGCACACGGTCGTTATCGACGTCGGCGGAAAAACCACTCGTTTATCGAAATACCAATCGGGTCGGGGCTTATCGATTCGGTATCAAACCGACTGCCGAGATGGAAATGTTCGATGCGGATGACGCGGAAGCGCCAGCAGGATCATTTGTAAACGTGCGAGTCGTCGAGGTCCCAGCCGCCGAGTCGGAATTGCGCCGTGCCGCACCGGAGTTGCTCGCGGAGTGCGTCGAGCGGTTGAAGGCGAATCGTTATGAGGATGCCGGGGGACTCGTTGCGGCAGCCCAGCATCAGCGATTTGGAACCGAAGTATGGCGTCCGTTGCTGTGGCTGTTGCTGGCGATCATGGTCACTGAAATATTGTGGCAGCAGCTCGGAGTGACGAAGTCTGCCAATCGGTTCGCTGGTGCGAATGCGGGGGCCGTTTCGTGAACGTTCCGTCATCGCATCGTTGGGATGAGGTCGCGTGTCTCGGGGGCCTGCGTTTCTCGACGGACTGGCCCGCGTGGGTGATCGTGGCGGCGTCGTTGACGGTTGCGTTTGTGGTGATGTGGCTGTATCTGCGTGAGACGGCATCGATCGGTTCGCCATGGTCATGGCTGTTACCCGCCATGCGTGGGACAGCGGTAGTCTTGGCGTGTCTGCTGTTGGCGGGTCCGGTGTGGCATCACCGGCAGGTGGTCGGGAACCCGGCGAAGATCGTGTGGGCGGTTGACCGGTCGCAAAGCATGGGACAGCAGGACTCTCAATCGGGAATGAACGCGAACCGTTTACGGCGGGCCACGGATCTGTTGTTCGGAAGAGATCGTGACGACGGATGGATCGAGCAACTCCGCGAAACGCATCTGATGGACGTCGTGGCGTTTGATGAACGATCGCGAGTGGCGTGGAGTTCGGAGATGGCGGATTCCGCGTTTGAGAGTTCTGGCGAATCGGAGAACAAGCCGAACGACGAGAGTACGCGATCGAGCGAATTGCTCGAGCAAGCCGATGGGCTGCAGACTGATTTGAGTTCACCGCTGAGTTTGGTATCCGAAAGCGTTCGCGCCAGCGTCGA
Source organism: Aporhodopirellula aestuarii (assembly GCF_023701485.1). GTDB lineage: Bacteria > Planctomycetota > Planctomycetia > Pirellulales > Pirellulaceae > Rhodopirellula > Rhodopirellula aestuarii. The sequence goes on from NZ_JAMQBK010000122.1 coordinate 20,698, forward strand.
TGCGGATCGCGAAAGCGATGCTGGGGACTCAGAAGATGTTGCGTCGCGGGTCGTGGTTTTGTTTTCCGATGGTCGAGATTCGGCAGGCAGGAGCGATGCGGCGGAACTCGCGACTCAGTTGGCGGACGCGGGGTGGCAGGTGCACACGGTCGGAATGGGCAGCGTGGAAGAGTCGCCTGACGTTGGCGTGATTGATGTCGACGTGCCCGAACGGGTGGCCGATGACGGTCGCTTGGCGGGCCGCGTGTGGGTGAAACATTACGGGCACGAACAGCGGACCGCGAGGGTGGAAATTCGCAGCGAGAATGCAGTCGTTTGGACGGATACTTTCGCGATCAAAGGAGACGGTAAGACTCCCGTTGATTTTGATTTTGCCGTCGAATCCTTAATGGAACGGGCGACTTTAAATGACGTGCGTGGCGTTGACCGGGATAGCGTGGCATTGTCGCTGACCGCGAGCGTTTCGATTGACGACGTCGTGGGAGAGGACGCCGCGGGCTCGATTGAATCAGACGAAGATCGGCTCTCGGTGAACGCGGCGAACGATTCGATGGCGTTTCGCGTGGCTGCGGCGTCGCGGGAACGGCGGTTATTGATTCTCGATGGTTCAGCGCGTTGGGAGGTTCGGTACCTTCGCAATCTGTTTTCTCGCGATCCCGCATGGGCGGTCGATACGGTTTTGTTTGGACGTGGGACTGATTCGCCGGTTGTAAAACGAGGCGAGGATTTTGGTGAATTGCCGGGCTCGGCGAGGGCGTGGTCGCGGTACGACGCGGTGATTCTTGGTGAGATTCCTCCGGATCAATGGACCTGGGCAGATGCGTCGCGGTTGTCGGAGTTTGTTGCGGGAGGCGGTGGACTGATCGTTGTGGATGGTCGTTATGGGCGGGTTGCTGAGTTGTTGAGTGTCCAGGCAAAGCAGGCCACTCCGTCGAGTGCTTACCCGCCACGAGTTCCTAACGAGGCCAACGCAACGCGAGAGGCGAGGATGGCGGCGCTGTTGCCGGTTCAATTCAATGAAACAGATGCCCGCCGTTCAGACATCCGCTGGATCGAGCCAACCGATATGGGACGCTCGAATCCGGTGATGTTATTGGACGTTGGCGGCGAGGGGCAGTTGGGCGGTGGAGAATCGGGGGAATCGGTCGAGATTTGGAAACACCTACGGGCTCCAACGTCGATGACGTCGGTTACCCCGCAGCCCGATGCAGAGGTCTGGGCGGAGGCGGTGGATGGTGCGGGGGAACGTTCGCCTTGGTTGGTTACACGGCTCTTTGGCGCCGGACGCGTTTTCTATTTGGCATCCGATCAAACGTGGCGTTGGCGGTATAAGGTTGAGAGCAAATTGCATAGCCGGTTTTGGAATCAATTGATGACCGCGGCGATGCAGCCGCCGTATGCGGTTCGTGACGAGTTCGTCGCCATCGGCACTGACAAGATCGACTACCGTGTCGGACAATCGGCAACGATTCGTGTTCGGTTGTTGCATTCGATGGGGCTCGAAGGAGACGCAGTAACGTCATCGACGGTGGACGCGTTGGTGTTGAAGGACGATCATGTGGTCGCGTCGATCCCGCTACGGCTCGACGACCCGCAGCGACGCACGTATGTCGGCCAAACGGATGCCTTGCCTGAGGGCGAGTACCGGGTTCGGGTACGGGCGAGCGGATTTGACTCGGCGGCACTCAAAGCGACCACGCCGTTTTGGGTGGTGCCGCCTCGACGCGGTGAACTGGATCGAGTCTCGGTCGACGAAGCGACTCTGCAACGGATCGCGACTGCCGGCGGTGGCGTTTATGTTCACGAGTCCTCGGCCGACGACATTTTGTCTCGACTCAAGCCGCTTTCGAGCGGCCGGATCGTCGAGTCTGACACGCCGCTTTGGCAAACGTGGTGGATCTTCGTCATCATGATCGCATTGCTGGCGACGGAATGGTGGTTTCGCAAAAAGGTGGGCTTGGTATGAGCGGACTTGGATATTCGAAAAGTGATAGCGGCGGCATGTTGCTGACCGAACCGCCACGATCCACCGGTGTACCTGAGCCGCCCGCGCGCAGTGAGATGCTTCCGCAGACACAGACGGCGATCATTCGGTTTGCCAACCGGCGGGCGAGATTGCAGTTGTGTCGTGGGGTGGCGATCGGCGTGATCACACTGGTTGCTGGAATGTTGCTGCTCGTCGCGGTAGATCATTTATTCCGGCTGACGACGTCGGCCCGAATTCTGTTGACGGTGGGGATGGATGTCGCCGCGGTTTTGGCCGCTTGGTTTGGCGGGATCAGACAATCTCGCCATCGCGATTGGGCGGCAATCGCCCGGGGCATGGAATCGGCGACCCCGAGATTGCGAGAACGATTGCTGTCGGCGGTTGAACTCGAAGACCCACGGGTGGCCAACGGGTCTGTTGAATTTCGCTCGAAGCTGCAGTCCGGGGTTGCCGCGGAACTTTCGGCGGTCGACGTTCGCATGATGCTGCCTTGGGGATTGGTGCGACGGTCCTTGTTGACGGCGGTGGGAGCGGTGTTGGTGGTGACACTGTTGTGTGCGATTCCATCGTTGCAATTGCCCCGCAGGCTGGCGCGAGCGTTTGTTCCGATCGCCCCGATCGAACGAGCATCGATTACCAAAATCGCGATCGTTTCGCCGACGCCGCCCACTCGCGGTGTTGCCGAGGGAGATTTGGTCGCTGTGATGGTTGAGATCGGGCGATTGCGAGGCGGCGACGTTGAGTTGCAGTGGCGGAGCGATGACGGACGGGGAGGGCGGCAGCGGATGGCACCGCGTGATCGTCTTGATCGATCATCCTCGAATCTCAACGCAACGGCAGATCCGCTGCGACAACAAAATGGTTCGGTGGAGAGCAGTGACGTTGCCGTCGGAAAAACGCGCGAAACGGGGGCCGCCGAAATCTTTGCGGCCAATGTTCAAGTCGACACGACTCCGGTGCACTACCGGGTTCTGGCCGGCGACGGGGAAACGTTATGGCATACCCTGACACCGATGCCGCGTCCTCGAGTGGTTTCGTATGAGAAGCGATATCAGTTTCCGTCTTACGCGAAGTTGCCTGATGTGGTGACTTTGGAAGAGCACGGTGATCTGAAGGCTCTCGTCGGCACGCGAGCGGAAGTGACGGTTGTTTTTGACCAGCCGGTCCGTATGGCTGAGATCGCATTCGGCGACGGGGCCACGGATGCTCGGGTTCCGATGCGGAAAGTGGATGGCGATCCGACGCGGTTTCTCTTTCCCGTCGCGATCAAGACACCGGGAAGTTATCGGGTAGATGCGATTAGTTTGCAGAGCGAACTCAATAACCCGTTTTTGCCACGAAACGCCATCGATCCCATCGTCGATCAATCGCCGATCGCGGCTTGGTCGCCCTCTCTGCCGATTCGTCAGATCACGTCTTCAGCCGCAGTGTTGAAACTCACGGGGAGGATCGAAGATGATTTGCCGATGGATCGATACGTTCTGCAATACATCCGCGACGATGGACCGGTACGGGAACGATTGACATCGATCGATCCGCCGGTGAACGAAAGTGAAGTCGAGATCGTTTGGGACATGATGGATCTTGACGGCACCGGCACACATGCGAACGCATTGCCGTCGGGAACGCTGCTGAAAGCACGGTTGGTCGCACTTGACCGAGCAGGCCACCGAGGGGAATCGGAATGGTTGCACGTTTATATCGGGGGCGACAATTTCGATCCTCATCGCCATGACCGGTTGTTCGAGTTGCAGTCGTTTACCGAACGAGTGAACCAGTGGTGGAACGATGTGGAGGAATGGGGGGAGCGTGTCGGCGAAGCAAGCCGCGCGGCGAAAGAAACTGAAGGTTCGCCAATTGATCCTCCGAGCGACGTGTATTCCACCGAACTAGCACGGTTGCAAAGTCGTTGGCTCGAGTTGGCCGGGGGTTTTGACGCCAATGCGTTGCGTCGTGCCAATTTGCTAAGTCAACAACAGGGCGAAGACAGCGAAGGCAGGCCGCCCCTGACGCTCGATCAGATGATGTCGCAAAGCAACGATTCGATGGCGGTTGACCGCATGTCTTTGATGGATCGCATCGTGATGAACACACTTGCCGATTTCGAAGCCTCAATCACGCGGTGGGGTCTGGCCGCTGAGATGGGAGAGCGAGTGCCGCGCCGCAAGCGGGAAGTCGTGTTGCGGGACGTGATGGAATCGGTGCGACGGGGCGAAGGGGTTGCCAAGCAGATCGGCGGATTGTTTTCAGAGCTTCTCGCCGTGGAGTTGGCTGCCGCAACATTGCATGACCTGAACGCGGTCCGCGCGGATGTGGATATGCTCGCAAGTGAAGACTCGTCGATCCCGATCGAACGTTTGCCCGGTCAAGCCGAGTTACTCGCTGAGCGGGTTCAGGAACTGGAAACCTTGATTGATCGGCTTGAAGACGAGTTGCCAAAAGTGGCGGTGCAACACCTCCGGAATTTGCGGCGATTTTTGAATGAGTCGACCAACCGAATGATGGAGGCCAAAGAGAATCTCACGTCGTCGCGAAATCCCGATGTCAAAAGTTTGTTTCATGAAGCAATGGAGAGGTTGCGAGACGACATGTCGCAACATCACGTCGGTTCGTTGATCCACGGCAATACCTATAACGCGATCGCCGGGGCGGTTCGCGAGATGGGCCGCAATGAACAGCACATTCATTCCGCGATCAAACCGTTTGTCGCTGCCGGGGGTAACCTGATTGAGGCCGGCGAACGGGTCCGCCGCGAGAAAGACAAAGGCGATACCAACGAGATAGATGCTTCGGCAGCGACCGAGATGCTGAGCCGTCGCGAGTATGACGACCGGCGTGAAGAATTAATCCGTCGCTTCGAGCGTGCCGAGTCTAGCGAACAGGTGCGGACGGATTCGCTGGTCAAAGTCGCTGCTGATTTTCGGCTGGTCGGCCGGGTTATCGAACATGTCACGCAGGAAGGGTTTGTTCCCTACGAAGGTGAGCCTGCAGAGGACTTGTTTGAACGGATTGGCCGTGCGGCGACGGTATTGGAGTCGGGCGGGATGACGATGCGGATGGTTCGGCAATTGCAGGATATGGTCGATCGTGAGCGGCACGGACGCAACGCTGCGGATCTCGCGATCCGGCAAGGTATCCGTTTGGAACACTTTCAGGTGTTCAGCGAAACACCGCTGCAACAGTTGCGAGATCTGCATCCCGATGCTCCCCTGTTTGACGAATTGCGGTCGACTCGGTGGAACGAGGACTACGCTCAGGCACGTGAATTGATTTTGCGAAGACGATACAGTGGTGAGGAGTTTGTTTCCGCATCCGCTCCGGTGCAAGCGATGGTGAACGTTTTTCGTCGAGCGATGCCGTCGATTGAAGGATCAATGGAGGAGGCACGTGCGACATTAAGAGCGATGTTGCCGACGACCGGTGAATTAGCTCAGGCGGCTGCGGACGAAGCCAAGGCTCAACCGGAATCGCCGCGGTTGGACCAATTGCAGGAGAAGGTTGATCGGGTTGCGGAAAATTTGGTCGACCGTGCCAACGAAGCCGATTTGACGGAGGCGAAGGAACGTGAACTCGCCCGTGATGCCGACGCTGCACTGCGGAAGATCCAAGAGCAGATGGAGGCGGTCGCGGCGCCGATCCGTCAGGCACCCGATTCCGAGACTCCTCCCGACGTCACCGAACAACTCGATCAACTTGCCGAAACGCTTGAGCGGACTGCCGCACATTTTGATGCCGCCGAGGCCGGTGAGGACGTGTCGGAAACTCGCGAGGCGTTGCGAGAGGGATTGGATCAAGACATGGCGTCCGATGCGATCGACGACGCACGCCGTGACGCGGAAGCGAAAAACAAGTTCGCCGAAACGAGTCCCGAAGAGCTGCTTCGTCGATTGGAGGAACAGCTGCGACGCGATCCTCCGATGCAGGAGGCGCTTGCGGATATCTCTGACAAATCAGTTGCGGATATCGAACAGGCGGTCCGGTCCGCGGCCGAACAAGAGAGGCGTCTGCAAGGTGAATTGGAAAAATCTGATCCCGAATTCATCGAAGAGAAAAGAATGCGACGGGGTCAGCTTCGATCGTTCGCCGCACAGGCCAGCGCGGTCAACGATCAATGGCTCGCTGCGGCTGAAACCGCGAGCCACCGCCTCAACGACATTGACGCTCGCGATTCGATTCGCGAAATGAGGCAACGGTTACAGGAAGCGACCGCGGCGGCTGAGCAAGTTCAGCACGATGAGGCGTTGATGGAAGAGATTCGTTCGGCATCGCAACAGCTGCGTTCCACGCTTGCGGAAACCGCCCACGAAGCCAGCGAGTTGCAGCGGAACTCGAAACGCCAATCTGCTGAACGGATCGTTGAGGACGACAAACAACGAAAGCAGCTGGCCAAGGATGCTGAGAATTTGCAGCGACGGACGCAGAACGAATGGGTTAAGTCGCTCGACAGACATGCCCAGGAATGGCGGCAACGTCGTGACGAAGCGGGACGACGGATCCAGCAAAACCAAAACCAGCAACGCGATGCTCAAAACCGACTACGACAAGCTGAGAATCAGCTCGCTGCCAACCCTGACCAGCAATGGGCTCAGCAAAACGTGCGTGAGAGTCGTGAACGCGTCGACGATGCGACGAAAGCGGTCGACGCAGCCAAGCAAAGTCGGGAGGCAGCAGCGGAAGCGATGGACGAAGCCGAGCGTCTGACTAACGCGGCGAAGAAGCAGTCCGTCAAAGCGATGGAAGCGGAGAACCCGATCGCCGAGTTGCTGTCGCGTGCTTCGGAAATTTCCGATCGCGAAATGGTGCGGTTGAGCGAAGGATTGCAACAACTCGAAGAGGAATCCATTCCGAGCGACGAACCATCGCCGTCATCCGCATCTGCGAAGACGCTCGCGCGGCAGCAAGACCAAGCTCGCCAAGCGGTCGCCCAGGCTGCGGGCGATCTCCAACGCGCCGCACGACATGAGGAACGGTTGGGGAATTCGGAAGCCGCGACGGGGCTGCGTTCTGCCGCGGACCAGCTCGATGAAATCGCCCAATCTTCTATGGAAGAAGCACTTGAAAGCCTTGAACGTACATCGGCCCGGGAAGCGACATCGGAGGAGGGGCCTGCACCGAAACAGCCCGCTCGGAGTCAGCTCGGAGAAGCGGCTGCAATGCTGGCCGAACAGGCCGAAGCAATCGCGAGTCTCGCCGGGGTCATGTCCTCGGCAGCCGACGATTCGGCCGGCGAGGATTCTGGAGGCTCTTCGACGAACTCCGCGTCCCAAGATTCGCCGTCGGGTACGCCCACAAATGAGGGAACGCTCGCCGAAACCGATCGCTCGGAGAAGCTCGCCCGAACGCTCGACGAAATCGACCGTGAACTCTATGGCCGACCGATGTCATCATCCTCCACTGGTGAATCAGGCGATAGGAAATCGTCACAGGGAGCGGCAGAGCAAGGCGATGCGGGGTCGGAAAGTGAAAGTGGACAGGCGGGCGAACCGTCTGAGGGGCAACCGAGTTCTGCGGCCTCGGCTGGCCAAGCCTCACCGACACTCTCTCGAACTGCGGAACAGGCCACTCGTAATCTTGCAGAGTCTCGTCAGCAACGGCTCAGTCAAATTGCGTCTGCGGGGCAACCCAATCCGAGTCCGTCGGGACAACCGGGAGAAGAGTCCGGCGATTCGGCGGACCCCGGTGCAGAGTCTGGTAAACCCGGAGAGCAGAAGGGAACGCCTGGAACGCATTCGGGAGATTCGATGAATATCCCAGAGGGCGGTTATCTGAGTATCGACGAGCAGAACCGCGTCAACGGAGATTGGGGGAATCTGCGTCAACGCAAGAGCAATGATGTGATTCAAGATCGCAAGACTGCGGTTCCGTTAACGTATCGACCGGCGATCGAAGCGTACTTCCAGGCGATTGCCGCGGAGGCGGCGCGACGGGAGTCGTCTTCATCCGATGCGGAGGGTGGGCAATGAATCGTGATTTGAATCGGCGTCGGTTGCTTTCGTTGTTCGGAGGGGGAGCGGTATGGGGATCGGTCGCTTCGCTGCCAATGGGGACGACGGCGTGGGCGGAGGATCTCGAGAGTCTGTATGTGCCAGACGCCGTCGATCGGGCGGTTGAGCGTGGGATCGACGCGTTGTTGCGATACCAAAACGAAGACGGATCGATTGCGGATCGGGGACGGGCGACCGCGATGACATCATTGGCGATCATGGCATTCGCCTCGGTCGGTGTCGTCGCCGGTGAGGATTCCCCTCGTGGTCGAGCGTTGGATCGGGCGATCGAGTACGTGCTGAGGCCTCGCAACCAATCCGACGGGTATTTCGGTAGGCAAGACGGATCGCGAATGTACGGTCACGGCATCACGACCTTGATGTTGACCGAAGTGCTGGGGATGGGATCGTCCGTCCAGCAGAACGAGCGAATACATGATGCACTCGATGCCGCGATCAAGTTGATCCTGAAGTCGCAAGCGGTGAATAAACCGACGAACCTCCAAGGCGGTTGGCGATACACGCCCGACGCGAGAGATTCCGATCTGTCCGTGTCGGTATGGCAAGTGATGGCATTGCGATCGGCGAAGAACGACGGGCTCGATGTTCCCGTTGAGTCGATCGACAAGGCGGTCGCTTATTTGGAAAACTCGTACACTTCCCCGTTGGATGACCGCGGGGTGCCACGAGAATCGATGGGGGGGTTTGCCTACACGCCTGGAACACGGCATCCCTCTTTTACGATGACCTCGGCCGGGTTGCTCGCGATGCAAACCTGTGGTCGGTACGATTCGCCGCTTGTGACTGGCGCGTCGAAGTGGTTGCTTGAGCATCCTCCGCGGAACAATGATCGGTTCTTTTTCTACGGCATGTATTACTATGCCCAAGGCATGCATCAAGTCGGCGGGGAATCCGCGGATACGGCAACCCGTCTGACGGCTGAGTTGCTTTTGCGATTGCAGACCCGGGCGGGGCATTGGGTCAGCTATGAGGGTGAAGAACGCAACATCGGGATTGTGTACGCGACGACATTGGCGATTCTCAGCCTGGGTGTCCGCTACCACTACCTACCCATTTATCAGCGATAAGTTGGTGTTCATGGCATCGAGCGGGCCACATCTGGCACGTCAGTGTGCGGGGTGAGGCTTAACTCATTTCCTAAATGATCGGGTTGTGTCGATTGGTCCGTCTGCATGCGGTGGGGGTGGTAGGGCCGATTGCAAAATCTTGGTGTTTTTTGCGCACGGCCCTTGATCGCATCCCATGTTTGTGGTGGACGTCGTGCCTGCGTGTGTGGCGTTCCAGTCCGGCCACGAAACAGTGTTGGTCCGGGTTGTTCCACCTAAAAATAAAAACAATCAACCCATCTTGGGACTATCAACATGACTCGTATCAACACCAACGTTTCGTCTTTGGTCGCGCAAAACCGACTTCAAAGTAGCAACAATGACCTTCAAACATCGCTGACTCGTCTTTCAACCGGTCTGCGAATCAACTCCGGTAGCGACGATCCTGCAGGTTTGTTGGCCAGTGAAGCTCTCCGTAGTGAAATCACCGGTTTGACCAAGTCGATCAGCAACACACAACGTGCCAGCCAAATCATCAGCACCGCTGACAGTGCCCTGGGCCAGGTCAGCAACTTGCTCAACGATATCAAAGGTCTCGTGGTCGAAGCCGGTAACTCGGGTGCACTGAGTGACGACGAAATTGCGGCTAACCAACTTCAAATCGATTCCTCACTCGAAGCAATCAACCGGATCGCCCAGACGACGACGTTCCAAGGTCGTAAACTGCTCGACGGTTCACAAGACTTCGTCAGCACGCTCGGCAGTGTTTCGTCGGTCAAAGACGCTTCGATCGACCAAGCCAAGCTCGGCAAGACTGGTAAGATCGATGTGAGCGTGGACATCACCCAGGCGGCGGAACAGGCAAGCGTTGAGATCAGCAGCGACGCGTTCAACGCAGCTGACGTCGATCCCGATGCGACCAGCGCCGTCGCAACGAAGACCATCGACATCACGGTCGGCGGTGAAACCGTTACGATCACCGGCAACGCTGATTTCAGCAGCGTGACGATCACTGAGGACAACGCACTCGCCGCGACGGCAACTGCGGTAAACACCACCGGTGCAATTGAAATCACATTTGACGGTGACTCGAACCCATCGGACGTTCAAGACGTTCTCGATGCACTTAACGGCATCGAAGGAATCGTCGCGGTCAGCGACGGAGACGGCACCGGAACGGTTGTGTCCGGTGACGCCGCAGCATCTGCCAACACCGCCGATGGTACCGATGTGGGACTCAAGGTCACCGGCGCTGGCCTTGACGATTTGACGATCAACTACACCGCCGGTACGGACGCCGATGTCGTTGCAACGTTCGATGCGGACACCAACACGCTGAACGTCGCTCTGGGCACGACGACGTCGAACAACACGTTGACCAACATCGCGGCGAAGATCGACGCACTGGATGACCTCAGCACCGAGATCGTTGACGACGCCGGTGACACGCTCGCCGGATTTGGCGACTTGACCGTGGCGACTGGTGACCTCCCTGCCGAGGCAACCGGGACCGCTATCAAAGCTGGTCTTAAAGATGACCTGGTCTTCCAACTCAATGGTAGCGATGGTGCCGAAACGTTCAACTTCGGTGCCGGAACCACGGTCGCTCAAATCAAAGCCGCTATCAACCTGGTCAGCGACTCGACTGGCGTCAGTGCTGACGGAACCACCAGTGTGACGTTGAGCAGCACCGACTACGGTAGCAAAGCACTCGTCAACGTTGACGTGATCAGCGAAGGCGACGATGGCGAATTCGCCACGAGTCTCTCAGCATCGCGTGCAACAGGTACCGACATCAAGGCGAGCATCAATGGTGTTGAAGCAAGCGGTAAAGGAAACAGTTTCTCGATCAATACGGCAACGCTCGACCTATCGTTGACGGTCGACGAAGGCAGTTCGACTGACTTCTCGTTCAGCATCACCGGTGGCGGTGCAACGTTCCAACTCGGCCCTGGTGTGAACAGCCAGCAACAAGCGAGTCTCGGTATCGGCAGCGTGTCGACCGGACAACTCGGTGGCGTGTCGGGACGTCTCTACGAACTCGGTAGCGGCCAAGCTAAGAGCTTGACCAGCGATGTTACCGGTGCCGCCGACGTGATCAACGAAGTCATCAGCAAGGTTGCTCAGTTGCGTGGTCGATTGGGTTCGTTCCAATCCACGACGCTCGAAAGTAACTTGGTTTCGCTCAACGAAACCAAAGCGAACCTGCAAGATGCGGAAAGCACCATTCGTGACGCTGACTTCGCTCAAGAATCGGCTAACCTGACTCGTGCTCAGATCCTCGTTCAATCGGGAACGAACGTTCTTGCACTCGCCAACCAGAACCCGCAGAACGTTCTTTCGTTGCTGCGATAATCGTAAATTGAGCCGGAGTCATTCTTCGGCTCAGTGAATGGTTTGTCAGCCACCATAAGGCTGACAAGATTTGGATGGTTCCGTCTGTAAAGATGATATCGTCCAAAGAATTGTCCGGGGGGACAACATTGCAATGAGCTCGAAGCCCTGGGGTGCGATTATTCGTGCCCCAGGGTTTCTTGTGCGCTTGGCGAAATCAGAATAACGGCGTTGGAGGGGCATCCCCTGTTTTTCCCAACGAGCCGAAACCATACGCGTCATTGGTGAATGGTCTAACGCGACACCGCCGCTTCTCACGTAGCTCGGTCTCTCGGGACATTGATTTAATTACTGCGGGATTCCAAAAATTGCGGAACGGCGCGAGCCGTCCGGTGACTCGGGACCAGACGGCTCGCGCCGTTCCGCTAAGAAAAGCACAAAATCACTCGATGTCCCTCGAGACCGAGAATTACAAGCATCTCCCGCTTCCGGAGCCTCGGCGAGCGCCGATTGAATTACTGCGGGATTTCAAATGTAGCGGAACGGCGCGAGCCGTCCGGTAACGCGGGACCAGACGGTTTGCTC
>NZ_JAMQBK010000123.1 GCF_023701485.1 Aporhodopirellula aestuarii
TGCTAAGACACGCAAAGCAAGCACCGTTGTCGGCAAGTCGTACGTCGAGATGCTTAGTCTGTGGCGTCATAAAAAAGTCAATCACGATTGGACGGTTCACGAGTTCTACTATGCCTTAGCACGCCTAGGCGGTCACCAAAATCGAAAGCACGATCATCCACCAGGTTGGCAAGTCATCTGGGAAGGCTGGAAGGAATTGCTACCGATGGTCATGGGCTACGACGTCGCTAAATCGAAGTACTACACAAAATGTGGCTAAACCTAAGAGCTAGCGCTGTCGGCTCACTAATTTTTGCGAAACGCCTAAAACAACAGCCCGCTCGCGCCGTACCGCTACATTTGAAATCCTTCAGTAATACAATCGACGTCCCATCAGTCCAAGGAGCGTCATCCGATCCATGAAATACGTGATGAGCCACGGCAATCGCACGTTGACTCCCTTTCAGTCCAAGGACTGTGCTTTCATCACTGAAATCAAACCGCTTTGAGGTTAGCGGCCAGTTTCCCGCACCGACCTGCGATGCGGTGAACGGACCCGCATCGGTTTGTTCCATAAAGTATTGGAACGGTACCAACCTACATCCTGAGTGTGGCCATAACCACGATCTGCTCGATACGGTTTTCATTCCGCTCACTGCGACCGTCTTCGCGACCACCCGTTGAGCCGATGTCGCGCGGTTCGTTGATGGAATGATTCTTCCTACATCGTATAAGCGAGCCGTTGGCCAAAGCACGTTGCGCACGACGAACGCGGCCAAATGCGATCGGTGACTCAGCGGTTGTCCGTCGACGACAAAAGCAACGAACCTCATGCGGCACCCCGACTCGCGGAAGCGATCGCCGCAAAGGTCGTGATAGACAGCGAGTCATTCAGTTGAGACACGCTTCCCCACCCGCCGTCTCATGAAATTCAAACCTTCGAGAGAGCCAGCTCGATATCTCCCAGCGATGGACGAAGAAGGTAGCAAAATCGTCACGCCAGAAGCCGGTTCTGACCCGAAAGATGCAGCACGGGTACGCCTCTCCCCCCTCGTTTCCACCCGGGAAAAGGGCTTTCGTCTCGCTTTCGGACCGGACGGTGATAATTTTAGAACCTCATCCTGGTATCCTTTAAACGCACGATACAGGACGATGGTTTTCCCGTGTATGATCCTCTTCCAAGCGTGAGTCTCCACCGCCGGGAGGAATGAACACGATCCTGAGGCGGTGCGGGCGCAGCGACTCCAAAACAACCGCCGGTGGCTCAATGCGGTTTGACTGCGGTTCGAAAAAACTGAGGCCAAGTAGTGCGTGCACTGGAATCAAACTCATGAAAAATAGAATCATCGCCTGTTTGTTCACGATCGTTTTGGGATGGTGGACTCCCATTCTCGGGGCCAATGACGCAGTGGCTCCGCTAGAAACACTCACCCCGCAAGAGACACTGGCCCCGTTAGACAACGACAAGCCCCCCACAACGGTCGAAGCGTTATGGGCGGATTTTGATCCGCGTGCCGAACCGCTGGACGTCGAAATCTTGAAGGAGTGGGAAGAGGACAACGTCGTGTTGAGAGTGGTGCGATTTCACATCGGAACCTTCAAAGGCAAGAAGGCGATGCTGGCCGGAATCTACGGGTTTCCAAAGGGTGCCAAGAATCTTCCGGGTTTGCTGCAAATTCATGGTGGTGGGCAGTATGCGGATCACCGCGCTCCGCTGGCTAATGCCAAACGCGGCTATGCCACAATTTCCATCTCTTGGGCAGGCCGCATCAGTGCTCCTGGTTACAGAGTAACGCCCGCGGAGGTAAAGCTGTTCTGGGACGGCAAAACGGACGAACCAAACTATCGGTTGACGACCGATTGGGGAGCGGTCGATGGCTATCACGCACCGTCGCGAAATTCCAAAAATGTGTTTCCCCAAATTCCGGACCCGGCGTCCTGGACGCTGGATGATGTGAAGTCGCCGCGAAACAACAGTTGGTTTCTGTGTACGCTTGCCGCACGCCGAGCTCTTACGTTTCTAGAACAGCAACCGCAAGTCGATGCAAACCGACTGGGTGTCTACGGACATTCCATGGGCGGAAAACTGACCGTGCTGACGGCAGGTGCCGATGCACGAGTGAAAGCGGCGGTGCCTTCCTGCGGCGGGATCAGCGATCGCGATAACGACGATCCCTTGTTTCGCGCGACCCTTGGCGATGACGCCTATTTGAAACGTATCCGATGCCCAATCCTGTTCCAAAGTCCGGCCAATGATTTCCACGGACGCATCAACGATCTGCAGACCGCATTGACGGAAATTCAAACCGATGCGTGGCGAGCAACCTGTTCGCCGCATCACAACCATCAGGACACAAAGGAGTATGAAGTTGCTTCGCTGCTTTGGTTCGACCAGCACTTGCGCGGTACTTTCCAGTCGCCAACGACGCCTGCAACCGAATTGAAACTGGGTGCAACGCCACAGTTTTCCGTCAAGCCCGATCAGTCGCAACCGGTGTTGGCAGTCGATGTCTTCTACACACGCCAGGGACAAATCGACGGAGAGAAAGACGATCACGAGAACAGCAAGGCGCGGTACTGGCAGCATGCCAAGGCGGTCAAGCAGGGCGATGTCTGGATCGCGGACCTCCCGTTGTTTGGAACCGACAAGCCACTCTGGGTTTACGCCAACGTTCTCTATCCGCTGGATCAACCGGTAAGTGGTGCGGGCTATTACTACGGCGAGTACACCACCGAACAATTCAACCTCTCATCCAGGATGGAGATGATCTCGGCTGAGAAACTGAAAGCGTCTGGAGCAACATCTACGCTTGAGGCGACGTTGCAGATCGAGTCGTTTGAAGGCGAATGGACGAAGGGCTGGTTTACTTACCGACCGCACGAGTGGGATCGTAAAACGCACAAGGTTTACGATCCACGCTGGAAAGCACCAGAAGGTGCGAAGCTGGCGTTTGACGTCAAAGCCGCGCGTGCCAATACGATGGTGGTCGGTATCGACGATTACGCCATCGAGGTCGAAGTGCAGGGGGACGCGGCGTGGCAAAAAGTCCTTCTTTCTCCTGCTGATTTCAAAAATGCGGCCGGAGAGTCGATGTCGGACTGGGATGGCATCCGGGAGTTGCGACTGGGAACTTCCGATCGTTTAACGAGCAACGTTGGCGGAAACACCACGCGAATCACACTGGGATCCTCATGGCAAGGGGCACCGCCGGAGTTTCGCAACCTGTGTTGGTCGAAGCAGCAGATCGCTGCGGACGTGGACTATAAAGCCTTCCTGGGTCAACACGATATGCTATGGGATCGAATTCCCAATCGCTGGGAAGTCGCACCGTATACGGGAAACGGCAACGTCGGATTCTTGTTCTATCAAGCACAAGACGAAGCGAAAAATGTGATTTCGATCTATACGGGACGGCACGACTACTACGACCACCGCGAACCGCATGAAGGCCATGAGCTGCTGTGGATCTATCGCAGCCGGTTGCCGCTTAGCCATTTCAAACTCACTTCCCAAGGTGACATCACGGCAGTGAACCTGCGACTGGACCTGTGGAATGCCGAGCTGACCGGCACTATCGAAACGGACAAAGGCTCCTACGGCGTGCGAGGTTTTTCCCACAGCCTGCACGATGTGATCTATTTCGAAACGGATGCGAATGATGAGTCGGTCAACGTCTCTTGGCATCCGGATGTTCCCAAGGCACCGGTACGAACGACGCTAGAAGCCGGCGGTGGTCCCAAGGGTGGTAGCTGGGACAGGATGCGTGAGGCACCCTATGAACTGCCACCATCGCCAACCTTGAGCGAGGAAAACGGTCAACGGTTCTGTTATCAACCGCTCTATAAGAATCGCGGTGAAACCACAACAGGCTGGGAGGTTTCCGGAACGCCAGACCAGAAACAGATCCTGCTTGCGAGTGTCCATCACAGTTTTCCCGAGCACAACTCGATGGAAATCGTGAAGGACAACCTTCACAACGCGAAGGCAATGTTGGCGGACGATCGTTTTTTCGCGACGCACCGAAAGTGGTGGAACGAATACTATCCGCTGAGCTTCCTAACGTTCAACGACGCCGAAAAGGAAACCTTCTACTGGATCCAGATGTACAAGTTCGCTTCGGCAACCCGTGGCAACGGTCCGGTAATGGACCTGATGGGACCTTGGTACCACAAGACCTTCTGGCCGATGGTTTGGGGCGACCTCAACGTCGAACTCCAGTACTGGACGCATTTGACAGCCAACCGACTTGACGTCGGTTCGTCACTGGTGAATTGGTTCGACAAACATGAATCCCAGCTGTTCAAGAATGTGCCCGAACACTGGAAAGACAGCGCCGGTTTGTCAACGCTGTTCCCGCAAGACCTTGTGGCACACCAAGGCGCAAGCGTGCCAGATATGTTGTGTTGGATTCTCCACGACTACTGGCTTCACTGTCAGTTCGCTGGAGACGGCGAGCGGATGCGCACCGGTCTGTTCTCCAAGCTGCGTGGCGTCGGGAACAGCTATCTGAATTACCTCAACGACAACCCGGTGTCCTCCGATGACGGCAAGATCCACATCAAGAATAGCTGGTCGCCGGAATATCCTGGCGGGCGCGGGCAGGACATCAACTTCACGATCGGATTGATGAAATGGTGTTTTCAGACACTCCTCGATATCAACGAGCAGCATGAACTGAACGATCCTCTCGCTGATCAGTGGAAGAACATTGTCGATAACCTGGTCGATTTCCAGATCGATGAAAGCGGCCTGCGCATCGGCAAGGATATTCCCTTCGATAAGCCACATCGCCACTACTCCCACCTGCTACCGTTCTATCCGTTAGCGGTGCTGACACCGGACACCCGCGAAGACAAGGAACTGCTGCGCACGTCGCTGGAGCATTGGCTGGACGTGACCTTCAATAGCGGCATCAAGGTGACTGCGATGCCAGTAACCGGCTACACCGCCACGGGGGCGGCATCGATGTATGCGTGGTTGGGCGACCAGGAAAGGGCCTACCACTATCTCGACTTCCTCATCAAACACAATCGGGTTTCCCCGACGACGATGTATGCCGAAGGCAATCCGGTAATCGAAAGCCCGCTCTCGTTCGCGACCTGTATCCACGACATGCTTTTACAAAGTTGGGGCGGCGTGCTTCGCGTCTTCCCTGCCTCGCCTCAGGTTTGGGGTGATGTTGCGTTCAAAGATTTACGAGGACAGGGGGCGTTTCTGGTCAGTGCCAAGAAGCAGGACGGTGTGACACAGTTTGTAACCGTAAAGAGCTTGATCGGTTCGCCCTGTGTCGTGTGGACGGATATTCCGAACCCCAAAATCACGATCGGTGGCTCTCCGGCTGAAGCCACGGTCCGTGCCGACGGAAGTTACGAGCTTTCACTCGAGAAAGGGGAAACCGTAACATTTTCGGCCGGCAGCTTGGCGTTATCTGACATGACCATCAATCCGATCCCAGTCGCTGAGGCGGATCGCAACCTATTCGGACTGAATGAGAAAACCAAACGCCTGCCGGGACATCAGCACTACTACCCAGAGCGTCCCAATTCAGCATCCACTTCGAAGGCACCCACCGGTACTCAACAAACTTTGCCAAATCGTACCGGAGACTTGACCGGAGGTTCCTGGATGATCGCTAGCCAGGCCGACTGGGAACAAAACTGCGACGCTCAGACCAACCTTGAAATCAAAGACGGTTTAGCATCGCCGACCGCGAAAACCGCAACCTACCGAAGCGTTCTGAAACGATTCGACGCCAAGAAAAAGCCCGAGTCG
Organism: Aporhodopirellula aestuarii; assembly: GCF_023701485.1. Classification (GTDB taxonomy): domain Bacteria; phylum Planctomycetota; class Planctomycetia; order Pirellulales; family Pirellulaceae; genus Rhodopirellula; species Rhodopirellula aestuarii. The sequence goes on from NZ_JAMQBK010000123.1 coordinate 5,753, forward strand.
ATTCTCATTGAACAGTCGCCCGTTTGGCAGAACTGGGAACCGGCGGGAGATATCGGTCCTGGCTGCACATTCGACTCACCGGTGTTCCTCAGCCTGGGTCCGAAGAACTACTGGATGTTTGCGCGGCACAACCGAGGTGCCGAAAACAAGTCGTGGGATGAAAGCACCAAGGGCAAGTTTGTCGCCGAATCGATCGAACTGGAAGGCTTTGACGTTCCGCTGCTGACCACGCCGATTGCGAACCAGTTCCGTGCACCGGGTGGATTGAAACGGAGCCTCAATGGATATCACGCGTGGGAAAGCCGCGATATGAAGAACTGGGTTCACCATGGACCGATCACGGACCTGCAGTCGCAGTGGATGACCACGGCCGAGTATGTCGACGGCAAAGCCTATTTCTACTACGACTTTCCAAACGACCAGGACCCGCATCTGATTATTGATAGCGATCTCACTGATGGCGAGGTCGGAGAAAAACGAGGGATCGCATTCGAAGATCCGTCGCATGGATCGGATTGCGCATTCATTCGTGATCTCGAGGGCAATTTTCACGTGATCTATGAGGACTGGAGTCCCATCCACGCCAACAGCCATTCTTTTGACTCACCGCTGGCCGGCCATGCGGTCAGCAAGGATGGAAAAGGTGATTTCAAAATTTTGGCTCCGGCGGTGGATCACCGCACGAAACCAACCGGCGTGATCAAAACCTACAAACACCCGCACTGGGTCAAAGAGTGTCCGGAACGTTTTCAAACGGACATCGGTGAGTACGAAGTTCATGAGCCAGAACAGAACGCCTACGGTGATTGGGCAGCGATCTGCATAGGCGGCAGGTACTACCTGTTTGGCGACTACGATCCAGCGGGTTCTCATGGTTCGCGCGGCAGCAACATGAGTGTGGCCTGGTTTACGTCGCCAAGCTTGGACGAACCGTTCGAGTTCTGCGGACACATCGGCCAGGGACACCCCGATCCCGACATCTGTTTTGCCGAAGGACGCTTCTGGTTGGCGACGCAACCGGAGGAAGATTTTGTCAGCCCCGGCCCTTGGGTGGAACGGGTCGAGGTGCGCGTCGGTGTGGATACGACCAACGACGGGTCGATCGATCAGTGGACGAGCTGGCAGTCGGTACAGGAGCAATACGATTACCTGCCCGGTTTCGCCAAACAGGTCGCCAAAACTCCGGCGGAAATGGATCTCACTGAACTGCAAGCGGCCTACGGTTTCCAATTTGAACTCAAGCTGACCGACAGCACCGAAAACGAATCCAAACCGATACTCGACAAGGTTCAAATGAATTTCAGATGAACCCAAAAACGTAACTGAAAGCAGTGCTTTGTCCACACAATAACATGCGTTAGTACCAAACGGCCCGCGCCGTTCCGCTACACTTTTTAGCGACAGCCCGCGAGCCCAATGCCATCTACCTGCTTAGCGGTGCGGCGCAAGTCTCCCGGTTACAGTGAGTAAGTTGTTTGAGATTTACCGGGCGGCTCGCGCCGCTCCGCTACAAAAAACCATCCGGTTAGCGCGAAAGTAGATGGTATTGGGCGAGAGCGTTCCGGTGTGAACAACCCTACCGCTTTGGTTGAACAAAGCCGTAGGTAGGAAGCAAACAAGGATCACAAACGTCACTGAGAAAATTTCATGCAACAAGAAAACAAGAAGGGAATCGGCTTCTTCGGGAGTATCGTCGTCGATCGCGTATTGAATATTGAGAGCTGGCCTGCGGAGGGAACATTAGGCCTGATTCAGGGCCGGGAAACTCTGGGTACGGGTGGATCGGCGTGGAACGATCCGGTAAACATCCGCGCAATCGATGCGGATGTTCCACTCTACGCCTGCGGCGTTATTGGCGATGACGCCATGGGCCGGTACGCGTTGAACCATCTGCAGGAACGTTCCATTGACACCTCGCATGTCGATGTGGCCAACGACGCCGACACCTCGTACAGCATCGTTTCCAATTCGCGAGCGTCAGGCTTGCGGACTCACCTGCACGCCAAAGGTGCTTGTGACCGATTCACCTGCGCGCACATTGACGCGTTTGCATCGAGGCTCGCCATTGCACACCTCGGGTACCTCATGTTGCTCGAGGCCCTGGAGCGTGAAGAAGGATCGGAGTTGATGGCTGTGCGTGCTCTGCGAAGCCTTGGAGAGAAGGCCGACAAGGTGGCGGTGGACATCGTCTCGCTCGACAACTCGACTGATCGGTTCCGCAAGATCGTCACGCCGTGTCTTCCCCATGTTGATTACTTGATCATTAATGAGTTCGAGGCGGGCCAGATTACAGGAGAAGAAATTCGCAATGCGGATCATTCGCTCGATGGGCAAGCGTGCCTACGAGCGGCGCGTGAGTTATTGCGGCAAGGGGTTCGCGATACTGTCATTATCCACTTCCCCGAAGGGGCACTCGGTATGAGTACCTCCTCGACCGAATTTTGCCCGTCTTTCGAGGTTCCTCAGCAGGAGATCGATTGTGTCGTTGGCGCCGGCGACGCTTTCACCTCGGCGGCACTCTACGGATTCTATCGTGGCAGAACGTTGGCTGAGTGTCTTCTGCTCGGCAATGCCAATGCAAGGCATAACATTGTCAGTAGCTCCTGCACCGATGGTGTTGTCAGCCTGGCGAGCCTTGAGGAGACCATCGCGAACGAACCGCAACGCGCATCGATATTACAGATCGATGGTTGAATTACGACCAACGCTCCGAATGCCGAGCGTTCAATACAGGGGTGTGCTTTGTGAACGGCAAAAGTAGGGATGACACCGGACGGCTCGCGCCGTTCCGTTAAGATTTTTAGCGGCAGAGCGCGAGCTCTCCGGTTCCGGAAACAGCAAAAGTTAAGCCTACTTCTTTGTCAGCCGGAAGTCTCCGCGTGACACCGGACGGCTCGCGCCGTTCCGCTAAGATTTTTTGCGGCAGAGCGTGAGCTCTCCGGTTCCGGAAACAGCAATAGTTAAGCCTACTTCTTTGTCAGCGGGAAGTCTCCGCGTGACACCGGACGACTCGCGCCGTTCCGCTAAGACTTTTAGTGGCAGAGCTTCAATAAGACCGTGGTCTCGTTGATGGAATCGCTTTGAATGCATAACGTGTATCCATCACGGTACGCACCGGATTGCAAATCATGCGATCTACTTTTTCTTACCCGCACTGACCTTTTCTGCATCAACTGACTTCAGGAAAGTGAGCAACTGCTCCTGTAGCTCCGACACCTTCTCCGGCTGACTCGATGCGATGTCATGCTTCTCGGCATGATCCGTCAGCGTATTGTAGAGCGAGACATTGGCGACGCTACCGTTTCTGTTCCAGGTCAGAAATAGTTTGTATTCATCCTGCACGAATATCGACCCTCGCCTGCCGGCACGATGGAAGACCAAACCGTCGATGCCACGTTTCACAGCATTGGTCTCCGAGGGGTTGCGAAGAACACTCACGAAACTACCGCCGTCTACTTCATCTGGCAGCGGAGTCGTCCCGCCAGCGAGTTCGTAGAATGTTGGTAGAAAGTCATAGCCGGCAACCGGTTCATGACTGACTGAATTCGCTTTAATGCCCGGACCGCGCACATAGAACGGCACCCGGAGACCACCTTCATCCAGACTATGCTTTGCGCCCTTCAGCGGATGATTCGTTGGAAGACGTTTGTCATTTCCACCTGGAATTGTGCCTCGACCACCATTGTCCGAAGTAAACACCACATAGGTATCACTGCTCAAATCGAGTTCATCGAGCGTATCTAAAATCCGACCTACCCCTGCATCCAACTCTCCAAGCATCCCTGCAAAGGCCTCCGTGTAGGCTCTGTCGGGCGTGCCTTTTGCTTGATACTTGTCCAGTGACGCCTGCTTCAATTCGACACGGAGGTGAACCGCGTAATAGCTAATTTGTGCGTAGAATGGTCGTTTTGCTTCGGCCTGCTGTTTGATGAAATCGATGGCACGGTCCGTCACCGAACCGGTGAGTTTGGGGTCTTCGGTGACGTGAAAGGGTTTCATCTTGTCTTCGATCCCACCCGTCGCATTGCCGGTCTCGCCGTCACTCACATCGTAGCCACACTCCTCGGGCGTCGAAATCATCCTCTCGCCCCATTTGCCAAAGTGCGCGGTCACGTAGTTCGCATTGGCCTGCTTCAAGGCGTGAGGCAAAGTCATGTGCTCGGCCGGAACATACGTGCTGGAGAATTCGCTTCCGCTGCGTGCGGCCGATGCGCCACAAAGGATGCTTCGCCTTGTCGGCGTGCATAGCGGAGCCGGCGAATATCCACGAGTGAAAAGCATGCCTTCATCGACGATGCGACTCATGTTGGGTGTTTCCAGATAATCCGACTTCGATTCAGAAACATCGGGGTGCGCTAAATGACTCACCTGACTCCAGCCCTGATCGTCGGTCAGAATGAGGATGATGTTTGGAGATTTCGCGTTCGCGGATGAACACGCCGCAATGAAAAAAGCGACAAATACTAAGGCAACGATTCTCATGAATGAATACTTTCCTAGGATCAGAGTTGCAGCGATTTGTGAAGCCGAGCGGGAAACAAGATTCGAATTTGTATTATAAGCTGACTGAAAGAGTGCGTGCTGCTGGCTGGCAACCTGCAGGGCAAATCAAGGTCTCAATTTGGGAAACCTTCGTCGTAGATCGCTCCGCCGATCCAACGCCTGCAACACGATGGGGCACAGAATAATTCACGCCAATCTCGACGCCCTATTTTAATCATTGAGTTGCCTCGGCAGCTTGCACCACGATAGTGATCGCCCGCTCGCTCTATGGTATCATGCCCATGATCGCAACTGACTGGCATGACCACAGGACTGCTTTGAATTCTATCTAAGCCACCTGCATGCGCAAGCTCGTTCCGGCGTTGTCTCCTACCTGCGTTGATCTGTCTGCTAGATGCCACCGCGTTTCCCACCTCTGCATGCATCGCGTTGGACCTAAACTAGAATCCGTATCAGGCCCGACCTGACTTTTTCGAACGAAGTCACCACGGGCTTGCCACGACGGTCAATGCTAACCCCGTTCACTGTAACACCTTTGGCTTGAACTGAAGAGAGATTTTATGAAATCGCTATGTCTTGCAATCGTAGCCGTCTTGGTTTGCGTGTTGCCCACCAGGGCCGAGGAAAACGAAACGCACCTCTTCATCCTATCGGGTCAGTCGAATATGGCTGGACTCGATCCGGAGATTTCGTTCACGCCAGCGGTCGAGGCTGCGTTTGGCAAGGAAAACGTGACCGTTGTGAAAGATGCCGTGGGTGGGCAGCCGATTCGGCGATGGCACAAGGATTGGAAACCACCCCAAGGCGATTCACCGAAAGCGACGGGAGATCTGTACGACCGGTTGATGAAGCAAGTCCATGCTGTGGTCCAAGCAAGAGAATACACAACCGTCACCTTCGTTTGGATGCAAGGAGAGCGGGATGCCAAGGAGAAATTTGGAGACGTCTACGCGGCCAGCTTGAAGGGACTGATCGGTCAGCTCGAACAAGATCTGGGACGAGACGATGTCAACTTCGTCATCGGTCGGCTAAGCGATTTTGATATGGCTAATGCAAAGTACCCGCACTGGACAAAGGTGCGCGAAGTTCAAGTCGAAGTTGCGGAGGCTGATCCGCGTGGTGCTTGGGTGGATACCGATGACTTGAACGATGGTGTCAACAAGAGAGGCAAGGAAATCACCAATGACCTTCATTACTCCGTCGAAGGTTACCGGACGTTGGGCAAACGATTCGCCGAGAAAGCGATTGCACTCATTGAGGAGAATCGCCAGGCGGCTGAGGCAAAGGTTTTCAACATCAACGACTTCGGTGCTGTCGGGGACGGGAAGTCGGTGAACACCCGCGCCATCCAGGCTGCCGTCGATGCTTGTTCCAATGCGGGCGGGGGCGTGGTCCGCGTTCCTTCGGGTGACTACGTCACTGGAACGATTGCGTTGAAGAGCCACATCATTTTATCAGTGGATCAGGGCGCCTCGTTACTAGGCAGCCAGGACATGAAGGACTATCCCACCGCTAGTCTGCGTCCCGCTCGGGAAGGCAATTCCGAATGCCTCCTGTACGCCGAAGACGCGACCGACATTCGCTTGATAGGCAAGGGAGTCATTGATGGCCGCGGCAAACCGGAATTTTTCCCTCGTAATGCCGGCCCTAACAATAGAGACCGACGCCCTCGGTTGATTCGCTTTGAGAATTGCCAGAAAGTTACGCTGTCGGACCTCACCTTCAAGAACCCGGCGTTCTGGGGCATTCACTTGGTCGATTGCCGCGACGTCCAGATCGACTCGATCACGATTCGCTTCCGCAACAACCACTCCAATAATGACGGGATCGATTTGGATGGCTGTGAAAACGTATTGATCGAAAACTGCGACATCAACGCAGGCGACGACGCCATTTGCCTGAAGAGCAGCTTGAATCCCTGTCGAAAAATTGTCGTTCGTAATTGCAAAGTAAGCAGCAACACGGCGGCATTGAAGTTCGGCACGTCATCGAGTGGCGGTTTCATCGATGTGGATGTCTCAAACTGCACTTTCTACGACTGCCCGATGGGTGCCATCAAGCTGCAGATCGTGGATGGAGGCCGCATGGAAAACATCAAAATCTCACAGATTCAGATGACGGATGTAGGTTGCCCCTTATTCATTCGTTTGGGTGACCGGGGGCGGGAGTACACGCGTAACACCGCAACAGGGCCCAATACCGGCAGCGGCGAATCCGAAGGAGCCCGGGTCGGATCAATTAAAGACATCACGATCCGTGACGTGGTGGCGAAGGTCACGTTCGAAGACCGGGCTCGGGCGGCACATGCCACCTATCGAGCAGCGAAACCACCGACATCGTCTGAGTTGACCGACAACGAAAAAGCGAAAGCCGGTCCGATCATGATCACAGGCATCCCAGGGCACTACGTGGAAAATGTCCTTTTGGAAAACATCAAAATTTCCTTCCCCGGCCAAGGAACTGAAGAAGAGGCGAATCACGAGGTTCCCGAAGACATCGCCCGCTATCCGGAACAGTTTTTCTTTGGTGTGCTGCCCGCTTGGGGCGCCTACATTCGGCATGCACGAAACGTGCAGTTCAAGAACGTGGAACTGACGTCACGCGCACCCGACGCCCGTGAGAAAATCGTCCTCGACGACGTAATCAATTTTGAAGAGTGATCGCATCGATGCAACGACTAATATTTGCGTGGCCGGACCTGACCGGTCTCTTCGTTGATAGCGCGGCAGACGCTGCACTGCGAACAGAGCCAAACGTCCTTCACATCCTGACCGATGACTTTACCGGCAAACCTTGATCAGTTTCGATGTTGACGGCGAAACGCCTTACGAGACGCCAAACTTGGCTCGACTAGCAAAGAAGATACGCAAATACAGGCAGGCCCATTTGCCGTCACCAGCTTGTGCGAGTTCTCGGGCGGCCCATGTCTCTGGTTAGTATCCGGCGCACGCTGGCATTTAGTAGGTGTTAAGCAGGTACATAAAAGTGATTCGGTATAACGACAATTCCGCTGCTCGTGATCGGTTCGGCGCAGGGCGGACCAAGGAGCCTAAGCGACGCCGTTCCGGCACGACTGAGCAAGGGAATGCCGGAACTCGCAAAGCCTCGGTCCGGCCTACAGTTCGCGGCAGTTTCGCCAGATGATTCCTGCATACCTGCTTAGTCATGTTATCGATGGCGGCATGATCGTCCTATTGCTCGTGACCTT
>NZ_JAMQBK010000124.1 GCF_023701485.1 Aporhodopirellula aestuarii
TAAACAATCAACGTCCCATCCTGAGGTCAACGGTTTGGCGTTTCGTGAACGTGCATGCACTTTGCTTCTGTCTGACGATGGTGAAGGCGTTGATTGTCAATCCCGGCTGACTCAAATGGTGGGGCAATGTTTAATTAGCGACTTTGTTCTCCATTTGCGTCGGCACCGAGTATGACTTCTGACCGATCGACTCAGGTACGCCACCAGCGTCCCCGATTCGCCAATTTTCCCTTCGATCCAACGTCGCTTCCGTTCTTTTATGGGACCGTGGTGCTGGTGTGTGGGACCTTGGGGGTGTTGGCGAGTGCGCCCGGTCAGACGGTGGGCGTTTCGGTATTTACCGACTTTTTGATCGACGCTCACCAATTGTCGCGGAGTTGGATCAGCTTTGCGTATTTGGCCGGAACGATCGGCAGTGCGTTGTTGATCAGTCGAGCGGGACGGTACTACGACCGATTCGGCGGTCGATGGGTATCGGCCGGCTCCGCCGCGATGTTGGCAATCGTTTTGACGGGAATGAGTATTTCGGACGAGATCTCGGGGGCGATCGCGTCGATTTTTCCGAGCAATTTCCGAGACGGCGTCTCCGTTGTTGTTTTGACGCTCGGGTTCTTTGCGATGCGTTTCTTTGGCCAGGGGATGTTGACGTTATCCTCCCGCAACATGGTGTTGGAGTGGTTTGAACAACGACGTGGTATGGCCCTGGCTTTCATCGGGATCTCAATCGCGTTCGGCTTTTCGATCACACCGCCGTTCTTTGAGTGGTTGATCCAGAAGGGTGGATGGGCTTGGGCATGGCAGGTGATCGCGATGATCGTCGCTGCGTTTTCGTTGGTCGCGGTTTGTTTTGCGCGAGCACGTCCCGAGCAACATGGGATGCTGCCCGATGGTCCGTTTGCGAATGAGAATCGGAAGACACACGCGGAAACTCTGACCGGGCGGCATTTCACGCTTGCCGAGGCCAGACGCACGTATTCATTTTGGGTCTTTACGTTCAGCGTCGTGTTGTCGGGTTTGCTACTAACTGCGTTCTCGTTCCATGTCGTCTCAATCTTTGGTGACGCGGGAATGTCGCGAAGCCGAGCGGTTGCGATCTTCGTTCCCGCGGCGTGCGTCAGCGTCGTTGTTGAATTCGTTGGCAGTTGGCTCAGCGATTTCGTCAAACTCAAGTATTTGGCGATGGTGCAATCGACCGGCAGTTTAATGTTGGCGTTGAGTTTGTCGTTTTTGGATGCCAGCCTTTCTGTCGTGTTTGTGGTATTGGGAATGGGGCTGATGCAAGGAATGTTCGGCATCATTTCAGGGGTGACATGGCCTCGATTCTTTGGCCGCATGCATCTCGGAGCGATCTCCGGTTTCTCGACTTCGATCGTCGTTGCCGGGACGGCGGTCGGTCCGTATCTGTTTAGCGTCGCTCACGACCAAGTCGGCGCGTACCGGCCGGCAACCTTGCTGTGCGCCGTCGCCGCGATCGTGTTGATCGCAGCCTCATGGCGAGCGGATCGTCCGGAGTAGCAACGAGATCGGCGGTCGACGGAGGGCTAGTTCGCGGCGGTCAAAACCGCGTCGGTTCGCGTGCGATAGAGGAACGCGTCCGACGTGAGCAGCGACACAATCAATGCTTTCATGCTGCCGTTAGATTCTTTGTACGCTCGATACGCTTCCTGCAAGACAGGGGCGTCGTTGAGGGTTTCGTTTCGGCCCATCCAGAATCGAAAAGCATGACGCACGAAGACTTGCTCGGCCCGTTCGCTGTCGGCGAGTCGTTGAATTAATTCAAAAGCGTTGGCGACTTTTCCGTCCAGCGTTGGGTCGCCTGAGTCGATGATCTCGCCAGTCGTGTCGACGGGTTCTTGTTGTTCGAATTCTCGATACAAACCAGCGTGGTTGTACATTTCAAACGGTAGGCCCAGCGGGTCCATCTTTTGGTGACACGTCCAGCAGTAGTCTTCGCGGGTGACACGCATCCGTTCGCGAAGCGTGCTGTGTGGTTCGTCAGGCAGCATCGCGTCGACCGTGATGGGGACGTCCGGGATGCCGCCACCGATCAATCGTTCTTGAATCCAGCGTCCGCGACGGATGGCGTGATTGTCCATCGCATCGGAGTGGGACACGAGCCAACTCGGATGGGTCAGGATGCCTAAACGTTGACCTTCGGGAGCGGTCGCTAAGACTCGCTCTGGATCCATTGAACCGTTGCCAAAACTCCGCCGGCTCACACGAGCGAAAATGGGGGGGCCCGTTAAGTCAGCTTCCGAGACGCCATGATTGATCTTCGACTTTCTCTGAGCTGGCTTGGCTTTGGGCGGTTCCTTGTCGGGGTTTTCCTTCTTCCACGCGGCCAAGGCGAGTGCTTGTTTCTTTGCCTCTGCCTTCTCGGCGGCGATGGACGCCGCAACCTCATCTCGCGTTCGTTGTCGACCGAAATAAAGGTTATCAGATTTGCCTGCCACAACTTTATCGGTCGTCAGCAATTGCTTAAGCACATCCCTGTCTTCTTGGAGAACAAGCTCGACCAAACGATCGGTGCTTGCCGTGGCGTCGAACATCGCGGTGTAGTGAGCAGTTCCGGTTGCCTTGGCACCGGTCTCACTCAAAGCTTTGGTGTCTTTGCAAATGTAGCCGCCAAGGTCGTAGTCGAAATAGTCGCGAAAGAATCGCAGGATCCGCGGTTTGCGAATGCTCTCGTCTGCTAGCATCCGCGTGACCTCTCGTTTGACGTCTTCACGCGTTCGCATGCGTCCTTCAACAATCGCGAGTCGAAGTTCCTCGTCGGGTTTGATGTAGCGGAGGGCGTGATTAACAGCCAGCCCGAGTTCCCAGTCCTGCAACATGACGCGGCCGTATTCATCCGCTTTGCCGGTTTCCGCTAGCTCGGGTCGGAAGAGCGCGTCACGATCGAGAAAAATGGATGAAAGTCCGAGGACGGCGCCGTCATAGTTGCCGAGCTTTTCGATCGACTGTTGGAGGATCGCCAGGTAAGCATTCGACTCCGCTTCGCTCGGTGGCCGAAAGGTCAACGCCTCGAATAAGAAGTCAACGGCCGCACGTGCACGTTCTTCGGTAACCTCGTCTTCCTTCATGAGGTCATAGACGGGGGTTAAAGGGCGGACGATTTTCGTGCTGTAGGTCAGGCTCGTCGGGAGACCTCGCAGATCGCCCCGCATTTTGTCGGCGATTGAGTTGGGGTCGTCGGTAATCTGGTACGGCTCAGCGATGCTGAGCGGCCCCTCTGCCATGTAGCGAATGATATCGCTAGCGATCCCCATAATCTGAGTCGCTTCGGCGCTGTTGACGGTATAGAAGTCAGGGTAATTTTCGAGGCCGTGAGTTCGGGCCGACGACAAAACAGCGGGAACGCTCTTGACGGCCGTGGCGTAGGCGACGGTCCCGCCCTGCCATTTGATGATGCGATCGGTACCGAAGTAGAGTTTGAGTTCGCCGCCGTGGTTGGTGGGGACGAAATCGCCGTGGGTGCGGAGCCCAGGTGTGGCGGGGGCGTATTCCGGTTCGGTGTTAATCAGCTCGTTGAGCCGTGTGATGTGCTCTTGAGGGGTCACACGCCAGATGCGTGCGGGCGACGACGTTGGCTTTAGTTTGATTCCTTCGGGCAAGGGACCAAACAGCAGCTCGTGATTGAGGAAGTTTCCTTTTTGAGGATCGCGATGAAGGCTGAATCCGCCCTTGTCGTGCATCACTCGTGTGAGTTCGCTGACGATCCAATCGGAAAACTGCAGACGCTCGATCACCTCCGGCTCGGACATGTCCGGCGGCGGCATTTCTTGCAAGCTGACTTGAGCCCAGACACTCGTCCACACGCTGGCGTTGATCTCATCGACTGGGCCGATGCCCTCGAGTGTCAGGTCGCCTTCGGGATCGGACTCGCCGTGGCAATCGACGCAGTAGTTGGTGAGAAACGGTTCCACAAAATCGGCGAAGTCTTTGTGGACGGGATCGCCGGGGGTGTAGGTTTCGGCGTTGGCCAGTGAAACGATTCCGACCAGGGCCATCGCAATTGCGAGCAATGGTGTGTTCCGAAGTTGACGCGTAAGAGAACGACGTCTGGCGTTGCTAGTTAGTTGCGGATCCCGAGCTGCCTCTTTCGCCCGCAGGCCATTGATCAAGTAAATGGCGTCGCGTTTCACTTCACTCTCCTGTTGAGCGGATGCAATACGGTTTTCAGAGCTGGCTTGCTGTTCCCGCGAATCGCGAAGCTTGGAAACACGCAGGACCTTGGTGGGGAAAGGCAAACGCGACGCGGTTTTTTCACCAATCCCGTTGGATACTCCAGCCGAACGAATGGACCGAACAACCCCACGCGACGCGGTCGAGCGTGGGGAACCAAGATCAAATTGCAAAGTCCTCGCCATGCCTATGCCAGTACTTGCTTGAGCGGTCCGTTACTGTCGTCGAACTTCATCGCCATCTTGTCATCCATGTTGAAGCGGTCGCAGTTCTGGCCCGCGGCACGCAACAGCGATGTGTAGAGTGCGTTGATCGGTCGTTTGCCGTCGATTTGCGTGAAGCATCCGCTCTTAAACGCACCGTCGAGGTTGCCGAGCAACATGACGGGCCAGTTGGCGCCGTTCGTGTGCTGCTTGTCGGCGTTGTTGCTCGTGTAGACGATCACCGTGTTGTCCATCATCGTGCCGCTGCCTTCGGGCACGCTTTCCAGTTTCTCCATGATCCGCACGAGCATGCGGCTGTTGTACTGGCGAATCTTGATCCAAATCGGGTTGTCGGGTTGGGGCATGTGACCAAGGTTGTGCCCTTGTTGTTCGACGCCGAGTCCCTTCCATGCGCCAAAAATCTCACCACGACCTGAACCAATCGTCAGTGTGCTGGTAATGCCCGACGTGAGGGCCGAGATACCAAGGTCCAACAGGCAGTCGTGCCAGTCGGTTTCGAATTCAGGATTCGTGTATCGTTCATCTACCGTCGGGGCATACTTGCGAAGGTGATCCGAAACGGTGTCGAGACGCTCGCGAAGACCGTTGACTTCTTGGAAGCCTTGGACGTATTGCCCGTAGCGTTGTTGGTCAGCGGCGGGGAGGAATTGTCCTTTGGCGGCGGCAAGGTTTTCGATTTGACTCAGCACGCTCGATCGGGCTTCGTGTTGCATGCGAATGTCGCCCGACGAGATGCCACCGTAAAGCATCTGATAGAGATGGTTCGGATTCGAATGCATGAAGATCGGCTGACCGGCACCACTGGCCGACAGCGTCGCGATTGTCGGCTTGGTCTTCATGTTCTCGATCGAGTCCATGCCGATGCAGAGATGAGGCAACAACGTCTGCGGCAGAACTTTGCTCAGTTCGTAGTCGATCGTCGAAGCGCTCGGTGGCACACCATCGCTACCACGATAACCGCCCAATGCACCAAAGAAGGCACTGTGTGAGGGACTGGTGTGAAGTCCGTGCAGACCATTGATGATGTGCAGCCGTTCTTTGTATGGCTCGAGCGGGCTGATCGGTTCGGGGAGTTTGGCTTTCGCTAGCGAACCGCTGCTCTTCATTCCGGCGGGAATGCAGGTTTTGGGATCGAAGCCCTGATTCTGCATGAAGAAGATGACTCGCTTGGGAGTCGTGTTCTGAATCGGTGACGCAAGGAGACGCTCCGGGAATAGCGAGGCACCAAACGCGGCACCGGTGCTGGCTGCGAGTCCTTGCAGCATTTTTCTACGGCTGAGCATGATCGAACTTTCAACGTGTTTGACGGTCGATTGTCGTGATTCAGGATGCCTGGCGAGACTGAATGTCCGAGTAGGCGATGCCTTGGGAAGTCACACAACCCGAGGCCGGGAGATAACAGCGGAACGCGAGCGTGGGCTGCCAGGGTGTGGTGGGGGGAGGAAGGAGGGCGGGGTGGTCGGCAGATGCCTGACGTGACTCTCTCTATTCTAGCCATCCCGACAACCGCCGCAACAGAGTTTTCTTGTCAGTTTTGCAAGGGGAATTCGATAGCTCGCTTCTGAGGCGATATCGGTCTGATGTCTCCCACTGTCGCGACATCGCTCACGATTGACGAAGCGGTGGTGGTTCTGTCGGGGGCTGGGTGGCTTTTGGGTGTGGTTTGACTGTGCGCTGATTGTTTGAAACAGAAGGATTTCTAACAAGATATCACGGTTTGTGACGGTTTATATTGGTCGGTCCGCGTTATCTATTAAGCAGGTCTGCAGGAATNNCGGCCTACGCCGAACCGATCACGATCACCGGAATTCTCGTTATACCGAATCACTTGTATGTACCTGCTTAGTCACGATCGTGACGACAGGCAAATGCCACGGACGTGAGTCCGTGGTTTTGGGAAAACAAAGTGAAGCAACTCGCAACGCGACGACACAAAGTCCATGCGTGCGCACGAATGGATCACCGGTTGCGGCATCTGTCATCGCTTCGCGACTTGGGATGTGTGGAGGCGACGTCGACCCCGGACTCGCGTCCGCGGCTTTCTCCTGCCGTCGCTATCGCGACTTGGAATGGAAGCGTTACTGGCGCGGTCCTGTATTTTCACGTCTTCGCAACAAATTAACAGTCCAGGCTAACGCCCAAATGGCTCATAGGATTTTGCCCAATTAGTCCTGCCTACCCGCCTAGCACGCATCGATCAGTACCCTTGCTGGCCGCTGGATCAAGGGTGTTTTCTGGCGAGGCGAGTAGGAATCAATGTGCGTTTGAATGCGTTCAACGGATGCGTGTTGTACGCCGATGGAGTGTGTGGTTTGCCACACGGGCGGCGTAGCTCTCTTGGACTTTCGCGTGCACTGTTTAGATACAGTGGCTTGCAAACGTCTTGACGACTCTGCCTACTCGAGCGTGTTGGTGGTGCGTTGGATGATCTCGATGACTTCGGGCCAGCGTTCGCCATCGGCGGAGTACAGGTTCGTGGACGCCAGTGCGACGCCGGAGCCATCGGGGAATTCGACTTGTATGGTGTCGTCGATCACCTCGCGTCGCACGGCGTCTTTCAGGTGTGCGATCCAGTTCGTGCCGGGTAAGTATCCGTGGATGGATTCGGGAGTGATCCAGCCCCACATCCTGAAGATATAGGGATCGGGAGCGGCGCGTAGGAAGTCGTTTTTGAAAACCCAGTAAATCAGACCTTGAGACGCAGCTATGAAGGCCAATGCGGTTGGAAAGCCGAAAAACCAGAGCAAGTTGATCGCGACCGCCCAACTCGCCAGTGTGACCCAGTTAAGGATCTTCATCCGACGTGATTCAGCTTGCGTTAGCGGCGGTTTGAGAGGCACAAACGATTGGAAGCGGATCGCCCCTTCAGGCGTTTGGTCCCATTCAGGTACGACTTCCACAATGGCGGGTTCGGTGGCGTTCTTGCGATAGCGAGCCAGCCTGTTGTGCAGGGCGTCGATTGGGCAGTTTTCGATGCATGCGGTCGGGATGACGATTGTCGTGGGAACGCCGTTGTGCCATCCCAACCTGATGCCTTTGGGTGTTACACCAACGTCGGTGAACGCCGCCCATGAAATCTGGTAGTCACGCTCGCCTGCATCGGAACGATATACCAATCCAAAGTCGTTGATGCGTCCGTCGACCGGACCAATGATCCCCGGGGGCTGTTTGGCGAGGCGGCGGGCACGTTGCTTTCGAGAGAACCACCAATTGACTAGCGTGAGGGTGCCGATGATCGCGATGCCGAAGCCGAGCATCGGTAACGCTTTGGCGGCATCGTTGAAATGGGCGGCGGCAAAGATGAGCGGAAGCACCCCGGTGAGGATTCCGCCGAGTAGGCTCACGATTTGTAGGACTCGAAACAGCCACGGGGTTCCGATCAACGCGACGAGGTCATCAAAGCTGACATGGCCATGTAATTCAATCGTCCCTTCACTGCCGGTGCCAGCCGATTCGTCGATGGACGTCGGCGGCTGGTAAGGATTCGGCGCGTCGGTCATGTCGAGATATCCGTAGCGTTGCGATCGAAATCGAAGGCGTCATCGAGATCGTCTGATCCCAAATGACGCCTTCGTGTTACGATGTGCCGGTTACTTTCGATATCGTCGATCGGACGGGTTTCCGCCGGACATCAGGTATCCCATTAGATCACGAACTTCGCTGGCATTCATGCCGTCAAGTAATTCGAGTGGCATTTGCGAAATCGGTGAGGGGACCACTTCTTCGACGTCATCGGCATCGACCTCGATCGGTTTCGCGTCGGGCTGCATCGGATAGACGGTCAGGTCGCCTCCGTCACGTTTGATCACGAGTCCGGTCAGCAAGGTGCCATCGGCGAGTAGCACCGTGGATGAGCCGTATTGGTCTGAGATCACTTTGCTCGGATCAATAATCGCTTCCACCACGTACTTCATGTCGAATTTGCTTGGGATGCTGGTCAGGTCGGGGCCGATGTTGCCGCCCAAGCCGGCGAGCCGATGGCAAGACGCACACTTTCCGCTGAAGTAAAGCGAACGCCCTCGTTCGAAATCGGGTTTCCCCTTCGATGCCGCGGCCAGAGCCGACGCGATGTCCCATTTATTGCCAGGTCCTTTGATCGGAGCGATCTCGAAATCAGGAATGGGATTAAAATCTTCGCCGGTGATTTCATTAAGTGCCATGCGTTCTTCATCGCTGCAGTTTGCAAGGGCTTCATCGCGGATGCGTGTTAGGTATCCCGGAAAGCTTGACCCACCAGACGTCTTGGCGGCTTCATTAAGAAACAGGAAATATTCGCGACGCAAATCAAGGTTCCAGCCTTCGCGAAGGTTTCGCAGCAGGAACGCGATCATGATTTCATGCGACGGTGGCGGGTTATCAAGCATCCGTTTGACCGCGCCGCCGTAGCGGCTGTTTCGCGATGCCAATGTTCCCCAGTCGGGCATCTCCGGCGCACTGCGTTGTTGGATCAAAGCGACGGCTTTGGATGCGACCTTGGGGCTCTGTAAGAACGTGAGCACGCGGATGAGTTCCACGTTGACGTTTGGCACACTGCTCGGCATCAGCGGTTCGAGCTGCGCGAGGATTTGATCCCGCTGTTCTTTAGTCGGCCTATTGAGCTGCATGAAGATCAAAGCATAAGCACGTAGAGCTCCGAGCTGTTCGCCTTCGCTGAGTTCTTCGATACGAAGTTGCAGCAGATTCTGGAGCAGTGGTGCGGCATGCTCGGCAACGCCCTGACGGGCGAGTGCGACGGCAGCCGTGATCGCAGATTGGCCGTGCGTTTCGGAGATCGCACGATCAGCCCAGGTTGAAACAGGTTGGCTTTCGATTGCGATTCGTGCCGCATGGCGAATGAATCGATCCTTGCTCGCGAGGTGTGGCCAAGCGGCCGCGACTGCGGATGCGTCTTCGACGCCGTGGAAGGCTTCGAGGGAACAGCGTAGCTCGCGAGCGGCAACGTTCGCTGGATTGGTGTCCGTCGGCGGTGCGGTGGATTCGTTGCCGACGTAACGGACTTGGAAAAGTGCCGATTCGGTGCCGCGACCACCGACCGCGAAATACAACGCCCCGTCGTGTCCGACGACCGCGTCGGTTACGGGCAGCGGAGCGCCGAAAGCAAACGGTTCGGCTTCACCGACGTAACTCGCACCGGACGGTTTGAGGTGGATCGCGTAGATCGTTCCGAACGTCCAATCGAGAGCGAAGATCGCGTCTTGGTAACGCGTCGGGAAATGCGTTCCCTTTCCGTAGATGACTCCCGTCGGTGAGCCGGGGCCGATGTCGACAACGGGTGGCAGGCTGTCTTCGTAATAGGTCGGCCATTTGCCGCTGCCGCTTCGCCATCCGAAATCTGCTCCACTAACCACATGGCATATTCGCGTCGGGCGATACCATGGTGCGCCCATGTCCCATTCCATGTCGGCATCGAACGTGAACATGTCGCCGAATCGATTCAGCGCTATGTCGTATTGGTTGCGAAAACCGATCGCGTGCAGCGTTTGCGTTTTGGATTCCGGGTCGAGACGGGTCACCCATCCGCCGGGAGCGAGCAATCCGCGGGCGTGACCGTTGGAGTCCCACATCCGTGGCAACAGCAAACCCTCGTACCATGTCGGTACACGGCTCGACACGATGTCACCTCGCGGCGCGTGATTGCCGCCGTCCATGTAGATCGCTTTGCCGTCTTCGGTCACGATGACGGCGTGGTTGCCGTGTTCGCCGCCGCCAGTGCCACCGGGATACGTTTCCGAGGTATCGAGACGGTCGTCTCCATCGCTGTCCGTCAGCCGAAACAGGTTCCCGCCGTTGCGGTGAAACCAGAGGCTGTCAAACGCCCAAACGAGGCCTTGGGCGCCCGACAAATTGGCGAGCGGACCGACGGAGACTTTCTCGACGATGGGCTCATGGTTTTCTTGCAAAGTGACGCGGTAGAGTCCTTTGTCTGCTTGGTCGCATGCATAAATGCGGCCTTGGGGATCGATCGCGATCGACACCCAGCTGCCTTGGGTTTCCGGGATGCTGTAGACGCGATTAACCACGAATCCGGGCGGCACCATGATGTTCTTGGCGTGCAAGGGATCGGCGTTGCCGCTGCTCGATTCAGCATTGCGAAATCCCGGGATTCCCCATGGAGCCGCGCCGAGCTTCTTTCCCGCGACGGCGGTTTGCCACTGGGAATCATCGAGCGTCGTGGTTTGCCAGTCTTCAACGTGAGACTCGCTTAATTTCCAAGTCGCATCCGAGACAACCGACTGCTTTTTTCCGTCCTTGGTCTCAATCAGCAACTTGAACATGAACGCTGCGACGCCGCCCTGATTGGCACATTCAGCGGCGATGACGTTTCTTCCGGAGGTCACCAGTTTGGTAACGTTTTCTTGCAGCGGTTTTTCCCACGCACTTGAATTGCCAGCGGGTTTACCATTGATCGATAGCTTCAGTGAGTTGTCACAGGTCGTGTAGAGCTGCGCCGATTTCACGTCGCCGGTGATTTCGAACGAATGACGTAGCCAGATCTTTTGGTTGGGCTTGGATTGTTTTGCCCAAATCCAGATGGGAGCCGGATCAGTTGTCAACCAATCACTGCCCTGGAGAACCGGCTGCTCGATCGAGTCGGCGGAGACTTCTTTGGGGGCAGCTTGATGGATCGCTGCGGAGAGTGTGGCCTCGGCATCTTGTCCGGAGAGTTGACGCAGCAGCAAGCTGCGGAATTCGACCTTCATCGCGGGGCCGGCGTGCAGTTGCAGACCAAGCTTGCCGGAGGTTGGAGCGTCTTTGTGGTGATCGGTCAGGTCGAGCGTCGTGATGCCGTTGACTTGGTGGATGATCCGTTTGCCGACAGCGATGATCCGCAGGTCGTTCCATTCTTCAGCGATCAAGTTTTTATCATTTCCGACTTTGCCGATGACTTTCTTGTTGCCATCAGGCGAGATCATCACGCGTTGGCCTCGGGTCGCGATGATGCCGCGTCCGGTTCGCTCGCCGTACATCATCCCAAAGTATTCCTGTTTGGGGTGCAGGTCGGCTTGGTAACCCGCCAATGCAAAGTTTTCAGCATCGACGAGTTTGCTGCGGTATTGGACGCCTGAATTATTGCCTTCGAAGCGGACCTTGCAGCGAAACTCGAAATCACCGACATCACCGCCCTGCCAAATAAGGAATGTGTTTCCTTTGGTGGGATGTTCTGGCGTCGTTTGGCCGACGATCGCGCCGTCAGCGACGGACCAGAATGAGTCAAGTCCTTCCCATCCGTTGAGCGTTTTCCCGTCGAAGAGGATTTCGAATTGAGAGGTGACGGGCGTTGGAATGTTGGGTTCGTCGGCGTAGAGAAAGCCTGTCAGCAGGAACAAGCAGAGGCCAGCGAAACGCGCTGACGCCGGACACATCGTGGGCATAAAGATGCTCTTGTGGTCGGTAGGGTGGGCGGGGTTGAAGGCGGGGAAACTTGTGATTTAGCGGTCAACAAGTTCCGCAGTAAGGTATTTGGTCTATAGATGGGGTGCAAGCATCACAGTCTGTTTTGGCCGCAATTGGGGCCTTACGACGTGGGGTTCGGGCCCTCCAACCGGGCGACGGCGGGGGGTGCCTCGACGAAGTTCGGCTCGGTTCGTACCATTCCTGAGGAAATTGGACGCCGTTTGGGGGCCGCGTGAGAGCGAAATGGCTTCGTGAATTCCGTCTGAAATCCTCGGGTAAGGAATTTTGGCGAATCCCACTGCTGTTTCGCCCGACATACCGTCGTCCGCCCCAATCAATCATTCACAACATTCAGGACTCGCCACTCATGGCTGATTATTTAGAACCAGGAACGAAAGCTCCCGCGTTCACTTTAAAAGATCAAGACGGGAACACGGTGCGATTGAAAGACTTGGCCGGCAATCCCGTCGTGTTGTATTTCTACCCCCGGGATAACACACCTGGATGCACGAAAGAAGCGTGTGCGTTTCGCGACCGTTACGACGAAATGAAGGCGACCGGAGCACAGTTGTTTGGGATCAGCACGGACTCAGCCGAAAGCCATATCAAGTTTCGTGAAGATCACTCGTTGCCGTTTCCGTTGTTGGTCGACGCGAATCATGCGATGAGCGAAAAATACGGTGCGTGGCGAGAGAAAAACAATTACGGCAAGAAGTCGATGGGCATGCAGCGATGCACTTATGTTCTCGATGGTTCCGGTAAAGTTGTCAAAGTTTGGAAACGCGTCAAAGTCGACGGTCACGATCAACAAGTGATCAACGTGCTCGCTGAGTTGGAATCAAAATCGTGAACGAAAAGTATTGCATCGGGATCGACCTCGGGACGACCAACAGCGTCGTTGCCTACACCGTCGCCAAGGATAACGAAGGCGAATCGGCAGTGGCGCATCGCGACGATCCGCCTGAAATTCAGTTGCTCCCGATCCCACAGATCGTTGGGCCGGGCCAAGTGGAGTCGCGTACGTCGTTGCCGTCGTTCCTGTATCTGCCGCGCGAGAACGAAGTCGATGCACTGCGGATCGACCCATCGACGCTGTCGCACGGGGAGGCTCCGACTTCGTTCCCCGATCCTAGCGAGGGTGTCGTCGGTGTCTACGCGCGGCAGCAATCGGCCGATAACCCGCAACGGGTCGTCGTCGCGGCCAAGAGTTGGTTGTGTCACGCCAAGATCGGCCGCACGGATGCCGTGTTGCCTTGGCAATCACCGAGCGAAGTGCCGAAGGTGTCGGCATTCGAATGCACGCGGCGGTACCTGCAACATTTGATCGCGGCATGGCACGCCGCGTTCCCCGACGCGCCGATTGATCAACAGCAAGTCGTTTTGACGGTGCCCGCGTCGTTTGACCCGGCGGCACGCGATTTGACCCGCCAAGCGGCAATTGAGGCGGGGCTGAGTGATCAGTTCGTGCTGCTCGAGGAACCGCAAGCGGCCGTTTATCGTTACTTGGCGTCGACGGGCGGCTCGTGGCGGGAGTCAATGAAGCCCGGCGATACGTTGTTGGTCGTCGACGTTGGTGGAGGGACGACCGACTTGACGTTGGTCGGTGTCGGGGAAGACGACGGCGATTTTGTGCTGCGTCGGCATGCCGTCGGTAATCACCTGCTGGTCGGTGGCGACAACATGGACTTGGCGTTGGCTTATCAAGCGTCCGCGAAATTCCGCGAGCAAGGCCACGACCTCGATCCTTGGCAGAGCACTTCATTGTGGCACGCTTGCCGTGATGCCAAAGAAAGGCTGATGTCCGACGACGGTCCCGAGGAGCATTCGATCTCAGTGCTCGGTCGTGGCAGTTCATTGATCGGCGGAACGATCACGATCGCGATGTCAAAGTCTGAAGCGGCGGCGACGTTGGTCGAGGGGTTCTTCCCGATGTGCGGTTCCGATGAGCGGCCGCAGATGAACGTGCAAAGTGGTTTCCAAGACATCGGGTTGCCATACGAATCGGATCCGGCGATCACGAAACAGGTGGCAGCATTCTTAGCCGACCATTTGAACTCGGGAGAAGTTTCGGAAGCCGAACACGAAGGCCGTGGATCGTCGGTTACCCACCTATTACTAAACGGCGGCGTGTTTCGCGCCGATTCGATCCGCTCGCGGTTGGAGTCGACTGTTGCGAGCTGGTTCGATGATTCGCCGACGTTGCTCAGCGGTGCGGCGGATTTGGACCATTCCGTCGCGATCGGGGCGGCTTTTTATGGATGGGCGAAAACCTCCGGCGGGATCCGCATTCGCGGCGGAACGGCGAAGTCGTATTACATCGGAATCGAGACTGCGGGATTGGCGATTCCTGGTGCCCCGCGGCCGTTGCGGGCTGTTTGCGTCGCCGCTCAAGGGATGGAAGAGGGCAGCGAAGCGGAAGTTCCCGGCGAAGAAGTCGGTGTGGTCGTCGGTACCCCGGCGCGGTTCCGATTCTTTTCGTCAACAACTCGCCCGGGGGACCTCCCCGGCGCCAGGCTGGATCGTTGGTCGCCTGAGGATTTGCAGGAGAGCGAGCCGATCGAGTTGACGCTGGAGGATGATGGCCAAGAAGCCGGGGGGGATTCGGCGGGATTGCCATCGCGGCCGTTTGTCCCGGTGCGGTTTCAATCGCGAGTGACCGAATTGGGGATGTTCGAGCTGTGGTGTCACGGCAGCCAGTCGGATCGGAGATGGAAATTGGAGTTTAACGCAAGATCCTAGCTGGAGGCCGACCTGGGGGGCGGTGGAGGACGCCGGCAAAATCGCCGCCCTAGCGGGGGACGTTGACGGTCACGCGGGCTGTGAGTTTCCCGGGCCCGCTGTTGCTTCGCTTCGGGGATACTCGATGGGGGATATGATTTTGCCCGTCGTTGAAACCTGCTATGATTTCGCATAGACCACTTTTTCCAAAGGCGACCATGCTGACCAAGCAAAAAAAACTCATTCTGACCGACGCCCAACGCGATATGATGCGACGAGCCGGCCAAGCGAACGGCGAATTGATGGATTTCGTCCGTCCGCACGTCAAGGCTGGCGTTACGACCAACGAAATTGACCGTCTCGTTCACGATTGGACTTACGATCACGGCTACAAAGCAGCGACGCTGGGGTATCAAAAATTCCCCAAGTGTTGCTGCACAAGCGTGAACGAAGTCATCTGCCACGGAATCCCGGACGATTACGAGCTGCAAGAAGGCGACATTGTTAACGTCGATATCACGACCATCGTTGACGGATGGCACGGCGACCAAAGTGAAACCTTCATCATCGGCGAAACCACCGAAGAACGTCGTGCGGTGGTGCAGTGTGCGTTTGATTGCATGCACATGGCGATCGAAGCGTTGACGCCCGGTTGCCGGGTGGCGACGATCGGTGAAACCGTCGTCCCCGAAGCCCATCGTCGTGGCTTTACGGTCGTTCGCGAATACGTCGGCCACGGTCTTGGACGTCAATTTCACCTCGATCCGTCGATCCCTCACTTCCCCAACCGCCAAAGTCGGATCGATCGGCTGTTCCCGGGAATGTGTTTTACCGTCGAGCCCATGATCAACGCGGGTAGCCGATATACGAAATGCGACAAAGTGGATGGTTGGACAGTTCGAACGAAGGACGGTCGGCCGTCGGCGCAGTTCGAACACTCGATCTTGATGACGGAATCGGGGCCAGAGATTCTGACATTGACCAAGAATGGGCCTCAAAAGGGGCACCGGTTCTAGGCCGGTCGGATTTATGCTGCCACGCAATCTGACGATCATCTGTATCACGTTGGTCGTTTCGACCGCTTGTCATGTCCTGCAGCAGCGAACGCACACCGCGTTGCTGGTCGGCGAAGCGTTGGAGATGATCGATCGATATTACGTCGAGCCCGTCGATGATCGACAATTGATCCTGTCGGCACTTGCCGGCATGACGGCGACGTTGGACCAACACAGCGAGTTCATCCCGCCGGTCGAGTATCGCGCCTTT
Organism: Aporhodopirellula aestuarii; assembly: GCF_023701485.1. GTDB lineage: Bacteria > Planctomycetota > Planctomycetia > Pirellulales > Pirellulaceae > Rhodopirellula > Rhodopirellula aestuarii. The sequence continues at coordinate 15,789 of NZ_JAMQBK010000124.1, forward strand.
CAAGACACGATCCAGCAGGAGTTCGCGGGGATCGGAATCTATGTCGATCAACCTTCGACTGACGGCCCGGTCCGGGTGATCACGCCTCTGGTAGGCTCGCCCGCTCTCGCGGCGGGGGTTTTGCCTGGAGATGAGATTATCGAGGTCGATGGTGAAGTCGTCGCGACGTTGGATATCCGCGAAGTCAGCGAACGATTGCGGGGCCCGGTCGGCACAACGGTCGACCTGACGCTGCGTCGTGGCGACGAAGAAGTCAAAACGACAATCGTTCGCGATCGCATCCAAATGGAATCGGTGATCGGCGACCATCGTGACGAAAACAACAATTGGGTTTACCGGCTCGATGAAAATCCAAGGGTCGCTTACGTGCGGATGACGAGCTTCGGTGACAAAACGGTCAGCGAGCTCGAGAGCGTCCTACGGAACCTCAACAACGACTTCGACGCCTTCGTGCTTGACCTGCGGGGCAACGGCGGCGGATTGCTCAACGCGGCGGTCGAGGTTGCCGACATGTTTTTGAATTCGGGAAAGATCGTTTCGACAAAAACTCGCGGCGGACGGCTTGAAGAAGAAGCCGTTGCGACGCAGGGAACGTTGGTAAATACCAATATTCCGATGGCGATTCTGATTGATCACGATTCGGCCAGCGCCAGCGAAATTGTGACGGCGGCTTTACAGGATCACGGGCGGGCGATCGTCGGCGGCACTCGCAGTTTTGGAAAAGGCACCGTCCAGAATATTCTGCCCTTGGAATATGGCCGCAGCGCGCTACGATTAACCGTCGCCAAGTATTTCCGACCGAGTGACCAGAACATTCATCGCGGTAAAGACGACGACGAAGATGACATTTGGGGCGTCACCCCTGACGAAGGTTTGGCGATCGAGATGGATCTACCGAGCCTGCGGCGATTGATGACGTTGTGGCAGGAGGCGTCCTACCCGTCTCTCAAAGGGATTGACCGAACGGCGTTCAGTTCCATTACCACGGAAGCATCTGAGGCGGGTGGGCAGGATGACATTCCTGAAGACGCGACCGTCTGGATGCTCGACAAACCGCTCGCCGCAGTGGTGCAGCGCATGCTGCCCGAGTACCGCGTCGAACAATCGTCTGAGCCTGAAGACGATCAAGACACCGAAACGAACGAAGATCTCAACAAAGCCGCCTAGCGACTTTCACTCCTATTTAAAAAGTTTGCAAAGATGAAATCGATTGTCTACGCCGTCGCTGGTATCGCCGCTCTCGGGATCATGATCGCCCTGATCGTCTCGCCACCCACCAGCCAACCGAGTTCAACCGAGGCGTCGCAGGTATCGACCGAGCACACTGTTCTTGCAGAGCCAGGCTCGCTGACGCTGGAAGTGCCCGGCATGCATTGCCAATTCGCATGTTACCCTCACGTCAAAGAAACGCTTGAGCAAGCTTCTGGCGTTAGTGAAGTGACGCTTGCCGAACAGCCGGATCCCGATGTCTTGACGGTCAAAAAAGTGATCGTCAAATACGACGCAGGTTTCAACCTCGATGCCGCACTCGCGAGCCTCAAGCAAGAAGGTTTTGCTGAAGCCAACCTTATTCAATAGTTTGAGCGTTTCACACGGCGTCTTACTCGTCGGCCACGGCACCCGTGATTCCGTAGGGACCGAGGAGTTCTTTCAGTTGAGCGATCGTTTGGCCGTGCACCTGCACGGCGCAGCGATCGTACGTCCGTGCCTGCTCGAGTTCCAAAAGCCGAACATTGCCGAGGCATGGAACTCGCTGATGGAGTGCGGCTGCACGGAAGTAACAGTCGCTCCATTGCTGTTGTTTTCCGCTGGGCATGCAAAGTCCGATATCCCGGACGAAGTCGAATCTGCGCGGGCGTCTTCCCCACGGGGTGAATCCGTTCGGGTTCGCTATGCCCGGCCGATCACCCGCCAAGCGGACATGATCGCAGCCGTCCGGGAACGACTTCGTCAGACTTTAGCCAAGAGTGATGCGGGGCGATCTCGACGCACCGCAATTGTGATGGTGGGCCGAGGTAGTCGTGATGTTTGTGCGACGTCGGACATGCGAGTGCTCAGCGAAACCGTCGTGATGGGACATGCCGATGGCCATTCGATCGCAGGGGAATACGTCGTGCCGCGTGCCGGGTTGCAGACGACGTTCTATGCGATGGCCCATCCACGATTGCCAGCGACTCTTGAACAAGTCGCAGGGTCCGGATTGTTCGACCGAATCGTTGTTCACCCGCATCTTTTGTTTGCCGGACGATTATACGAAGCGATCGAAAAACAAGTCGCCGATGCGGCATCGAGGTTCCCCGAAATCCGGTTTGACCTTTCGGATTATCTAGGCCCAACCGATCGCGTCGCGCAAGCAATCGCCGCACGAATCCGCTCCGCCGAGTGATCTAGGTTGTGCGGCGTATTTGAAACTTGCCGCGTTTAGGACGCTTGAGTGGGCGATAGTCTTAGCTGCTAAGCAGGTCTGCAGGAA
>NZ_JAMQBK010000125.1 GCF_023701485.1 Aporhodopirellula aestuarii
CTCGACTTTTTCCGTTTCATGCAGCTTGCGTGAGCCCGAAGTCTAGTAGTTTTCGGATAGGTGCTGATAGTTTCCGAACACCCTCGCCGCCTGGCGTCTGTTCGAAAACCCATTGGCACCACAAGTGGTGACGAACGCTGATAATCATGTCACTGAACGTGATAATCTCTTTTCCCAACCATGTCCGGCACCGAAAGTGAGAGCTGCTTTCGGGCATCGTGTCATAGAAGGTCACCACCACCGTGTACATCACGAACAATGCCGGTGCCATGCGAAGCACCGTGCGGCGAGACCAACCGCGGGTCGTTTCCAAACCCAGATGGGAACGCAATTCCTGGAATGTCGTTTCAATATTCCATCGTCCGCAGTACATCTCAATGATCGCTTTTGCACTCATCGACGTGTCGGTGCTGAAGAAGTATTCATCGCGGTGCGTTGCATCAAGATCGTGTACGTAGACCCAGCGAATCATTACAAGCCCTTTGCCGCTTTTGTACCAGCCACCGGTGCCGCTGATCACCTCGACATTTCGAACGCCACCACCATACCAGCCAACCGTTATCTTCTTGCCACACTTCTTCGAAGCGACCACGTCACACGGTGCTGGTAGTGAATCGCCCTTGACCGCCGGGCGACCGATCTTCTTGCCACGGCGGCGTGGTGGCGGACGAAACAAATTTGCATCCGGCACGATCTTGCTCACCAGTGTGATGCGCCGACGATGGCGGTAAGCAAAACGAGCCATCGCGTGCGAACCATAAGCGTTGTCGCCTGCGAAAACGAATTTTCGATCGGGAAACCAGTGCATCAGCAGTGCCAGCAAGCTGACCATCAACTCCGCAGGCGTGCGGTGCTCGCGAGATTCGGATTGGTTGGTTTTTCGATCACGATACAAGGTGACCGCCAGCGGTAGGGCCATCGGCCTGGATGTGTATGGCAGATCAACCAGGACCGCCAGGACGACCCACTTGTGACCGTAGCGGTAAACCGTGTGAGAGTGCGAACTGCGAACGGCGTCGCGATGACGGGCCTTGCCATAAACCTTCTTGCCTCGGTGACCATCGACCGTTTCATCTCCGACAAGCCTGATCACTCCTTCCGGGCAGAAACGATCGACAACGAAGTGGGCGATGATTCGAGCAAACCGTCGGGAGCACCACCTGCGATGAGAGAACAGTCGATGATAAGTCGATGCGTTGAGCGGTTCGATGAGGCTCAACAGTCGAAGCACCGCCGAAACGGTTCGGTCTCCGATCACGAGTGTGGCGGCAGCAAAGAAGAGAATCAATCGATTCGCCGTCTCGCGATGACGAGTTGCCGATGACAATTGATCCATCAATGGTTTAAACTCACGGGGCACGCGAATCATGGCAGCTTCCTTGCTCGGGTTTGTAACTGTGAGAAGTCACAATTCTTGCGCAGGGAAGCTGCTTTTACCTATACCAATCCGCCAGCTCAAATTCCGCGAAAGTGGAAAAAGTCGAGCT
>NZ_JAMQBK010000126.1 GCF_023701485.1 Aporhodopirellula aestuarii
CCCAACTCCCAACTCCCAGCTCCCAACTCCCAGCTCCCAGCTCCCAGCTAACAGCTAACAGCTAACGCCTCAAGGATCATCAACTGCGATCGTAAACGGCACATCGATGAGTGACATGTTGCTTTGAACGATCACCTTCTGTTGCCCTTCAGTGAGTTCGTTCACACGCTCGACCGCATACGACTGGATCTGTTGCAGACTCACGACTTGTCGCAGACCGGGCACGGGCAGCGGTGGGTTTGGCACTTCGGCGTAAATCCGTTGATGGCGTAACGCTTCGATGACGGCGAGTGACAAAGCCCCGTGTCCCCACGAACTCCGCTCCTGAGCCGCCTGCGCGCTCAACGAGGAAGCGAGCACCGCGACGCCGCGGTCACCCGCGCCAGTCATCTCGCTGGCGACCTGACGCATCCGAACTTGCATCTGGTTCGCACCGGGGCCACGCAAACCGATATTGGTCGCCGCGCCGCTGTGACAGGTATCCAACAAAACCACGACCGCTCCGGGAATTTCCTTAAACTCACGGAGCAAATCGTCCCACGAAATGCCAGTCGCCGCGATAGATGAATCCGGATTGAAATCAAAATCATAGGGCAAGAAGTAATAGTCACCGCTCTCGTGCAAACGTCCATGACCGGACATGGCAACCACCAGCAGACTGGGGTGCAACGCCTTCATCCGAAGCTGTTTGAGCTTGTTGAGAATCGCGATGCGACTGGCCTGCGCGTTGGTGAGCGTCTCGACGGTGACCGACGTAAAGGCGGTTTGAGTCCGAAAGACATCCGAAAGCCCCATGGCGTCGTCGTCTGGATACTCAAGACTATGCTTTGCGTCCTGGTAATCCGAAACGCCAACGGCCAGCACGTAAAGATGCTGGTAGGTCGACTGACGCGGGGGAAACAATGCCTTGTCTCGATAAACCGGTTCAGCCGCCCGCGACGTCCGCCCCCGATACCCGATCGTCGACAGTGCGAGGAAATCGGATTCGTTTTGAAGTTCATCAAACGCGGGATCGCGGGCCAACCTGGGAACGATCGTGTACCGACTCTTAAGCACCGCTTGAGAGAGCAATTCAATCGCTTCGTTGAGGTGTTTTTCTATTTGCGGGATGTCCCGTGTCATGACCTCCTGCTCATCGTCGACTGTTTTCGCCAACAGTGTTTCGAGCACCGCCTGTTGATAGAGGTCGACTTCGGATGCGTTTTGCAGCATCGCGTAATGGCGGCGACTTTGCTTCAGACGTTCCTTCGCCTGCTGCTTTCCATCTTCGAGCAAATCCAATCGCGACAAATTCACCAACGTCCGCGCAAACGAAGAAATGTATTGAGCTTGATCAGGGTTCTGTTTGGTTAGCTCATCGTTGACCTGATACACCTCCGCTGCCAGCTCTTGAACCGCGGCGATCGCCTTCGGATCCTCTTTGCGTCCGATTTGATCGACCATCAGTTCGATCAAATCGTTTCCGTAGGACCCCAAGTCACTGCGGTAGTCGGCGATCAGCGGTTCGGCGCCGATCAGTCTCCGGTCGGCCTGCAAAGCCTGTTCATACCATTCTATCGCCTCTTCGATATCATTCTTCAATGAATTGAGGTGACCGAGATTTCGAAACGAGCGAGCCAGCTGAAATTTGGCTTCATGGTCAGCCGGTTTCATGTCGACGACTTCTTGCCGCATCTCCATCGAACGTATGTACGAGTGCAGCGCTTTCTGGTAGTCCCCAATCGCGATTTGCACGTCACCCAAGTAGCCATAGCTACGACCGAGATCGCGTTTGCTGCCTCGATCACCGACACGCCGGACTAACTCCTCGCGGATGCGGCGTCCCTTCTCATAACTCTCCAGTGCTTCTTGATATTCATTTCGCAACTCATACAGAATCCCCAATTCATGATGGACGGATCCGAGAGATTGACAGATTTCGTTGTCGTCGGGTGACGCCTCGAGAAGCAACTCCAAATCACGTTTTGCGAGATCGAAATCTTTCTCTGCCCGATCGTAGTCGCGTGATTCTTGGTGCAGAACTCCACGCCTCAGATAGGTTCCCGCAATCGACTTGGTCAGCCGCGTGCGATCCTGCGTCCTTGGCAACAGCCCCTGGTAGATCGCGATGGCGGAATCGTAGTGACTGATCGCGTCGGTTTTGTCCCCCAGTTCGCTCGTGATACGCGCCATCCGCTGGAGAGTCTGGCCAAGTTCCAAAGAGATCGCTTCATCGAGTTGCTCGCCTTCGCTGAATTGTTCGACGTAGTTGCGGTAATACGTCAGCAGTTCACTGCGGAGCGGTTGAAGATCGGGACGTCGTCTCAGATCGCCTTCGGTCAGAATTCGGAAGATCCCATCAAGCGCCGCAACGGCGGTGCGGAAACTCGTGTCGGCACGTTCGTTGGCCGTCTGCAGCTCGGCCGCAAACTGACGTTCGGCTTGCAATTGGCGATAGTTGATCGCCAACACCCCCAAAGTTGCGAGCGTGACCAGACAAACGAGCGCCAACCCGCTGCCCACTGGATGTCGGCGGACGTACCGTGCGGCACGAGCGGCGGTACCCAGCGGTCTGGCTTGGACGGGTTCGTGATTCAAGAACCGAGTGAGTTCTTCTTGGAGCTCGGCCGCGGATTGGTAGCGATGATCGGGCGATTTCTCGAGACACTTGCAAACGATCGCATCCAAGTCTTTGGGAACCGCTTTGTTGTATTTGCACACCGGGTCAGGGTCGGTATATTCGATCCGCCGCATCATGTCCAACGCCGACGATTCTTCCGAGACGCCGAATAGCGGACGCAGCGTCAACAGTTCCCAAAGCGTCGCACCGAGACTGTAGACATCGCTGCGATGATCGATCGAACCGATCGAAAGAACCTGCTCGGGGCTCGCGTACCGGAGGGTGCCCACAAATTGCCGGGTCCGGGTCACTTTGGCCGACGTGTCGTCTTCCATCTGAGCCAATCCGAGGTCCATCAAAACCGCGTCCTGACCATCGGAAGTGAGCATCACGTTGCCCGGTTTGATGTCACGGTGCACCACGCCCGCCTCATGGAGCGACTGCGTGGCGGCGGTGACCTGACACAACAACTTCACCGTCTCGGTGATGTAATCGCGAGAGGCGGTGTCGGTTTGGGCTGCGGTGGCATCGATTTGCTCGATCCGATCCTGAATGTCAAAGCTTTCATCGATCAATTCCTCTCGCAACCGGGTCGCGCGAACACACTCCCTGAACTCATCGAACCAGCGTGAGTAACTGAGCGTGCCCACGCTGACGTTTTGTTCGCGGAGTCGTTCCATCACCACGCCCATGTCGACACCGTCAACGAGTTCCATGGCGTAGTACCAATGGTCCCCCTCGACGCCCGAGGAAAAGATCTTGATCAGGTTGGGATGTTCGACGCGCGCGAGCGCGTGGATCTCCCTCGAAAATCGGGCTTGAGATTTTGGATCCCCCGACCGCATCAGACTTTTGACCGCGACCTCACGTGCCAACGACGGTTGCCACGCGCGATAGACAACGCCCATTCCACCTTGGCCCATTCGCGTGAGCAATTCGAACTCTCCCGTGGTTTGGTCGCTCCGCCGGGGCGGGCTCGGAGGTCCCTGGGAATCGTCCGTGGTCTGGGTCAACGAGACGGTCGACGAATCCGTCGTGCGTGGTGGCGACGGGAAAGCCCCATGCGAAACGCCAGCGATGAATTCCGCGAGGTCTTCCTGCATCGCAACACTGCTCTGCGTTTGCCCTGTTGTGTAACACAGCGAGTGAGCTTCCGTGTCCTGTGGAGGTTCGGCCGAGATTCGCTCTGCCAAAAAGAACACTTGGTTGAGTTCGATGTCAAAGGAAACGACAGGATGACAAGACCAGAGGTTCGACAAACAAGTCGTCTTACTGACGTCGCGGGTGTCAAGGTTAGCGTCCAGGTACACGCTGCCCGCACGCGGCAGGTTGTGAGTGGATCCGACCAACTCGACATCCCGAATCCGGCGAGCGACGTCACCCATCAACGTATATCGATCGACAATCCAACGGTCGCTTCCCCGCGCCGTCACCCCCGAAACAAAAATCAATTCGCGTCCCAACAGCAAATCGACATGCGGCAACCAATCCTCTGCCGCCGCGAGCAGTTGATTTCCTATCAACTCGACAGAATCCTCGCCGGTGGCCGCACCGGGCTGTTGGCTCCAAACACGCCAACGGTACGCGGGCAATTGAGTGAACAGATCGAGCAAAGAGTCTGCCACGCCGCTGGAATCCGGCTGCTCATTGACGCGTCGCAGGGTTTCTGCCAATTGGCGACACGGCTCAAAAGACTCCGCCATCTTTTCCGATAGCGTCCGACTCGTCGCACGAAGCGACGAATCATTTCCACCGATCTCAGGAAGCAACGATTTCAGAATCGCGAGCCAGTCCGCGAGTTTGGGACGGACCAAGCGATGCAGCAATTGCAACTGTTGCTCGTTCGCGCTGCGTGAATGCGAAAACTCGAGAATCACCGCGGTCGTCAGCAATTTGATGCTTGCTTCCCAGAGGAAGAACGCAGCCTGATGTTTCTCAGTGGCGGACTTCGCCGTGCTCGCCCGCCGGTGCAATTGGGCGATGGGAAGCGGAAGCCGTTGTGCAATTTCGGCATTGAAGGAGGGTTTTGGCGTCATGGTGTGGTTTCCCGTTGAGCAACTGCTTGCCATGTCTTCATCGTGACCGCCCAGGTCGGATCGTAAGCGAGCTTGGCGTCATCCATGCCTGTCGATTCACCGCGGTTTTGGAAACAGGCTTGTTGCAGCAGAAGACGGTCGAGCGTCGACGCGGCCTTGGATCGAGTTAACGACCCCAGCAACCCTCCACCACGGATGCGAACGAGGCTGTTCTGACCAAGCCATGAGTATTGATTCGGCGAATAGGTCACGATCGCAATCGTCCATCTTGCACCGACACGAATCTGCTCGTCGTCGTCGCGGCAACATTGATAGCCGCCAACCTGGATCGTGTCGCCGTGATTGATTCGCGGCGATGGATTGCCGATCGCCGACGGAATCATCATCTGGATCCCCATGTCGCTGTTGATTTGCAACACGGTCAGATACCCAGGACGTTGATCATCACTTTGGTAGGTGATGCTCCAGTCGTAACAATCCCCATCGACGATAACCGGCTGCTTAGCGAGGTCCCAATCGTGGCGGGAGTTCTCCCAAGGTTTTCGCGAAGCGATCGCACCGTTCTTGAGTTCGAGTCGTTGCAGATTGAGTTGCACGCGGATCGGCGAATCGGCAGATTGTTCGTCCGCCAACCGCATCAAGTTCCTCGCTCGCGTGATTCGAAAAATGGCATCGCGAATCGAGTTGCCCGCCTGCACGGAGTCGTCCAGTTTAAACGGCCCCCATCCGCCACGCAGCGATATCGGAACGGTGCTCTGGTCCGCGTCTCGCGATACTGGCGTGTACGCCATCGCGATCGCGGGAAACAAGGCGGCAAAATCCCCGTCCAGCTTGAGCACCAAATCATAAGCGGCATTCGCATCAGCCCACGTCAACCAATCGCTGCCCTGCGTTTGCGATTGGCTTTCGAATACGGTGCGAAGCGTTTCCGTGCGGTCGCGTACTGAGGCTTGCGTCACCGTTCGTTCGGATCCATCTGGCTGCATCTCAATCACCCGCACCCGCGTCGCGCCGTCACCGGGTTCGTGATACTGTTCCAGTGCAATCCCCGACGACATACCGGTTGGCCATTTCGCAATTTGGAGTGACATTCCGTCATCGTTAAAAATCTGTGCACGCGAGGCGGTCGCCTCCACCGACTCGACGCCCAGCCACCGGATCGCGGGCTCGGGGGATTCCGAAGTCGAACGGTCGGCACGATGAAGCGTGAACAGCGAGCCCTCGGTCATGCCATCCATCGCGCCGGCTCGGATCCATGCGAACCGAGCATCACGGCCATCAGGAACCACTTGCCAATCGTCATGATTGAGTTCCGTGCTGGCACCGCAAACGATCCGGTCTTTCGCACCTTCGATGCCGGGTGTTGGTGCGGGTACAACCCGTCGATCGCTTCGATATTGCGATTCGATGAGATCAGCCAAACGAGCATACGTCAGCGACGAGATCTGTTTGGTGCGAGTGAGCACATCGGTTAGTGATTTGGTTAGCAAACCGAACGACCGGTCGCCGTCATTAAACTCAGGCTCCTTCTCGACCGACTGGCACGCGTAAAGAGCGACGGCATCTGCCGGCAATTCTCGCTCACGCAGTCCGCTCGTTGATTCGCGTGATGCCTGTGTGTCTAGCACTCGCCGAGGCAAGGCACGGAATCGCGTGGCGCTCGTGCCCCGCACCCCCGTGCCGCTATGGCAACAATCCAGAATCATCCACAAGTGGGTTTGTTGACGGCGGCAGACAAGGTGCGCGAATTCATTGAGTTCATCATCGCGGATTTCGTTTTCGCCGCCCTGAACCATCGCGTCACTGGGCAAAATCGTTTCGTCCAGGCCATCGCGTTCGTCGCGGTACGGACCGCTGGGTTGGTCAGCCAACTGCGATCCATGACCGCTGAAGTGAAAGACCACATACGCCTGCTGATCATCCGGAAGAGCCTGCAATTGGGAAACGATGCTGCGGAACGCCTCCCGAATCAACTCGCCTTTGGCCTGGTCATCGATCAGTGTCGTGATGTTCTCCGCTGGAAATCGAAATCGCGTTTGCAAAGTTTCCGCGATCAGATGAACGTCGTTACGACTTCCCATCAACTGCGCATCCTCCGGCAGGTGCGGGTATTGATCGACGCCGACCAAGAGCGCGAGTAACGCCGGCGAGCTTGAGGCATCATCATCGGCATCAGCCGCCGCCGCGCCGCTGCCAAGCAAAACCAGACACATCGACAAGGCGATAAACCTGCGTGGCGGACCCGAAGTCGTCGATCGCACGACTGAACACGCCATCGGAAAGCCTTTCACGCTGAATGTCCAAAAACTCAAAAAGTTCTCACGGCCCCCGTGGTGTTCATCGCAACTCGAGTGCCAAGGCCGGTACAGACAACCGAAACTGCGATAGGTTTCTTGACGCTCGACTCGAAATAAAAAGCCTGTGAGCGGATTCACGACTCAAAGGAACGTCGATTGAATGACGGCGGGATTTCAAATGCAGCGAATCGGCGTAAGCCCAATGGCATCTACTTTGTTTGCGGTGCGGCGCAACCCGCCCGGTAACGCGGGACCGGACGGCTTGCGCCGTTCCGCTAAAACTTTGCTTCAAAACACCCGACGTCCCAACAACGGTCGCATCCATCGTGCATGCGAAATTTCGAAGTAACAGGGCGCGATATGAGCAATCTTCCAAGTCACTTCGAATGACCATCCGCAGTCACACTGGAAACGGCGTCTCAAATACGTGCGTGAACTCTGAGCTAGTTTGCACATGTGCATATCCCCACACATGAATGTCACCATCGGGGCACCATAACGTCTCAATCATACGACTGGCGATCGATTAGGGTCGACGGTACATGACTTGCGGAGCCTCCAGGTGTTCGCCACGAGTGGGCGAGCACCGCGTTGCAGGATGCTTTCGCTACTCGGCTGGGAAGGGATGTGTGTGTTCGTTCGCGGGGGACGTTGATTGTTTTAGTGTCTTTTTTAGCGGAACGGCGCAAGCCGTCCGGTCCCGAGTCACCGGACGGCTCGCGCCATTCCGCTACTTTTGAAATCCTTCAGTAATCCAATCGACGTCCCGAGCGAACGGCCACACTAATCACTTCACAGCCTGCCCGTGAAGCCTGAGAGTTTCGTGAAGCCAGAGAGATTGATGCCATGATGCGACAAACCTGCCGACGACAATTCGTATTGTTCATCGCGTTCTGTCTGCTCCCATCCGGTTTGCTTCCCCAAATCGCGTCCTCGCAAGAACCAACGGTGCATGCGGTCATCATCGGCGATACCTCACCCGCGGCGGGATGGGGAGCACTGGCGGTGCACATCACCGCCGACACGGTAGGCATGTACGCCTCGCTCGCCAATGGGCTACCCGAATCGCAGTTCCGATACTACCCGCTGTCGTTGGAAGACGACCAATGGGCGACGCCCGACAACATCATGTCGTATCTCGCCGAGGTCAACGTCCGCCCCAATGACACGCTGCTGTTTTACTACTCGGGACATGGTGCCGCCGACGACAAAGGGCACTACTTTCACCTCGCCGGCGGAAAACTCTATCGCGATGACGTGCGTCGGGCGATGGAGACGAAGTCGGCACGACTAAACGTCCTGCTCAGCGATTGCTGCAACTTGCGTGAGGACGGCTTTTCATACTTCGCTCCGGGCATCCGCGAGTCACCACCGCTGCGAGCCAAGCCGATTTTCGAAGCGTTGCTCTTGCGTCCCACCGGTTGGGTCGACCTCAACGCGAGCTCACCGGGAGAAGGCGCGTTCTTCGGTTCCGACGATCCAGAAAAAGGCGGCTTCCCCGGTTCGCTATTCACCACCGCGTTGTTGAACCTTTGGGAGAACCAATCCAACACGAGCATGACTTGGGACGAAGCCGTTGATCACGTACGCGTGGACGTCTATCTCGCATTTCGACAAACCTATCCCAAAGGGGCTGCACCGGAAGCCGGATTTGACAGTCAAACGCAACAGAACGTTTATGCCTACAGCTATCCCGGTATGCCACCGCGCACCGGCCCTCGGACGGGAATGACGGTCCGCAACCATTCCAATCCAGGAGCGTTGATCGTTCGCGCCCAACCGGATTCGCCAGCCACTCACGCATTCGATGTAGCCAAACAAACGTTCGTTTCACTCCAACCGGGACAAAACATCGTCAGGGCCAACGACACCGAAATTCAACGCGTCGAAGACCTCGTAGCGGTCGCGGCCGATTCACCTCAATTGATGCGACTGATGATTCAAAACACAAATGGCACGGCGTCCGAATTCCTGATCTCGCTGAGTTACTAAGTTACCAAAGCTTCGTCAGCATTGGACGTTCACGTACCGGAACTCGTCAATGACATTTTGATATCGCAACCCGACACTGGAGGGTCGCCTGAACCGGAGGGCTCACAATTACCAAATCGTTTTCATAGCGGAACGGCGCAAGCCGTCCGGTGAATCTCGAACATCTCACGACCTGGCACCGGAGGGCTCGCGCCCTGCCGCTAAAAAACGTAGCGGAACGGCGCAAGCCGTCCGGTCTCACACACTATTTTCAATGCTAACAAATCACTATCCGCCGAACGTCTTAACGGCTTCCGCTATGACTCCACTTTTCATCCAACGTTGACGAAAAACCAGCCGTGCTCGATGACGAGGAGATTTCCATGCATGATCCACGAATCGCGAACTTTTGCCTTCGCATCTGTCTGACATGGGGGTTCGTCCTGATATTAAACGGCGGTCCAGGATGGTGCCAAACGTCCGACTCAGCGGTCTTCGCTGATCCACTGTTTGCAAAAGCCGAAATCAGCTTGGAAGATCTGCAAGCCGGTCTCGAAGACCCCGATCGCGCCGCGAGCCTCATCCGCAACCACTTCACACGCGCCGAAGGACTCACCGCCGAACAACAGCAAGATTTCCTTTCGCAAGCACTGCAACACGAGTCGTGGGAAGTCCGACAACAGGCGGTCGAACAATTACAGCGGCTGGGGATCTTGCAGGAGGTCATTAGCGAGAAGGTGAAGAGTTTGGGGCCACGTGTGGCGTTCTCCTTTAAATCCGCGTTGGTGAAATCCAGACCCATCTCAGCCCCCGCGTCGGCATTGACCGACGAGGCCATCGCAACGCTGCTCAAAGATGTCTCATCCCAAGAAGACGACAAAGGGTTCGCCGCGAAAAGCCAGATCGAAAGCCTCGGCTTGTCAGCGGTACCCGGATTGCTGCAAGCCCTCACGGACAAGGATCTTGCTCCCGTCGCTGCGTCCGCGCTCGGTCGTGTCATCGGCCAAGCGGATGCCAAAGCAAACGCCATCGTCGCCCAGACTCGTGATTTAGGAGCTCGTTCGCCGGCACCAACGACACGTGCGAAGGTGCGAATGGGCACGGTCGAAAAAGGTGAGCCACAAACACTCGTCCGTCGCTTCGGAGAAGACCAACCCACCGACGTGCAAGTGTTCTTTGCCACCAACCGACAACGACTCGATCCCGAACCCGAATCCAATGCCCGTTTGATTACGGGGGCGGTGCTGGTCACGTTCGCATTGGTGGCCTGCATCCTGAGCGTTGCACGTCTGTTCTTTTTCAACAAAGATCATCGAATCGGTTGTTGGCCGATCGTGATGTTTGTCGCGTTGATCGTGTTAGCGATCGGTGGCTTGGTTCAGTTCAACTCCGCGTGGCTGGAAAAGTATTCGCTGCACGAAGGGGTCCAATTTGGTAGCCGTCGCTCACCGACCTCTGAAGTGAGCTATGGCACGTGTCACGTTTCGATCCCACCGACCCATCAACTCGGCCAAGTCGAACGGCCGTCGGTGGGCGCCGAAAGCGAAGAGCATCACGTCGTATTGAGATCCACCGAAGTGATGCAGGACGACGAATTTTTCGACTCCGTGCGGAAGCTCCTGGCGCAAAAAACAACCGATGGAGAATGCTTTGTATTTGTCCACGGCTATAACGTCGATTTTGATGAAGCCGCTCGCCGAACCGCACAAATCCACTATGACCTGCGATTCTCGGGCGTGCCGATGTTCTTCACCTGGCCGTCGCGGGGCAGCTTTCATCACTACTTCTCCGATCGCAACGAAATCCTCGTCAGCCATGAGGTGATCAAGCAATTCCTGAGCGATGTCGCCGAGCGATCCAAGGCCACGCGAATTCACGTGATCGCGCACAGCATGGGGGCCGATGCGACCTGCCGTGCGATCGCGGAACTGGATGCCGAAGGCCAACTCTTCGAGCAAATCGTGTTGGCCGCGCCCGACATCGACACCACTTATTTTGAAACCAATCTGCTCCCCAAGATTATGCCCAAGGCGAAGCGAACGACTTTGTATTGTTCCAAGAACGACTGGGCACTGTACGCGTCGGATCGATTCAACGACGGCCCACGCGCGGGCGACTCGAGTGATCAGGTGATCGTTGCCGTCGGTCTCGACACGGTCGATGCCAGCGACATGGATACCGAGTTATTGGGACACTCCTACTACGGCAGTTGCATGCCGTTGATCGAAGATGTGCGAATGCTGTTGACCGAAAACCTCTCGCCGGAGGACCGGCGACTCAAAGCTCAACAGACCGCACAAAAAATTCCGTTCTGGATGTTTGACTTGTCCGACGCTGCGGATACCGAACCAAACGAAGAGCAAACACCACCCGAGCCCGCTCCGGCCCCATCCTCCGATTAAACGCTAGAGACGCTCGCAAACAACGGAGACGCTCCACTAACAAACACTCCTGTGGGAATCTGTTCCGATTCCGCGGAGTGTTCCGATCAAACCGAGGAATTCGCTCCGGCAAGCGAGAGTGAATGCCGGTATCGCAAGGCATGGACGGATGCCGATCCGCCGATACGTTCGGTGGGGGAATGCTATGTTTTGTTCAGTGTCACAGCGAGATTGGATCTGCTCGCTCGTCAGCACGATGTATCGATTTCTGATCCCGCTGTGGATCATGTGCAGCTTTTCCGGCTGCGCGGTGCTGTCTATTGGCAAAGTGCCGTCGAACAACCGCAACTGGTGCCTCGAACATCGGTTGATGCCCTACACAACGTTCCACGACGTATCCATCGAGATCCAAAACGTGCGTGACTTCCGCCACTGCAGCGAAAAACACGTCGAACCTCGCTACTTGAATCGCACGATTCGTCTCGCCGACATCAACCGCGCCGACCTCTTTGTTTGCTATCCGGGGTCGGATCGCAGCCTGTTTGCGCACACGATGCTGAGCTTCGGGTCGGCCTGCGGCGACGACTACATCTGCATCTCGGTCGAGGCACGCCGCGAGGAAGGTGAGGACTTTGGGTTGATCAACGCCGTCACGGGAGAGTTGGAATTGATCTACGTCGTGGCCACCGAACGCGACATGGTCGACCTGCGGACGCAAATCCGCGAAGAAACGCTGTATCGCTATCCGATCAAAGCGACGCCGGATCAAGTCCGCGGGCTATTGACCGGATTGCTCGAACACGCGAATGACTTGCATCGTTGCCCCGAGTTCTACCGCTTGCTCGAAAACAACTGCACCAGCAATCTTCTCGACCACACGGGCAGCGAGGCGGTGCGACCAGCGAGCAAACATTGGATCGGAACATTCCCCGGCTACTCCGACGTCATCCTACGTCGCCTCGGTTTGATCGAAGCGTCACAACCGATCATGTGCCAACGCTGCCGCTGCGAAATCAACCCGATCGCAGCCACGTGTCGCTTCCGCGCAGACTATTCCCGCTGCCTGCGCCGCAACGAGTGCGGATGTTCGTGCTCCACATCGCATCCGTAGCCGAACAGCGTCCCAATTCACGTAGCTCAGTCTCTCCGGACATCGATTGATTGAGCGCCATTTTTAGCGGCAGGGCGAGAGCCGTTCCCCACAGTCGCCCATTTGCTCCGCAAATGGCCCCCACCCAATATCCATTTGCTAGGGACGTCGATTGAATCACTGCAGGATTTCAAAAGGAGCGAAACGCCGCAAACCGTCCCACCACAGTCGCCCATTTGCTCCGCAAATGGCCCCCCACCCAATATCCATTTGCTCGGGACGTCGATTGAATCACTGCACGATTTCAAAAGTAGCAGAACGCCGCAAACCGGTCCCCCACAGTCGCCCATTTGCTCCGCAAATGGCCCCCCCCAAAAAATCCATTTGCGGAGCAAATGGGCGACAAACTCCCACCAAAAGCTAGAAGCTAGAGGCCAACAGCTCCCCCACAAAAAAATCCCCACGCCTTGGACAAATACCGTCCAGCCCCTCCCCCCCGCCAGCGAACGAGCTGCTAAACTCACGCGAGTGCGAATTTTGAAGCGCACCGGATTTTGAGGGCACACAGGATTTTGGGGCACAAACGCGAGCCATGACGGCTCGGAAGCAGGGGGTATTGAGTCATGAGCATGGGCACGCAGCGGAAGCGTCATCCACGGCTACTCCGATTGATCACGCTCGGACGGGGCGACGAGACCATCGAGACGCTCGCGGCATCGCTCGGCGTCAGCGAGAAGACGGTCCGCAGGGACATCGCGGGGCTGCGTCAATTAGGGATCGCGATCCAAGAGCACATCTGCAAAAACGGCCGCAAGACATACCGATTGTCACCAGACGCGATCGGGCAAGTCCGGTCGCCTGGATGATCATGCCGTTTTTAGGGAAACGCACCCCACCTAATCACCCTGAGCAACGGGAGGGAATTCCTGATAAGCCAATGGTTAGAGTTCCCAAAACGACAGGTTGCCCCTCCTGCAAGACCTCCAGAAAGACCAAAAACGGCCGCGCGCAGCAGCCCTGCAGAGGTAAACTAATGCACCCCATGTTGCAGAGCCCGCAAGACACGCTCAGAATGAGCGTAACCCATCTTGGTGATCTGCCGCACGTGGAAATAACGAGCACCGCATGACGTTCAGTTGCCTTTGATCAGAAGAATCTTTCGTTTCATTTAGCGAAGACACCCGGCCATCCAAAACATTTGAGGGGCACAATGAGTTCTCAATGGTACGTTCAGTACAAAGGAAAAATAGTTGGCCCGGCTAGCGCTAGACAATTGAAAGGTATTGCGCAACAGGGAAAGATCGATCCAGACACCCTTGTTCGCTTGGGCGAGGACGGCAACTGGACTCCCGCTTCACGGGTAAAGGGCCTCTTTGAGAGCGTTTCCCAAACAGGACTGATCGCCAGCGAAGTCATGGATGAGCAGCAACCGCCCAAAGTTATGGTTTTGGCAAAACCCGACACCAGCGATTCAGCACATATCGCAAAAGTTCAGCCCGTTCACGCTGCAGACTCGGCACTATCGCGCTTCGTGTCAGACGGCCAGCCACCGAAGGTGGTGGGAAAGCTGCTTAGTCGAGTTACCGACGTTTGCACCGACGTTGAGCAGCCGGAATACATTGCTGTGCAGCACCTGCCCTCAGTAATGTCACCAGATGCAATCGTGCTGACAAACAAACGGGTGATCATCTTTCGATCCAAGGCACTTGGAAGGATGAATATGGTTGATGTCCCATGGCTCGACGTCCAAAACATCCATATCAGCGAAGGCATTGTTGGCGCGACTCTTTCCGTGTCTGGGTTAAACGGACATGTTGAGACGCTGGATCACCTTCCAAAAGCACAGGCCCGCTGCGTCTATCGGGTGGGACAACAACGTGAAGAGGAGATGCGAGAATACCGCCGAAGCAGAAAGATGGAAGAAGAACGTAATGCTGCCAATAGCATTACAGTCAACACGGCAGTCGCCCCAAGCCAGCCAGCCTTGCCGACTGATGATCTCACTTCTCGACTCAATCAGCTCAAACAGATGCTAGACGCCGGACTGATCGAACGCCACGAGTTCGATGCAAAGAAAGCTGAGATATTAGCAAGTTTGTAGTTTACCCGACACGAGAGAGAAGAAGAGGGCGAACCATATGTCGCAGCATCGAACCGCAAAGGTTTTGCACGCGAATGGCAATGGAATCTTTTCGTCGTACGGCAGTGTCCCAGAACATACTCCTATTGTCTTCACTAAATATTCGAACACAACGGTCACCGCATAGGGCCTTTTAGGTGAGCTTCGAGCAAATCGACTATCGACACTATCTGGAACAAAACAAGCTCCGAGAAAGCGACCGTTTCCAGCCCGTATTTGAGGCCGTCGAAAATGCCTTCAATGCCATTGAAGAACGCGTGCGACTCGATGAAAAGGCCCCCGCTGGGGTTGTTAAAGTCACCATCCACCGAGATGAGAGCCAACAAGTTCTCAACAGCGGAAATAACAAGTCTCAAATGACTCCAGCTGCAGTTTCAGGCATAACGATTGCTGACAATGGAATTGGATTCCGAGAAGCCAATTGGCAAGCATTTAAGACGATCTACACCTCGCACAAAAAGTTGCAGGGCGGGAAAGGTGTGGGCCGGCTCAGCTACCTACAAGCGTTCCGCAGCGCAACGGTTAACAGCATTTTCACGGAGTCAGGTATCTGCCAACGTCGAAAATTCACCATTACACGCACATCAGAGGGCGTATCTAAGTGCGTTTGCAACGTTATAGACGCTAGCGAAACCAAAACAATTGTTTCATTGCAGCATTTCGAAGGGTTCTATTGCCGTAAAGCCCCAAAGTTACCCGATGCGATCGCACGGCAGTTTGCCGTTCATTTCTTCCAGCGTCTGAGCGTCGATGATGGGATTACGTGCCTGCTAATTGACGAATGGGACAGTTCCACTCTCAATTTACACGAATTCTGCAAGACAGAGTTCATGCTTCGAAAAGAAGATCAAACGCTTACTGTTAATGGCCACGATCTAACGGTTACGCACAGTAAATGCAAGACGCGAGTTGCAGAAAAGCATCAAATCATGCTTTGTGCGAACGGACGGGTTGTGAAGCCCTTTGACGTACCTGCCGGTGTCTTACCTACTAGGAAGAAACTGAACAGCCCGCAGGGAGGATACTTCTACATTGGATTCGTCTGCGCTCCTCTCCTTGACGAGAATGCAACCCAAGACCGATTGGGGTTCGCTCTTGAAGAGACTCTTGATTCCACTGAACTACTACCCGACGACGCACCATCGCTTCAACATATTGTGGATGCAGTCAGCAACGCTGGTCGGGATTTTCTTGCCAGTGATATTGATCCACTTGAAGCCGAACACCGGAAGCGGGTATACGAGTATTGTGACGAAAAACTGTTATACCGACCTCTTTTGAGCAACCGTATGGAGCAGATGATGGCAATGCCATTCGGCTTGTCAGATCGCGAATTTGCGAAAGAGATTTGGAGCATCTACAGCGAGTGGAAAGGAGATATACGCAAGCGTTTCAACGCAATGGCAAAAACTGTCCGTGAGAACACAGACAAACTTCGTGATTTCACGGATCAATACCGAGAAATCCTACGGGACATGAGCCAGATGGCGTTTTACGAGTTAGCAGATTACGTGACGGACCGAAGGGCAGTTATCGATTTCCTGGACAGCAGCATGGCGTTTGACGCCGATGGAAAGTTTCGTGATGAAGATGCGATCCACGATATTTTTTTTCCGCGAAAGCAAACTAGCAACGATATCGCCTGGGACGAATCCAACCTCTGGTTAATTGATGAGCGATTGGCATTTCAACAGTTTGCAGCATCCGACATTCCACTGGCTCAGATGGGACTCGATGGTTCAGTCTCACGAGATCGTCCAGATGTTGCAATTGCATACGAAAAATTCTTCGACGCAACCTTTGCGTTCGCAGACCAGCAAACACCGTTCACATCACTCACTCTTGTCGAGTTCAAGAAACCCGAGCGAACGAACTACGACGAAAAAGAGAATCCGATATCGCAGGCACTTCGCTATATCCGTGAGATACGAGAAAAAAAGTCGTTTACTCACGCGGGCCGCAAATTCCGGTTGGCTGATAAATCTCCGATACACATTTATGTCATTTGCCACATCGTGGACAATCTGACCAAACATATGTCAGGGTACAATTACATCGAGACGCCCGATGGCGAGGGCATTTGGCTGTATATGCCTCGTGAAAACGCCTTAGTGCAGATCATGACCTTTGAAAAAGTGATTGCAGACGCGAAGAAGCGAAACGACGTCTTCTTTCACAAGCTTGGCATTGATCGTGACATCGAGCTCAAACGAACGGATCCCAAGGAGGATGCGGCATAGCCAACGGTCTAGCGAACCAAAGATCAGTCGTAGTATTCAACAGGCTCAGGCCTCAAGCACTTCCGCGTCGTTGGTCGTTTAGAAAAGACCGAATCGTCACCGTTTCGAGAGGATTCGCAAACTTGACTTCTCATTTAAGTTGCGTCCCCCTGCTCCACCCTCTCGGCAGAGATTCATGAAGCACAATCGCCTACGCGCGGGAAACTTTCGGGTGTCAATGCGGGACCGCTAATCAGCTTAAATCTCCGTCGCGTTCTTCTCGACCTTCGTGGTTTACTCTTTGCCCCTACCGAGCAATGCGGTATAAAATGTGGAACCATGCCATTCACACAATGACCGCAATCCAAGCGGTTAGGTAATGGTGCTTTCGCGTGACCTGGTTGATGTCCGCCGCTCGTCAATCCAATCGAGTCGTGGCAATGAAACACTTTCGTCGGTTTTCAATTCGATCGCTGCTGATCTTGGTTACCTTCGTAGCGATCTACGTTGGGTACCGAACAAACGCTGCGAGGCAGCAACGTCGCGACGTTGCCGTTGTTCGCGACGCCGGCGGCGTCATCTACTACGACTGGATGCTCCAACCAGTCTACGACGCGCAAGGTAACGTTCCTTACATTAAGATCCTCGAAGATCCTGATGTCATGGATGCTCCCAAGTGGATGCGAGAATTTTTGGGCGATGAGTACTTTCAGCGGGTGTCAAAGGTCCATCTACCCGCGAACGCAGTTGATGAGTCCGTCATGGTGGCGATGTCGCATTTCCGCGGGGGTATGTCCCGTTTGTTG
>NZ_JAMQBK010000127.1 GCF_023701485.1 Aporhodopirellula aestuarii
CCGGACTTCCCTACCCCTATCAGCAGTATGGAAATGCTCTAGTTCGGCGTTGCCTTTGAGATGCTGCGCAATTCAACCGACTCAGTGCCGTTTTCGATTCTTCTGATCAGGTCTCTGAGTTGGTCGATGATAGGCGACAGCATCCGCTGCTCGCTGTGGACGAGCAAGTCTTTTTCGAGCTGCCGAAGTTCAGGCAAAACAGGTTTGGCCGCTGCACCATAGGTTTCCAGCGTTTCCAGGCATTGCGTGATGCGTGGCTTCTTGCCCCACTTATCGATCTCCATAATCTCGATGCACAGTGGCATCCCCTCTCGGATGCGGTGCTTGGCCAGCAGTTCGACGCCGGCAAGTCGGACCTGATTGGCAAACATGATTCCGCTCGGTGCGGGCTCGACAATCGCTTGGTGGATCGCGGGAAGCAGTGGTTTGATTTCGTCGTAGGTAAGGTACTGAAACACCGTACCAACACTGCCGCGTGCTCGGCCATCTTCGTTCTGCAGGCCGACACGGACCGCTCGCAACAGGAGTTCACGGTCGACACCTTCCAGCGACCCTCCGATCAGACCGCCTCGACTGTTGAATAGACTGAAGCAGAGAAAGCGTTGCTCCATCCCTCTCGGATCGTTCTCCACATCGGTCATCGCTAGCCGCTGGAGCATCAATGGAATGGCCGACCTCGCGGGTTTGCCGATGCTGGCGAGGGCTTGTCCGGCAAGGATTCGCAGGCACAGATCGTCCGACTCTAATGCCTCAGTCAGAGCCGATACGCTGGCGGCCGGGTCGGCACTCGGCTCAAGCTGCCCGAGCGCCTCGGCGGCCCCGTAGCGGGAATAGCGATCGTCAGAGGCGATGAGTTGCAGTACGGCTGGCTGGAAATTGCCCTTACGCTTCCCAAGTTCCTCAGCCGAGCGTTTGCGAACCGAGGGCGACCAACTGGATAGCCCGTCAAGCAATTCTTTTTCGCTACGGTCCTGATACCGGAAGCGGTCCTTTTCTTTTGTCGAGAAGAAGCCCCGTCCCGCGGCAATGACCTCATCCACCTCCGACTGCTCGAGTGCCGGAACCGAACTGTTGTTTTTGCCGGTGATGTAAAGGCTCTTCAACGGCAAAGCATAGGCCAGCAGGTACGCACCCGTGCTATCGAAGTCGGCGTATTTCCCGTGCTCCTCTTCGCCATACGGCGATCCTTGGTACGGGTAGCTTCCGTCCCACTGGCGTCCCAGGTCGTAAAACCAAGATTGCTCGCGCCAATAAGCTGCGCTGGCTAACGAACCACAGCGAGACACGCCGGGCATCGCCCATAGGATGTTAAAGAAATTGCCTGTGTGACCACGTTCTCGCTCGTCGTATGCCGCCGTGCTCATCTTGGCAAAAAAACTCGCCGCTTCCCGGTCGCCTAGCAGATCAAATAGCACAGTGACCATGGAACACTTCCCGTTGTCTTCGTGACCGGGCCACGGTTCGTGATCCCCATAGGGAATGGCCCCCTTGTCAACATACCATCTTAGAAATCGGGCAGACCGGGTGATCGCAAGGTCCAGATCGGGATGATTCACGCCGGCCTCACGGGCCAGCACCATGGAGATTGTCAGTGGGATTCCCGGCGAATTCATACACCCGTATCCACCGACCCGACCGTCAGGCAATGCAAATCGATGGCCCCAGGAACCGACCTTACTTTGACCATGCGCAGCTTCCAGTGCCAGTCGCTTTAACCCAGGCATGACAGAGTCGTCGCCCGTCGCCATGACGTACTCGGCCAGAAACAGAATTCCATAGCCATAGTGCCAAGTCGCAAAGTCGTCGACCCAGTAACGGGATACCTGCTTGGCATAATCGGCAAGCAAGGGTTGGTACTTCGGCTGTTCGCTCGCCAACAGGACAAGGGCGTTGATACTGTTGGGGATCGAGACCCGGCCAAGCCCTTTCTTCGCGATCGCCTCGCAACCAAGTTGGAAAATCTTCGCCGACTTCTCACAGTCATAGGGGGCAGTATCACTGTAGGTTCCCATGACCGGAATCTGGATCTCGACGTTTTCCGATTGCCCATCGCGCCAGCGAATGAGATTAAGCACACCACGGGATTCTTCACGCTCCGCTCGCGTCAGGGCATGGGCGAATAATATCCGAGCGTCGTAATCGAATGGCTTGCCATCAATGCCCAAAATCACGTCACCCACTTCCAGGACTCCGTCCGCGGGGGAGCCTTTAGCGACCTTCGTGATCAAGATTTGACGGGCATCGGCAGTATGCATCCACGCATAAACCCAGCCTCGTGCGCCGGTGGCTCCGAGCGTCCAATCATGGCTG
The DNA here is from genome assembly GCF_023701485.1 of Aporhodopirellula aestuarii. Classification (GTDB taxonomy): domain Bacteria; phylum Planctomycetota; class Planctomycetia; order Pirellulales; family Pirellulaceae; genus Rhodopirellula; species Rhodopirellula aestuarii. The sequence goes on from NZ_JAMQBK010000127.1 coordinate 2,311, forward strand.
GGATCAGTTTTATCCCCCTGAGTAAAATCAGGAATTTTCGCCGGACGCTTGGGTGGCGGTGCCGCAGCACAAACGGAACTCACAACGGCTGCCGCAATGAATACGACGACAAATTGCTTGACCAGATTCTGAACGCTCATTCTGTCGCTTCAAACGAATGTGAAATGTAATCATGAATAGCGTCTTTCGCTGCAATGTAACGATACGAAAACAGCATATCTTTAAACCCTGATCGCGAATTGGAAGCTTGAAAGCCACTGGGTGACTCCCAATTTCACGGTGACACAGGGCCACTTGGTGACAGAGGTAGGCAAAATTCGACGCCGCCTCAATCACTTGCGCATAATGCCGTCCCTTCGGTCAAAGTTAATCGCTATAGCGATACAGAGTACGGCAACATCAGCATGCTGCAAGCCTTCACAGACCACGTTTTACCGCAAGTGCAGTATGTTCCCGCTAGTCTGGAGTTACTGGTTAATCGAAGTTAGGAAACGTTTTCGTGGCCACCGAGTCTTCAGGGCTAATGGGTCTTCAGGGTTACCGGGTCTTCAGGGTTACCGGGTCTTCAGGGTTACCGGGTCTGCATGACTACCGGGTTGGCTCAAAAATGAACTTGCCCGCGGGTGAGCCGAACATCCAAGTTCACCAACTGCATCGTGCGACGATCCTGAACCAACAACCGCACGTGACCGCCCGGTGACGCGTGGCGTTGCAGAAGCACGTCGATCGGGTACTGCCGGCCAAGAACGTTACCAACCTGTTGTCCATTGACGCTCACGATCCGATCGCCTGGCTCCAGCCCCGCGCGAGACGCCGCCGTGTGCGCGAACACCTGTGTCAACAAATGACCGGTCTCGGTGTAGTGACCATACACCCCCAAGTACCAACCGCCGTAAACGATCGGACCACGATGTGGGCCCTTCGGTTCCACGAACCCTCGCCCCTGATCCTCCGCTTCCACAAACGGAGCCATCTGCAGTTCGGGCATCTCTGCCCCCACATTCGCTGGCGGCCCATCCACCGGTACATCCGGCAACCCATCATCCGCCTGCCCCACATTGAGCAAGACAAACAAACTCACTGCGAGCATTCCATTCAATCGCACCAGCCCAAACCGTTTCATCTGAGTTATCTCCCACATATACGCCCGTCAATCTTAAACAAGCATCCCACACACCACCGCAGAGCGAAAAGCTTTGGATTTGTCTTCTCAACAGAAGCGTAGGCGAAGGATTTTCACACCTAACAACTGCCATCAGCACGACACATGTCGTCCCATCCGGACTCGCCCCTGGTATCCGCCCCTTTGTCCCGGACTCGCGTTCAGGGACATCACCTACCGCCGCCTTGCGGCTATCAAAACCTCAACCCCGAATGCTTTCGCAATTCACCCGTTTCCCCCATCCAATATTGTACGCATGTCGACAAAAAAAGCGTCAACAAGATTTACCACCGCACGTCTCGGATACACGCCCATGGTTTTCGCGGGCGACAGGCGTTTGGAAGAAACCGCCACGCTGCGTCAAAATTGTTGACACGAAAGCGAACGCGGCCAACCTCGCGCCAGTATCGCGGATGCGGATCGGATCTGGCGAACCGTGCACGACGTCGGCGAGTTCAGCGGCCAAGTCGACGTTCGACTGAGCAACTTCGTTCACATTCACCTTGCCACCATCCGCTTCCTCACCGCTTCCCGGCTCAGACGCCTGATAACCCATCAACCCGGCGAGCGTGCTGCCCAACAATGGCGACAGCGACCATCGCTTCACCGTTTCGCTCGACCCCGACACCCATTGCGTCATCGCGATATCTTGCACCTCTTCGCCCAAGTTGTCATCGAGCGATTCAGGCCGAGCCAGCGAACTGACTGACGCCTTTAACGGCACATTCTCTCGACGAGCACTCGCCTCCGGCATTTGGTCGACCGGGTCGAGCAAAGACATCGCCATGAACGTGTCTCGCTGCACATGTTCACCGAGCGATTCACGAACTAACGATGGCTCATCCGACAGACGCTGATTTTCTCGACCCATGAAATAATGGAACCGGTCCAATTCAATCTCGTCGAACGCACCGGATGTTTCGCCACCGGACTGAAATACCTTCTTCCCCGATTCGGTAACGAACCCTGGTAGCGTGATCATTTGGTTCGGATCCGACGCAAACTCGGTCGATTCTTCGTCCGGCGATCCATCCGCTGAACCTGGACCTTGCCCGTCAATCAACGTGGTCAGGTTGTCCAAGTCCTCTTCTTCCGGATCGGGCTCTGGCGTCGACGATCCATGTGGGTCCGTTCCTGCATCGGATTCCGGATCAGGCTGATCTAACGGAACGTCTCGCGACTTTTCTTCCACCGCGTCAACCTCCGCGAACGTTTCAGTATCCACGTACGCGGCATCCGTCTCGGCATACTCGCAATCGACCGCATCATTGGCGCAGTCGATCACGTAAATACCGATGTTCACATCCGATGCGAGAAGCAACCGCCCCTCCAACCGTTCGACCGCGTATCGATGACGCCGTCGGTATGTCGTTCGTTTCGTATTATGAGAAAACATTTACGCGTTCCTTGCCTGACTCCGCGTGCGATTTATTCAAAGGCGGGCCTTCGCCGCCAATGGATTCGATCGATTCGGGCGTCGATTCCGTTTGTTGTTTGAGTTGACGCAGGATCTGATCGAGCAGTTCGTTGTGCCGTTCCAAATATTGGCGATAACCCTGATGAAAAGGCGCGATCCGGACCGCCAAAGCTTGATATTCCATCGCCTCGGTCAGCCGTTGGACCGCCAAATCCAATTTGCCTTGATGTTGATTGAGCACGCCGAGGTTGTGCAACACACCGGCATACCGACTGAGCAATTGGGGTTCGCGAGTATCCGACGAACACAAATCGCGAAATACTTTTTCTGCCTCTAAGAATGCCGATCGAGCTTCCAGGTTCGTGCCCTGACTCCATAAAAGCTGTCCGTGATTGTTGTGTGCGATCGCGAGTTGCTGTTGCACGGCGAGGTCACTGGGTCGCTCGGCCCTTGCATCTTTAAACGCCGCGATCGAAGCACGCGTCAGTGAGATTGCCTCGTCGGTTTGACGATGCCGTCCCAACAGCGATGCCAGATTGCTCTGAGCGATCGCCAACTGACACGCCGGCGACAATTCAGTCGATGTTGCCGAAGACAAAAACGCCCCCGCCCCCGTATCGATCCCTTCCCGCAACATCTCAATGTTCTCACGCAGCAACCGCTCCGCTTCGTCCGCCTCGTCGTCCATCAACAATCCCGCCAACGTGTTACGACACTCGACGAGTTGTTTCCATGCGTGCATGTTCTCCGACGAACGATCAACAAACTCAGCGAGCTTCGACTCTGCGATCCGCAACCTCTCACGCGCCCGATCCGTCTCACCGCTCTCCCACAACAACCTTGCAAAATTCGTTTGCGTGGCGCCCCAGTGCGCGACCACGTCAGCGGGCACACCATCCGCACCCATCGCCGCTTCGTGCAAATCCGCCGCTTCAGCATACTCAGTGATTGCTTCCTTAAAACGTCCAGCTTGCTTATGCAGCGCCGCCAAATTGTGAACACTCAGAGCCAAATCCGCTTGCATCTCCGCATCGCCGAGCCCCCGATCGATCAATGTTCGGAAACCGTCGATCGCGGCCAAGTACGCGGCTTCGGCAGGCTCCTCGTTACCCAACTTCGACTCGGTCGCCCCCAACAAAAACTGCACCTTTGCAAGCTCGCCCTGCAACTCTCGGTCATCCGCCGCGTAGCGAACAAAGTCAGCGTAATAGTTCCGTGCCTCCGTCAATAATTCACGGCGCAGCACCTCGCCACCGGCGATCGACTCCAACCGTTCAGACATCAAACCGCCGAACCGTTCGACCGCCGAGTGAGCCTGGTTGAGATGATGCCGAGCTTCCCGCATCGCCAAATCCTTCTGGCTGCTGTGGTGCGAAACGATCGCCGTCGCGGCCGCGAAACCGACCATCGCCAACATCATCACCGCGAGGCTCGTCAGCACCGTGCCACGATGCCGCACCGCCCAACGAAACGCCAAATCGACTCGGCCAGGACGACGAGCCAGCGTCGGCTGTCCGTTGAGAAACCGCCGCAAATCTTCTGCCAGATCACCGCACGTTGCGTAACGATCATCTTTCGTTTTCGAGATCGCTTTTAAGATGATCGTTTCCAAATCCACGGGAATCGCCGCGTTGATCCTGCGAGGAGCCACGGGCGATTCGAATTCAACCGTCTGCAACAAGCGCTGACGGCAACTGCCCGCAAACGCAGGCTGCAACGTCAGCAATTCATACAGCGTAATGCCGAGCGAATAGATGTCCGTGCGATGATCGACTTCCTGCGGCCGACCCGAAATCTGCTCAGGGCTCATGTAGCGAGCCGTTCCGATTGCTTTCCCCTCGGCTGTCAAATTACCGGCATCGCGGCAGCGGGCTAAACCGAAATCAGCGACCCAAACTTTGCCTGCCGCATCCACCAACAAATTCGAAGGTTTGATGTCGCGGTGGATCACGCCTTGTTGGTGCGCATAATCGATTGCGTCCGCCACGTTGACGAACATCTCCACGATCGCGCGCACGCCATCCCGCTCGCGGACCGACCGCAGCGTCGTCACGCCGCCCCGGTTCACGACCGTCGTCGACGCACGTTCCACCGTTTCCAATTGCGACGCAAGCGCCACCGAAGCATTGTCGCGACTGACTGCCCGTAGCTCTTCGAGCGTTTGTTCGAGCGTGTTGCCGTTAATCAACTGCATGCTGTAGTAATGCACGCCCCGTTCGCAACCGACTGCAAAAACGGGAACGATGTGTGGGTGATGCAGCGACGCGGCCGCGTGCGCTTCGTTGCGAAAACGTGCGACTTGGTCTTGGTTCAGCACCGCTGCAAACGGCAACACCTTCAACGCCACGCTGCGACGCAACGACAACTGAGTCGCTTCGTACACGATCCCCATCCCGCCGCGGCCGATCTCACCTTTGAGTTCGTAGTCACCCAACGTCGGCGGGCTGACCGGCGACTCAACTTGGTCGCTCGGCTTTGGCACCGAACGGTTCATCCGGCACAACAACTGCAAACTCTCGAGATGCCCGGCCGCCTCCGTCTCCAATTCCGGATGCGCACGCAAAAACTCCTCGGCCGCAGTCTCGTCACCATCCTCGAGAACGTTGGCGTACTGATCGAGCAACTCGGCGAGCATCTCCTGGAGCTCCGTCGACGCCCCATCCCCGGTTTGAGCTTCGTTGATCGGAAGCCGAGGCAAGTCGAGGGTTAAGGTTTGATCACTCATAGTATCTATCACTCGTGGGTTACATCACTCATCGCTTCGCGAAGTTTTTCAATCGCCCGCATCCACAGCATCCTCGCCGCTCCCGCCGTACGGTCCATGCGGGCCGCAATGTCGGTAAATTTGAGTCCTTCGACGTGCCGTAGCACGATCACCTCGCGATACTCCTCAGGTAACTGTTCGATGGCATCGGAAAGAAGAGTCAAGTCGTCTTGGTGTTCGGCCTCCGATGCCGGGCCACGCCCATGAGCCGCGGTCATTGAAGACAACCGGTCGTGCGATTCATCTGCCGCCTTATGGAGCAATTCGAAAGGTCGCTCCCGTCGGAAATCTCGTTTCTCGGCCAGGAGATGCGTTTCAACAGCGCGGGCCGCGTTGTGCACCAGAATCTTCCTCAACCACCCCGTAAACTCCGCCGGAGTCGTCCCAACGAACTTGGTGAAGTCGCGATGCGCCTCCAGCAACGACTCCTGAACCAAATCGGAAGCCGACAGTCGGACGCGAATTCGTGGATCCAATTGGGAATGGGACAGCACTTTCAAATACCCGATGTAGCTTGCCAGTAAAGTATCCAAACTCGCCGCATCACCACTTTGGGCAAGACGGAGAAGACGAGTCGCCTGCCGTTGTTGGGATTTGTTCACATGCATCGGCCCGCTACTTAACCCAGGCCGCCTGATCGGGTGAGTGTCACTGTGCCATCATCAAATTCTCACCAAATTTCCCAACCGGACTAGTGCATTTCCAAACACTCTTCGCAGGTAAAATCGATGAGCTGGGAGCGTCGAGCTGGGAGCGTTGAGCGACGAGCTGGGAGCTGGGAGCTGGGAGCGTCGAGTTCCTCCCCATCCACCTTCACCCTCCTTCCGGGAGGGTCGGCCCGCTTCGGGCCGGGGAGGGCTCCACGGCAGCTCCCAACTCCCAACTCCCAACTCCCAACTCCCAACTCCCAACTCCCAACTCCCAACTAAAAACGATTCCCCCACACCCCACCCCAAACCGACTAAAATTCACGGCAAACGGCTCACCCGTTTCCCCAACCTCTCCCCCTCCCCCCAAAACTCCCACAAATGAAACGAATCCTCCCCACCCTCTGCCTCGCGCTCATCTCCGCCCTCAGCCTTCCGGCGGCCGAGAAAAAACCGAACATTCTCTTCATCCTCGTCGACGATCAATCGCCGTTTGACCTCAAGGCGTACGACCCTCAATCGATCTGCGACACGCCCACGATCGACAAACTCGCCGCCGAAGGGGTTGTTTTTGACGGCGCCTACCACATGGGCTCCTTCTCCGGCGCCGTCTGCACCCCATCGCGGCACATGATCATGACCGGCCGCACCGTCTGGCATTTGCCGAACTGGAACAACAGCCAAAACTGCCCCGACAACATTCTCGACAACGTGATGGCGGAAGCTTTTAACCGTGCCGGATACGACACCATGCGAACGTGCAAGAAAGGCAACAGCTACGCGGGAGCCAACGGGAAATTCACCGTCGTCCACGACGCCACCAAGCGCGGCGGCACCGAAGAAACCGGCAGCGCGTGGCATGGCAAACAAGTCCTTGAATATCTTGCCCAACGCGAAGCAGCCCAAGACGAAGACCCATTTTTGATCTACTTCGGCTTCTCGCATCCCCACGACACACGCGACGGCACACCTGAACTGCTAGCCAAATACGGCGCCGTCAACCACAAAGACAAATCCACCCCTCCCGCGCTCCATTCCAAACAGCCACCTCTGCCTGTCAACTATCTCCCCGAGCATCCGTTCCATCACGGCCACCCCGGTCTTCGCGACGAAACATCCGTCTCCGGGGTTTGGGAACGCCGCGACGAAGCCACGATTCGCAACGAACTCGGCCGTGAATTCGCGTGCAACGAAAACATCGACCGGCAAATCGACAAAGTGCTCACCAAACTCGACGCGATGGGCGAACTCGACAACACCTACATCATCTACACCGCCGATCACGGCATGGCCATCGGCCGTCACGGCTTGCAAGGCAAACAAAACCTGTACCAGCACACCTGGCGAGTCCCGTACATCGTCAAAGGCCCCGGCATCGAACCCGGCCGTGTGCAAGCGAACAGCTACCTGCTCGACACTTTACCCACACTCTGCGACCTCGCCGGCATCGAGATCCCCGACACCGTCGAAGGCATCAGCCTCAAACCTGTGATTTTCGGACAGCAAGCAACAGTGCGTGACACTCTATACGGAACCTACTCAGGAGGCACCAAACCCGGAATCCGCACCGTCAAGAAAGGTGACTGGAAGTTGATCAAATGGGACGTGATGGACGGAAAAGTTCGCGAGACACAACTCTTCAACCTCGCCGACAACCCGCACGAGTTCCTCACCCAAGACTTAGCCGAAGACCCCGCGTACGCGGACAAGCTAGCCGAAATGGAAGCTCTACTCCTAGAAGAGATGCGCCGCCACGACGACCCCTACCGTCTTTGGAATCAGCCCCAAGAAGAAGCCCAACCGATCGCGTCAAAATCGCCGCGTAAGAAGAAAAAAGGTGCCAACTGACCGTCGACAAGTCAGTTTCCGACGCGAAGGGTGCAGCCGACCGTACGATGGTCGGCTGCGCACTCGAGGACGCGAACAGCGTGTTACGGTTAAACGATCATTCTCCCCATACCACCGGTGCCTGTAATGAAAACGCTTCTTTTGATTTGCGTCCTCGCAATGAGTTCGCTGTCGGTCGCGGCGGAACAACCCAACATCGTTTACATCATCTGCGATGACCTCGGTTACGGTGATGTTCACTGTTTAGCCCCTGAGACATGTAAGATCGCCACACCTCACGCGGACCGCTTGGCCGCGCAAGGCATGATTTTCACCGACGCGCATGGTGGTTCATCTGTGTGCACCCCGACGCGATATGGCATCATGACGGGACGGTACAGTTGGCGGACACCGTTGCAAAAGGGCGTCGTTACCGGTTTTGCCCCCAACCTGATCTCCGAAGATCGACCGACCGTGGCGAGTGTTCTGAAAGCGCACGGCTACACGACAGGAATCGTCGGCAAGTGGCACTTGAACTTCCAGTACGCTGATCCTCAAACGGGCGAAATTTACTCACGCAAAGAGTACAAGAAACCGCCCGTCGGCGCCCGGATTCCAGACGGTCCGACCCAACGCGGGTTCGATTACTTCCATGGGTTCCACCACGCTCGTGACATGGAAGCCGTGATTGAAAACGACTGCGTCATCGAGCACGACGCCGTCATCAACATGCTGCTCCGACTCACCGAGAAAGCCGCCGCGTGGATCGACGAGCAAGCTCAAACGGACCAGCCGTTCTTCCTCTACGTACCGCTTGGTTCCCCACACACCCCGATCGTGCCGAGCCCCGAGTGGCAAGGCAAAAGCGGGTTAGGAGATTACGGCGATTTCGTCATGCAAACCGATCACGCTGTCGGCGAAATCACCGCCGCACTGCAGCGAAACGGATTGACCGACAACACGCTCGTGATCTTCACCAGCGACAACGGGTGCTCGAAAGCGGCGGGGATTCCCAAACTCGCCGCGCAAGGACACCTCGTGTCGGCGCATCTTCGCGGCTCGAAAGCCGACCTGTGGGACGGCGGGCACCGCATCCCGTTCATCGTCCGTTGGCCGGAGAAAGTCGCCGCGGGATCACAGACCGACAGCCTTATCTGCCTGACGGATCTGTTGGCGACGACGTGCGACATCCTCGGCATCGAAATGCCTTCGGGCAGCGGTGAGGACAGCGTCAGTTTTCTGCCTGAATTGTCAGGGAAACCGATCGAATCCACACGCAATGGGGTGATCCATCATTCGTTTAGTGGCCATTTTGCGTACCGCCATGGCAAATGGAAGTTGCTGCTGGCCCGAGCATCGGGAGGCTGGAGCTCACCCAACGAAGCCAACGCGCCCGCGGACTCGCCGGTCGCGCAGCTCTACGACATGGAAACCGACATTGGTGAGCAACACAATCTCTACACCGAGAAGCCCGAGATCGCCGCGCAGCTGCTCGAACTCTTAGAGCAAGACGTCAACCGAGGCCGCAGCACCGAAGGTGAACCTGCCCAGAATGACACCTCAAATATCGTCCTCTGGAAGAGCGGCCAAACCAAAGAAAAACCTCGCAAGAAGCGGGCGGAGCGGTGAGCGGTGAGTGATGAGCGTTGAGCGTTGAGCGTTGAGCGACGAGCTTCGAGCCATCCACCTTCACCCTCCTTCCGGGAGGGTCGGACCGCTTCGGGCCGGGGAGGGCTCCACCCAACTCCCAACTCCCAACTCCCAACTCCCAGTGCTGAAAGTTTTCCATGAGCTGACGCCCATGGTTACATCATTTCACCACTTCGCGGCGGTTTGAGCGGCAGGCATGCGGCTAGCCGCGACCGCCTTCGCAACAGGTTTCACAGATCCGGTGGCAGGCAGTGCACTGGAGTTTGCCGCGGATGTCGATCAGGTGACCGCCACACACCGGGCAAGCGGGCGCGGACGAACACGAACTCGTTACCCCGCTTGGTGCACGAGTCGTGTTCGATGCGGGTGGCAGGTTCGATCCGGGGTTCGGGGCGGGCGGCCCTGGTGTAGCTTCGTTGGACATGCCCCCTGTGTAGTGAATTTTCGCCGCCCTCACAATCCGGCCGAGGACAATCGCCGCCTCTGACACCGCGAAAATGTCGCTGCGCATCCATCGCAGGAGGGATTGAATTCGGTCACCAGTCCGTGGCAATTGTCGGCCATTGACTCCGTCCAAGGTGCTAGTAGTTGGCAAGCCCAATGAAAATTCGCAGATCAGATGGGCGAGGATTGTGACTTTTTGGGTTTGCAAACGTCCTTCTTTGAAAGATCTACTCACTTCCCAGGCCTCACGACTCAACGCAGGAAACCGAAATGTCTGCACGCCCCCGATCGACTCAACTCGAAGCCGATTTTGGCGATGAGCATTCTCACTCCATTCTCGATGACGCTCGGGATGATTGGTTCGCTCCCTATGAACGCCAACGTGACGAGGCGGAGGAACTGCGGCCGACCGATGACATTCTGTGGCATGAGAACGCGCTCGCGAGCTTGCGGCTTCTTTCCGCGATTCTGAATGACCGCGATTGCATCTCCGCTGACGCAACCACGGGGCAACACGAACGACTGAATTTGTTCGGCGCGTGACAAATCGGGTAGCGGTTCGGTCTTACAACTTAGACCGCTTGGTCGTCACCCATCCTGACTCCCCATCGAAGGACCTTAACCATGAGACGCACCACGACTCGACGCCGTTTACGAGGAATCGAAGGCCTTGAAACACGCCGCGTGCTGGCGGCGGCGATCTCGGTGGTGGACGGATCGCTGTTGGTGGAAGGTGATGCCGAAGGCGAGATCGCGATCGTCGATCTCGGCGACGGAACATTGCAAGTCACCGAGAGCGGCGCCGGTGCGGACGGCGAAGATTCGGTGGAGGTCGTCGAAGGGGTCAGTGATGATATTGTAATCGCACTGGACGCCAGCGGAGCAGATGCCAATGACACCGTATCGATCGACTTGTCCGCCAATTCCGTTGCTGTCGACACGGTCTTTACCGCGTTGGGTGGCGGCGATAATTCGATCAGCCTCGAGGGAGGAGAGATTTCGGGCGACTTCGTCGTCGAGTCCGCCGACGGCAATGACACGGTGGCGATTGCGTCCGAGGCAACAGTGGAAGGCAATGTCGAAACGTCACTCGGCGAAGGTGACAACACGCTCGATATCCAAGGCGACATCGGTGAAAACCTTGCCGTTCGTGCCGGCGACGGAAATGACACGGTCACGATCGGAGAAGACTCTGAGATCGGCGGCGGTGCCCGCATCGGACTGGGCGACGGGGATAATTCCGTCGACGTCTCCGGCCAGATCGCCTACGACTTGAACCTTCGCGGCGGAATTGATGACGACACGCTCACGCTGCTCGCCGAATCGGTTGTTTCGGGCAACGTCAATGCATCGTTAGGTGAAGGCGATAACAACATCACGGTCGATGGAACGGTGGAAGGCGAATTGCTCGGTCCTGAGTTCGCAGACGAGGATAGCTCGGAGGTTGCCTGCGACGACAGCCTCCAAAGTGACATGGATGCAGAGGTAGCCGGCGGTGAGAGCTTGGTCGGTTTCCACGGTCGACCTGCCCCCGGCATGCGAAATGAAGAAATCGAAAGCGGCGAGTGCAGTCACGTCGACGGCGAGACGACGGATGAAAGTGATATGGGAAGCGACGTCGCCAGCGATGACGAAACTGACTCGCTCGACGAAGCCGACTCGCTCGACGGGACCGATTCACTCGATGAAACCGACTCGCTGGATGAAACCGACTCGGTCGACGAAACGGTTGGTAGTGCTTCGTCGTTGGTCAGCACCAGCGACGAGGACACGGACGAACTCGATGACGACACGAACGTTTCGGTTGAAACCAGTCTCGGCCTCATCGATCAAACCGCGCGTGACGAGACCGGACGACGCCATGGTCGCTCGGGAAACGCACGAACCGAACAATGCTAGAAAATTCACTGTTGATCAACCTGCTACCCATTTGAATGCTTAAAGGAATTTCGCCATGAAAAAATCACTCGTCGCCACTTTCGTTTTGGTCGTCGCCATGACAGTGCTGTTGCCCGTCCAAGCCCAACGTCCACCACGGGGTGGCGGCCCAATGGGACCACCACCGGCGCAGGCCGCCAGCGACATGACGGCGGACCAGGCCTTGCTTCGATCCGCACAATTGGCCAGCCAAGCGGAAGCGGCAACCGTTACGATGCCGACAATTGAGGAACTCGCGGTGATGATGCTGGCGAATTACGACGCTGACGAAAGTGGAGCGCTCGATCAAGCCGAATTACAAAACGCCCTCGTGGCGTTACGGACGATGATGCAAAGTCAAACGACACAAGCCACCACCAACGCGGCCCGAATCCAAGCCAACGCCCTCCGAGCCCGAGCGAGGTGATAGCTGTTAGCTGATAGCTGATAGCTTTTAGCTTTTAGCTTTTCCCAACCGCAAAGCGGCGATAGATAAGTCCCCAGGGGCACGGGTATGCGTTTCATTCCCCAATCCAACGCGGACGGCAGAACATAATGCGATGACGCGTGTCATGCCTTCGGCACTTGTGGTGGCAGAGGGTGCCATGCTCCATGGACTTGCGTCCTTGTCATTACCCACA
>NZ_JAMQBK010000128.1 GCF_023701485.1 Aporhodopirellula aestuarii
GCCTATGCCCGTGCCATTCATATCCGACACCTTTTCTTTGCTACAAAAAGAGAAGCCAGTACGAATGAAGCGAGAGGTAGAACCACATTGGAACAAAAACAACAAACAGCCACCACCAGTTTAGGCGAGTGCTGGCAAAGCGATTTAGCAGAATCGACGTGGACGCCGCCAAGACCAAGGATATGACTGACAGAACTGCAAGAATCACAAGACCACCAACCGCGATCGCTCCAAAATCCGATGCTGCCGCAACGGACGGAATACTAAACGCGAGAGCTACTGCGGTAAATGGAGCAAGTCGTCGGTGCATCAATCACAACTGATTCTATAGGCGGCAGAGAGCATGGAACGGTGAAGTAGCAAATCAGTTCAACCGCACCTTTCGATAACGCCCCAATTCACCGGGCCCGAGAGGTTGACGTGGATTTCAAAACCGACACCTTTTCTTTGCCGGGGGGCGTGCGCCACTTCCTATTCTCGGTGCTTGGGTGATCCGAAGTTGATTTTGACCACAATGTCGTTCTCGAATTGAATCCCGAAACCGCGGCTCACGTGATCGTTGGGATCGGGGTTTCTGTTCAGGTAGGTCCAGATTCTGCCTCTATCACTCTTCGTTTTGGGGTCTCCCAGGTGCTCGTGGACCGCGTTCTTCGACATGCCGATCTGAACAAGTTCCCGGACCTCAGAATTCGTTAGGCGTGGGTAGTTCCGTGTCGTGTTCCAGATGGCTAGTTCCTTGATTCCGTCAAAGAGAAGCGGCGCCATGAGTATGGCTGCAAGAAACACTAGCGATCGAACTAGATGGCGGTTCTTCATTTTTCAGCGAACACCGGCGGTCACCGGGTAGGGGTGGTCGGAGGGGTAGAAAAGGTGTGTCAGGACTCTTTTCTCTGTCTCGGTTCTTTTTTTTGGGGGCCTTCCACGTGGGCGGAGGGCGGATTCGAGGTCGAGGCGACGTGCGATCGATTCTACCCAAGTTGACTGTCCAAGGGGCTGCCTCGGCGAATCGACCATCGGATTTGATCGAGTTCCTTTTCGTCGAGCGGTTCGTATAGTCCCAGAGCTTCTTATTATAGCCGGGCTACTTGAGCAGAAGGTATGGACATCGGCTGCGTTCCTGACGTCACTCCGCAATGTCAAACCCTTGCTGGTTGTGCCGCTACTGTGGACGTGTACGGCGATCCGGCCAATGAACAAACATTGAGACGAGCATGAGTTCAGCGAATCCCGGAGCATTCTGCGGCTCGAAATTCCAATCTTCCTGATACATTAGCTCCACCAATTCGAGACCACCATACGCTTGCCCAGCTGCAGTCGGGTTGTTCTCGCTCCATTGCTCCAGGCACATGAGAGCGTACGCGAGATTCGAGGTGTATTCGACCTCGCGCACACCTGCAAGATGTCCCGCGTCTCGCTGGCACGCAATCAGGTATGAGAAAACAGTGAAAACGTTTGATCGAGCGGACTCAATCTGCTCAGCAGAAAGCGATCCGATTCCCTGGCATGATAGGGCGCGAAGAATTGCGCAGGCACTTTCGATGTCACGCTTTCCCACGCTCTGCGAGGCTTCCAGCAATTCAGCTTCTAGGTCACGATCAGAGCACAACCTCGGGTCTCGTCATCTTCGGTTAGACGGGATTGGCATTACGGCGGCGACTTAAAAGGTGGGCGACACTTTATCCTCGGCCGGTGATAATTCGCTCGAATGGCCTATAGCGAGATCTGCCAACCACCTAGCAGGATGAAGCTGCTGTCGGTTTTCAACGTCGTACCCGCGTTGGTGTTGCTGATCTGAGGCATGTCGCTGATATATTTCACGCCCACGGTAGGCTGAATATCGATACCGGCGAAGCGGGCGGTCGTTCGAACTTGGAAGTCACAGGTAAACGCCGTTTCGCTGATGGAGAGTTCAGCGTTGGATGCCCTGAGGAGACCACCATTCAAGAATATCTCGTCGTTGCCTTTGTAATCTCCGTCCATGTCGTAGATACCCAATGAGGTATCGAAATCAAGCGGGCAGCCGAATATTCGACGCGATAGCGTGGCAACGACTTCGGCACCAAGGAAACGGGTGGACAACTCCTCCTGTGCGTTCCTCGTATACGTATTTGCACCGACGACCGTAAAATTCGAGTTGAAGTCTTGGTCGAAGTGCACGTGAGAGAAACCGCAACCGAGGGTTAACACACCCAAACCACAATGAGTCAGGTCGAAACGGTCTCGCAGTCCGATGTACTGGTCGTTGTAAAGCACATCGGAGTTAACTCGAGCATTATAATTGCCATTCAAGACACTAAAATTGAATAAACTGTCAACGCTGCCGAATGCGTCAGTGGCTGTGCTTACTCCGGCAGCACTATCCTTCAGCGAGTCCGCCCCCGCGAGTGTGCCTCGAACTTCCAGCATCGTGCGGTAACCTTCGAAGTCATAGAATCCTTGGAGTCTCGCACGCCCTCCGTAGTGGTTCTGGTCGGCATCGAACACCGGTGTGTCCGTTCCGTTGGTACTGCCATACTCGTAATTAGGCATGAAAGGCGTCCATCCACCGCCGGTCACGTTCCAGTCCCATTGTGCCGAAACGTGATTCGTCATGCTCCAGCCAAGAACGAGTGTCAGCGCCAATGCGATGTTTGCGAGGAAGGAGCGATTCACTGAGAAACTCTTCACGAACGAAGGTGAGCAGACTGGACGTTGTCACGCTATCGTCAATAACTCTTTGCTTGAGTGAATACGAACCCGAATCTGCTTGCGTTTCGATGAAACTCAAGATCGTTGACCCCTGTTGGAAAAGGCTTACGGAATTCACCGGAAATGAAGGTGCTGCAGGTGGTAACCGTTAGGCAATCTGTGACTCCAAATCATGTGGGGGAAGAAAAGATGTCCGGATGAGGGATTCACCCGCCGCATCGACAACATGTTGATCCGATAGGCTTACGCCCGTGCCATTCGTGTCCGACACCTTTTCCATATCCTTGAAAACGCGTTGCGGCCCGCTCCGGTGCACCATTTGGTTACCCGCCGTCATCGCTTACGTGTTCCTTCCATCGAAGTATGGCCCCGCCCTCATAGGTCTGCATGCTTACGCGGTCAAAAGAGCGAAGTCTATTAATCGCAGCATACGGCCCGTCAGCATCGGCGGTGGTAATTGGGCGAGCGCGGAATCGGCCATGGCGACAGGAGCCTTGGCAGCGATTCACCGTTTTGGACCAGCGGTGCAGGGATCTCCATCGCCAGTCCTCTGCCTTTTCAGCCAACCCTGCTCGCTTCGCATTTCATTCAACGTAGCGGCACAGGACTAGGAAGTGGGCCGTAAAAGAGTCCTGACCCCTTTTCTTCTCTTTGTAAACGCGCCGTCGGTCGCTCCGGTTCACGACTTGGTTATCCGAGGTTTGCAGAACGCACCCATGTTCAACTTGGATTACTGTTCGACCTTGAGCAGTTTATAAATCTCTTTAGTGTACTGGTGACGATTAACAGAGACTAGATCCGTTGCGGTCATTTGCGAATCTCCGAACGGAACGTCAATTCGACCTCCGCGTTCGAGTGATAATTCGATTAGATCAGTACGGGGAACCAAATCCGAATAGTGAAAGAGGGCAGTATACAGCCCGATGGTAGGATCCGCACCAAGGTCGTAAAAACGTTTGGCTAAGCCAACCCATTTTCTGAAGTTGGATCGATCGCAATGAGCGAAGTACATCAGCAAGGATATCGCTGGCGTTCGGGGACCGCCTGACATTACAGCCGTCGCATCAGCACCGTGGTCGAGAAGCATGTTGGCAATATCAAACTGATTGCTTTGCATTGCATACATTAACGGCGTCTTATCTCGCACCAAGCGATTGTGCTCGCCAACAACCTCAAGCGCCTCGGCGTTGTTGTCAATTTCCGAGAGCACAAACGGGGCATCACCAACTTCGATTGCTTTGAATAGACGCTTGATTGATGCTTTGTTCATGGCCCCTCATTCGGATAACGGTACGCGTAACCGGGCACGCGCGAAAGATTTTCCATTGCCAAAAGGCTAGCTCGCGTGCTCCGGTTCACGCGTTGGTTACCCGTCGCCGCTATGGTCTGCACCGACCGGCAGTACGCGTTTCCTTGTATTCCGGCCAACCGAAACGGCCTTCGTGTTCCTCCACAAAGAAAGCGCAGTTACGAGCTAAAAAGTTGAATGCAAATCCATTTTGATCACGAATGTGAACGAGCGCATCGCGAATTGTATTGCCAAATAGTTCGGCTGCGGACTCATCATCAAAGCCATTCTTGGGTGGCTTCCATTTTGGATCGTAGTGCTTCACATCGAGTTCGTAGTCGTCATCAAGATTCCAGTGCGGCATCGGCAGATAGTTGTGGCCAATCAATGATTGCCATTGACCATCCGACTGAGCGCGCGGCCGGCGGTCGAGAACCATCGAAAACCATCCGTTTTGCTCGAAAGAGAAGCCAGTCGCAATTAGGGACACTTTTCGGTCCGCATCACCCAACGCCCAATCCCAATCCGGTTCATAGTTGTCCAGCCGATTCCAGACGTACTCTTGGATCTGACACTGGTCACGCAAAAGGTCGAGGGTTTTCATGTTGCGTTCGATGCAAATAGTCTTCAGTCGGGTAACGTCGGCCGTCACCGGGCACGGAGAGACGACTTTCCATTTGTGAAACCTTGCAAGCCGTGCTCCGTGTGCACGGCATTGTTCAAGTAAGCCGCTAT
>NZ_JAMQBK010000129.1 GCF_023701485.1 Aporhodopirellula aestuarii
AAAGCCTTACTGGTTACCCGCCCTTTGGATCAGATTGCGGGAGTCCAAACGTAAGTATAGCAGTTCGAATCAATGCCAATCCGCACCGCAATTGAAGCATTGTTTCGATTCAGGCGTACGCAGCGCAGTACCACATTTTGGACACGGTGGTCCGTCAGCAGGGAATGAACGTGCAGTGCCGTCGGCGACAGCCTGTCGATGGGTAAGTTCTTCTTCAGGTATCGCTATTCCACGCTCAAGGCGCCAACAGTCGTAGCAATCACTTGGGACGGGTTCACCGAATGGCGTGCCAGGATAGTGATCCGCGTACCATTGCCTCAAATCGGTTGCCCCAATATTCAGGTGAGTTCGTCGGCCACATTTTGGACAAATCGCGTACGGCATTAGCGATCTGGTTTGACCATGCGAGTCACGCAGTCTTCAGTCGGGTAACGGTACGCGTAACCGGGAACGCGCGATAGATTTCCCATTGCCAAAACGCTAGCTTGCGTGCTCCGGTTCACGCGCTGGTTACCCGTCGCTATGGTCTGCACCGACCGGCAGTACGCGTTTCTTTGTATTCCGGCCAACCGAAACGGCCTTCGTGTTCCTCCACAAAGAAAGCGCAGTTACGAGCTAAAAAGTTGAATGTAAATCCATTTTGATCACGAATGTGAACGAGCGCATCACGAATTGTATTGCCAAATAGTTCGGCTGCCGACTCATCATCAAAGCCATTCTTGGGTGGCTTCCATTTTGGATCGTAGTGTTTCACATCGAGTTCGTAATCGTCATCAAGATTCCAGTGCGGCATCGGCAGATAGTTGTGGCCAATCAATGATTGCCATTGACCATCCGACTGAGCACGCGGCCGGCGGTCGAGAACCATAGAAAACCAACCGTTTTGCTCAAAAGAGAAGCCAGTCGCAATTAGGGACACCTTTCGGTCCGCTTCACCCAACGCCCAGTCCCAATCCGGTTCATAGTTGTCCAGCCGATTCCAGACGTACTCTTGGATTTGGCACTGATCACGCAAAAGGTCGAGGGTTTTCATGTTGCGTTCGATGCAAATAGACTTCAGTCGGGTAACGGTTGGGTTTTGCGGGCCGGGACAGTTGATTTTCCATTGCCGAAACGCTTGCAAGACCGGCTCCGTAACAACCCTTGGTTCTGTGCATGTTCCCGGCAGTGGGGTTTGATGTTGGCCGAACCATACGGACTGAATCAAGATAACAAGCGAATCGATTGGAGGCAAATCGAGACCGCCAGCGGATTGACGTTGAGGAGTTGAATTGCAGCGTCGTGATTGCGCAACCAGAATCTGCGTGCGGCTTGATTCGCAATACGGCTGTTCTCGGAAAGGTGTCCATCGTCAAAAACGCTACACTAGCGAAACGCCAAAAACTTTGAGCGTTCATGACAGTTGAAGTTTGCGTGAGCGGACGGTTTGTCACGCACTCCGCGTGGCTTGGCCGAAACGGGATACAGCACCCAATATCTTCACCATCATCTCGATGCGATGATTGATCGTTCAAAATCGAATCGGTCTGCGATGTCGAGGATCTGCACCACCAAAACGCTCGAATTATTGGCTCGCAATCAATGCGTTTTCAATCGCCGAGTTTTGTCATTCGTTACGTAGCACTGAGCATGATCAGTCACAGAACGTCAGCCATCAGTGGGTACGGCTGATTGATATTCTATTTCTACACGCCCTATGCCGTACTCCACTGCATGGCATGGTTATCGCGTCTCTTGTGGTCCGGAAAACCTTCCCATCGCAAACGGCGTCCGAACAGTCTAACCGGTCGAGGCATGACCGAGCAAGTTTTACGAGCGCCCGCTGCTGGCAAGATTCCAGGGCAACCGCCCCTCCCAATCAGGCAGCTTGCAAGTGCATCAACGCCAGGGCAAAGTCCGCAAACGAAGACATTGACGCAAAGACAGAGAGCCGCAATGACGCAGATGGCCGAGCGGTAACGTGTGCGACAATGGATGCCGAGCGAAGCAAGCGATCAATACCGGACTGGTCGCTTGACAGCGAGAGTCCGCATGCCTCTTGTGGCGTCTTGAAAGCATCAGAACGCAATGCAAGTCTAGCCTTCGGTCCTTCCAGTGACGTTCGCCACCAGCTTTGATGTAGCGTCATGCGATTGAAAGAGCAAACCGAAGCGAATCAGCGTGCCAACCAAAACGTCTTCACAATATCGCTCGACCGAAGCAAACCGTGTTGCGAAACAAACCGTCGTCCAAGGTCAGTGCGATAACGTCACGGATCACACGGTCGCCGCGAGCGATCCTCCACTTCAAAAATCACGACTCGGCGACTCGTCGTGCATCCGATTGTTCTGGCATTTTTGGGATGTCGAGCCGTTGAGTCAATCATGTGACTTCGCGTCAAGGCGAGCAACAGTCCCAACGAAACGTATGTGATCATCATCGCTTGCCATCAGCGAAGTTGTCTCCGGCGCGTTTTGATTCTGGACAAGTCGACCATTCCCATTGATTCTACTCGCGTCGATTTCGAGCCACTCGATTTCACGAACAGGTATGGGGCCCATTGCCCCAGTCTCAATGTAGCCATCTGTTGGAATGATGATCCAAGGATTCCAATCGGGATCTTCCGTGTCGACTACCCACTTCACGCGCACTGCAGTTCGGTATCGCTGCACGATTGAGACAATCTTGTTCCAATCAATTGTCGCCATTGAATCTTCTATGCCAGAACGGTAGCGATATGCGGGCGGCGGTGAACGACTCAACCACTGAGAGAACGGCGACCACCGCCGCTCCGTCATCATCGCTTGGTTACCCGCATTCTACAACATTGGATGGAGCACGAACGAAAAATGGTCCGATGCCTTGAGCGTGTTCGTGGGTTGTGATGTACAGCCAGCTAAATGAGGGCGGAAATATGTAGGTATCATTGCAGGGATACGTGTCAGAAATGGCGACCGATCGTGGACATAGCCATAGCATGTCCAGCTGTTCGTCATGAATGTAGAGTTCGGCATCATCGCATGCGACAAAAGCAGAAACGGCGTCTGTACGTTCAAGTGCTGATTGGAACCCATAGGTGAACGCATGCCACAGCAATCCGCGATAGGCGTACGAACCGGTCTGCCGATAGACATCGGCGAAAAAAGTACGGGTCAGGCTCTTGAGCGTCTCGCGAAATACGCGGCCCTTAATGCGAAACTCGTCGGGCGGGTAGTCTCGCGTTTGATGCATCAAATCAGTCGGGTAACGTTACCGATCACCGAGGACCGGCGGTTGAGCATCCATTCGTGAAAACTGACCACCGGTCCTTCGGTGCATCGGATGGTTCGCCGCCGTTTTGCGCCAGCCAAGCAAAATCCACCAACACGACCGAAACACGACGAAGATAGCCGACCGCGCACCACACCGCAACAATTGCCGAGAACCAATCCGGACGCTAGTCAGTTGGTTTTGTGTTGCCACGAAGTTGCCTAGCCAGCGCGCGGCCGGATGCAGTTACAGCGACGTTTGGCGGCCCGCGCCGCCACTGGTTACCGTCCTGACGCGATCCTGTGCGATACTCGAGGTACCCCTTTCTAACAAGTTCTTGCAGGCGCGGTTGAAGGTGTTCAATTGGCAGGTCCAACGCGTTGGAGACGTCGTCAATCGTGTCCCAGTTGTCAGCTGTCGTCACGCCGCAGAGGTATTTCAATATCGCAGTGCATTCCGCGCTCAAGGTGACCATCGTAAATCCGGCAGTGTTTGCGTGCCGTTGAGTGATTTCAGTCAGCGAACAAAGTAATTCACACCGGTTGGGGCGGCGATAAGTTGGGAGGTGGGGGTGTTATCACCGGAAGGACCTTCGGCACGCTCGGTGACACAGGAGGTGTTATCGCCGGTTCGCTCGGTACTGATCGCCGCTTGGGGTGTCCCACGAATATCTGGGATGCAAATGCGCCGGTCAAGCAACTATGTCGAACAATTTCCGGCGTGCGTGTTGACTTGTGCACTGTACGTGCGAGCAATCGCCTGATGGTGCCGTGGAAGACCGGGGAGACGATCGACGGAAATCCCGCTTCCCTCATCCGCGGTGAAGGTTGGAGCGGAAAAATGCTGTGAAGTGGACGCCAGTCCTCGGTCGCGATGTGAAGGGACATCGGGTGCTTTGGTGTGCGAGCTGTACGCAATTGCATTGTGTTCCAAACGCTCGGTAGATGCATTTGCGTGTGGCGATCATTGGCGGAGCAGATGCGCGACCGTCTTCAACTGGAATAGACGAAGGTAGCGACATCAGAGGACGATTCGATGACACGAGTGAGTCAGCCCGACACTTCTTGGTGTGAGAGTCGTGATAAGTGGGCAAAAATCTGGTTCGAGAAGCTCTCGCGGTTCCATGGCCGCAAACCGCAGGCGACGTGGGAGTTTACCGCCGATGAGGTGATCGCTTACCTACGTGACCATGTGAGACGCAAAACTCCGGCTTGGAAACGACTCAAAATCATCCAGTCGCTGATTTGTTACCGACGCTATGTCCAGTCGGCACCCTTCGATGATTTGACGTTCATCCGAATTAAACTCGAAGTGCTTGCCCGGAACGAGAAGATCAAACAGGCGACGGTCAAACAATCTTCCGATGATGCGATCGAGGAAATCGAGGACGTCGTCGGTCATATCGATCCGCGCGAGCCGGATGTGATTCAAAACCTACGTCGGGCTATCCGGTTGCGTCACGACCAGTTGGCCACCGAAAGGGCCTATGTGTCGAATGTCCGTGCATTCATGCGATCTCGGGGTTTGAAATGTCAAGCTGACTTTGCAGCGATCGGCGCGGCCGACGTCGAGTCGCATTTAACCGACTTGGCAGTCGATGGAAACGTCGCGGTATCGACGCAGAACCGCGCGTTCTATGCGCTCTTGTATCTCTTTCAACACGTACTCAAACGAGAAATGGGCGAAGTCAATGCGATCCGATCGAACAAGGGGAAGCAGATTCCGACCGTGCTGAGCGTTGCCGAAATTGAACAGATTTACGCTCACCTGCGCGGCGTGCATTTATTGATCGCCAAACTGCTCTATGGATGCGGTATGCGGATCAGTGAAGTGATGCGTGTTGGAGAGAGATTAGGATTAAGAGTATGATTAAGATTATGAGGGAGGATGGTTTTTAATCTTAATCATAATCTTCATCTTAATCCTCATTTGGTGCGGCCGATGCGATCGCGAGTGGGTTGGGGGACCGGACAGCTTGCGCCGTACCGCTAAGAAGGGTGCGAGTTGGGGGGGAGAGATTAGGATTAAGAGTAGGATTAAGATTATGAAAGAGTGAGGATTGGGTGGTGTGTCTTGGTCTTAATCCTAATCTTGCTCTTCATCTTAATCCCAATTTGGCGCCACTGGTTTGACGCGGATCTGCCTTCTGGTGGCGGTGGCTGCGTGTGAACGGCGGTGGTCGTGGGTGCTGGGGAGAGATGCGCGGAGGGAGAGATTAGGATTAGGAGTATGATTAAGATTATGAGGAAGGTTGGTTGATCTTAATCCTAATCTTACTCTTCATCTTAATCCCAATTTGGCACCACTGGTTTGACGCGGATGGTCGCGTGAAAGCGTTTGGGGCGATGCCGTCCCCGGACTAACGTTCGGGGCTTTTGTATGTCGTCGCTGTCGCGACTAGTGACTGAGGTCTTGGGTGAGTGCATGCCATGGCTGTCGCAACAGCCCGCCCGTCGTCCGGTGACGCGGGACCGGACGGCTCGCGCCGTTCCGTTAGGAAGAGGGCGAGTTGCGGGGGAGAGATTATGATTAAGAGTAGGATTAAGATTATGAGGGAGGGTAGTTTTTAGTCTTAATCCTAATCTTACTCTTCATCTTAGCAGCCTGTTGATTTTC
>NZ_JAMQBK010000013.1 GCF_023701485.1 Aporhodopirellula aestuarii
CCAGATGATTCCTGCATACCTGCTTAAAACAATCAATGTCTCCAGCGAAACAAAAGCGAATCGGCAGGAGGCGGAAAGCACGCTCCGTGATGCCGACTTTGCACAGGATTCCGCGAAACTGACGCGGGGGTAAATCGTCGTTCAGCCGGAGACCAATGTGTTGTCGTTCGCCAACCAGAACCCGCAAAATGTTCTGTCGCTGGTGAGATAGTCCACCGCTGGGCCGTCGTCCGATGTCGCGTTGTTTGCCACGGTGGCGCAAACCTAGAAATTGGTATCATTGCGGTCACGCCCCGCTGCGGGGCAGCCTCCCGATTGTGCCTTTGCTGGAACCCAAAATGAGTCAACCCGAACTGACACCTACCGAATCGTCTCACGAACTTCCAACCGGATTTCGGTTCGCCGGTGCGACGGGTGGGATCAAGGCGAGTGGAAAGCCAGACGTTTCGTTGATCGTGAGTGACGATGCGTGCGTTGCGGCTGCGGTGACGACGACGAATCAAGTTTTTGCGGCGCCTGTGCAGTTGTGTCGAGATCGTTCTCCCCGATCGACGTGTCGCGCGGTAATCACCAATAGCGGCAACGCGAACGCGTGTACCGGGCAAGAAGGTTTCGACGATGCGGTGGCGATGTGCGAAAGCGTTGCCAAAATGGTCGGTTGCGACGCTGAGGATGTGTTGGTCATGAGCACGGGCGTGATCGGGCACCGGTTGCCGATGGACAAAGTCGAACGCGGAATTTCCCTCGCCGGCGAGGCATTGGGTGACAGCGAACGGCATTTTCTCGCCGCGGCGGATGCGATTTGCACGACGGATCAGTATCGCAAGACCGCGTCGGCGAGTTTCGAGGTCAGCGGCAAGACTTACCGAATTGCTGCGATGTGCAAAGGCGCCGGAATGATCGCTCCCAACATGGCGACGATGCTCGGTGTGATCGTCACCGATTTTCCGCTCACCGAAGCTTCCGCTCAAACGTCGTTACGACGAATTGTCGAGCGAACATTCAACCGCGTCAGTGTCGACGGGCACATGAGCACCAACGACACGGTGATCTTGCTTAGTAGCGGCGCAGCCGGCGACGGATCGGATGCCGAGAATGCGACCTTTATCGAAGCGGCCACGGATGTCAGTTTGAAGCTGGCCAAGTTGTTGGTCGCCGATGGCGAGGGTGCGGTGCGGTTCTTCGAAGTCGCAGTCGAAGGCGCCGGAAGTGACAAAGACGCACTGGATATCGCCAAATGTGTTGCCGCGAGCCCGTTGGTCAAAACCGCGATTCAGGGTGGTGATCCCAATTGGGGACGCATCGTGTCCGCCGCCGGTTATGCGGGGCCAAAGATTGAAGTCGGAAAAACGGCGCTCTCAATCGAAGGACGCGACGTTTTTCGAGATGGTCGGCCATTGAAATTTGATGCTGCCGAACTCAGTGGGCTGATGAAACAGGCTTCGGAAGTCAAATTGCAGCTCGTCGTCGGTTCTGGATCCGGTTCAGCCAAATATTGGTCGAGCGATTTGACTGAGGACTATGTCCGGTTCAATTCGTTGTACACGACCTAGTTGGAGATCGTTGCTTCTCACGTAGTTCGGTCTCTCCGGGCGTCGATTTAAGTACTGCAGGATTTCGAAAGTAGCGGAACGGCGCGAGCCGTCCGGTGACTCGGGACCGAACGGCTTGCGCCGTTCCGTTATAAAAAGCACTAAAACAAACAACGTCCCTCGCAAACGAAGCTTACGGGAACGCTCGTTCGCGGAGCGAACGGCCACACTAATTCTTCACTGCCTTTCAGAGACCGAGAATTGCGGGCGTGAACCGCTTTCGGAGCCGTGAAGCGACTCATCCATGTGCGAGGCGAAAACTCTAATCCGTCTCCCTGAAAGTGCCGCCGGCCAGCTAGCCAGTCGTGAACAAACTCGACTTAAGGAGGGGCTGGAACCGGAGGATTCGCGGTTTGCCGGTCGAAAAAACTTAGCGGAACGGCGCGAGCCGTCCGGTGTCGTTCCACGTTTGGGTACGCGAAAACGCTCGTGTTCTTTCGTCGCGTTGGGAATCGCGGATGCTTGTCGCTTTGTGCGCATAAAAAAACGCGGCGAGGTTGCTCGCCGCGTTTCTTGTTTTCGCAGAGGTCAGACAATTATTCTTTGTCTTTCTCTTTTTCCATTTCGGTTTCAGCGCCCTTCGGTGTGTTGTCGTCGTACTTGGCTTCCGGGATCGACTCGAGATCGCGGGTTGGCACCACGTCGTGGTAGACGGCGAACTCTTCGTCGGCTCCTTCGGCTTCCTTGGTCACAGCTTCTTCGGTGACTTGTGCGGCACCGGAGATCATTTCGATAACCTTGCGTTCGACGATCTGGTTGCGAAGTGCATCCATTTGTCCCGACTTCTCATAGCGGGCACGGATCTTACGCGGCGACGAATCGCTTTGCTCGGCGATCAATTGGATCTCTGCTTCGTACTCTTCCGGGGTCGCGTCGATGTTTTCGTTCTCGGCGATTTGTTCCAGGATGAAGTGTTCACGCAGTGACGCTTCGGTGCCGGCTTGCATGTTTTGACGGTTCGCGTTGACGAATCGACGAATCATGTCTTCGTCGAAACCGCTGCGACGGAACTCGAGGACCTTGCGGTCGAGTTCTCGCTTCATTTGGCGACGAACCAAGCTCGGTGGCAATTCGAAATCGGACGATTCAAGCAATTGCGAGATGATCGCTGACCGCATCGCTTGTTCGGTGCGGAACGTTGCTTGTCGTTCGAGCGATGCACGAACGAAATCACGGAGTTCGCTTTCGGACTCAAACTCACCGAGTTCATCGAGGAACTCAGCGGTCAGTTGTGGGAGTTCAAGTTTGAGAACTTCGACGACCGTGAATACAGCATCGATTTCTTTGCCTTGCAGCGATTCGTCGGAGTGGCCGTCGCTCAATTTGACTTTGCCCGTGATGACATCGCCTTCTTTCGCTCCGGTCATCAACTCGCCGAACGAATCGCAGATCGCGTCCGAGAGGCTTAGGCGGTTAGCGACGGTGACTCGTTCTTCGTCCATTTCGGACAATTTCTTGTCGCCATCTTTGAAGACGGCGGTGAGCAAGAGTTTGTCGCCGAGTTCGGCCGGTTCGGCACTGGCTTCGAGCGATGCGTAGCGAGCCAAGACACGTTTGAGGGCTTGGTCGACGTCTTCGTCGGTGACTTCTTCGACAGGTTTGGTAAGGGAAAGACCCTTCCATTCTGGGGTTTCGAATTCAGGACGGACTTCGATCTTGAATTGGAACTTGAACGGACCTTCTTCGGGTAGAACGATCGACTCGTATTCGAAGTCGGGTTCACCGATGGCGGAAAACTCGGCTTGCTCGGTCACTTGGCTGAGGCTGTCCATCAGCAACGAGCCTTTGACGCGTTCTTCGATTTTTTCCCGGAATTGCTTTTCGACCAGCTTTCGCGGGGCACGGCCGGCGCGGAACCCGGGAACTTGGGCTTCGGGAACGAGTTCGTCGTAGGCCTCTTTGAGGTAACGCTCGACTTCGCCACGTGGGATGGAAACGACCACTTCACGCAAGCAAGCGTGGGGTTTTTCCACGGTGACTTCCAGTTGCAATGGAGCCTTGTCGGGCGACTCGTCGGTCGCGGTGGTGTCA
This sequence comes from Aporhodopirellula aestuarii, assembly GCF_023701485.1. Taxonomy (GTDB): domain Bacteria; phylum Planctomycetota; class Planctomycetia; order Pirellulales; family Pirellulaceae; genus Rhodopirellula; species Rhodopirellula aestuarii. The sequence goes on from NZ_JAMQBK010000013.1 coordinate 3,624, forward strand.
GTGTCGACGGACGTGGACATCCTGAATTCTTACTTATGCCAGAGGAGGGCGTCCCAAAATCGGAGGGGCCGCCGCGGGACGGGGAATCTTTTTGGGGCGTTCGGGCGACGCCAGGTGTGACGTTGGCACCGAAACAATCCGGCAAGTGTAATGCCCGGTCAGCGAAGAAGGCAAGCCGACAGCCGAAAACTTCCTTCGCCAAAGCGGTCGAAAAACTGCACGGACGAAAAATTTCGGCCGATGAAAAAAAACATGGCTAGACGGTCTTGTCACCTCGAGAAGCGAACTTATACTCTAGCCCACACACGACGGGAGCGAGTCACCGAGGTGACCGGCACCCTCGTCTGTTCGATGCGGCTGTAGCTCAGTTGGCAGAGCATCACGTTGCCAACGTGATTGTCGTCGGTTCGAATCCGATCAGCCGCTCTTCGATTCTCTCTGAATCGAATGAAAAAAAGCCACCAATCAATTTTGATCGGTGGCTTTTTTTATGCGCCGGCGGGAATGCCGTTTAGGGATGGCCTAGTGGGGCTGGTCCAGCGGCGCCGGGGTGGCCCAACGCCGATCCGGCCGATTGACCTCCACCCGGTGGATCCGATCCGGTCCCGCTGTGTCTGGTTAGGACCAGTTCAGAAATCGCGTTATCAGCTCGATTCCCGGTTCGGTTAAAAAACTCTCCGGATGAAACTGCCATCCTTCCATCAAAAATTCGCGGTGGCGGACGCCCATGATTTGCCGCTGGCCCCCCGTGTCCGTCCAAGCGCTGACGACGAGTTCGTCGGGTAGCGTGGGCGGATCGATCACGAGCGAGTGATAGCGAGTCGCTGTGAAGGGATTCGTGAGTCCCGCAAACAGGCCCTGGTTGTCGTGTTGAATGCCATCGGTTTTCCCGTGCATCAGTTGAGGGGCACGAACAATCGTCCCTCCGTAAGCCTGCCCGATCGATTGGTGGCCGAGGCAAACGCCGAGGATCGGAATTTTTCCGGCGAAATGTTTGACGCACTCGACACTCACGCCGGCTTCGTTGGGCGTGCACGGGCCGGGGGAGATGAGCAGTCGTTCGGGATTGAGCTCTTCGATCTGGGCGATCGAAAGATCGTCGTTTCGGATGACTCGCACGTCAGCGTCATGATTGATCTCGCCGATGCGTTGCACCAGGTTGTAAGTGAATGAATCGTAGTTATCGATGACCAACAACATGGCGGGGTTCCGGCAAGCGGTTTTTTCAAATGTCAATATGAAATCGGGAAAGATTAGCGGAAAGGATATTCTTCCCGAGTCAATACGTAAACGCTCTTTAGACTTTAGTTGCAGTCAGCCTATAATTGGGGCAACCAGCGTGATTGATTCATTTGCTGTAAAACAATTGGCTTGTTCTCTCGGTATATATTAACTCACACGTACGTTTCGTCGCGGTGGGGTGGTGCGATTGTGCCATTCCGTTTATTCACCAGAAACGTTTTCCTCTGCACCATGGACTCTCCGACGTGATTTCGGTTCGCCCAAAAGTCGCTGAACTCGCCTTCCATTTGTTCAGTCGACCGATCCATCCTGAGTTAATCGTCGTGCACCAGTCGCGTCGGATTCAACGAGGGCGTTACGATGCCAAAGTTGACATCACCAATTGTGGCCACGTGGTTACGTTCAATGGTGGCAAGTCAACGCTTTGTGAAGTCGCCACCAGTGCCGGGCAACCGTTGCCGACGAGGCGATGTTTGATCCAACAATCACTCAAGGGCAGTCGCACGGAAGAAGCGACATGTCAAAGTGGATTGGAATACCGAACGCACTTCCAGCTCGAAACGGTGGGCGCGGAGATGTTTTGGATGGTGGGGCAGCAGCTCGGCAAAGGCCCGACGGAAGGTCTGCTGTACCGTTTCGATTCGAGCGGGCGGATGGCTCTCGGGGCGATCAGTTACGTCAATATCGAGACCAGACAGCACTCGATGTTGATCCAAGCGATTCACACTTTTCCCGATGACTATGCAATCGTGAAAGTGGAATCTCTCTTCAGCTTGCCCGAGTGAGCAGGGTTGAGCGAACGTCCCGATGTGGCGACGTTTCCAAGCCAATGGAAACCGCACGCCGCAAATCTGATCGGCGTCGTTGATCTCAAGGCGGGCGTTGCCGTTCACGCAATCGCGGGAAATCGCGAGCATTATCGAGCGGTCAGCCCGCTGTGGCGAAACGCGTTACCCGCCAACGGGAATCCGCTTGCTCTGGTCGACTGGTATCGGCGGTATTCGATTCGCCGTTTCTATCTAGCTGATATCGACGCGCTCACCGGCGGTGAGATTCAACGCGAAGTGATTGCCGCGTTGCTCGCCAATTGCCTTCCGGGCGAACGCTGGATGATCGATGTCGGGTTGAACGCGAATGGGATCGATAAGACGCTGCGTTGGATGAGTTCGTGTGCGACCTCCCCGCGAGCAGTCGATTGGATCATCGCCAGCGAATCGGCCGAGTCGACACGTATGATTGAACGTGTTTCTGAAACGCTCGATCCGGAAACGTTGATCTTGGGAGTCGACTTTCGCGACGGAAGATTTATCGGGCCGAATTCCGATCTTGATCAGTGGTTGCGGATCGCATCTCAATCCGGGCTTCGCCGCGCTGTCGTACTCGATGTCGCGACGGTGGGTACGGATCGCGGTCCGGCAGCGGCGGGTTTGTGTCGTACGTTGTCACAGCGTTACAGAGGCTGGCAATGGATCTCCGGGGGCGGATGTCGCTCACCGCAAGATGTCGCCGCGTTTTTGAATGCGGGATGCGATGGTTGTTTGATGGCGTCGGCTCTCTTGCCATCGGCTGCATCGGGCTGAATTCGACCGGCGATCACGCGGCGTCGCACTCTTGGGGAATCACTAGCAGTTTTTTCAGAAAATTGCCGCCTGCTGAACATTTCTGACCTAGGTTTCAGTACGCGAGGAGAACATTCGGACTCCAGCGGTTAAAGCTGCCTGTCCCCTTGCGCCAATGAGAGGGGACGCGGGCTGTTCGATGATTTGCTCTCTTGTGCCCCAAACCTTTGACTTAAAGATCTCACTATGAAACGTAACAAGAAGAACGGTTTTTCGCTTTTAGAAGTTATCGCCGCTGTGGTGATTCTTGCCGTTGTTGCAGCCGCCACCGTTGCCACGGTCGCTCCGATGCGTCAGAAGAGCGAAGATAAACTCGCTATCCAAGACGTTGCGTCACTCAACGCAATGTCTCAAACGTACTACTTGGAGAAGGGTTACTTCCCACCAAGCATCGCTTACCTGGTTCGCGAAAAATACATCAACAATACGACTCCTGAAGAAAAGACCCGTTACAAGAAGCTCGCCAAATACACCTACGACAAAGCGACCGGTACCTTCTCGGTTCCGACTCCGTAGTTGAACAACGTCACATTGACGTAGCTACGCCCACTAGAGCGTGAAGAACTCAAAGAGCTTCACCTTCTAAGTCTAAGAGAGGTAGCTACGTTTGAACGGCGATTCATGATGCTGCTTGTGCAGCAATGAGTCGTTTGGCTCGTCTCCGAGTTCAGGCTCGAAAATGGATCATAACCCGAGGCGTCAGCGAGGAGTCACGTACTGTTGCTCGCTGACGCGTCGGGTTGCTAAGTTTTTGATCCCTCTAACGCGTCGGGTTTCCAAGTTTCGATCCCTCGCTAACGCGTCGGGTTTCCAAGTTTTGATCCGTCGCTAACGCGACGGGTTGCCAAGTTTCGATCGCTCGCTGACGCATTGGGTTTGGAAATTGGTTTGTCGGGGTTTCACTGTCTCCGGCCCGCCCCTTTTGACGGGAGGCGAACATACGGATGCGTGAACGACTGTTTTGATAGGATCCTTTTTCCGTCTCTGGTTTGTTTTTGTCGCTGTGTTGCGACGCATCTTATCTCATCCATGCAGAACATCATCATGAAACGAAACGGTGTGACCCTGCTGGAAGTGTTGATGGTGATCGTGATCTCCACCGGGACACTTTCGATCGCAACCTTGTCTTGGACTTCGATCCATCGGACGTTCCTGTCGCGAACTGGCGTGATGGATGATGCAGACGAGGTGCTGCGTTGTTTGCGGATGGCGCGCGAGACCGCGGTGATGAGCCAGAGCGAAGTCAGTGTTCGGTATGTGAATTTGAAGCACCCGAGCACGAAGCTGCGGCGGACCGCGATCGAAATGACGATGAAGCCGAGTCCTTATCGTCCAGCAGTTGACGCCAATCAAGTCGGTCACTTCGGCGCCGCTACCAAATCGGGATCGAATTGGATGGTTGATCCCATTTGGTTGAGCGAACAGGCTGTCATGAGAAGTAACGCGTCCAAGCTCACCTTCCAACCCGACGGTACCGCGGACCGTGACGCGAAGTGGCAGATCACGCTCGGTGATGCGACCGCGACCGCTGTGGTTTACTCGCTCTCGGGTGACATTCATTTGGTGGTGTCGCCATGAACCGTTCCCCGGTCTGTCGCTGCGATGCGAATACGTTCAACACGAATTGCGAGCTCCGCATACGGCGCCGTTTGGGGGCGTCGCTGATCGATGTCGCGGTCGGCGCAGCCGTCTTGTCGCTGCTATTGATACCCGCCATGAAGATGATGGGAGCATCGGCCACGAGAATCGCGGATATCGGTCTGCATGATTCATTGCTGTTCGAAGCCGAGCGTGCCATCGAGATGACCAAGATCGATCTCTGTGATGTGAGCGTGTTCGACAGCGCGAAGTCGTTAGTCGACGCGAAAGTTGCTGACAACCACACGACGAACGTGCGGACCCAAGTGGAGCTGGCCAGCGATCCAGATGTTCCCGCTTTGTTGACGATTGTTGCCACCGCATACCAAGACATCAACGGAAATCGCCGACCGGACGCGGGTGAGCCACAAGAATCGTTGCGGACGCAGTGGAGTCGCCCATGAGATACGAGCTATCGAACAGACGCTCGCCAGTGAAAACTCGTCGTGGCGTGACTCTGGTAGAGACTGTTGCCTGCGTCATGATCGTGGTCGCGATGGCCAGTTCGATCATCGGTGTCATGCAAGGGTCGATACGGATTGCATCGGCATCACGCGGTGTGATCGGTGCGCCCGCGGAGTCACGCCAGGCACTGCGATTCCTGGCCGAGCGATTTCGCTCCTGGCATGAAAACGAAGGCATTCTAAAACTGAACAAGTCTTCGATTCAGTGCACGAACTTCAGGTATCAATTTAAAGAACGCAAAGCTTCGACGGGCGTCGGCGATGACCTGTTTTTGGTCGACGATTCCGGGAACGAGACGCTTTGTGTTAGCGGATCGTTGCGGTCGTTTGAGTTTGAGCCGATTCGTTCGGGAGCCGATTTGATTGGTGTCGAGTTGCGTCTGTCATTGAAGAAAACTGGTGAGGAATCCGAGACGCTGCGGCCGATCGACCGTGAAGCCACGATGACGACACAGGTTTGCTTTGCACCGCAGTTGAGGGTGAGTCCATGAACGTGACGAAGTCCAATCGGGCATCACGCCGCGGTTCGGCGATCTTGTTGTGCTATCTCGCGATGGCAGTCGTGTCGGTCGCGTCGATCGCAATCGCACGCTCTCATCGACGGCTCAACATGCGTCGTTCAGTGACGCTTAGCAGCGTGCAAGGTCGATTGGTTGCCGATGGTTTGGTTCACCGCCAGATCGCTTATCAGCGGATCAATCCGTCACTGGTGCTAGCACCTATCGACAAGACGCTGGCGGACATCACCGGATTTGAAGACGCGACGGCAAATATCGTCGCGGTCGATACGACGGCCGAGACGTTCGAAATGGAGATCGCACTCTACAAGGACGCTCCCGTGATCCGTCGCCTCGATGTCAGTTATGCGTCCGGTGGTACAGTGGGCACGCCGGTCGGCCCGCTGAAAGGTGCGCCCGTGACCGCCACGCCGACTGTCCTGATCGCGGTTCCGGCTATCTGACCGGCTGTGTTTTTCTGAGTTGGGTTGGGGCGGCGGCCGCGCCTTGCGTAGCCGCGAGAGCCTGATTGGCGTGTTGAGTTCAGCCGGTAGACAGAATTCTGTTAGCAATTTGCGCATTCATCGTCGCGATGGCTCCGGAAGTCAGTTCGGGGACGAGGTCACCGTTAGGGCCGGAACATCTTGCGGAGGGTTTCGTCGGCCGCGGCGCGGGGATCCGATGGTCCTTGTGGGCGAGCGTGATCCGGCAAACCGATCGGGGACCGTTTTGCTCGCGGGTCGATTGGCGGAAGTTTGCTTTTACTTGGAGCCGACGTTTTTGGTTGAGAGGCGGCGTCGAGGGTTTGGCGTGGTGGCACGCGGATGGCTGACTGTGTGTCGGTGAACTCGTCGGCTGAGATCTCCAACGCTTCGGCGATTGCGTCGAGTTCGTTGAGGACTCGCGTGGGGGTCGGAGCCACGTTCGTATTCGATTCGACAGGCGCCGAGTGGACGCTTTTGCCGGACAACGCGTCTTTGACGAGGAAGCGAAACTTCCAGCGGCCGATTGTCAGTTTGTCACCGTGACGCAGTTCGACGGCCGTCTTTGTCTCAACCAATTTGCGATTGATCCTCGTCCCGTTGCGGCTGCCGAGGTCGTAGACGTACATTCGCGATCCCGACCGGACAAGGACGCAGTGTTGTCGACTGACGTCGGGCGTGTCGAGCTGGATGTGGCAGTGGCTGCTCCTGCCCAAGAGGTTTTTGCCTTGCTCGATATGAATCGCTTCGCCCCGCATGTCTCCGTTGCGATACACCAGTTGGTAGTCGAATACATTGAGAAAACTCATGCGGAACCGCCCTCGTTGGGATGAGTGATTGACGCGGCCAATCTTACAAATGGAATGTATTTTTTTGGGCCTGTAACGGTTCAGGATGCGTTAGAGTTAGGTTAAGTAACCTAGTAGCCACTGGAGGGGTGCTGTCGAATCCGGGCGCAAAATTCAGCGAATTAGGTGATGCGGGAAAATGATTTCATCCGATAGAATCCCGCTCGCTGGAGAACCGCGATGGCGACTCTCCTTGGGCTGGACGTCTCGACGTGGCTGGTCCCGTCGGGGCGACTTGGTTTGCGGACGGACTGTTTTTTATCCAAATTTCTCTCAACCTCTACAACATCGTGCCCGAACTCACGGGCCAGGAATCTCGCCGTGATAGAGAAGGAATTGCCGATCAAGGTCAGCTTTGGCGGTAGCAAGAAACCCAAGCGGTACAATCAGCACATCAAGCGTGTCCGTGTCTACGGCCACGCGGACGATTTTCCCGAGCAGCTCGAACTCGACGCAGCGGATATTTTCAACGGCGGCGTGCTGACGATCGACGACCTGCCCTTGCCCGAAGACTTCGAGGTCGTTGATCGTCGGGATAGCGATCCGATCATCACCGTCGAAAAGCAAAAGAAAGACAAACGCGGCTCCCGCGACAGCTACGACGATTGATCGCGGCGCCGGTGGCGCTGTCACGTTCGTAGCGAAGGTCGAACCTTTGCGATCGCAATCTTCGTCGTGCTCAAACGCAACGAGCCACACGTCGTTTGCATCGCGATCGTGCAGTCGTAGGATCGCGGACGGTGGCGATACGTTTTGACGTTAGATGAGCCGATTCAACATCGCCGTGGCGAGTCCAAGGACGAGAAAGAAACCGCACATGTCCGTAACCGTGGTCAGCAACGGACCGCTGGCGACGGCCGGGTCGAAGCCAAATCGTTTGAGCAGCAGAGGCACGGTGCCGCCGATCGAGACTGCGACGAGTGTGTTGGCGTACAGGGCCACGCCCACGACCAATCCCAAGTACGGGTTACCGTCCCAAACGATCGCAACGATCGCCACCAACAGGCCGAGGGCGGCACCGTTGATCAAGCCCACGGACGCTTCTTTGAGCCAAACCCGTAGCATTTCGGTGGGGCGCACCAAACCGAGCGACAGCTCGCGCATGCTCACCGCGACGGCTTGGTTTCCGCTGCATCCGCTCATGTCGCTGATGATGGGGAGAAAAACAGCCAACGCGATTACTTTCTCAAGCGTGTCTTGATAGATGGCGATGACCGCAGCGGCACCGATATTAAGCACAATATTGATGCTCAACCAACTCAGTCGGCGACTTGCCCGCTGAAACAGCGGCATGGTTCGTAACTCTTCGCCGATAATCCCTTGGCTTTTGAGAAAATCGCTTTCGGCGGCACGGGTCGCTTCGTAATCGACAGCGTTGCGGTGAACCACGCCCAGCAGTCTGCCGTCCGCATCGACAACGGGCACGCCGAGGAAGTGGTGGGTGTCGAAGAAGTCAATCAGGTCATCGAGCGGAGTCGTGTCGAGCAGCGACAGGGGATCCGCGATCATGATGTCGGCCACGGGATCGTTGCGGCGTGCGAAGAGCAGGTTCCGCATCGGAAGGACGCCGACGAGCCGGTTGTGCTCATCGGTCAGGTAGGCGTACTGAACGTCGTAGTCTCGGAATTCGTCCGCGTTTTCCGACAGTGTGCTGATCACATCGGCGACTTTGGTCGAACGATCGAAACGCAAAATCTCGCGAACGAGCAAACCGCCGGCGACGTCATCGTTGTACGCCGCCAACTCACGCATCGCGTCGGCTTCGGAATCGGGCAAGACCTGCAGAATCGCGCTGGCCTGATCTTCGTCCAAGTCGCCGAGGAGGTCAGCCTGTTCGTCGCTCGGCATCTCTTGGAAAATGGCCGCCGCGTCCTCGGGGGTCAGCGAATCGATGATCTCCGCCGCCTGGCTTTCGCTGAGGTGGCGGAGCAATTCGGCGGCGTCTCCGATTGGCAGCGTCTTCAGCACGAGCTGATGGTGAGCCTCATCGGTGCGGCTCAGCGCGAGGGCTTGGTCGCCCGCTGACAGACTGTCCAAAAACGCGGCGAGCGGTTCCGGGTCGCCCGCTTCGGCGAGTTCCTCCAATCGCTCCCAGGGGCGATCGAGCGTCTCGACCAAGAGTTCGCCTTCGGGAAGAGATTCGGTGACGTTTGATGAGTCAGACATGCGATCTCGAGATAGCAAAAGGTTGGGCGTGAATCGGAATCGGCACCACGTGACTCGCTCGCAACCGTTTTGCAATCACGTCGTACTCCCCGGGTCGCGTAGAATATCGGGGAGAGACGCTTGAGCACTACAGCCGATTGTCTAACTTTTGAATATCGGAAAAAAAGAGTGCCGTGAAAACGGTCAAGGTCGAATGGAGAAGGCGATGGCGATTCAGAGAAAGGTATTCCGTTATCGAGGTGACGTGCAGGGGGTAGGGTTTCGCGTAAACGCGATTCAGCAAGCTCGTGGGCTGACGATCGCTGGATTCGTACGCAACGAACCCGATGGGGACGTGACGATGGACGTCCAAGGTGACGCTGCCGATTTGAGAGAATTGGCCAAGCGGGTGGAGTCGTCGATGAAATACAAGATCAACGAAACTCTCGTCGATACCCGTGATCCCCTGCCGGATCGCACCGGCTTTAAGATCAAATATTAGAGCATTCGTATTCTTGCTATAGCCACCGCCGCCAGACGGTGGACCTGCGGGATTTCAAAAGTAGCGGAACGGCGCGAGCCGTCCGGTAACGCAGGACCGGACGGCTTGCGGGCTGTTGATTTAGTGAGCCGTCGGCGCTTGCCGCGGGCCTTACGGCTACGATGCGCGCATTGGACGCCCGCAGCTAGCGCTGTCGGCTCACTCATGTTTGCGAAACGAGTAACTCAACAGCCTGCTTGCGCCGTTCCGCTAAAAAAGGCACTAAAACAATCAACGTCCCAAGAGACCGAGCTACGTGAGTAGTAATGCTAACCAGCTAGAAGGCCGTAAGCGAAAATCACGGTTGCAAAAGTGCTCGCTCTGCCCTTTCGAGTTCCCCCGAACGCCCTCCGCCGGGCACGCAGTTGCGGTGGCCGTGCGGATGAAACAGCGGTGGAACGCGAGACGTGCTGTTACGGATTGATCACCGAAATCGTGAAGTTCAGTTGGTGAGGCTTGTCTCCAGGCAATGTGTACTCTGGATGCGTGCGGGCACCCCAACTGTTGTCGCCACCAACGCCGTGGACTTTCCAATCGACAAAAACGGTCTTGGCGTCTCGTCGGGAAAGTTCGTGGGGATGCTTGGCCGCTTCCACGTCGCCGAGGGTGTAAGGCCACACACTCATGCTGAGCGGCTCGCCATCGGCGGAAATGCGTAAGCCGCGGCCCGAGTTGTCCGTCACCGTCATCCAACGAACGTCGCATCGGTTGCCGGTGTCCTGCGTTCGCGGGTACGGGTAGAACATTTCTTCGACGGTCGATTCATAGATTCCGATTTCGCCACCCGTTTTACGATCCCAATACGTTTCGTGTGGTCCACGTCCGTACCAGGAGACTTGTTCGAGATCTTTGGGGACGGAGAACTGGACTCCGAAACGCGGCATCAATGGAATGTTGCCCTTGCCGGGTTGGTAATCAGCTCGCACCGCGACCTGGCCACCCGCCGAGACGGTGTATCGCAATTCGCAGCGAGATCCGTTGACTGGAAGTTTTCCTTGGACGATCACTTCCACACCATTCGGAGTTTGAGCGACATTGAAGTCCGTGACTTGCATCTTAGCGGCCGCTTCACGCCAAACGCCGAGACGTTTGAGATAGCCGTTACCCCGTTGATTGTCGTTAGGGGTTTTCCAAAAGTTGAGCAGCAGTGGTTCTGCGAGCATTTCGGTGCCACCGACGGCGACCGAATTCAACGAGCCGTTCTGTGAGTCAAACGTCACGCGAAGATCACCGGTGGTGACGACTCGGAGTTGGCCATCCTCCGTGAGTGTCACCGGGTCGGATGAGGGAGTCATTGCTGCCGGCGGTGCGGAAGAGATCGCAAATTGATCCCACGCGACAAGGTGCCCGGCGGGAGCCCACGCGGTTTCGGTTGCGGTTTCGAACGAAAGGGTCAGCAGATATTCACCGTTCGAGCCGGTGTCCATCATCATCGGGATCACGATCCCTTTTTCTTCGCCCGGTTCGATGTCGAACGGTTTAAGCGTTGCCCGAGATTCGATTTTACCGTCGCGTCTCAGCGTCAGCTTGGGGATGAATGCGTTTGTGTTGGTGAACGCAAACTTGTTTTGGACCCGAAACCGTCCAGCCGCGAGATCGTCGGCGTACACCTTGATGTTTTGGTGTACCTTTTTGACTTCCCACAAGTGTGGATTCGGCTTGCGGTCCGGGGCAACCAACCCGTTCATGCAGAAATTGGCGTCGTTGGGTTGATCACCAAAATCGCCGCCATACGCGAAGAAAGTTTTCGGCTCGGTTGTTTGAGCCGTTTCTTCCTTTGCGGTGCGGAGATCGAGGTCCAGGACGAGGCCGCGTGTTTCGCGTTTGGCAACGTCTGCGACTTCGGCGTCCGAGAGGGCACGGTTGTAAATCCGGGCGGATTCGATCGGCAGCGGCGCCGTGCGTTTGGTCTCTTCCGAATTGCGGCCGATATTGACCGGGTAGACGCTGGTCGAGAGTTCGCCGGCGAGCAGGGTTTGTTTCACCTTCTTGCCGTTAACGTAAACTCGCATCTGCGAACCGTCGTAGGTCGCGGTGATCCGGTTGGCGCCGTCGACGAGACCGGCTTCGTCGTATTTGACGCGAAGGCTCTTCCAGTTGCCGGGGAATAGCGTGAAGTTCACTCCGACCCCATCGAGACGCAGCAGGTACTGGTGATCACCTTTGGTGATCAAAGGGCAGTAGCTATCGACGCGGTTGCCGTGAACGACCGCTTCAAGAGTCAGGTTGCCGGTGAGTTGCAACGACTCGGAATCGGGAACCACGACAGCCCCGGTGACGCCTTTCTTCTCATCGACGCTGCCAAGAACCTTGGCAACCGATTTCGGGTTTTGGCGATCGGTGACCGTCAATACCGAGGGAACCGGTTTGCGGAGTCCCTGGTCGACCCAGTCCCAGATGAAGCCACCCTGCAACGCTTTGTGAGACTCGATTGCGTCCCAATAATCTTGGAAGTTACCCACGCTGTTGCCCATCGCATGCGCGTACTCGCATTCCACCAAGGGGCGGTCCGGGTTGTTTTCAGCGTACTTGACGATGCGGTCGATTGTGGCGTACATCGGGCAGCGGATGTCGGTATTCCGATCGCTAAAGCCCGCTTGCTCGTACTGAACCGGACGCGACGGGTCACGGGATTTGACCCAGTCGTAGTTGGCAAAGAAGTTGACACCGTTGCCCGCTTCGTTGCCGAGCGACCAGATGATGATCGAAGGGTGGTTCTTGTCTCGTTCGACCATCCGTTGCAATCGATCCATGTGAGCCTTGCCCCATTTCGGATCCTTGGCGAGCGATTCTTTACCGTAGCCCATGCCGTGGGATTCGATGTTGGTTTCGTCGATAACGTACAAACCGTATTCATCGCAGAGGGCATACCACATCGGCACGTTGGGATAGTGGCATGTCCGAACCGCGTTGATGTTGAATTGCTTCATCAGTTTGATGTCGGCAATCATCGACTCGCGGGAAACGTTGTGCCCGGTATCGGGGTGATGTTCGTGGCGGTTCACTCCCTTGAAATAGATCGGTTTTCCGTTGACGTGAACCTTGAGATCTTTGATCTCGACTTCACGGAACCCGACGCGGGTCGTCGTGACTTCGACCGTCTTGCCGCTGGCGTCTTTCAACGTCAGCAGAAGGCGATAAAGGTTGGGCGTTTCGGCAGACCAGAGTTTGGGGGCAGAGACGTCTTGTTTGAGTCTTACCGAGGCGGAATCGCCCGCAGCGACCTTCGCGGTTTGTTCGTTGCCGCCGATGACCTTGCCAGCATCGTCGAGTAGTTCCGTCGTGAGGGTGAAGTCAGAACCGGCGTCGGTTTCGTTGGCGACGGTGACGTCGACGGAGAGGACCGCGTCTCGGTATTCGTCGTCGAGATCGGTGTGGACGAAGAAGTCATTGATTTGCAATTGATCGGCCGACCACAGATAGACATCACGAAAGATTCCGCTCAGACGCCAGAAATCTTGATCTTCGAGATAGCTGCCGTCGCTGTATCGATAAACTTCGGCGGCGATCGTGTTTGATCCCGGTTTGACGTGTTCGGTCAAGTCAAACATGGCGGGCGTGCGACTGCCTTGGCTGTATCCGATCTTCGTACCGTTGACCCACAGGTAGAACGCGGAGTCGACGCCATCGAATTGGACAAAAATCTTGCGACCGTCCCAGGATTCGGGGATCGAAAATTCGCGACGATACGAACCGACCGGGTTTCGCTGGGAGAAATTGGTGTAGTGAGCGGGCGGTTCACCCATCACTCGAGGCGGATCGATATGAAACGGATATTTCATGTTGGTGTAGACCGGCACGCCGTAGCCCTGTAGCTGCCAATTGCTGGGGACGGGGATGTCGTCCCAGCCGGTGACATCGAATTCGTTGCGATAAAAATCGACGGGGCGTTCGCTCGGATCTTTCGACCAATGAAACTTCCAGGGGCCGTTGAGACTTTGGTAATACGGCGTTGCTTCTGGCGTCGCTTTCAAGGCCGCGTCGCGATCGGGAAAGGGCAGTGCGGTCGCTCGCGGCGGCAGCTTATTGATTCCGATGACCTGTTCATTTTCCCAGTCGGGAGTTTGACTTTGGCCGACCTGAGCAGTGCCCAGGGCAAGAAACAAAGCGGCCAATACGGTGCGGGTTTCTAACCAGCGTGACGCGCCGGGAAGCGTTGCAGCAAGCGATTTCATGGTCGATGGGGAGATGCGAGGCGGGAGGGGTAAGGTCCCCTGACGCGGTCCCAGTTGATCCTGTGGCCGTCGCCGATTGAGGCCAGTCGCCGTCGGAGGTGGGACGGGTGGCATGGAGGCGGGACCGGGCTGGAGGGGCCGGCGGGGATACAGGGCAATGTACCGCTCTCGCAGATCGCCAACTACCGCCCTTCTATGGATTCGCCAGGACAGATTGTCACCGCGCGATAGCATCAATCCGCGACCGTTAGATTGATTGCCGCAATCAGGTTTCTAGCGGTCGACCGAGATCGCTTCGGCGTAGGCGAGTTCGCCGGTCCGTCCGTCAAAATATTGAAAGATGACCTGCGGATGGGGGTACGCAACGAGCCGTTTGCCACCGAGTTGTTTCGGCATGTTGAAGACGTTGTTGACCTGGACGACGCAGTAGTGAGGGTACAACCGTTCGAGTCGCGGCAGATCGGGTAACACATAGCTGGACCACCGGATGTCCATTTCGCGGGGCCCAAACTTCCATTTGCCCGTCGCGGGTCGGTCGCTCTCGTCGTTCTTGGGAACATGGTTGACGCTGTTGTGCGGGCCGCAGCAGAACTCCCAAACGTGGTCGGTGATCTTGATCGCAAAGCTGTTGTGAAGATCGCCCGTCATGACGAACACTTTCTTGCCCATTTCGTCCCACGCCTTGATAAGCGTTTCGCGTTCGTCAAAGAACCCGGTCCATGCCTCCTCTTTGTTTTCGGCGTCTGCTTCAAAGCCGCCTGCGCCGCTGTGTGGGATCATGAATGGCACCGAGGAGATCACGAAGAAGAAATCCGCGTCGCTGCCGCTCATCGATGCTAACAGCCAATCGAGTTGAGCTTTGCCGAGCATTGAAACGCCCGGTTTGTCGCGTTGCGAAACGTCGTGCATGTCTCGGTCGCCCCGCGTGTCGAGGATGTAGAACTCACAATTGGCGACTCGCATCATTCCGTAGCTGCGACGACCGATCGAATAACTGACCGCGTCGTCGTCCACTTTGGCGGGCATGTGCAACCGCAAATGGTGAGCGTCAACAACTTCCACTATGTCATAGACGTAAGAATTCTGATTGCCTTCGTCGTTGTCAAACCGCATGTCATTGACACCCGCCTCCGCGGTGCCCCAGTGAACGTGCAAGTTCAACATGTTTTCAATCGGCAGTTCGGTGAAGTCGGCGTCAGGATCGAACAACAGGTCGCTGCCCGCGGTCAACCTTGCTTTGCCGAAATGGATCGGATCGGAATGTTGCATCGGGTTCGCCCAGCCGAGATAGTCGTACCAGGCTTGCGTTCCGATATCACGAAAGACGGTGCGTCGATGTCGCTTACCCGACTCGCCCGAACCCCAGATGTCATTGACGAGTTCGTGGTCGTCGAACGTGAACATGCTCGGAACGTTTCGATGCCACTGTGCCAACGCGACGCCGCGTTCCAAGTAGAGCTTGTAGTTTTCCCATACGCCCACAATCGTCGGTGCAACGTCGACGACCAGAGGCAGCGTTTCGACGCCTTGGATCAATCGCCACGCTTCAACCGGATAGGTTCGTAGTTCCTCGTACAGCCAGTCTCCGTTCATAATGTGAAAGTGAACTTTGTCGGCCCAATCTTCGTTGAGGTGTTCGTACGTTGTGGATCGATGCCCGGCGCCGTGCAGCGGATCTTGGTTCGCACAAGATCCAATCTGAAACCGAAAATTGAACAGGCCTTCGGGATTGTGTTCGTCGTTGCGAGATTCCTGTGCGCTCGGCAGCGTTCGAAAACTGCCGGGCAGACCGTGGGGGCGACCGTTGACGTGAATCTGGTAGTGGTAACGCGTGTCGGCGGCGAGATTATCGAGCGTCAAGACACCGGTGTTGTCGTGCTCGATTTGCGTGTGACCCACGTTGCTGGTCATGGTCAAGGATGCCGCATCGACCCCGTATTGAACCGTAAATTCACCGGGATCAGATGTCCGTGCCCAGACACGTACCGAACTGGCGGTCGGCATGCCGAGCATCGGACCGTGGGTTAAACGAATCGGGTCACGTACGGCAATTTGCCCGTTCGTCGGGGGACAAAACACAGCGAGCGTTAGTGCAGCGAGAAGGCTAGCGAGAAGGATGCGATGCATGAGAATCGAGGGCGTGGGGAATGAACTCGGCAAACAAGACTCCGCGTAATGAGCGGTGCTACGTTCGCTGGTTAGGCGATCAGTAAATTCTCACTCGGGGCGAATACGCTTGGGTGCGAGTGCGCCGGATGCGATGAATTGCCTGACGCGTTCCATTCTACGCGGAACGAATCTTCGATTGGTGATCGAGCGGCACGGAATCAAGCGTACGCGACGCAGATGAGAGCGAACGCGTTCAGTTGCGGCTTTGGTTGAACAGTTCTCGTATCTCGAAGTCCGAAAACGTGCGGCTGAACATCGCGAACTCGTCGATGCGGCCGTTGAGGTTACGGACCGGCGAATTGTCGTAGGCGCGTTCGGGACGCCAGTTTCCGAGTTCGGTTTTTCCAAACCGGATTGTGGGAATGGGAGCGCCCGGAGGTTTCGGTTCGCTGCCGATGCGGAGGTCGAAGGTCGCCACGCGGCCACCGTCGAGGTAGTGGGTCAACGTTTGTGCAGTGATGTCGACGACCACCGCCAAATGGATCCAGCGTCCGAGGTCCTCGTATCCAAGCATGGGGGAGGTAACGTAAATCCGTCGCAAGGAATCTGCCGGTTTGATGCCGGCATCGATTTCGCCGGATGATTTCACTTGCCAGTGCAAATGCCCGTCTTCGTATCGGTCGGTGAGGAAGATCGAATTGAAGAGGCGATCAAACCCGTCCAGTCGCAACCATGCGGTCATGGTGACGTCTCCAAATTCACCAGGAATGTTGAGGCGAACGCGATCGCTCGGTTTTTTGAACTCGAGTGATGTTTTTGCCTCCCAGCGACCTGGGCTCAGTTCGCATCCGATGATGGATCCATCGATCGCGTTCTTGCTGAGGTCTTTTAAGACTTGCGGGTTGTCGGTTTGTGAGTCGAAGTCGTAATAGACGACGAGGCTCGGATCGGCTTTGATTTTCTCACGATACTCACGCCAAGCTTGGTAGCTTTTTTGGCCCTGGGTCGTCTTGCGACGGCTCAAGTCAACGGTGTTGGTGAACTGGTTAGGATCCGAAGTAATTTTTTCCCATTTTTGGTCGCTCTTCTGTTGCAGGCCTTCACCCGACAGGACGGTTTGCGGGGACTGGTTTCCAACCAACGAATCGACGCGGACCTCGCCATCGAAGACGTGCAACTCCTGTTTGCCGTCGGGTTTGATTTCGACGCCGAACTCGGTTCCCAGATCCAGATATTTTGTGTCGAGCGTTTCAACTGTGAAACCGACTGCTGCCGGTGGAACGTAACAACGAACTTTGCCGCGATGAAGAATCGCCTTGTCGACGGAGACAAGGTCGAGTTTGGCAGGCCCTTCGACGACCATCATTGCACCGGAAAGAAACACGATCTCAAGGATCCCGGACTCAAAGTGAACCGAGTGGCTTGGGACAACTTCGCCCACCCGTAGAGGTGTCGACGATGGGCCCCAGTTCACATCGACCGCACTCTTGATCAGCGCGATCGACCGGTTGCTGACTAGTCTCGTCGGTGGCAGCAGTGAATCCATGTGCCGGACGGCTTGGGTGCTGTTTTCGGCAACCTGCGCGGGCACGCTTGTGTCAGGCCCTGCGGCAGTCTTGTTCGCCTCATCGGAGTGGTAATGGACGAACAAGAATGAGATCACCAAGGAAGCGGCGCAGGCCACGGCCACGGCCAACCAAGTTGACCTATGACTGGACGAGGGCGTCCTTTGATCGGCAGGAAAGACGCCGGCGGTCGGCGAATCCTGCTGCATAACATTGGACAGCGAGACGCCGCTGAGGTCGCACGCCGTCTGGTCGATCTCGTACATGTCCGCGATCTCATTCAGCGCGGCATGGGTCGACATCGTTTCTCGGAACTGGCGTCGGCGTTCGCCACTGGATCGAAGTATCGATTCCAGTTTGTCAAACGACTCACGATCCAGCAGACCGGCGCAGTAGCGATCGACGAGGTCGTTAAATTCAGTGAGGGAAGCGGCGTCAGGTGGCATGGGCATTGTTTTGGCAGAACTGTTTCAACTGGGCATCAATTTCGTTTCGACGCATTCTTTAAGCTTGCGACGCAATCGGCCCAAAAGTTTGTAGAGCCGATTGACGGGCACGCTGTGTTTTTCGGCAACCCGGTTGATCGGTGTCCCGCTCGCATAAGCGGCGAGCAGCAGTTGCCGGTCATTGCCTTCGAGTCGCGTCAAACAGTCACTCAGGTATCGAATCCGCTCTTCAATGTCGAGGGCCTGTTCGTCCGCGGTGTATTCCTCTGCGAGTGTGGCGATCAAGTCTTCGTCGAGCACAATTCGATCCCGAGCCTGACGACGGCGATAGGCCAGCACCTCAAAGCGGGCGATCACATACGCCCATTTCAAAAATCCGGACTGATCGTCGAGTTCGTGATATTTTTTCCAGAGAACGGTACTCACGTTCTGCATGACTTCGTCGACCGAATCTCGATCACCGAGCAAGGTGAACAAGAACGCGCGGATGCGACGCTCGTTGGTGGTGTAAAGTTGGACAAAACTTGCGACTTCGGCATCACTGCCGGATCGGTCTGCTTGTTCATTCATTGCCGATCCTAAAAAAATCGCACTATAGAGTTACTGCCGGACATCTGAGATTCGGCCCAGAAATTTGAAATTTTATTCAGCTTTGTTTCGGAGCACGTCTGCGACTGGCGGTCTTGCGTCTAGCCCGGATATTGCACGCGATTGGTAGGCCGAATCACATAAACCATTGCCAAGCCGGAACTACGGTCGCAAATCGATTGATTTTGAAAATAGCAGAATGTATTTCGAGCAAATCAGGTTTATGCGGATACGGCAGGGTTTTTCGAGACCTCGGTCCGGCCTACGCAATATCCGGGCTAGGGGCCACAAGGTTAAGCCTCAGAGTACAACGCCGCTTTTGAGCAACAAGACCGTAACAAGTCTGGATTTGAGACGTGGCTCGTTTGGCACTGGATTGCGAGTTCGTTAGACGATAACGCGTTTCCTGACGCGACGCGATTCACACAACGTGACGCTGGAAAGCTAGTACCTCGTTTAACCTGACCTTGGGTTTGCCGGCACCGGAGGGTTCGCGCCTCACCGCGAAAAGACTCAGCGGGAAGACGCAATCCGTCCGGTTTCTCACCGAGTTTGAATGCTGACAAAGCACCAACCCGAAACCGCTGTATCCCTTCACCGAATGATCGCGTCTCCAGCACGATCACACCGCGATCGCAAAAATAAGATCGAAAAGTGGGAAAAAGGGAGGGGCAAAGCCCGGCAATGGCGCAGTAATCAATTGCGGCAGATAGACGCCCCATGCTGAAGCGTTGGGGCTTTCACTTGCCTGTTCCGACTCTTTTAGGCGTTTTGCCGTCCGATCTTTCGAACTACTTTACAAATCTGGAGACTCTCAATGCGAAGGTCATCGTCTCGTGGTTTCACCTTGGTGGAGCTGCTCGTCGTCATCGCGATTATTGGTGTACTCGTCGGGCTACTGTTGCCTGCCGTTCAGGCGGCCCGTGAAGCTGCACGGCGAATGAGTTGCAGTAACAACTTCAAGCAGCTTGGGCTCGCGGTGCACAACTACCACTCGGCATTCAAGCAGATGCCAATACACGGTGTTGGGCCTTATGGAGATGTCGCCAAGAACTGTAACAACACAGGCAACGAGGGTGCTGAAACGCGGCGGTCAACCAAAAGCCAAGGTAGCGCGTTGATTGGGATGTTGCCATTCTGCGAATTAACGAGCTTGTGGGAGTCAATGTCGAATCGGCAAACGAGCGACGATGGAGCGATTGACTACTACCCGTTTGGTCCAAATCACACGTACGGCGGTTCGGACGTGACACGCTACAATCCTGCTGTCACCGAAGTGCCGACATTTCGTTGCCCGAGTGATCCGGGACGGGGGTTCCCGGCGCTAGCCAGAACGAACTATGCCATGTGTCTTGGGGATACCGTTTGGAATATTCACCGAGGTATCTACCATCGAAACAACAACAGTGTTGTGTCTGGCAAGTCGAATGTTGCGAATTGTCGTGGCGCATTTGTTGCGCATGCGAGCATGCAATTTGGTGACATTTTGGACGGATTGAGCAACACGATCATCATGGGTGAGATTGCGACCGACCTTGGCGACAACTTTGCCGCGACCACATTCGGGACGAACAATGCAGACAACAACTTAATCCTCTCCAATCCGTCGGCGTGTGACGCTGCCTTGGATCCAGCTCGGCCCACCTTTTACGATACCACCAGTTCGAACTACAAGGCGCAGTCGGGAGCCCCGAACATCATGCGTGGTTACCGTTGGACGGCAGCCGGGGCGTGTTTCACGGGGATGACGACAACTCGTCCTCCCAATAAACCATTGTGCGGTCGCTACTCGTCAACTACCAATGCGATCGAGCATGTCGGTTCATTTCCCGCCAGTAGTCGTCACCAAGGCGGTTGTCATGTGCTAATGGCTGATGGCGCCGTTAAATTCGTGACTGATTCGATCGAGGCTGGAGACCAGACGACTGGGCCTGTGGATCCAGGTCGTTCCGGCTGCAAGGACGCCGGTCTCAAGAGCCCCTACGGGCTGTGGGGGGCTCTCGGTACGAGAGCTTCGAAAGAGACTGACGGTATCGGCGATCTATAGTCGCCGCCAACTGCTTGGATGGACGTTTGACAATCTCTCGAAATAGAAAGCTAGAAGTATGGATCTGCGTTTACTGGTCTCGTGTGCTCTGGTCACGTTATCGATTTGTTTCGCTGGTTGCGGTTCTGATGAGCCTCAGAAAATTGAATACTCTCCAAGCCAATTGCAGCAAATGGATGCGGCAATGGGGATCGCTGCCGATGGCGAACCTGTTGGCGGTGCCGCCAAGTTTGAAGACTAGTGTCTCCTCCGATCGTCAGTGTTCACTCGCACCGAATTCCAGCCAAGTGTGATCGTGACTGCAGAGTGGATTAGGGCGGGATTCGTTCGCGGAATGATTGGTAGCTACGTAGAGTCTTTAAGTTCTTAGAGAGCGGCGATGCCTCTCAGGTCGTCGCATTGCCGCTCTCGAGGGCGAATCATCTATCAGGTGTGATGGTTTCCGTTCTTGCGCGAGCGTGTATCGGTGGCATCGCTGTTGGACTCGTCGTCACGTTCGGCGTCGCACGTCGCCAAGGCATGGATTGGTTGCCGGTGTTTGGAGCAAGCTGTCCCCGAGGTACTTGCGTTGTGAAGGCCAGTGTTTGCGTGGCTGTTCTTTCCGCTCGGATTTACCATTGCGATTGATTTCCCGTGATCTGGTGCAAGTCCGAGGCTTTCACGCGACGATGCTGCATCTACTTGGGATCGATTCGGATCGGATGAGCTATTCCTTCCGAGGGCTCAATCAAAAACTGACAGGCGTTAAACCCGCACGCGTGATCCATGACGTGATCGCTTAACGCGGTGCGGCAATTTCTTGTCTCCGCGTGAGGCCGGTATTACTTCAATCGCGTTGTGATGCGGTTTTGTCGCTCTCAGGAAATCAATCGGGGAACCCACGACCGGATTCGCTGGTTTCCCAGTTGGCGTTTTCGCAATTGTGCAGACGCGATCGGGCGACAGGTGCGTGTCTTTTAGCGACCGTCGTCGAACGTCACTACGCCGGTATGCATGTCGTAGATCGCACCGACGATTTTGACTCCGTTCTGTTCGATGGCTCGTTCGAGGTCTGCGACCTCTTTGAGCCGCGATACGCTGAGTTCCACGTTCTTGTGAACGGCTCGGTGGATGGTTTCGCCACGATCTTCACCGTCCACGAACGAAACGGCGGGTTGGATGCGACGGACCAGCGAAGTGATCTCGGCCGGTTCATGGGCTTCATGACGCTCACTATCGACCGCTGCGGATACCGCACCGCAGTGCGTGTGTCCCATCACCACGACGAGTTTCGTGTCGAGGTAATCGACGGCGTATTCGATACTCGCGACCACGTCGGTGTCGACGATGTTCCCCGCCACGCGAACGATAAACAAGTCGCCGAACCCTTGATCAAAGATCAGTTCCGGCGGCACACGTGAGTCGCTGCAACTGAGCAAGACTGCCCATGGATGTTGTTCGTTTTCCAATTGCGATCGCCACGAGTAGTTTTCGTGAGGATGGTTTGATTCCCCGGCAATAAACCGGCTGTTACCTTCGCTGAGCCGCTTGATCGCGGTCTCAGCATCGGTGATACCCGGCGATCGTTCACCGGCAACTGGAAACGCGGAATAGCCTAAGACGATGAGGGTTCCGCATAACGCGAGAGTTTTGACCGGAGTGATGGCATTCATGGTATTCGAATAAACGAGTTGGTACCGATATGGCTCGGCTGTCATTTAGCTCGGACTATACGTCGATAAATGAAAATCGGCGAGCGACGATTTGATTGCATCTCCGTCATGTGGACGTTGAATGGGCAGTCAACGCAGCCCGGGGCTGTTCTGCAAATGAACGTAAAAGCCTGCAAAATGTTGCAGATAATTGTGTTTTGAGTTCGCGTCGTTAACGTGTGAGCGGATCACCCATCAATTCATGACGCGTCGATTTGCCACAATAAATTTGCCTTCGGACACACCTCAGCTCGACACCTTGGATGACGCCGGAGTCGGCTTGAAGGGGGGAAATCATTCCTGTTGAGCGTCTCGTCCGGCGTCCGTTTTCGGCCTATTCATTTGCGGTGTTTACGGGGCGATGGAATAACGCTCGTAATGTTTCCACGCGATGTGTGTTAGCGTTTCTTTATCGCCCCGTGTGATGATTAGCGTCGTTGAGGAGTTGGCATCATTGATCAAGATCGTGTGCATCGCAAACGGTCTACCTGCGGAGTCATCACTGACGACAACAGATCGCCCGGTGGAGCGAGATCGCGCTGCCTGTTCACCGCCCCCTTTCGTACCCGAAGCAGATTGGATGTTGGGGTTGTCAGCCACCTCAGAGGGGATGTTTGGGGTGAGTTTCCCACGATAGAAAGCCAGCACATCTTCTACCGATGCATCGGTCGTGAACGAGGAGCTGCCCACAACCGACGGAACCGTTCGTGTGCCGGAGCCGTCAACGGTCGCGCCATCAGAAATCTGCGCCCCGTGCATTTCGGCGCCGGGGTATCGAAATGGACTCAGCAGTTGCATCAACGATCGCGGTTCGGCCGAAGCCGGCAACGACGGCAGGATGCAGGTAAAAATCGTGACGACGAAAAGGAGCAGGCGGTGCATGGCGACGATCGGGATGGTGGCGCGAAACGAATGGGGGTGTAACGATGGTTGGCTACGGATCAGGTTGATCGTGCGAGATATTGGGACACCAACAGTGTGGTTCGTGATCAGCCTATTGCGTTGCCGAATCTGGGATTGAATACGAGTGTCCGGACAAGCTCGGCAGCGTGGTTTGGCGCGAAGCGTTTTGAGCGATTGGGCGGAGGCTTTGACTTTGACTTTGACTTTGACTTTGGCTTGGGCTTGGGCTTGGGCTTGGGCTTGGGCTTGGGCTTGGGCGGAGAGTTTGGCTGGGATTCGAAACCGACCGACGTCGCCTACGTCAGCAAAACGATCGTGCATTGTCGTTTCATAACACGTCGTGGTGAGTGAGCGAGGCGCCTGTCGCCGTTTCGTTGGAAGTATCGGGAAATAATGTTGAAGACCAAGCAGTTGGTCCATCGCGGTTTCAATCAGCAATCGATGCGCACTGGCAAAACGAGCCGGTGGTCAAGTGTTTAATAGTGGGCGTAGGTTAAGTGGTGCGCAATGTGCTCCCGTGCATAATGAAGCCTTGTGACGCTCTTGTTGGCGTATTAGGGTAGGATGCAGACCGTACGGGGCGTCAGCAAGGAATGCTCGAGGTTGTGAGGTTGCCGCCTAATCATGCGGCAGAGGTGCCAACTCGTCCGTGAATCGGGAACGACGGAGGGCACCGCGAGGATAGCAACGCCGAATCGTTTCTGTCAGGATTCTTGCGGGGTATTGCTGTGAAAAATGAATCACCAAGAAACGACTCCGGCACGCCACAAGTCCCATCGGAGTTCCCGAAACGACAGGCACCGCTCGCCTTCGTCGAAAAGATTGGTTGTTTGGGGATCGGTTGCTGCTGTTTGGATCTAAGCACTTTCGAGATCCGCGAGCTGAACTCGGCTTTTGCTGATCTTGTGGGTAGCAGTGAGAACGAGCTTGTTGGCACCCCGCTGATCAGGTTGTTGTCCGACGACGACCAATCTGGACTCGTCCAAGACCTCAGCTCGTTGGTAAAGGGGGGGCACTGCGAGGTGTCACGCACCTTGTTCGTGCAGGTTGAAGGGAAACCACAGCGATGGATCAAAGCGACGTTTGCCTTGTGGGATCAGGACAACGAAAACATCCCGGAAGAGTGTATTGTCACGACAGCAATCGATATTACGGGAAGCATCAAGGCGGAACGGGAACGCGATCAACTGGCCCAGCGGATGGAGTTGTCGGAGGAGCAATCACAGGCCGGCTGCTGGGAATTGGTTCGCGGCGAAGAGATCGGTTGGTGGTCCAAGCAACTCTATCGCCTCTATGATCTCGATCCGAACGGACCGCCACCGTCGATCGACCAGTTCATCGATTTGATTCATCCCGATGACCGGGAGCAAGTCTTGACGGCTCATGGGAATGACCTGCAAATCAATAAGTCAATCGACGTCGAGTTTCGTCGCAATCCGGAGATTGGAGAACTGCGATGGCTACATTCGAGAGTGACGGCGATCGAGCGAGGCGGCGAGACGATTTGGTTTGGAACTACGCGAGATGTTACTGAGCAACACAAGATGAAGGCTGAGTTGATCAGGAGCGAAAAGTTGTATCGAGAGATTGTCGAGTCTGCGAGCGAAGGTATCTGCATGGTCGACGCTAACGGCTGCATCGCGAAGATCAATGATGTGGCCGCTGAGATGTTCGGCTACACACCCGACGAACTGATCGGAAAAAGCATCTTTGAGTTGGTGGGGGAAGGGCTCGAGGATGATCTACGGGAAAACTTCAAGTTGCGGTCCGAAGGCGTGGGGGACACGGTTGAGTACCGGATCAAACATAGCGCGGGTCGCGAGGTTTGGTTGCTCGTCTCGTCGCAGCCGTGTTACGACGAGCATGGTGAATTTAGCGGGACGAGGAACGTTGTTCTGAATATCACCAATCGCAAACTTGCTGAGCAATTGGCTCGAAAAGCGGCCATCGCCCGAACCAAACTCGAAATGCTGTCGACACGGGAGCGGGATGTCTTCAAGCATGTTGTTTCGGGGCAAATGAACAAAGTCATCGCGAAGCGATTAGAGATCAGCGAAAAAACGGTCGAGCGTCACCGGTCCAATGTTATGAAGAAGTTGGGGGTCAAGAGCGTCGCAGAATTGGTTCGGATCGCGATGGATGCCGAATCGATCGAACACTGAAGGGTGGTTCGTGCTTGCCCCGCCATGGCTCTTCGCACGGGGGGCATGGACGGGAACGGGTGTGAACGAACGTTTACAGTGAGCAGGTGCTTCCGAATGAGGCGGGCTGAAATCCTTTTTCGAGGAAGAGAATTGCCACTCCCCCTTCCCCTCGCTCGACCCTGCCGGGGGGAGGGTGAATCCATTCTTAAAGCACGTTATTGGGAGGGATGTAGGGGTTGTGAGACTGCTCAAATTTGATTCTGTCGTACAGTATGCGGGATACCCCGCAATTGCGCATTAACGTCGGACGTGTTTTGATTTCCGTCCGATAGTTCCAATGTGACCTTGAAGTATGGCTCAGCCGGCTCTAGGTGATCTTCGCTTGGGGCAAAGAGTAGATCATCACAAACCGGCTGAGCCTACTTCGGTTTTTCTGAGAGCATTCACGTTTTTGCTGTCGCCACCGTCGCTATACGGTGGACCACGTTCTGGGGAACGTAGCTGCCAAACAAGAGTCTTCGGCTCTTTCAACGATGCTGCAGCGAAAGCGAATGATTTTGTCCGAGTCCGTATGCGGACCGGTTCGTCATCGGAGAAGTCGGAGCTTTCGTTACAAGCGGCATTGTTGAACACGCGATTCAATGAAACGTGTTGCGAAATTCTTCGTTCGTCACGCAGCGACGTGCCGCATGATCGCCGAGCGACAAGGCGTAAAAAAATCACGGGAGCTGATTGCTGAACCCGTGATTGTTTGGTTGGTCGTGCTGCGATCGAAGCCCTTCGATCTCGCTAACCGTTACTGAATATCATCATCGCTGATTCCGAGCGTCTTCGCCAAGTTGCGACGCTGTGTTTCAACGGTATCGAAGAGTCGCTCGTGGAGTGTACGAAGACTATCGACCAGTTCGACTGCTTCGTCTAATGACGTGTCTTTTGTTAAGGGCTTTGCGGTGAACTCATCGCTCAAAAGTTTTGGCTCAACTTGGAGGCCTCCATCGTCCACGGCTGCCTGGAGATACGTTTGGCTGACGAAGATGTGGCGACGGAGTTGCTCGGTGACATAGATGTACTTAGCTTCATTGGCTTGATAACGAGCTTCCGCAATTTCTTTTTCTGCTTCTCTGACGGCAGCAGTGTTCGTATTTTTGCTCTTCGGGGTGGCGTCACGAACTGGGGAAGATTGTTCAACATCTTCGGCGCGAATCAAATGCGATTTAGCGATGCCGAGAAGGCACAGTGTCATGAGCTGCTGGATCTCCGCCGGTTCGACATTCACTTTGCCGCTACGAATTCGATCTGCGACGTAAACGCATTCAGATGCGATGGGCACCACTCCCGCTTCGCCACGCGTCATCGCGGCGGATGCGGCTAGGTTCAACCAAGCAGCGCACTTGTCGAGTTCATCGGCCAACTGCTCCTTGTCTTCGGATCCGATTAACGCGCGGACGGTTTCGGTTTGCTCGAGTGCTTCGTAGCACAACGGCCAAAATGTGGTTTTGTCGATGGTGACCCAACCCGTGGCTTCCTGGGGCCGCGCGTCGTAGAACTTCGGCCGCTGAGGTTTGATGGTGTTGGGACTATCTTCGGCTGCGAGTGGGAGGCTAGCAGCCAGCACAGCGGTCACAAGGATTCCGAACCGAGCGCTTCCGACCAAGAAATTGGGCATTGAGTGACTTCCTTTTTTTGAAAACCGAACGTGGACAGGTGTTTAATGGCTATATAATCCCACAACTGAGCGCCGGGTTTTGTAAAAACTGACACGATTTTCGAGTTTTTTCCAAAGTGGCGGGTTGGCAGCCGATTGTCGGGTGATCGTGATAGCCGATACCCCGGAGCTGCGTGAGCGTTTTCGTTTCCGTTGTAGCCAGCGTGGCCCCGGGTGGATCACGTTCTGGCGAACGTGATTACCTATTGCGAGCGTGCGTCCTTGCTAGCGATGGACTCAATGCTCATTAATCACTGCGTACTTGCCGGGGGCAATGGATCGGAAGCAACAACGCATCGCTTTGAGTTTGATGAGTTGTTGCCCGGCGTGCTGCCTCACGCTAATTGAGTTGGCAAACAAAAAAAGCCGCCGGTTTGCACCGGCGGCCTGATGGTTGTTGCTCAAGTGAATCGGCGATTAGCCGTTGGCAGCGTATCGGTGTTGGAGCGATTCCACTTCCATTTCGTTCTCGCGGACCGCCTTCATCGCCCGCACGGCTGCTTCCGCGGCTGCGAGGGTGGTGATGCATGGCACGCCGTGTTGCACGCCGGCAGCCCGGATTTTGCCTTCGTCCGTGCGGGCTCCCTTGCCACTCGGCGTGTTGAGAATCAATTGCACGTCGTCGTTCTTGAGATAGTCAATCAGGTTGGGATGCCCTTCGGCAATCTTTTTGATCGGCGTAACGGCGATGCCCGCGTCGGTGAGCCGTTGGGCGGTGCCTTCGGTGGCGAGTAGTTCGAAGCCCAGGTCCATCAGCGACCGGCCGAGGTCGACGACATCGTCTTTGTGTCGCGCCGACAGCGAGAGGAAGATCTTGCCGGAATCGGGCAGCACCGTGCCGGCGGCGAGTTGGCTCTTGGCGAACGCCATCGAGAACATCTCGCTGATCCCCATGACTTCGCCGGTGCTTCGCATCTCGGGGCCGAGCACAATGTCGACGCCCGCAAACTTGCGGAAAGGGAACACGCTTTCTTTGATGGAAACGTGTCGCGGGATCGGTTCTTGAAGGGCGCCCAATTCGGCCAGCGTTTTGCCCGCCATGACTTTGGTCGCGATCCCGGCAACCGGGACGCCGGTCGCTTTGGCGACAAACGGAACCGTGCGGCTGGCCCGCGGGTTGACCTCGAGGATGTAAACCTGTGGCCCTTCGGATTCAAGCTTGACCGCAAATTGGATGTTCATCAGCCCGACGACGTTGAGCCGGGCGGCGAGTTTCCTTGTGGCGTCGCGGATTTCAGCGAGCACCGGTTGGGTCAAGCTAAACGATGGGATGCAACACGCCGAGTCACCGGAGTGAACACCGGCTTCTTCGATGTGTTCCATGATGCCCATGATGACGCAGTCATTGCCATCGGAGATCGCGTCGACGTCGACTTCGGTGGCGTCTTCGAGGAAGCGATCGATCAGGACGGGTTGTCCGTCAGCAACGATAAACGCTTCGGCGACGTAACGCTCGAACTGGGCGCGATCGTAGCAAATTTCCATCGCTCGTCCGCCGAGCACGAAGCTGGGCCGGACCAAGGCGGGATAGCCGATCCGTTTTCCTTCGACGCGGGCTTCTTCCATGTTCCGTGCGATACCCGACGGCGGTTGTCGCAGTCCGAGTTCGTTGATCAGGCTTTGGAACAGCTCGCGGTCTTCGGCGGTGTCGATCGTGTCGACGCTCGTGCCGATGATTGGCACGCCGGCTTGTTCGAGTCCACGCGCGAGGTTGAGGGGTGTTTGTCCGCCGAACTGAACGATCACGCCATCGGGCTTGATCTCGTCGCAGATGTTTAGCACGTCCTCGATCGTCAATGGTTCGAAGAACAGCATGTCCGAGGTGTCGTAGTCGGTCGAAACGGTTTCGGGGTTACTGTTGACCATGACCGATTCGATGCCGAGTTCCTGCAAGGCGAACGAAGCGTGGCAGCAACAGTAATCGAACTCGATTCCTTGGCCGATGCGGTTGGGGCCGCCGCCGAGGATCATGACGCGTTTGCGGTCGCCTTTGGGGGGGACTTCGGATTCCGATTCGTAGGTGCTGTAGAAGTACGGCGTCAACGCCTCAAATTCCGCCGCACAGGTGTCGACACTCTTGAAGACGGGACGGATGTCTTGGGCGAGACGGTGAGCGCGAACCTTGAGTTCGGTCGATCCGGTCATCGCAGCGATGTGTCGGTCGGAGAAACCACGACGTTTGATGTCGAGCATCCTTTCGGCATCGATTTTGTCGAGCGAACCGATCGCAGTGACCTCGTTCTCGATTTCGATCAGATGCATGAGGTGTTCGAGGAACCATTCGTCGATATGCGTCAACGCATGGATTTCGGCAACGGTCATGCCGGACTTCATCGCGTACCGGATGTAGAAGACGCGTTCGCTGCCCGGGGTGCTGAGTTTGGCGCGGATTTCGTCGCGGTCCGGTTGTTCGTCGGTGCCCCATTTATCTTTCGGGTCACTGCCGAAACCGAACGCACCGACTTCGAGGCCACGGAGTGCTTTTTGGAACGACTCTTGGAACGTGCGTCCGATCGCCATCGTTTCGCCAACGCTCTTCATTTGCGTCGTCAGTGTCGCGTCGGCTTCGGGGAATTTCTCGAACGCGAAACGCGGCATCTTGGTGACGACGTAATCGATCGTCGGTTCGAAGCAGGCCTTCGTTTTTTGGGTGATGTCGTTGGGCAACTCCCAGAGGCGATAACCGACGGCGAGTTTGGCGGCGATTTTGGCGATCGGGAAACCGGTCGCTTTACTCGCCAACGCACTACTGCGGCTGACCCGTGGGTTCATTTCGATCACGATCATGCGTCCCGTATCGGGCTCGATCGCGAACTGGATGTTACTGCCTCCGGTCTCGACACCGATTTCGCGGATAACGGCCATCGAGGCGTCACGCATCCGCTGATATTCTTTGTCGGTGAGCGTTTGCGCCGGCGCGACGGTAATCGAGTCGCCGGTGTGCACGCCCATCGCGTCGAAGTTTTCGATGCTGCAGATGATCACGACGTTATCGTCGCGGTCCCGCATGACTTCCATTTCGTATTCTTTCCATCCGATGATGGATTCCTCGATCAGGACTTCGGTGACCGGTGACTGGTCGAGTCCGTTCTGCACGAGCGCGTCGAAATCGTCTTTGTTGTAGGCGATCGCCGATCCGGATCCGCCCATCGTGAAGCTGGGGCGGACGACGGCGGGCAGGCCGACTTCGGCGAGTGCCTCGCGTGCTTCGGCGAGCGTGCCGATCGTGAAGCCTTTGCAGACGTCGAGACCGATTTTTTCCATCGCCTCTTTGAATTGGTCGCGTTCTTCGGCCTTGGCGATGACTTTGGCGTTTGCTGCGATCATTTCAACGCCGTATTTCTCAAGCACACCGTTGGCGTCGAGGTCCATCGCGACGTTGAGCGCCGTTTGTCCACCGAGAGTGGGCAGCAAAGCGTCAGGGCGTTCTTTGGCGATGACCTTCTCGACCACCTGCCACGTCAACGGCTCAATGTAAGTCGCGTCGGCCGTGGCCGGGTCGGTCATGATGGTCGCGGGATTGCTGTTGACCAGCACGACCTCATAGCCTTCCTCGCGGAGAGCTTTGCAGGCTTGCGTGCCTGAATAGTCGAATTCACAAGCTTGGCCGATAACGATGGGGCCACTGCCAATGAGCAGAATTTTTTTGATGTCTTCGCGGCGAGGCACGATCTTGGATTCCAGTTAGCGGGGAGGCGAGAGGCGTCAAATTTTGGGAAGGATACCAAGTTTTCTGTTGGGCGCAGAGGACGGAGACCGGACGAAAGGTTGCTAGCAATTGCGGGATGTCTGCCACTAAGAGCTTTTTGGGGAAGATGACGCCGGGGGGGCCTTTAGAACATTGGATTCTTGGCCAGAAGTTCCTCGACTCAGTCCCGTGGGGTGGGTAAATTGAGGTTAGGAAATGAGAGGTTTGTGAGAAGTTGGTGATTTGAATTGGCAAAGAATTGCATCAAATTTCCATCTGTTTCTTCCAAACCACCGCAAATACAAGGCTGCCCATACTCAGGCGGAGTATTTCTTGTACTTGCTTCAATGCCACAAGACGGGGCTATAGGAAAACATCATGAGAATATTCGGATTCCGAGTGATCCTGTCGGGGCTCTCACAAGCCAGTGAAGGCTTGGCCCACGCACTCTACGAGGCCGGTTGCAGCGATACATCGGTTCGCTCTTGCAAGGGAGTGGTTTCGGTGAAATTCCAGCGGGAATCAGATTCGTTGGATACGGCACTGTTGGATGCGCGAGATCAAGTTGAGACGGCAGGATATCGGGTCGAAAGAATTGAACTGGACGGCGACAGTCTCGATGCGCTGGCCTCCGACTGCGGAGCCACCCTAACCGGGCAACATTGGCGATAGTTGATTGTTCGCTTTCCGCGATCCGCCTCCGCCGAGTGGTGGGGGTGCTCACAGGTGTGTCTAGACATTCGTTAGTCCGTCAGGAGTTCGCGGACGCGTTTTGAAGTGGCGCGTTTTGCCGATGTGATCGGGTTCTGAGGCCTGCAGAGTAAGTTCTGCGGAAAGCCCTCCCCGGCCGCTTTCGCGTCCGACCCTCCCGCAAGCGGGAGGGTGAAGGTTGAGAACGCAGGTGCAGAACTGGTGTGTTGGTTTGGTTAACGGTTCGCGTACGCGTTACTAAGTTGCGAGTTTTGCCGAAGTGATCGGGTTCTGAGGCTCGCAGAGTGAGTTCTGCGGCGAGCCCTCCCCGGCCGCTGCCGCGTCCGACCCTCCCGCAAGCGGGAGGGTGAAGTCAGAGAATGCAGGTTCAGGACTGGTGTTTTGGTTTGAACAGCATTTTGCGAACCGTTCGGGTTGTGACGATTCGTCGCGGGAGCTGACTTTCTCAGCATGGGGCGGTTTTCAGGAATGGACGCGTAGAGACAATACATTGTCTGTTTCGTCCCCACGCTCGCTCCTATCTTCTTATGACTCTTTCGCTGATGCTTGGTTCTCGCCGACGTTTTCTGCTTAGGAAGCGGTCTGTTCAGACGATTTCGTGTTGTCGCGTGCCGTTTGCGGTGCAGATGTTTTGCGTTTGGACCGTTGGCTTGTCTTGCCTGGTGTTGTTGGCTGGGTGTCGCGAGTCAGCACCGGAATTCGATGTGAACCGAGTGCGTGCAATGTCGCTGGAGATTTCCCGCGATGTTCCGACTGAGGCCGCGCTGCAAGACGTGTCTCCGCTAATCGAAACCCTGTTCGGGACACCTCAATCGCCGCGTTGGCCGGTCGAGTGGATGGCGACAGACGAGCAGCGGAGTTTGGTTTCGCTGGATCGATTGAAGATCGCAGCCGGTGGGGTGACGAGCGACCAGGAAAACGCCCACACCGGTCTGTATCAAGAACACTGTGTGATTTGTCACGGGATTTCGGGCAGCGGCGCGGGCCCGGCGTCTCGATATCAAGTCCCCTACCCGCGTGACTTTCGAGCCGGAGTGTTCAAATGGAAATCAACCTCGAGGTCCGAGAAGCCGACTCGCGATGATCTGATGCAATTGTTGGTGAAAGGCATTCCGGGAACACCGATGCCGAGTTTCTCGATTCTGCCGCCGTCGGAGCGGGAGGCGATCGTTGACTACGTGATCTATCTTTCGGTGCGTGGTGAAGTTGAGCGTGAGCTGTTGGCATTCGCGATCGACATGCTGGACTACGACACCACGCCGCCGGAAGAAGACCTACGTTTGCGTTTGGTGTCGACCGCGGATTCGGCGGAAGTACCGAGTGAAATGACCGAGGGCCAAGAGGCAATCGCGGAAGTGATCGACGATGTGGTGGGACGCTGGACGAGTGCCGAGCCGACGCCGGTGCCGCCGTATCCAGAATTGGAAGGTGACGAATTGGCGGCATCGATTGAACGTGGGAAAGAGATTTTTCACGGCCAGATCGCAAACTGCGCCGGCTGTCATGGGCAGGGTGGTGCGGGCGGTCTACCATCGCTTGATTACGACGACTGGACGAAAGATTTTACGACACGCATCGGTATCTCTCCGGACGACAAGGATGCGGTGAAGCCGTTTCGAAAAGCGGGCGCGTTGCCACCCCGGCAGATCGATCCGCGTGTGCTCGCTGGTGGAATCATGCACGGCGGCGGTGATCCCGAGACATTGTATCGCCGAATTCAGAACGGAATCGCTGGCACCCCGATGCCGAGTGTTGAAATCAGCGAAGATTCGGCAGGCAAAACAGGTTTGTCACCCGATCAAGCCTGGGATTTAGTGAATTATCTGAGCGAGATGATTGCAAACCCGTGACACGGACGCTCGTCGCCTGTCTCTCCCTTTCCCCACCTCATGTTTCCTGTTCCCACATCAAAATGCGTGATACCTTTCGATCCGTCGGTGCTCTCACGGGGCTGTGTGTTGGCCTTTCCTTGATGTGGTTGATGGGCATGGGGGGATTGGTGCCTGCGGCGATTTTCGGTGCTGGTGGTGCGGTCATCGGCGGCATGACAGGAGAACGGATTCACGATCGGGGAGGACGTTAACAGTGGCGTCAACAACGAATCATGCATCCGCGTATTCCACGCCCGAATCTGATTTGGGTCAGGCCGCGGTGCCACAATCACGCTGGCCGCGACGATTGGCGGTGGCGTTGGTTGTCCTGGTATGGCCGCTGATTTGGGTGGGCGGTCTCGTCACGACCTACGATGCGGGGATGTCGGTGCCCGATTGGCCGGGGACGTACGGTTACAATCTATTTCTCTATCCGCTGTCGACGTGGCTGCTCGGCCCGTTCGATCTGTTCATCGAGCACGGTCACCGATTGCTCGGCGCGTTGGTCGGGTTTGTCGCGATCGGTTTCCTAATCGCCTCGTGGCGGGGTGATTCCAGGCGTTGGGTCACGGTGCTCGCCGGTGCGGTTCTGTTGGCGGTGATCGGGCAAGGAGTGTTGGGCGGAATGCGGGTGACGATGAGTGCCCGCGTGTTGGCGATGATTCATGGTTGTACCGGTCCCGCGTTTTTTGCGTTGTGCGTCGTAGCCGCGTGCGTGACGGGGAATCATTGGCGGCGCAAGTCGGTTTTGGAGGCCGCCGGTGTGGGCGTATCGGAAGCGGGGCCGAGTCAGTCGCCGCGGATGTTTCTGCCGATTTTGATGGTGGCGATCGCTTATTTGCAAATTGTTTTGGGGGCCCAGTTGCGGCACGCTCTGCCGACGGCGAGCCCCGGAATGTTTGCTCACACGGCGATGACCCACGCCGCAACGGCGATCCTGTTCGCGTTTCTGGCGGGAGTGGCCTGGTGGCGAATGCGGGGGTGCGGCGATTTGACGCTCTCGCGTCCTGCGGCAGGATTGGTATGCTTTGTGGGCGTGCAGATTCTGCTCGGGGTGGGGACGTGGATTGTCAATTATGGGTATCCACCGATATTGGAGTCGTTGCCCGGCAGTGCGTCGTATCGGTTGGAATCGAAGAACCTGCTTGATGCCTGGATTGTGACGGGGCATGTTGCCACCGGATCATTGATTCTGGCTGTTTCAACTCTACTGGCGGTGCGTCTCAAACGTCGCCGGGCCGTTTTGGCGGAATGGCGATCCAGTCGTGAGTTGTAGCGATCGCCGGCGTCAGCACGCTGCGTCGCTTATCAAACACCGAATCAATCTCTTTTCTCATCACTTACACTCACGGGGCCGCTCATGGCGACCGACTGCCGCGAATCGTCGACTGCACTCTTGGATGAACCGCCCGTGATGGAAGAGGACAATCGCGAATCGTTGGATAACGTGATTCAACAACATGACGATCCGATCGCCGACGAATCGCAGCCGAAACGAATCGGCAAACGTCGCCGCGAACCCACCGTGACTCGCGACATCGTCGAACTGACCAAGCCACGAATCGTGATGATGATCTTGGTCACGACGGTCGCGTCGGCTTGGATCGCGATGGCGGGCGTTACCGGCGTGAGTCTTTCGTTTGGGGCCTGGATCGTGTTGTTGTTGGGAACCGGGTTGGTCGCCGGCAGTGCGGGAGCGGCGAACCAGGTTTACGAGCGGGTGATCGATACCCTGATGCCGCGAACGGCGTCACGGCCGTTGGCGTCTGGACGCATGTCGCTCGCCGCGGGGGTCGCGCTGACCGGTGCGGCCGGTTTGGTCGGCACGGGACTACTCGCCTGGGAATTTGGAGCGTTGCCGGCCGTGGTCGGTGCCGCAACTTGGGCGTTGTATGTTTTGGTCTACACCCCGATGAAAA
Source organism: Aporhodopirellula aestuarii (assembly GCF_023701485.1). GTDB lineage: Bacteria > Planctomycetota > Planctomycetia > Pirellulales > Pirellulaceae > Rhodopirellula > Rhodopirellula aestuarii. Next base: position 38,662 of record NZ_JAMQBK010000013.1, read on the forward strand.
CTCGCACGGCTTGGAACACGACGGTTGGCGCGATCGCTGGTGCGTTGCCCGTCTTCATGGGGTACACCGCCGCCGGTGGCCAATTGACCGATTTGTCGGGTTGGATGTTGTTCGGCGTGCTAGCGTGTTGGCAGTACCCACATTTTATGGCGATCGCGTGGCTGTACCGACGGCAGTACGCCGAGGCCGGTTTCCAGATGACCACGACGGTTGAACCGACCGGACGCAGTGCCGCGTGGCAGAGCATTGCTGGCACGATCGCGTTAGCGACCTGCGGTGTCGTGGCGTGTTTGGCTCCGGCGGGCGAGTGGATTCTTTCGCCCGCGAGCATCGTAACTGCAGCGTGCGTCCTTGCCGCGTGTTGGCCGCTGCTCAAAGCATCGTTGCGGTTCCGGCAATCTCCCGAAGACATACGGGCCCGCAAAATGTTGCGTTGGTCATTGGTCGTCTTGCCAGCCGTTTTGTTGGTGATGACGTTGCGTATGATTGGCCTGTAAAGATCGACGCGAGAGCGAAGTTCAAAGGGCTAGCAAAGTTCGGCGAGACAGTGAAGTTCGACGCGAAAGCGAATACCGGCGGGAAGGCATTGTCGACGAGATGATGACACAAAATACCTTGACTCAAAGCGAATCGACGACCGGACATGCGGGCGTGGCAGATGTCATCGAAGTCACGGGGTTGAGCCATCAATATGGCGAAAAGCTTGCGGTTGATAACCTCGATTTGAACGTCAGCGGTGGCGAGATCGTGGCCGTGCTCGGCAAGAACGGCAGTGGCAAGACGACGTTGTTCCGTGTCTTGAGCACGTTGCTGCCGGTGCAGTCCGGACGGGTCACGATTGCGGGCGCGGATGTCTCGTCCCACACGATGGCGGCTCGCGGTCGTCTGGGGATCATTTTCCAATCACCGAGTTTGGACATCAAACTCACCGTGCTCGAAAACATGCGGTGTCAGGGCGCGTTGTACGGATTAACGGGCGATCGGCTTCGGAATCGGTGCGACGAATTGCTGAATCAGTTTTCTCTCGAGGATCGTCGCCACGATTTTTGCCAAACATTGTCGGGCGGTCTGAAACGTCGCGTTGAGTTGGCGAAAGGGTTGTTGCACCGTCCGCCCGTGATGCTGCTCGACGAACCGAGCACGGGCTTAGATCCCTCGGCGCGGCTGGCATTGTGGGACGCACTGGAGAGTCTCGCGTCCGAAGGCGTCGCGGTGATGTTGACGACGCACCTGATGGATGAAGCGGCGAAAGCGTCGCGGGTGGTGCTGATCGACGCGGGTAAAAAAATTGCCGACGCGTCGCCCTCTCAGTTGCAACGTGAAGTCGGTGACCGCGTGTTGACAATCGCTACCGATGATGTGGCATCGGCGGAGCTAGTGTTGCGAAACGAGATGAATCTCAATCCACTTCGCGTGGGCGGCACGCTGCGTTTGACGAGCGAACAATCTGGTGCGAGTGATCTGGCCACGTTGGTGAATCCGATCGCCGATCGTTTGGGTGACTCGGTGCAATCAATCGCGTTTGGCCGCGCCAGTCTCGAAGATGTCTTTGTGGCGAAGACCGGCACCGCGTTCTTGGATTAATCAGCGGGCCGGTTGAGTGAACGCTCGTGCATGATTCGATCGCATTGGCAAAGCCGGTCAAACGAGTCGAATGGGATCCGAGAAGAGAACTATTAAGGGGGCTGAGAGGGCGCGTTTTGATCAAAAGCCCGGTATTTTCGTAACCGGTGAATCGGGTTCGAACCGGCGATCCGCCCTGCCCGTAATGGTTTATTAACGGCGATCCGCATCGCCTAAGCTGAATGTCCAAAAAAATTCACCTTGACGCGCTTGCTGGGGGTGATTAATTCTGAATTTCAGGTTTTTTGAGTCGCTCGGTTTCTCTGGTGTTTTCCAACTCCGTCGGTGATTCGACCCTTCGTCTGCGAAGGAGCATTAGTTATGCCTGACCATTCTCAACCTAAGCGATCAACACTTGATCGGTTTCTTAGCGGGTTGTCGGAGTACATCTTCCAAACCAAACTCGGTGTCGCCGATGTTCAGTTGGTCGAGTACGTGAGTGAGCTGTTATTACGGTTCACGCGAGTCGATGCGATCCAGCGGGTTCGTCGTGATGACGGCCGACCGGCGACAGAAGTCTTTCAGTTGATGTGCGAAGCCGAGCGACGTATCGGCATGGCGCGTCGCGAAGTGCACCGGCACATCGGTGACGTAACGCTTTTCCGATCGGGGATGTTCCCCGAGAGCGTGCGGGGAAGTGGAAAAGGGTCACCTGATCAGTTGCTCGATTACTTCCACCAAGGCAAACGATCGTACAAGATCGCCGCAACCATCGAGGCGGACGACACCCGTCCGCCCGGTGATTTGCTCGATCGATTAAGCGATCAGTTCGAGCTATGCGCCTACGGACTCCGCGAAATCCGCCGCGCTTGGGAAGAGTCCGATCCGTCGGACCGCCTGCTTATCGAATGATGGCTGTTCCCATTGGGTTATTCGACGATTGAGTAAAGTCCGCCGCCTTCTCGGCGGAGTTTGCCCTGCTCGGCGAGTTTTAACCAAACGGCTTTGGGATAGCTGTCGGGTGGACGGATCGCAGCGACACCGGATTTTCCGCCTGATGACATGGGGCCGTAGCCGAGTCGGGATTCATCGTCTAGTCGTGTCAGTTTGAGTCTTTTGCGGAACGCTTTCATCGCCAACCGCAACTCCTCCTTGGAAATCTCAGGCTGTGCGGGAGCGGGCTGTTCGGGAGTCGGTTCGGTTTCAGACATCCGGAATTTCCTTGGTATGTCGGGGACGTGATAAAAACAATGCAATCGAACTTAGAATCGCGTAGCGGTTGATGCGAGAATTATACTCTCAGCTTGAGAGTCTCGCGGCCGCCGCATTGGTCGCAGTTCGCGTTTTCGATCTCGAATTGTTGGTGACAACGTGGGCAATACGTGACGGACGCGTCGTCGTCCGGTTCCGGGGCCGCCAAACACGTTTCGAAGGAGATTTCTGAATCATTCAACAACGCTGTGATTGCGTCCCAGTCGGCGGCCCGGCTGTCCATCACGATCGATGACGCATTGTCGTCGTTAACGGATGTGGATGCGTCTTGATCGGCCGGCGTTTCAGGTGTGATCGGGTATTCAATGTCTCGCATCGTTCGTTCGGCCACCTCGCGAAAACGATCGGGCGAATCAACCGCAGCCGAAACCGCCAGCGGATGACGAATGCTCGTCGCTAGCAACTCGCGGCTGAGGTAGTCCACCGCACGCAGTGGCACGGCCGGGGAAAGCAGCGAACATCCGACCAGTTTCAAACGGCCCGATCGATCATCACGAAAGAGTCTGCGGTGTGCGAAGTAGACGAGGCCAGCCGTGGTCCACCAGAGTGAAAACAGGATCGCAAGGTAAGCGGCGATCATCATCCCGTCCGGGGCTATCGGGAAGAAGCCGTAATACAGCATCGCTCCAATCGGTCCCATCCAAATCAGCAGCATGTTCGCCAGCGGACGAATCCACCGAGTGCACGTCGATAGCAGTTCCAAGCGAGTGCGGATGTCAGCGACGTCGTAGGTCTTGTTGCGCAAGAGTTCAATGCGTCCTCCCCGGTCGTTTTCGTCCATGGCCGCGATCGATGCAAGTTCGCTGGCGAATCGTTTTGCGTTTGTGGTGTTGTTTAGGTGACAAACGCTTCGTTGGCCGCACCGGATTTCGCGTTCCCGGACGTGGCAGTTGGCAAGTTCTGGCCACCGGAATTGCTCGCCTGAATGCAGCGGTCGGTCGTCCGAAAGCGGCGACATTGGAACGAACGCGACGACCCCTTGGTCGGTCATCGAAACGGGCATCTCTTGGCAGAGCAACGTTTTGTCTGACGGAGATAAACCCGCCAGGACCAGTCGCCCACGATCATTCCCAGTCAAACGTGTTGCCGGTTTGCGATGGTGGAACGAGCCCCATCGCGAAACAAACGCGTTGGTACCGGGACGGACCCACACGAGGCATTCCAAGAAGTACAGCACGATCAAGACGACGAAGATCCATTCGACGTCAGAGAGACTAGGCATGGAAATGCGCCCTATCGGGCCGTTTCACTGTCACTGCCGCCGAACAGTTTTTTGATAAACGATCCGATGGCACCAAAGAACACGATCATGCCAATAATGATCGCTTTGCCCCCTTTTGCGAACAACACGCCAAGTTTGGCAAGCAAGCCAGTTTTCGAGGCTGCGACGAGGGCTCCACCGCCAACCAGTCCCGCTAATCCGTATGCCGCGACTTTGTCACCTTGTTTCCATTCGGCGTACTTGTTGCCCGAGGTGAACTGATAGCCTTCGAGCAATTGATTGACGACCGGCACGACCGACGCGTAGGTTTCCGGATCGCCGACCAAGGTCGCTTCCATCACGCCGCGACGGCCGAGCATCCGAATGTCATAGTTAATCGACGTGCCGCTGGGAAAATCGAGTTTGAGTGCCCAGGTGAGATTGTTTGTTTGTGGATTGTAGAACGGGCGTTCTTGCCAGCTCATTGATGTCATCTCTTCCATGTTCATCGCCCGGCGCTGTTGATTCCCGGCGGGAATGCCCGCGCGAAAGTCCGACATGATCGCTTCCGCATCGAGTTTATCGCGGTCGGTATCGTCGACATAACCGATGTCACTGAACTGAAACACGAGCGTCCAATCTTCGTCCTCTGCATTCGGGATCAACGCACCGAGCATCGAGGGATTGCGTGGGTTGCCGTAGAGTTCGAGCAGGTCTTGAGCGCCTTGGGCTCCCGTGAACGAATAGCCCTCGGGGATCTGCAGTTCGGCAATGTCCCCGATCTGCCCGGTTGCGGGGCCTTCTTGCCACTCGATCGCTGCATAACGCTCTAGCAACTCGAGCTGTTCGGCGGAGAATTCGAACTCTTCGTCTTGTGCCATCGCGGGATTCAGTCCGCCGATCAAAGCAAGAACGAGCCCTAACATGAGGCAGCACGGTCTGGCACAAAAACGTGGGCGTGATGACCCGCTGGCGTTTTGCGAACGAGAGAAGCGAAGCATCGAAACAGCCTTTGAATGAGCGGTGTGGAATCGGTCGGAAAAGAACGAAACCACCTTGATCATCGCCCTTGTGCACGAACGGTAGCCGAAAACCAGCACGGTGTAAAGAAATTTGAAATGCACGCTTTGACGCAGTCCAACGGCCGTTCCACGCCGTGTGCCGACGGAGTTTGGCGAGTCAGCGGATGAGGTGGCGCGGTATTTGCAATCAATCTTGCAGGTGTGATGTTTTTTTGCGGACAACGCCGCGTATGAGCACGCCGTACTTCTCCGGATTGGCCACCATGGACTTTCTCAAACAAACCTTTCGAGAGTTTTCGAAGAACAATTGCAGTACGCTCGCCGCTGCGCTCGCGTACTACACCGCGTTTGCCCTGCCGCCTCTTTTGTTCTTATTGCTGACGATTCTAACGCTCGGGTTGTCTGTTATGTATGACGGAGAGGAGGCCAGAGCCGAGGCACAGAATGTTCTGACCAGCCAAGCGGCGCAGATGCTGGGCAACGAAGAGGCGTCGGAGCAGATATCGACGATTCTCAAAAGCAGCGATCAGGCCACAGGGAAATGGTGGAAGACGCTTTTAAGTTTTGCGGGGATCGTTGCCGGAGCCACCGGCGTCGTTGCCGCGTTGCAGGCGGCGCTCAATCAGGTCTGGGAGGTGCAGCCCGATCCCGATTCGTCGGGATGGAAAGATCTCCTTACAAAACGACTGTTGTCCCTTGCGATGATTCTCGGACTCGGTTTTCTGTTGTTGGTTTCGCTAGTGGTCTCGTCGGTGCTGGCGGCGCTGGGCGGTCGGGTTGGTGAACTCCTGGGGCTTTCGGAGACATTTGCGTCAGGCATCAATTTTGGTGTGCAAGGCGTGGTGGTGTTCGTAATCTTCGCGGCGATCTTCAAGTTCATGCCGGACGCGGAAGTGAGGTGGCGCGACGTGCTTGTCGGAGCCGTGATCACAACGGCGTTATTCTTGGCCGGACGATACGCACTTGAGCTGTATTTTTCATACAGCGAACCGGGGGCTCACCTCGGTGCCGCCGCGGCATCGTTGGCCGTGCTGCTCGCGTGGGTCTACTACACCGCGATGATCGTGTTGCTAGGCGCCGAAGCCACGCAGGTCTACGCGGTGCGGTATGGTAACGGGGTTCGGCCTCAAACTGGCTCTGTCCGTGTCGTGAAAGTGATCAAGCGGGGAGACGTTTCAGACAAGTCGGGCCAGCCCGGATCGAGCCCGGACCGGTAATTACTTCCAGCGAAGCGAACGATTATGAATGCTTTTCTCATCACGCTGTGGGCAAAAATACGCGCCAGCTATTGGTTTGTTCCCTCGTTGATGGCGATCAGTGCGGTGGCGCTGTCGTTCTTGACGACGAGTCTTGACAATTACCTCGGTTCGGCATGGATGGACAACATCGAGTGGCTGTACGGGAACCAACCCGACGGTGCTCGCGCGGTATTGTCGACCGTTGCCGGTTCGATGATCACCGTCGCAGGCGTGACGTTTTCGATGACCATTCTTTCGATCTCGCACACGACGTCGCAAGTTGGTCCTCGCCTACTCAACAACTTCATGGCGGACAAAGCGAACCAGTTTACGCTCGGCGTTTTTATCTCCACGTTCATGTACTGCTTGATGGTGCTCCGCACGGTGCGAAATGCGGAGCCGGTCCCTCCCGGGATGAGCGGAGAGAATATCGCCAGCGCCGAACTCATGGCCGCATTCGTCCCACACATTGCCGTGACCGTCGGTGTGCTAATGGCGATCGCCAGCGTGGGTGTGTTGATTTTCTTTATTCATCACATCCCGGAGACGATTCACGTTTCCAACATCATCGCGGGGGTCGGCCGCCGGTTGAACCATCAGATCGGCAACCAGTTTCCTGCTCGAGTGGGTGACCCAAATGAGGACGCAGGAAATTATGAGCACGAGTCAGCACTGCCGCCGCTATTTGATGAATCCGCCGCCGCGGTGACATCCAATGGGACTGGATATCTGGAGTACATCGACGGTGACGGATTGCTCGAAGTGGCACGCCGGCATGATCTCGTGATTCACGTCCAACGGAATCCGGGCGATTTCATTACAGGTTCTAGTATCTTGTTGTTGGCGTCGCCCCGCGAGCGAATGGACGAGAAACTCGAGGCCGAGTTGAACGCGATGTTCGTCCACGGCACTCAACGAACAGCGACGCAAGATTTGCGGTTTCAAGTGAATCAATTGGTGGAAGTCGCCATGCGGGCGCTGTCGCCCGGCGTGAATGACCCATTTACCGCGATCAGTTGTATGGATTGGTTGCAGTCCGCGCTGGAGACGCTGGCCAGCCGTGATCTTCCGGCGGCGTACCGCTATGACAACGAGCAGAAGCTGCGTGTCATTGCCGAACCGGTCACCTTTCGTGCGTTCGCCGCACTCGTATTTGATCAGCTTCGTCCGTACGTTGCCACAGATCGAAACGCCTCTATCCGCATGATGGAAGTGATCGGCAACTTGGTTCTGCGAGTGAGTTCCACTCGCGATCGAAGGCTGTTGTCGCGACATGCCTGTGCCCTGCGCCGCGAATGTCGCAACGCGATTACAGACACACGGGATCTCGCGGTCGTCTCGCGTCGTTACCGGGACGTACTTCGATTGTTGACCGGCAAAGACGCTCGCATTCGAGCACGTCAAACAGGCCAATGGATAACCGCGCCGTGAGATCCTAGAGAGCTTTTGACTTATTACTGCGTCTTATTCAATCAGATTTTCGCCCTGTTCGAGTTCACCGTCGGCGGCATGGCTTTGGATCTCTTCGTCCTTATTCGCAAGTCCACCTTCGGCGGTTGACGAATTCGTCTTGTCTGACTCAATCGCCAATTTTTTCTCTGCCGCCGAATCGTTCTTTGGTGGGCCGATCGGTTTCCTGTCCTTGGATGCGTCCAACATCGCGACGGGAACGCCCTGTGGGAACACGACTTCGCGAGATTCATCTGGCATGCTGATATTGGCTTCGCTCAGTGCGGTCTTAGCCTGTCTCATCACCGCGCTCAAAACGCTGCCCGCATCGAATTTATGCGAGTCGAGCCAAAAACGAGTGACGAGGTTCACAGTCGACGCACCCAGCGAATCGACCAGGACCATCGGTGCCGGATCGTCGAGGACGGCTTCGTGGCGTGTCAAAACACCGTAGATTTGCTCTTGGGCGTTCGTGACGGAATCGTCGTAACCGATCCCGACGGTGAACTCACGTCGAATCCGCGGCGACGACGAATAGTTTTTCACGATCGCCTTGTAGACGGTGCTGTTAGGGATTTGGATGTGGTTCCCGTCGACGGTGAGCAGCAAGGTACCGCGCGTGGTCACGCGGCGAACGAATCCCTTGTTGCCCTCAAGTTCGATCAAATCGCCCACGTTGAAAGGTCGATTGAGGCTGATCAAGATGCTCGACAAATAGTTTTCGGCAATGTCTCGAAAGGCAAATCCGAGAGCCAAGCCGACCAGTCCAGTGCCGCCCAGCACGGTAACGGCGAGTCGGCTCAGGCCGGAGACTTTGAGTGCGATGTAGATGCCGATCAGCATCACGAGAACAGCGACGACACTCGCGATCACTTGCTGTAACAGTTGGCTATCCACGCGGCGGCCCGTCACACGCCGCGCGAGCGACGCGGATAGTTTTGCCAGCAGATAGGACACCAAGATGACGAACGCTCCGATGATCAATAATGGGATCAGTTGTACGAAGTCACGTCCTAGCGTTCGCAATTGAGCAATGGCGGGACCGACGTCCCAGACTGAATGCTGGGCAACCTCAATTTGATTGACAACAGCCACAACATCGGAGGTTCTCTGAGCGACCCGCTCAGCCCATTGCCGGTGTTGTTCCGTATCGGCGATTCCGTTGAGGAATACGACGCCCTCGTCGGTCGACACCTCGACTTGTTCGAACCAATTCGTTGCATTGAATATATTGCTCAGTCGCACCGAGATGTCTTCGTCCACAGCGACCGGTTCCACTTCCACCTTCTCTGGTGTTTCGATCGGAGTTTCTTCGGGATCCAACAAACCGGGTTCGTCGCCAGCATCTTGCGCAGAAGAGTTGCGGATGGGTGTGACGCAATTGAGCGATACGATCAGCATCGTGATCGCTAACGAGAAGATGCGAGTTCGTCGGAGGCGGCTGGCAGGATCGCAAGTGTTTGGTCGACTGGAGTCTGTTTCATCAAGTTGGCCGTGTCGATCAAGGGGAATTCGAATGTCGGCTCGACGGAAGGGACGAATCACGGTTTTGAATTTGGATGCGCTCATGCCGAGGCTGAGCTTGCAAACCGCGTTCCAGAAAGACGACGGCGTCTTGGTAGCCGTGAATTGCCAATGCGCTTGGCCCAGACGGTCAGGTTGGTGATAGACTCAATCGATGAGAGGGTGTGTCTGGAATCGGTTAGTGAAATGGGAGGTTGTCGTGGAACGAATGTCATTCAGATCGGTTGCCCTGCTCGTGCTGGTTGTGGTTGGAGGACCGACCGTTGGTTGGACCGCCGAGATGGATTGGATTCGCGTGTCGGCCGATGGGCGGTGCTTTGAGTTAACTCGGTCCCAATGCGGCTTCGTCCCATGGGGATTCAATTACGATCACAATGGCGATGGCGACCTGTTGGAGGAATACTGGGACGAGCATTGGGAGGAGGTGGACTCGGCATTCCATGAAATGCGAGTCCTCGGGGCAAACGTCGTCCGCATTCATCTGCAGTTCGATCAATTCATGGCCAGCCCCACGGAGGTGCGTCAGGGCTCGTTCAACCAACTTAAGCGTCTGTTGCTATTGGCTGAGCAATCCGGTCTGTACATCGATCTCACGGGACTTGGTTGTTATCACAAACAAAACGTTCCCCGGTGGTATGACGAACTCAGTGAGCAGGAGCGATGGAATGCTCAGGCCGCCTTTTGGGAAGCGATCGCGAAGACGTGTGCGAGAAGCCCCGCGATTTTTTGCTACGACTTGATGAACGAACCCGTCGTAGCGGGAGGTGCATCGAAACGCGACGATTGGTTGGGGCCGGGTTTTGCAGGGAAGCACTTCGTGCAATTCATCAACTTGGAGTTAAATGGACGCGACCGAACCGACATCGCCCGCGAGTGGATTCGAACGCTGGTCACGGCAATCCGAAGACACGATCAGCGGCATCTGATCACGGTGGGCCTAGTGCCCTGGAGTCTTGATCGACCCGGGCTGACATCGGGATTTGTCCCCGAAAAGATCGCCGCCGATCTCGACTTCATTGCCATGCATCTCTATCCCGAAAAAGGCAAAGTTGATGAGGCGATTGAGACGGTCAAGGGATTTGCTGCGGTCGGAAAACCCGTTGTGATCGAAGAAACGTTTGTTTTGAAATGTGGTGCCGAGGAATTGGAAGAGTTTATCGATCGTTCTCGCGAACATGCCTGCGGTTGGATCGGATTTTATTGGGGATCGACGCCTGAGGAACTGCGTCCGGCAAAAACGGTTGGCGAAGCACTCACGTTGAGTTGGCTGGAGTTGTTTCAACGGAAAAGTTCGGAGATGGTTGAGCAAGAGGAACCGGATTCGGCAAGTCGTTAGGAGTTCCCGCGACGTCCAGATTGCCGACGGATGAGCCAGGGGAGTCGTGATGCCATCTTGACTGTATTAGTGCTCTTCTTAGCAGAACGGCGCGAGCCGTCCGGTCCCGCGTTACCGGACGGTTCGCGCCGTTCCGCTACTTTTGCAATCACGCAGTGACTAAATCGAGGTCCCTTGGCACTACTTGGGTGCGGGGAAATGGTCTTCAATTCTTACCGGTGAGGTTGGTGTCGCGTAGATGGCGTGATGAGTTCAAAGTCAGCTGCTGTTTAACGATGTACCGGTTAGTTCTGGGCGAAACGGTACTCGACTGAATGTCGTCGCTGTTCAGAGAAATAGACGCGATTGATGGGACGCGATAAACTTCTTTAATCTGGTTTAGCGAGCCGGATGCGTGGCGTCTTTCTGTGCAAGTGGCAGAGGAGGATAAGCTGGAGTAATCGAGGATTATTGTTCGTCTCAATTTACAAGGATCGGTTTGAAATGACGAAACGAGTTGGTTTCCCGTGGCCTCGGTTTGGGATCGCTGCTTTGATGGTGTTGATCTTCTATTCCGCTGGGGCCTTTGTCGGATTCGGGTTCGGATTAGTCAAAGGCGTCGATGCGAAACTGGATAAGCGAATCGCTGCGATGCGGTCCCAGGTTTACCCGTGCTCGTACCGTGTCCACGATCTCTGGACGCAGGCCAGTTCGCCGGGCATGGGTGATCTCGAATCGCAAGAAGAATTCGTTAGCGAACTCATGAATGATGTGTGCAGGGATCGTTGGGAGAAAAACGGTGGTCCGTGTTCGGTCGGAGTGATGCCTGGGGCAATCGTCATATTTGCATCGAGTATTGATCATGAAATCGTGAGGGCGTATATCGAGGGGCGCAGGAAGCAAATCGCGGTGGTCACGCGCGAAAAATGGTCGAATACCGAGACGACCGCGAGTGACAGCTGATTCGTTAGCGCGTGAGCCAAGTGAACCGGTGTCGGCAATTCGTCAGGAGTTGCAGCTTGTGCTTGATTATCCATGGATTCGCGTCCATGGTTTGCCCGTGTCGTTCCGTTGGCTCTCACGTACCCATGTGATGTGAAATAGTCGTGAGGCGAGAATGTCGATGGTGAGGTGGCCCTCGGAGTACGTTCCACTAGAGGAATTGACTGGCGAGCGGACTGAGGCGATGGTGTTGGCTCTTTGAGTGGCTTTCCCCGGACGCGATGCAGGCGATCGACAGATTCCCATGATTTTGCACATCGACATGGACGCGTTCTACGCGTCGGTTGAACAGCGAGACGATCCGTCGCTGCGTGGGAAAGCACTTGTGGTGGGTGGAAGTGCGTCCGGTCGTGGTGTCGTGGCGGCGGCCAGTTATGAGGCTCGCAGGTATGGGATTTTCAGCGCCATGCCGATGCGGACGGCGGTGCAACGGTGTGCCGAGCTCGTGATCGTTCGGGGGCGGATGGACGTGTACGCGGGGATTTCGCGGCAGATCCGTGAAATCTTCCATCGCTACACACCGCTCGTTGAGCCGCTCTCACTCGATGAAGCGTTCTTGGATGTTTCGGGTTGCCAAGCGTTGTTTGGTAGTGGGATTGAAATCGGCCGGCAAATTCAACAAGCGATCCACGATGAACTCGGTTTGGATGCGTCAGTTGGCGTGGCGCCGAACAAGTTCCTCGCGAAGGTTGCCAGCGGGCATGAGAAGCCTCGCGGGTTTACCGTCGTGGATCCTGACAACGTTCATGCTTTTTTAGATCCGTTGCCGATCAACAAGATTTGGGGCGTGGGCAAGCGGGCGGAGGAGCGACTGGGGCGGCTCGGTATTTACCGTGTTGAGCATCTGCGAAAGGTCGACCGTGAACTCTTGTCGCGGACGATCGGAAGTGGCTCCGCCAACCATTTGGCGGAACTGGCTTGGGGCCGCGATCCACGCAAGGTCGTCCCGGATCGTGAGGCAAAATCGATCTCGCACGAGACGACGTTTCACGCGGACATTTCGGACCATGAGGTCTTGAAGGCGATACTGTTACGATTGACGGAACAGGTCGGCAGACGATTGCGGCGTCATGGCCGTTACGGTAGCACGGTGACGTTGAAACTGCGATTCAGCGATTTCAACACGGTGGCCCGTTCGGTGACCTTGAAGACCCCGACGAATTCGACCACGCAGTTGTGGGAGACAACTCGCGATGCGTTGTTCAGCCGCATCGCGATCGATCAGCCGGTGCGTCTGGTTGGAATGGGGGTTGGTTCTTTGGCGAGTTCGCGTACTCGCCAGTTGGATTTGTTTGACGACAACGGGCTGCGTGACACGCAGGTTGATCGGGCGACTGATTCGATTCTAGACCGCTTCGGCAAAGGCGCGATACGTCGCGGCACGACGCTTGAGCCGTGAGGCTCAGGGCTGCATCAGGACGCAATGGGAAGCATTAGGAAAGCAACAATCCCCGCCAGCGGACGAGCCGAAGACGGGGATCGTTGGATGCGATGCTGAGACGGAAGCGGTGACAAGTGCAAAACCACCGCTTCCGTTCAGCAAGGCGATCGCAGCCTATTTGATGAAGAGCATTTCGGCATAGGTTGGCAATGGCCATAAATCGTCCGCGATGTAAGCTTCCAGTTGGTCGACGTACTTACGTACTTCGAGCATGGCTGGCAAGATCGCGTCGCAGTGATGTTTGGCTTCGTCCATCGGGTCGGACGCTTCGCCATCGGCGATTGCGAATTCTAACTTGGCAATGCTGTCTTGCAGCGATTTGACGAGGACGGTGACGGCATCGAGCGTGTCGGTATCGAAGTCATAACCGATCGCCTTGAGGTTCGCACACGTCGCAGCCAATTCACTTTGGTAGCGAATCGCGGCTGGGAAGATTTGCGTCTTGGCGATCTTCACGGCGAGCGCCGCTTCCACATCGATTGAGAGACAGTATTGCTCGACGTAGGTTTCGAAACGGCTGTGTAGTTCCCGTGGTGACAACACGCCGTAGGATTCGAAGAGCTCAATCGTTTCAGGTTTGAGCAGTTGAGGCAACGCGTCGGCCGTTGTCTTGAGGTTGAGCAAACCTCGTTCTTCGGCTTCCTTGTGCCATTCTTCGGAATATCCGTCGCCGTCGAAGATGACCGCGGAGCATTCGTTGATGATTTCGGTCAACAACGCTTGCACGGCCCCGTTCAACTTGGCGGGGTCGCCGCCGGTGGCTTTCTCAAGCGTTGTGGCACAGTAGTCGACCGACTCGGCGATGATGGTGTTCATCGCAACGAGTGGCCCGGCGATGGACTGGTTCGATCCAACGGCGCGGAATTCGAAACGGTTTCCGGTGAACGCAAACGGGCTGGTTCGGTTCCGGTCGCCTGCGTCTTTCGGGAGCGGCGGCAAAACGTCGACACCGACAGTCAGCGTGCCGGATGGTATCGACGAATTGGCGCCGCCTGTCTTGATTTGCTCGAACACGTCGGTGAGCTGATCACCTAAGAAGATCGAGATGATCGCCGGAGGAGCTTCGTTTGCACCGAGACGGTGATCGTTACCGGCGGTTGCCACAACGGCTCGCAACAGTCCTTGGTGCCGATAGACGGCGCGAATAACGGCGGCACAGAACACGAGGAACTGGGCGTTGTCGTGAGGCGTGTCTCCAGGGCTGAGCATGTTGCCTTGTGAGCTACTGCCGAGCGACCAGTTGACGTGTTTTCCGGATCCGTTGACGCCGGCGAACGGTTTCTCGTGCATCAGGCACGACATCCCGTATTTCTCGGCGGTCTTTCGCAAGATCAGCATCATCAATTGCTGGTGATCCGCGGCAACGTTCGCCGATTCGAAGACAGGAGCGACTTCGAATTGTCCAGGTGCCACTTCGTTGTGACGTGTTTTGACTGGAATGCCGAGCTTGAACAGTTCACGTTCGGCTTCCATCATGAACGCGAGCACACGTTCTGGGATGGCTCCGAAGTAGTGATCGTCGAACTCTTGGCCTTTCGGTGGTTTTGACCCGAACAGCGTGCGTCCGGCGGCGATCAAGTCGGGACGTGCGTAGTAGAAACTACGGTCGATCAAGAAGTATTCTTGTTCGGGGCCTGCGGTCGATGCGACGAACGCACCATCTTGGTGACCGAAGAGTTTGAGGATGCGTTGGGCCTGTTTGTTGAGGGCCTGCATCGAACGCAGGACAGGCGTTTTCTTGTCGAGTGCTTCGCCGGTCCACGAAACGAACGCGGTCGGAATACAGAGTGTTGCACCGTTTGGGTTTTCGAGGATGTAGGCGGGACTGGTCACGTCCCAAATCGTGTATCCGCGGGCTTGCGAAGTGACGCGGATACCGCCGGTCGGGAAACTCGATCCGTCCGGTTCGCCTTGGATCAGTTGTTTGCCGCTGAATTCCGAAAGCGTGCTGCCGTCGGTTGTTGGCGAAAGGAAACTATCGTGTTTCTCAGCCGTTGCGCCGGTGAGTGGATAGAAGATGTGAGCGTAGTGAGTCGCTCCTTTTTCCATCGCCCAATCTTTCATCGCTGAAGCGACGATGTCGGCGATTTCAGGATCGAGTTTTTCGCCCGCATCGATGGTGGCCATCAATGATTTGTAGATCGACTTGGGAAGCCGATCCTTCATGACGTTTTTGTTGAAAACGTTTGCCGAGTAGTACTCTTGCGCGGTGACGTCGACAAACTTGATTTGCGATGCCTTGGAAGCGTAATTGGTCGCTGCTGCGACGGCTGCTTGGCGAGGCGTCTTGCCGCCTGAATAGCCTGGGTTCGATGCCGAACCTGAGTTCGATTGCGATGCGGATGCGGGTGGGGACAGCGTCGTGCTCATATGAGCTCCTCAATGGAAAAAGAGAGTGGCCAAAGGCGAGGCAGTCGTCTTGCAGACCGCCAAAGTGAAACAGGGGACGTCCCCGGTGATTTGCGAACGTCGACGAAGCAACTGGCCCGTTTAACGAGTAACGAGCCGATGAAGAAATGGATCGATGCCGTCCTGGCGCAGAAAGCACGCGGATCCTTGTACGAAAGCTCGACCATCGACGCTCCGTTCGACTGATTCGACCGGATGTGATGGTTGTTTGTCCTTTCGCGTGCGTGCGAAGGATGACCAACGCAACGATTAGGCCAGTAAGTCCGACGGCGTATGGGCGTGCTGAGTAGCGGCGACGATCCCGCCCTCAGCGGGCGGCACAGGTCCGTATGTCGTCGAAGGCGGTAGGAAACTTTTGCTTTTTAGGGACAGGCCGTCGCCGCTTTCGTTTCCGTTTGTGATCACTCGCCAACGCAATAGGCATGCAAAGCTCGAAATGGTGGCGTTGTGCCTGCTCTGTGCGCAAACCAGTCGCTGGCGTTGTCAAATCGACTAGCCGACAGGGTTTACGCCGCATCTCAGAGACGCGGCAGAGCCGAGTTGACGGGTGAGCCGAGGGGTTGGTGGTTCGGGATTTCGGATGGTCGCTGAATGACCACGGTCGTCTCGGCTTGCTGCGTGGCGATTCAGTTTGGGGGGCGGCGAGCCGTTTGGCAGCAGAAAACACAGTGTTTCAAAAGGCGATGCGTGTGTTGGCATGCTGATTGCGTTCCCTCGGTTTTATCGACGAAAACAATACACACCCGGTCGGAGATCGGCGTCGATACGAGCCTCCGACTTATCAACCCAAGAGTGACTGCGATGTTTAAGCAATTCCTTTCAATCCTATTTGCCGGTGGCCTGATGGTTGCCACGACCGGATGCGACGTTGATCAGACTTCGGAGGGCCGATTGCCCGACGTGGACGTCGATGCCGAGCCAGGCGCGTTGCCGAGCTATGACGTTGAAACTCCGGACGTAGACGTTTCGATGGAAGAGAAAAAGGTGGATGTCCCTGATGTCGATGTGGACGTCGATAGCAAAGAACGCACGATGTCGTTGCCCGACGTGGACGTCTCCGTCCCAAGCGATGAGTAAATCGTCGTCGGTTGATTGTTGATTTGTCCCCGCCAGTTGCTGCACTCCCCGCAGTCTCGAGCATTCTCTTTAGTAGCCGCCGTCGCGAGACGGTGGACCACGGTTCGGCGAACGTAGCCACTGATCGATTGGTCCACGATCTGGCGAATGTGCGTTACCTAGGAAGAATTCCAAAATGCACTCGGGCTGCGGGCGTGCGAATCATTTCCAGGAAGCCTGTCATGCCCATTCGAATTCGTCCGTCCTTTACCTTGGCCCTTTTGCTTTCTGCCTCGACGAGCACCTCGGTGTTTTCCCAGCAGAACGCGGCGGAAAGTCTGCCGCGGGAAGTCGCCGCTGCTGAGGCCGCTGACATTAGCGATTGGGCGTTGGCGGGAGTCGTCTGGAGTGACGCGAACTTGACACGCAAGTTGGCGGGGGTGGCGATGAGGTACGCCGAAACCGAAGATCAGCGTGCGTCGATGCGAGCGTTGGCTGTCGAGTCGCAGCGAGCTGTGGTGGCACTCGAAGCGTTCGGATGGGGCAGAGTCGACCAAACAAACAGCGGATTGACAGGCACACGAGATCCCGCCGCGACGCGGGTCGGCGATCGGCTTGAGCAGTTTGCCGATCAAACGACCGGGACAACACAAGATTCTTCTCCTGCGGTGGACACCGCGCCTGTGGCGGGCATCAAGCGATTCGACACCGAGTCGCCCGCTGGAGCCGAGGACCCTGGGCTGGATGACGAGCGTTTGCCGCAACAGGCACGCGTCGACATCGATCAGTATCGCGTGGATGACTACGTCGACGAGACTCCGGCTGAACGGGCAAATCTCGCGGATGCTCAAGAGGACGCAATTGAAGGTGCCATCGCAGCGGCGAGCCCAGACGGTATTGCCGGGCCAGCGTCGGACAGGATCAGCAAGCGGGAAGGCTGGACGCTGTCGTCGTCGCTCCCCTACAGCACCGACTCGATCTACGATTCAGATGACTATGATCACGATGTTGATTACATGGTCGAGAATCGGCTGGGAGCGGATTCCACCAATGATGCAAGCTCTGACCAGGGTGATGCCGATGACGACATTGACCTCGATGACCCGGCGGAAGTAATCACGGGCGAAGATGAGATGGCAAACGCACTGGCACGTGAACGGTTGTCGGATAAACCCGTCTCGCGGAGCGATGGGTCGCTAGCATCCTCATCAGGCAATCGAACCATCCGTGTTGCCCGACCGTCCGACACGATTCCCCAGACGCGATTGCAACGGTATGCGAGTGTGGAAGACGCCAACGCGTTTGACGCTCGGTGGGTTCAGTTTCGGTTGGATGCAAACCAGGTTCGCTATTCGATGACCGATCCGAGCTTGGCAGCGGAAGCGGCCCAAGATGCGCTCAAGCAGATGCAAGCATCGGCAATCGTGGCAGGGCAATCGACGGACAACGAAGAGTTGAAGGCAATCCTGCGACCGATCCTCGAACTCCAGCTCGCTGACTGAGTTGTCTCGGATTAGCCCGGACATTGCACGCGATTCGTAGGCCGTATCGCATAAACCGTTACCAAGCCGGAACTACGGTCGCAAATCGATTGATTTTGGAAATAACAGAAAGTATTTCTAGCAAATCAAGTTTATGCGAATACGGCAGGGTTTTTCGCGACCTCGGTCCGGCCTACGCAATATCTGGATTAGCCGAGTCGGATCACGACCTTCGGCGTTTCGGAGGACTGTTTCCGGCTGCGTTTCTTGACACCCGTTTTGCGTTTTGCAGCCTTCTTCGTCGATTTTTTCTTTGATTTCTTTTTCGCCGGTTTTGCAGTTCGAGCGGCCGGCTTTTTGGTAGCTGGCTTTTTCTTGCCGGTAGCCGATCTCTTAACGGTTGGTTTCTTGGTCGACCGCTTTTTGGTCCCTACCTGTTTGGCGGTGGACTTTGGTTTCGCCGTTTTCGTTTTCTTCTTGGCTTGGACGCTTCGCTTTTTCGGTGCTTTCTTTTTTGTCGCTTTCTTCTTGGCGGCGGGCTTCCGAGTCTTCTTTTTGGATGCCTTCTTCTTAATGGCCTTTTTCTTAGTAGTCGTTTTCTTCTTGGATGTTTTACGCTTTGCCGTTTTGGGAGTTACCGGTGCTGGTGCCGCCTGCGTGTCGGCCAGTTCGATTCCGAACATCGCCCCCAGGTCTTCGTCGCCCAGTCCGGAATTCTCATCGAGGCCCATCGCGGACGCTGCGCCTTCAGCACTGATGGCTTGAGAAATCAGTTCGTTCTGGTCGACGCAGCGTAGCAGGAAGAGGAGTTCGGGGGAGCTATCGAGTCGGTGTCCGACGCCGTAAAGCGTCGCGGCGAGATGTTTGCATAAATAGGCTCCATCCGGGCAGGAGCATCGCAACCGGATCTCGTTGTTCGCAGGGAACATTCCCGACTTCGGTTCGGTGATGCGGCGGATGACGTCGTCACCGAGTCTGCCCCGCATGAGGTCCATGATCGAATGGATTGATGAACTGCAACTGCGACAGATCGCGGCCCATGTTGCAGCGGGCAACGGATCGATTTTGATCTCGATCTCGTACAAGTACGAGCCGCAGACCATTGAGGTGATCTTGCCTTTGGTGATCCGCAGATGGGCGATGGATCCGTTGCGAGCATAGGTGCGGCCGCGGGGGAGTCGATTGGAGAAATCGCTGTACTTTTCGAGATGGGTACACCAATTCTTTCCCCAGAATGTCGTCGCGATTCCGTTGCCGCTGATTTTGATCGGTTGTGGTTTCTCGTCTTTGCCGAGTCGCCTGATCACTTCCGCTTTGCCTTCGGCAATGCGTTGGCCGACGGGAACGTAGGGCGCGAAGCCGCCATACCAGGACATGAGATGAGCCGTTTGTTTCGGGAAATTTGTGAAAAATGGAACTGATCGATGCCGCTAGGCTTTGGCCTTCGTGAGATCGAGTGAAACGAAGTCGATGAGTTGTTCGTTCGACATCTCGGTCAACTGAATTTCGTCTTTACCGTCACCACCAAACAGTTCGCGGCTGAGTTGTTTCTTGTCGCGAATCATATCGTCGATTCGTTCTTCCAGGGTGCCGCGGCAAACAAATTTGTGCACGAGCACGTTCCGTTTCTGTCCGATTCGAAACGCCCGATCGGTGGCTTGGTCTTCCACGGCGGGATTCCACCATCGGTCGAAGTGGACGACGTGCGAAGCTTCGGTGAGGTTGAGGCCGGTGCCGCCGGCTTTGACGGAGATGACGAAGAATGGAGGCCCCGATTCGTCTTGGAATTGCTTGACCAATTGGCCGCGTTTCTTGGTGGCGGTTTTGCCGGTGAGGACGAGCCCTTCGCGACCAAACACGCCGGCGAGGAATTCAGAGATGGGGCCGCACATCGATTGGAACTGGGTGAAAACGAGCATCTTCTCCTGTTTCTCGATGATGTTTTCGGCAATGGAGCGGAGTTGCGAGTATTTGCCGGACGCGTCGACGTCGAAGTTGGACTGTTTGAGGTGAAGGGCAGGGTGATTGCAGATTTGTTTGAGCTGCATCAAAGCGCCGAGCACCAAGCCACGCCGCTGCATTCCGGATGTAATGTCGAGCGATTTTTCCAGATCATCGGTGACGGCGCGGTACAGAGCGACCTGAGTTGTCGTGAGCCCGCAATCGACCCGCATTTCAGTTTTCTGTGGCAAGTCGGGAACGATGCGAGGGTCGGTTTTCATCCGCCGCAGCACGTAGGGACTGATCAGACGCCGGACGCTCGCCAAGCGAGCGGTTCGATCGGTTTCGTCCTTAGCGTTGACGAACTTTTTAAACTGAGTTGCCGTTCCGAGAAGTCCAGGTGAGCAGAAATCGAAGAGCGACCACAAATCGCCGAGGTGGTTTTCGACGGGGGTTCCTGACAACACGATTCGCCCGCGAGCGGGGATTTGTTTGATCGCTTTGGTTTGTGCCGCACCGGAATTCTTGATCGCTTGGGCTTCGTCGAGAATGACGAGATTCCAATCGACGTCAGTAAGCCACTTTTGCCGACGCGCAAGACCGTACGTGGTTGCGACGAGGTCGTAGCCGGCGAGTTCCTTGGCGGGGTTGTCGGCGATGCGTTTGAGTTCGGACGCGTCGACGCTGCTGCGGTGAGCGATGTAAAGATTGAGGTCGGGCGCGAACCGCTCGACTTCGCGTTGCCAATTGCCTAGCAACGACGTGGGGAGGATCAGGAGGCTGGGATTCGTCGTCGTGCCTTTGGGTGGCTTTGCTTTTTTGGCGGCGACTTTCTTTTTGGATTTTGTCTCGGGGTATTTCAGTTGTAATAGCAGTGAGATGATTTGGATCGTTTTACCAAGGCCCATGTCATCGGCGAGGCAGACGCCGATACCGAGTTTGGTGGCGAAGTACAGCCACGCGACCCCGTCAGCTTGGTAGGGGCGCAGCGAAGCGTTGAGTCGATTGTTGGGATCGAGATCCAATTTTCCGCTCGGGTCACGGAGTGCGTCGAGCGTTTCGGCGAGCCACGCGCCCGGTTCGATGCGAGTCCACGGTTGCAGCGTTTCGTCAAAGTCATCGCCGGTGATCGATGCCCCCGAGAGCAGTCGCATGCCTTCGAGGAAGCCGACACCGGTGGCGTGTGCGTCGCGTAGTTGTTCCCATTGATGTATTGCCGATTTCAATTGTTCGGCATCGACCTGCACCCATTTGCCTCGCAGTAACGCCATCCCTTCGCGAGCGTTCATGAGAGCGACGAGTTCCTCTGGGCTGAGTGGTTGGCCGTCAATGCTGACGTCGACATCGAGGTCGAGGGAATCACCGCCGAGGACCGATTGCGATTTCGTGCCGACCCGCACGGTGACTTGGGGACGCGGTGGGCGTGCCGCGTTCCACCAGTCAGGGACGCGGACGATGACGCCGCTCTCTTCGAGTTGCGGAACGGACGTGAAGAACTCGTAGGCTTGGCCAATTCCCCACGCTTGGGGAGAGAATAGTGCTTTGGATTCGAGCATCTTCGCGATCGAGGGGCACGTCTCGGCCGCGCGAGCGACGGGGGTAAGCAGGGCGTCGAGTTGTTTGGTATCACCTGCCGCGATGGATGCCTTGAGGGCTTCGGACAACGGGATGTGTCGGGGTGTGCCGCCGGTCGATTCGGGTTGGGTGTAGGTGGCGAGAAACGCGAACGGTCGGTCGGGATTCTTTTTGTTTTCGGCGAGGTGGAATGTGACGCGGCCGAGCAGGTTCCATTCAGGACGGAGGGAATGCAGGTAACTGGCGAGGCCACCTTTGCGTTTGGTTGCCGCAGATGCGGTGAGTTCGTCAAGGTCCGACCAGGTTGCTCGCAGCGAATCGGGACTGGCGTATTCGAGGCCGAGCATGGGGGGCGCGGATGCGAGGATTTCGCGAAGCGTTTCATTGTCGGGCGGTTCGGGGGAATGCCAGTCTTTGCCGCCCGTCGCATTGCGTCGTCGCAGCGCGGTAAAGTAGCGGTTCGCGAATTCACGCCAAAAGTGCAGCGATGCGGGCAGTGGTCCGTCGCAGGCGGATGAGACCAGCGACGTGAGCCCCGCGGCGACCGATTTGTTGAACGCCGTGATCAGTTTAGCGGGCAATTCGGAGGCGATTCCGAACGCGACGTCTTCATCCGTGGCCGTGACGAGGTGGAGGTGGCCGGAGGGCAGAACGGCGATCTTGTGGGCTGGCATCAACGATTGCTTTCAAGGATGAAACGATCGGCGTGAATCAATTTCGATAAATTTGCTAAGAAAGCGTTCATCGATGCGTTGTCACTCGTAGGCGGATCGGTTTCGTCTCTTTTCTATTCTTTTTCCATTCCCAGTTGAACCACCATGACAGCCAAAGCGGTAACCAGGCCCGAGGGCGTGTCATCGGCGGATGCTATTGACGATCCGAGCGAATTGATTGCTCGTGCCGTCGATGAGCATCAGCGAAGTTTGCTGGCCTACGCGGCCGGTTTGCTTCGTGACCGATGTGCGGCTCAGGACGCGGTGCAGGAAACATTTCTGCAACTTTGTCGGAAAGCCCGCGATGTCGCGAGCACAGACGAACCGCCGACTCTCGCCGAGTTTGCCGCCCGTTTGGCACCCTGGTTGTTCACGGTTTGTCGAACGCGAGTGATTGACATGCAACGTAAGCGAACACCCCAAAGTTTTGCCGTGCGGGAGAAGTCAGACGGCTCCCGCGACTCTTCCGCCGAGGCAGCCGTCTTGGATCCCGGTCCGACGCCCGACGACGTGGCGGTCGCGGGCGAAGAGCACCGCCTTGTCGCAGAATCCATCAGTGGATTAACACCCAGGCAACGCGAGATCATTCAGTTGCGGATGCAGGCCGGGCTGAGTTACCGCGAGATCGCTGACGTCACCGGGCTGACGACGTCCAACGTCGGCTTTCATCTACATCAGGCCGTCGCGACTTTGAGGAAGCAACTCGTCGCGACATAAGCCAAATCACGTTGCCGCCGGAACGGGCATTGGCGACGTGCGGCAAACATCCAACACAAAACATTTTTATAGGTTCATTACCATGTCATCAGAACAGAATTTTCGACCTGACGAATCGTCGGGAGGAGCGTCCACCTGGGACGACGAACGGATCACGGCATACGTGATGGGGGAATTACCTCCCGAAGAAACAGCCGCATTTGAATCCGAGATGAGCGGCAACGAGGAACTCGCCCGTGCGGTGGAACAAGCACGCGAGGTCGCCGACAAACTGGCTGGCTTTTATGCGTCGATGCCGACCACCACGCTCGATGCGGATCGTCGTGAGAAGATCGCGGGCGCGGCGAATGTTGACACTCACCGCGCGAGTACGGACCAGACGCCAAACAAGCGGTTCGTGCTGTGGGCCGTTGCGGCCTCGATCTTGCTTATCGGATTGGCCTTGCCGGCGATGATGTCGCGGCCGGGCATGCAAACGGCGATGAAAAGCGATTTGCAGCCGGTGGCTTCGTCACAGTTAGAAAGCGAAGAGATTGCGCAACAGGGGCGTCAAGAGAATCCAGGTGTTGTCGACGAAGAGATCGGTTCTGTGCGAGCCGCGTCGGAAGCTGACTCATCCGGGATGAGGCCGTTCTCTGAACCGGGTGAGATAGCGGGTGACGACGTTTCGCAGCCGATGAACTTTGCCAACCGCGATCGATCGGTCGTCGAAAGCCGCACCTCGGGCAAGAGTGTGGCGGTAGCGTCGAACGAGAAAGGTGAACCGGTGAGTACCGGTCCGAGTATGGAGATGGGCATGGGGGCTGGGGGCATGGCGACAGAAGCCATGGAAATGCCAATGCTTGGTGATTCGGGAATGAGCATGGGAGGCAATGGTCCGGCCCAGCCTCGCTCACGACGAGGGATGGGTATGGACATGATGGATATGGATATGGACGACGCCATGGAAGGAATGGAGATGGACATGATGATGAGCGGGGCCGCTCCCGTTGCATCGTCGGCTCCAGTCAATCGCCCTCAGGATGCACGCCGAAGTGACATCGAGAGTCGGGACCAACCCGCGATGGCGTTGGCGTCACCGATGGCAGAGGCAGACGAAAAGATTGCCAATGACGAAGGCTTCTCGCGGCTTTCGAAAAATCCGATGGTCAAGCCGCAGAGCGCGGTGGCCTCATCAGAGGAACAACGCGGCGGGAAGATGCTTTCTCGCACTGAATCCAAGAAGAAGTCGGAAGCGATTGTGACCGGTGAGAGGCCACTTGGAATGGTGCCACCGTTACCCGCGCCATCGCACCCGGCGGAGAATTCATCTCTAGATATGATGATGCCAGGGCTCGGAACAGGTCCTGGGTCATCGGGGGATAAATTCAGTCCGATCGACGAAAACGAATTCCGTCGTGTTTCGGAACATCCGCTCAGCACGTTGTCGATCGACGTCGACACGGCGAGCTACTCGAAGGTCCGGAGCTATCTGCAGCGGAACCAATTGCCGCGTCCCGATTCGGTCCGGATCGAAGAAATGGTCAACTATTTTGACTACGACTACTCCGGCCCGTCGAGCATGGACGGCGAACCGAGCGACCCGTTTGCTGCCGCGATGACGGCGACGGTGTGTCCGTGGGAGCCCAAACACCGGCTCGTGCGAGTTGGATTGCAAGCCAAGACGCTGACGGAGAAGGAACGCCCCCGTTGCAATCTCGTGTTTCTGATCGACACCAGCGGTTCCATGAGTTCGGCGAACAAATTGCCGCTCGTGATTGATGGCATGAAGGTGTTGCTCAAAGAACTCAAAGGCAATGACCAAGTCGCGATCGTTGTGTATGCCGGTTCAGCGGGGTTGGTGCTCGATTCGACTCCCGTGAAGAATCGCAAGAAGATCCTCCGAGCGTTGACTCAATTGCGATCGGGCGGCAGCACCAACGGTGGTGCTGGTTTGCAGCTCGCCTACGACACCGCTCGTGATCACTTCATCAAGGACGGCGTTAACCGCGTGATCTTGTGCAGTGATGGCGACTTCAACGTCGGCATGACTGGCACGGATCAATTGGTGCGTGAAGCTCGCAAGCAGGCCAAGTCTGGGATCGACTTAACGGTTCTCGGTTTTGGCATCGGGAACCACAACGACGCGATGATGGAGAAAATCTCGAACGATGCCGAAGGAAACTACGCGTTCGTGGACACAATCGGTGAAGCTCGCAAGGTGCTTTCGGATCAATTGACGGGAACGTTGGTGACGGTTGCGAAAGACGTCAAGATCCAGATCGAGTTCAATCCGGCTGTTGTGTCGGCGTACCGATTGATCGGATACGAAAACCGCGTGCTCGCCAAAGAGGATTTTAACGACGACACCAAAGATGCCGGTGAGATCGGGGCGGGCCACCGGGTGACGGCGTTCTACGAAGTAGTCCCGGCGGGCACGTTACCTGACGCGGTCGCACCCGCAGTGGATCCCCTGAAGTATCAACCCGCGCCAAACGCGACCGCTGCCTCCGATGAGGGTGTCGTTGATGACGATGCGTCGGGCGAGGAAAGTACCTCGGAGAATACGATGGCGACTCAAGACGACGTCGTGTCCACGACCGAAATGCTGACTCTGAAACTGCGTTACAAACCGCCGCAAGGAGACACGAGCACTTTGATGACTCGGGTTCTCGATAACTCACAGTTGCCCTTCAGTCAGGCGGATGTTGATTTTCGCTTTGCCGCCGCCGTGGCCGCGTTCGGCATGCAGTTGCGAGGCAGCGAATTCGCCGGATCGTGGACCTACGACGATGTGTTGCGAGTGGCTCAGTCAGCGACTGGCGAAGACACCCACGGGCTGCGAAGTGAGTTGGTCGAACTGGTCCGAAAGGCTCGCGAGCTGACCGTTTCCGAGTGAGGTGAGGGCGCGCGTCGGCGAGACGGGCGCATGAAAAGAGGCAGAGAACTTTTCGAGGGGGAAGAGCCACGGATCTTTTGATCCGTGGACTCTCCCGTCTCGTGTTCTCTGCCTCTCAGGGTTCCGGCAACTTTTAGGCACTGAGCGAGCGGACTCGCAAGTGATTATCTGATTATCGGATCAGAGTTTCGTCGGTCGAATCACTCGCCTCAGCGATCTCGGCGGCGGGGCCGTCGATCGGTGCTGATTCGGTATCATCGGCGGCCAGGATTTCCGCGATTGTCAGCCGTTGCCACTTGTTGATGGCGGCGATCAGCGACGAGATCGACATCTTGTCTGAGTAGTCGGGAACCGAGATTTCGGCAGCCGCGAGCGATTCCGTCGCCGACTGTTCCGATTCGATTGCAACGACTTGCTCTTGGGGGGCCGCATCGGTGGCTTCGTCAGCGATCGGTGCGGGAATCACTTCGCCGTCGATTTCCATCGTGACGATTTCGGCGATGATGATTTCGCTGGTGGCGATCTCAGCCGTTGCGATTTCAGTCGTTTTGTCTTCGGCTGCTGCCACTTCTTCCACAGCGGCTTCTTCGACAACCACCTCAGCCACAGCGACTTCTTCCACGTTGGCATCGCTGGAGGCGATCACGGCCGCGGCGATTTCAATCGAACTGACTTCGGTTGCTGCCACTTCTTCGGCGGCGGCTACTTCGACAGCGACCTCTGCCACAGCGACTTCTTCTACGTTGGGATCGCTGGAGGCGATCTCGGCCGCAGCAATCTCAACCGTGTTGTCTTCGGTTGCTGCCACTTCTTCGACGGCAGCTTCTTCAACAGCGACCTCTACCACAGCGACTTCTTCCAAGTTGGCATCGCTGGAGGCGATCTCGGCCGCGGCGATTTCAATCGAGCTGTCTTCGGTTGCTGCCACTTCTTTGGCGGCAGCTTCTTCGACAGCGACCTCTGCCACAGCGACTTCTTCTACTTTGGCATCGCTGGAGGCGATCTCGGCCGCGGCAATCTCAACCGTGTTGTCTTCGGCTGCTGCCACTTCTTCAACTGCAGTTTCTTCGACAGCGACCTCTGCCACAGCGACTTCTTCCACGTTGGCATCGCTCGAGGCGATCTCGGCCGCGGCTAGTTCCATCGAGTCGTTTTGGGTCGCTGCTAATTCTTCGACCGCGGCTTCTTCCACCGTGATCTCCGCCGCTACGATTTCTTCCATTGCGACGTCGGCCGATTCGGGTGCCTCTTCTTCTGACGAAACGATTTGTTCCGCGGATGCTGCGTTGGGAGCAGCGTCGGCAACAGGGGCAGGAATCATTTCACCGTCGACATCCATCATCGGGACTTCGGTCGCCGCGACTTCGACCGACTCGACGCTGATTTCCTCCGACGTGACGACTTGATCGATCGGCATCGCGTCTGGGAGGTCGTCGGGGATCGGTGCGGGGATGGTTTCGTTATCGACCAGCATCGTCGGCATTGCCGGTTCGGCGGCCGCGGGGGTGAGATTCGCGAACCAGTCGCCGAAGGACTCGCCGAGGGTCGCAAAGGTGATGTCCGTCACGCGGACTTGTTCGGCCCAATCGGCGGCGGTGTGAGCCCATTCGTCGAGGATGCATTCTGGCGACGCGGAGATTGCCGGTTCGCTGGTCGTGGCGTCAGCAATTTCGACGGTTTCCGCTTCCGTTTCCACAGACGCGATCGTCTCAGGTGACGCTTCTACTGCGACGGAGACCTCATCTTCGAGAGCGAGTTCATCTTGCGCCGGCAACGAAACGTAGTTCTTGGGCGAGATGGGGACCACGGTCGTGAGCGGCATGTACTCAAGTTTCAGATCGCGTTCGGCCAAATCATAGGGAGCGTACGCTTCCGGAATCGTTGCGATCAACGGCGCCGAACCGACGAGCGTGCCGGCGTCGACGGTGGCGTCTTCGGCAATATCGTTGCTGACATCGACCGGTTCGACGGAAGCGATTTCGACGGTGGCCGCTTCGACAGTTGTTGCGTCGACGTCTGCCACTTCCTCGGAGTCCACTTCCTCGGCGATTTCGGCCTTGGCGAGCGGAACGGCACTATCGTCCGCCTGTGGTTCTTCGTCGAGCCACCAGCGATTCAACGCCACCGCTTCGGCGAGTTGTTGCTCAGTCGGGGACGTCTCGGCAGCGCCGGGCTCGACCGGTTGTTCGGCAGTCGGTTTGGCGGCGAGTTCGACCGCGTTCTCAGTTGTCAGTTCGGCCTGGGGTGCTGGTGTGGTATCCAGCGGTGTCGTTGCTAACGGTTTCATTGCGAGGGGGCCAACCATCGCAAAAGGCTCGAGGAACTGCTCGACCGAGATTCCGACTTTCGCCGCTGATGCCGACACTGCCGCGGCGAGGAACTCATTGAACTCATTCGAAGTTCGATGGGCGGCAATGTTCTGTGGCGGTTCACTCGCGATCACATCGGGAACACTGTCATGGGTTCCGACCGATACGATCGCGGGGGCGATCTCGTCTTTCACTTCTGGTGCGTCAG
The DNA here is from genome assembly GCF_023701485.1 of Aporhodopirellula aestuarii. Lineage (GTDB taxonomy): Bacteria > Planctomycetota > Planctomycetia > Pirellulales > Pirellulaceae > Rhodopirellula > Rhodopirellula aestuarii. Next base: position 66,976 of record NZ_JAMQBK010000013.1, read on the forward strand.
AGACGGCTTCCTCAGCAGCGGGCTCGGTCGCCGCGGCGACGATCTGATCGTTGTTGTGCCCGTCGTCAACAACGATGTCGGTTTTGAGTTCGTTCTCCTCGGTGGCATCCGAGGGGTTGAACTCATGAACGAGAATCGAAATGCCGCCCCGTTGATCTACCGGGATGCCTGCGGCCGAGAGTTGTGTGTTCGCCGACACGAGTGCCGAGCCACCGATGAGGGCGGCAAGCAACATGCGGCGGAGGCGGCTGCTACGAGTCACACGCGAGCGAGCCGAGCGGGTCGATTTCGAATAAGAACAGTTTTGAAATGATCGTTTTTTCATCTGAATAATCCTTGCAATGATGAACCTTTGCGCGTCGGCCGGTGGTGAATCTCCTTCGCCGGAAAATTCACGGGAATAAAGAGCGTTTGCTGTCAAAGGTCAGCGGACAAATGAAGGGTGTCCGCCGATGGTGGGAAAGTTGAGGTGGGAGGCGACTACGCACCGCAAACAAGGAACCCCGCCGTTCGATCCGGGCAAAAGATAAGAAACCGGATCAGTGGTCCACTCGCTTCCATGCGTCTTCGCTGCATGGCATGTTATCGACGCCCGTGACGGATAGGCGAAAAGGATCGGCGAGGGAAAGTTACCATTTTGACAAAAACAATCCGTCTGTGCCGATTAGGAAAGGCCATTGATGACGATTTGAGCCCAGCGGGCGTTTGCGAGCGTGTTGTTGGGCCGATCGGACGCCTTTCGAGATCGGTTGCGAGACGACACAATTGATCGACGGACCCGTTTTCTTAGACCGACCCGGTGGCGAACAGACCATGGCCAGTGACACCCAACTCGTAGACCCCACGATCCTCTTCCGATTCGAAGTGCGATTGTTGCGGCATGAACTGAAGTGGAGTTCGCGCGGACTGACGCTTCCCGAATCCTGTCGGTTGCCGTCATTTGGTGCTTTGTCGGGTGGCCCCATCTTTGCGGACTTGCGCGTGGCGTGGGCGCCCGAAGGCATCGGGTTCACCGTGAAGGTGGCCGGCAAACGGGCGATGCCGTGGTGCCGTGACACGAGATTGGATGAGAGCGACGGTTTGCACATTTGGATGGACACGAGGAATAGCCCCAACATTCACCGTGCGACCCAGCACTGTCATCGCTTCCTGTGGTTACCCGCCGGGGGCGGTCCGCAACGCGAACGCCCGGTCGCCCGTTTGATCCCGATCAACCGAGCACGTGGCAACCCGAAGCCGATCGGTGACAAAGTGCTTCAAATTCACGCGGCACCGAAACACGATGGTTACGAAATGTCGGGCTTGATCCCGGCCGAAGCGATGACGGGTTACGATCCGATCGATCAACCGCGAATGGGCTTCTTCTATGCCGTCGCGGATCGTGAACTGGGGTATCAAGCGTTCACATTAAGCGAAGCGTTCCCAGTGGTTGAGGACCCATCGCTGTGGGGCGAAGCAGCGTTGATCTCGCCATAGTTCGTATCTATCACGATTGATCGAAGCGACCAGCGGGCGCACGTCTCGATCGACGCGGGGGGATTGATACGCCTGCCGCCAACCATCGGATGTGCTGATGGTCAGCTTTTCAGCGTTATCGTCGAACAATTCGGCCAGCTTTCTCATTGCTCCCGTGTCCGTGGTGCCTCCGCTGGCAACATCTTTCCCCGTGGATAGAGTCTATTGACCTGCCCCGTTCTCCCCTTCGCATGAGAGGGGCGGCGGCAATATCTTCCATTTGGTGACTTCGTCGCGGCCCGTATCGTTGTTGCAGTGCTTTCGTTCGAAATGAAACCGCATCGCAAACACGCTCGGCTGCTCGACTGAAACTGAGACAACAGGGACTGCAACATGCATTGGTCGATCGCTGTATCCGTTCGATTGTTAACCGCGTTCACGCTCGCATTCGGTGTGGGCGGACTTCACCCGCAATCGTCTGCCGACTCATCCTGGTATGAGGAAACGCAGTCTCGGTTCAAAGACATCTATGAACGCGGGGTGTTCAAGCCTCGACCGTTTGAAGCTCGATGGTTGCCCGACAGTTCCGGATACATCGTCGAAGAACGCGATCCGAATTCGGCAAAGAAAATCGACGTGACCTATGACGTCGAGACAGGCGAAAAAACAGAAACAACCGCTGAAGAAAAGCGATCACTCCGCGGATCGGAATACTCACCCGACGGTAAACGAGTTATCGAATATCGCGATCGGAAACTGTTTGTACGAGATCTCGAAACCGGCGAACGGACCAAGTTGTCGCCGAACGCCGGCGAGCGAGACGTTCGATACAACGACGCCGAGTGGAGTCCCGATGGAAGTCGTATCGTGTTTGTCGAGTCGGATTCGACCGAGGTCAGGCAGCGACCGATGCTGTCGACCGACGATCCTTCTTATCCGAGCGTTCAGAATCGTCGTTTTGCGCGGGTTGGGGAGAAAATCACGGAACTCCGCGTTGGCGTGGTGAATTCCGATGGGACGAATTTGCAATGGTTGCCGATCGAATCGCCCCCAGAAGGTTTCTATTTGGGCCAAGTCGAATGGGCGGGAAACTCAGAGGAAATTCTCGTTGAGAAGATGAGCCGTTTTCGAGATGTGCACGAGTTCTTGCTGGCCAAAACAGACGGAGAGATCAAGCAAATCTATTATGAGAAAGACGACGCCTGGGCGGTCGGTAGTCAAGCGAAGAACGTCGGGCTGACATGGGTCCGTGGTGGCGAGGCCTTCATCGTGATCAGCGAAAAGGATGGATGGCGACACGCGTTTTTGGTGTCGCGGGATGGCACCGAGTTGGCTGTTTTGACTCCCGGTGAGTATGACGTTATTGATCGTGGCGCCGTCGACGAAGAGGGTGGTTGGTATTACTTCTATGCGTCACCAGAAAATGGAACGCAGAAGTATTTGTACCGGGTGCCGCTGGACGGTTCGGGCACGAAGGAGCGGATCTCGCCGGCCGATCAGCCTGGCACGCATGATTATGACTTCTCGCCCAATGCGAAGTGGGCGTTTCACACGTATTCGACAGTCAACACGCCGCCCATCGTGGAACTCGTCGAGTTGGCCGGTCACCGCGTTGTCCGAGTCGTCGAAGACAACAGTGAAGTCCGAAAGTACGCCAAGGAGCTCGGATGCAACCCGACCGAGTTTGTTCAGCTCGACATTGGCGATGGGATCGTCATGGATGCGTCCGTGACCAAGCCGAGCGACTTTGACGAGTCGAAGAACTATCCCGTCTTTATTTACGTTTACGGCGAGCCTTACCTGCAAACCGTCTTGGATAGTTGGGGAGCAGCCCAAGTCGATTTCCACCGCGTCATCGCGGACCTCGGCTATCTCGTCGTTTCGATCGACAATCGTGGCACACCCGCGCCAAAGGGTGCCGCATGGCGGCGGGCCAGTTTCGGCAGCCTGGGGCCACTTTCGACCGAGGAACAAGAGGCGGGGCTGCAGGAGTTGGGACGGATGTTCCCCTACGTCGATCTATCGCGTGTTGGAATTTGGGGATGGAGCGGTGGAGGGTCGAATACCCTCAACGCCATGTTCCGCAAACCCGATTCGTATCACGTGGGAATCGCGGTTGTGCCGAAACCCCAACCTCATTTGTACAACGCGTGGTTCCAAGAAATTTACATGCGAACCCGTGAGGTGAACCCAGACGGGTACGAACGAGCGGCAGCGATCAATTACGCCGAGGGGCTCAAGGGCAAACTACTGATCGTGACCGGATCAGGTGAGACGAACACGCACATTCAGATCATCGAAGGCTTGGTCGACCGGTTGATCGAGATGGGCAAGCCGTTTGACTACATGGTCTATCCCAACCGCGACCACGGGCTGAGAGAAGGAGTCGGCACGGTAGTGCACGTCAGAATGTTGATCGCCCGCTACCTGCTCGCGAACCTTCCACCGGGACCGATGTAGACCAGATTGTCGGCAACACGGCGGGCGAGATCGAAACGGCGATAGAGGGTCACGGCAACATGGCCCTCGCCGGATCGGATTCAATCGAGTAATCGGGCGAGCTGTTCCTTGCGATGGGCGATCGCCTCTCGTTTGGTTCGGAACGTTTTAAAGCGTTGTTTGCCTTCCTCTTGCCAGGTCGCGACCCAGCGTCCATAGACGTTCTTGCTGACACCCGTCGTGCCTGACGAGTTGTTGCAGGCCTTCGTCCGTGGTCCTTTTCGCCACCGGCGTTCGCCCAGTTCCGTGATCAGTTCATCTCGCCACTGGATCGCCTTGGCCAGCGACTTTCGAATGCCGCCGTCGGAAAACCGGAAGTGTTTGGAGTGCTCGACCCCATTCCTGACGATGCGAACGGTCCAACCGTGCTGCCCTCGGCTAATGTTGGTGTGTCTGCTCATAGGAGCAGTCTATCCGTGGACGCACCGCGTTTGCAGTTACCGCGACAATCTGTCGACATGGTGATTATGCATCGATTTCATGCGGAGGATCGTGGGGGAGGATGCCCGCGCGATAGGCTTTGGCGATGGCCGCGGGCGCGTTTTGCACGTCGAGTTTTTCGTAGATACGGCGGATGTAGGTGGCAACGGTCGTGATGCTGATGTCCAGATGAGTCGCGATTTCTTTTTTTTGTTGCCCTTCACCGAGCAAGGTGAGGATTTCAAGTTCACGCTGCGAGAGGGAGTCGTGAAGTTCCTCGGTTGGCAACCGCGTCTGCAGCGACGTGAGAATGTACTTCGCCACTCCGCTGCCCAACAATGCACCTCCTTCCGCTACGGTTCGTATTGCTTCGACGATCTGGTTCACCGTCGACGATTTGAGCAAGTATCCGGAGGCACCCGCTTGAATGGACCGCATCACGTCGGCCTCGTTATTGGATTGAGTCAACACGATAATTTTGGCGTGGGCGCAACTGGCTCGCAGCGACGGAAGTGCTTCCACCCCGGAGCGTCCAGGCAGATTCAAGTCGAGTAAGATTACGTCGGGGGTGGTGTCGAATAAGGGGTTCCGCAGGACTTGCAACGCACGCTCGGATGAGCCGACCTGGTTGATCAATTCGATATCCGGTTCGTCGCTAAGAGCAAGGTCAATGACGTCGCGATATTCGGGGTGGTCTTCCACCAACATGACTGTGATTGTTTTGTTCATCGCCTGATCGCTATTTGCGGAAGCCCCATTTTCGAGTTTTCATTTTGAGAGTGATACACGTTCCTCCTCCTTCGGGATGTTGGACGGAGACGTTTGCCCCGAGCAGTTTTGCCCGTCGTGCCAACGAGGAGGGGACTGCGTCGAACTGTGCGTCCGCGAGTCCGTGTCCGTCGTCGCAAACGACCAAACGGATTTCATGGGGGTGCGCGGTTAATTTGGAATTGAAATGCGTCGCGTTGCTATGACGGCTGATATTAACGAGGCATTCCTTGTAGAACAGAAACAAATCCGCTCGTGTGCGAGGCTTTAATCCACGTAGTACTTCGGCATCGTCTTCGAACGTGAATTCGCCTTCAAAGTCTGCCATGATTCTGTCCGTGGATCGTCGCATGTCATCCAGCAGGTCGCCATAGAGCCCCTTGGCTTCCAGCATGTTGATGCAGTATCGAACTGCGTCACCGGAACGTTCGGTCATGACCCGAATTCGTTGATGAATGGATTCGTGCTTTTCGGGCGAGCCTACTGCGGTTCGTGCGAGGTCGCTCAAAAGCCCGATCACGTGCAAGTCGGCTCCGAGTTCGTCGTGAAGATCTGCGGCAAATCGGCATCGCAATTCAGCCAATTGACGCATGCGAATGATTCGGTCAATCAAGAACGTCACTCCGATTCCAACGGCCAGGAACACGGCCAACCAAGTCACCCATGTCAGTTGATCCCGTTGTCGTGCGTAGCGACGATTCAATTCGGCGACCACGAGCGGACGCAATCGATCAAGGTCGTGCCGCTCGGCCAGTTCGCTCAACCAGGTGCGTATGGGCAGGATCTCGCCAAACAGGTTTTCGCCGTCCGTTAGCGCGGAGAAGGATCGTTCACGGACGGTAGGTTGATAGTCCGCGAAGGCACGTTTACCCAACGCAACATTCTTTCCTTCCGAATAGAGCTCGATTTCGGCAAACCCGATCCGGATATCACGTTGTGGCCTGACCAACGGTGAACCGAGTTCCGATGCTTGAGGTTCGGCCGCGATCAATCTCACGTAGCGACAGGTGGTTTCGGGGATTCGCCACATCATGATCGGACCGATGTCGTTGATGTTCGTCCGCTGATAATCGAGCAATGTGACGGGATTCAAAAAATCCTGCTGATCGGAACCCTCAATTTTGAGACGATTGGGGATGCCGAGGTCACCCGCGTACGCTTGCGGCACCGTGTCGTCTTGGTCTACGGCGTGCAAGTGAATCCGAGAGATTGTCTGTTCGGATTCCAAGTCGAGGTACAGGATCGGTTGTTCGCCAAACCGACTCACGTACGCGCGGCTTTGAGACCCTTCGGATGAATCCATCAGGTAGGGTGTATGCCCGTCGACAATGAAACGCGGAGCCCAAGCGCCGACACGATCGATGGACGACGAGGACGCCTTCACCTCTTGCCGCAACGCGACGTTTTCCATTTTGCTGAAAACGAATACTTCGGAGAGCTGGAAAACGTGTTCGCCATCGAACGCCCTCCTTGATAGCTGCGTCGCTTCGATTCGGACCCAAGACGCGATGACCCGTTTGATCGGAACGACGAGTGGACCGATCCGCGGCTGAACATGATCGTCTTGGCCGTACTCGGCGATCACGGTTCCTTCGGGATCGTTTGCGGTGCCCACGACGATCCGGAGCGATTGAGGAAACCCATCGGATTGGAACCCCTTGTCGGTGTCACGCCACAGGTTCGGAACCAGGACGATTTCATCGATCGGGTGCTCTTGGTCGAAGTCAATCTGAATCCATTCCCCTCGATCGGGGACGCCTCGCCAATCGGAGCGGTATCCGATGACGCCGATTCCGCTTCGCAGGCTAAACGTGGCGAGCCATTCGAGTCGGCGATCGATCTCGACGAGCCGGTGTTGGAGCTCGGGGAGCGAAAGTTGCTTCAGCCGCACGTGGGCATCTCGGGTGTCCGCGGCAAACGCAGATCCTGCGCAAGCAAACACCATGATCAGCGGCCAAAACGTTTTAAAGTAATGATCCATCGGGTTATTGTATCGGAAGAATCGCAACCCATGTCATCCGAACGGATGACAGACACCACACCCGCTGATGGTTAGGATGTTTGCATTGGAGGGCAGTAGTGGTGCCTATCGGTGAATTGATCCGAGGGCGACTTTGCCCTGCCCGCCATGCGTTTCGCTGGCTACTTTGGCAAGCATGTCATCTTGCAGTGTTTGTTGCGTTCGGCAGTTGAAATGGAACGCTCGGATTTTGTTGTGCGTTGGTGATACGAGTGCTTCGTTCAAGCTGAACTTGGGCGGGCCTGAACCGGAGGGCTCGCGTGCTCTCGCAAAAAGCGTAGCGGAACGGCGCAAGACGTCCCGTCTGACTCCTATTTTCAGTGCTGAGAAAGCACTGGCAAACCTATCCTTCTTGGAATTGTGTTGTGATGAAGAGCTCTCGAGTCAAACAGATGAAGCACACGATCGTTGCGTTGATTTTCGTGGTGCTCTTTGTGGGCACGAATTGCAATCCGTGTGTTGCGGCAGCACCGGTCGCCGATTTTTATGTTTCGCCCCAGGGCTCTGACGATTGGTCAGGAACATTGCCAGACCTCAACGATCAGCGAAACGATGGCCCGTTTGCGACGTTGGAACGGGCCCGGGATGCAGTCCGTGAACTCAAGAAGAGCAAACAGAGCGATATCTCCGTGCTGATTCGAGGCGGCACCTATCAGCTAACGCAACCCGTTGTCTTCGGAACGAATGATGCGCCGCAGGGTGACTCAACAATCACCTACGGCGCCTATCCCGACGAAACGCCGGTGTTTAGCTCGGGACAGGAAATCAAAGATTGGCGCAAAGTGACCGGCGACCTACCTGGGCTGCCTAGCGAGGCGATCGGAAAGGTTTGGGAAGCAGATGTTTCCGGCCAATTTCGGACGCTCTACGATTCCGAAGGGATGCTCCCGCGGGCACGATCAACCGGCTTCATTCCGCTTCAGGGAGGCAGTCGCAATAAGCTTCATTTTCCAAAGGGTCGGTTGAGAAACTGGTCAAACGTGGAGGACGTCGAAATCATCGTGCGTCCGCATCACGCTTGGATTGTGAACGTTCTGCCGCTGGTCTCGGTCGATGAGACCGCGCAGATCGCGAACACGTCGATTGATGCGACGTACGCGATGAACCGATTGCATTTTTTGAAGGACACCGAGTCGTGCTGGGTAGAGAACGTGTTAGAAGAGCTCGACACTCCCGGCGAGTGGGTGCTCAACACGAAACAAGGCAAGCTGTACCTTTGGCTGCGGGGCAAGTCGCCGGTTGTCGCTCCGCAGTTGATCGAGTTCATTCGAGTCGAGGGTGATATCGACAAGGAAGGCCCCCACGACTCGCCGGTGCGAAACCTGTGCTTTCGAGGCCTCTCGTTCATGCACGGTGACCGCTATCTGATATCGAGCGATGACGCCGGTCTGCAGCATGACTGGGACATGCATGACAAAGCCAATGCGCTCGTTCGACTACGTGGCACGGAGAACTGCACGATCGAAAAGTGTCATTTCGCTCATAGCGGAAGTGGGGCGATTCGGGTGGATCTGCATGGCCAGCAAAATCGCATCGTCGACAACGTGATCGAGCACATGGGAGGCGCAGGCGTTCTGCTGTGTGGCTACGGTCCGGGAACCAAAGACGTCAACAAGAACAATCTCGTCTCCAACAACCACATCCACCACACCGGTCAAATTTATTCCCATTCGCCGGGAATCATGGTATGGCAAAGTGGTGAGAATCGCGTCGCAAATAACTTGGTGCACCATACTCCATACACGTCCATCATCGTGTCGGGGTGCATGACAGATTTCTTTACGAAGAATGGCCGGGAACTCGGCCGGACGATCAGGCGGCATGAAATTGTGGGGTTGCCGAAGAAGCCGACGCTCGACGATGTCCGTCCATACCTGCACACCCGCAACAACGCCATCGAGTACAACGAGATCCATCATGCGATGGAAATGTTGGGCGACGGCAACGCGATATACATCCGTGGCGCTGGAGCCGGCAATGTGATCCGGGGTAACTATGTTCATCACATGGTGGCTCCGATGATTATGCAGTGTGCGATACGAACCGACGGCGGCCAGATGGACACGCTGATCGCGGACAACTTGATCTACAAGTGCACCTCGCAAGGCATCATGTTGAAGTTGAACACGCGGTGCGAAAACAATATTGTCGCGGACATCATCGCTCCGCCGCGTGGCTACTATCTGGCGGTCCGTGAAGGGCCTCTGACAGGTGCCACGATCAAACGGAATATCTTCTATTCGCCGACAACGACTTGTACCTTCATCGACGAACTGCCACCAGGGAACGGGCGAGTGAGTGAGGACCGCAGGGGCAGGGCGTTGGCGAATTCGAAGGATGCTGACTGCGATTACAACGTGTATTACTGCAAAGCCGATCCAAGCTTGGCCGACACGATGCTGAGCAAGCAGCAAGCCGATGGAGTGGACGCCCACAGCATCGCCGCAGATCCTTTGTTTGTGGATCCGGAAAATGGCGACTTTCGTTTGCAGCCAAACTCGCCCGCCATCAAACTCGGTATCGTGCCGTTGGATTTGTCAAAAGTCGGCTTGATCAAGTAACCACACCACGCAAATTGCGATTGCCCAAACCTGCGCCCTCATGTGGTGAAATTGTCGATCGCGCGGTCGAGTTATTCGCCGATCACGTGCCATCGGTCGGCCGGGAATAATTTCCACGCGACGGTGCCAGGTTGGGCTATCATCCATGTTTCCGCCACACACGAATCCCTCGATTTGGCCATCGCTCGACACGCTCCCTTGATTCCGCCGCGGGAGGCAAAGGCGACGATCTGCGAGACATTTCGCTGAACGCGGTTGCATCGAACTGCCCAGATGGGTGGCTGCGGGAAGGCATGCCGATTTTCCGTTAGGCCGAAATAACGCCAAATGATTCGTCAGAGGACGGAGAACGCGTGCGAAGGCTAGCCGGATGTGTTTGCACAGGCTATGCATTACCGACTTCATGATGGATTACGCATTGAGATAGACAATGAAAAAGCAAATGATCGCCGGTTTGGTTTTGGTACTTTGTGCCGCCGTTCAGACACACGCTCAGAACAGGGGTTATTTCAATTACAAGGAAGCAGCCGGTGTGCTGCCGCTGAACCAACCGCCATCGGAGCCGTTGTCCTTGTGGTACAACCAACCGTCCAAGGTGTGGGAAGATGCTCTGCCGGTTGGCAATGGTCGCATGGGAGCGATGGTCTACGGCGGCGTATCGAAAGAGCGGATCACGTTGAACGAGGACACCATCTGGGCTGGGCCACCTGTTCCCGTGGTGAAAGAAAACGTCAGTGATACGATCCAAGAGGTGCGGCGGTTGCTGTTTGCCGGTCAGTATGCCGAGGCTCAGAAACTGCAGCAGTCGGTGATGTCGCCGCGAATCAGCCCACGCAGCTATCAGCCGCTCGGTGAACTCGTTCTGGACTTCGGGGATGTTGCGAAGGCATCGGGGTATCGTCGTGACTTGAATCTGGATACCGCCGTCGCGACCACGGTCTATGAAGTCGATGGTGTCACTTTCACGCGGGAAGTGTTCGCCAGTCCGGTGGACGATGTGGTCGTCGTGCGTCTCGCAGCGGACAATCCGGGGGCGTTGTCATTTGCCATGCGGGTCAATCGCGAAGGCATCTTTTCGGTCACCCCCTCGGGCAACGATACGTTGATTGCAACCGGTCAAGCGTCCCACGGCGACAAGCATTTGGGAGTCAAGTTTGCCAGCCGCTATAAGGTGGTGGCTGAAAATGGCTCCACCACAACACAGAACAGCGGCGTTTCGGTAAGCGGAGCCGATTCGGCGGTGATCTACGTCACGGCGGCAACTGATTACAACCGCGACGACACGGCAAATCCTTTCACGCATGATCTCGAGGCTGTCTGTGCCAAAGTGGAGGTGGCCGCCACAGAGAAGGCGTACTCACAGCTCAAGGCCGATTCGATCGCGTCGCACCAGAAGTACTTTCGACGCGTGTCGCTCGATCTCGGAGAGCCGTCATCCGAAGACACGCTCAGCCGGTTGGAAGGTTACCGGAATCCGAGGTCGACCAAGATCGATCCGAATTTCGAGGCACTGTTTTTTCAGTACGGACGGTATCTGCTGATCACGTCATCGCGTCCCGGAACGATGCCCGCCAATTTGCAAGGCGTTTGGAACAAGGACATGCAGGCGCCGTGGAATTCGGACTACCACATCAACATCAACATGCAAATGAACTATTGGCTGGCCGAGGTGACCAACCTCTCTGAATGCCATTTACCGTTCATGGACTACATCGAGCGTTTGGTGCCATCGGGTCAAAAAACGGCGCGTGATCTGTACAGTTGTCGCGGATTTCTGGCTGGGCACGGATCCGATGCTTGGCATTCTGCGGTTCCGTTCGGGATGGCTCAGTATGGCCAGTGGGTCGTTGGCGGGGCTTGGTGCACACGGCATTTCATGCAGCACTACCGCTTCACCAAAGACCGCAAGTTCCTCGAAGAGCGGGCCTACCCGATCCTGAAAGAGTCGGCGCTCTTCTTTCTGGATTGGTTGGTCGAAGACCCCAAGACCGGAAAACTGGTTTCAGGACCAAGCACTTCGCCGGAAAATAAGTTCTTCATTCCTGGAACGAAAGAGAAGAGCAACCTGACGATGGGGCCGTCGATGGACCAGCAGATCATCTGGGATGTGTTCTCTAATACGTTGGAGGCGGCAGAAATTCTTGGGATTGATGACGCGTTCACCCAAGATGTTCAGCAAGCACTCGATAAGCTCGCGATGCCGAAAATCGGATCCGACGGGCGACTGATGGAATGGACCGAAGAGTTTGCGGAGCCAGAGCCTGGGCACCGGCATATCTCGCATTTGTATGGGCTGTATCCGGGACGGCAGTACAACCAAACCGATACGCCTGAGTACATGGCGGCGATGCGCAAGTCGATCGACACCCGGCTTGCTTCCGGTGGTGGGCATACCGGGTGGAGTCGAGCGTGGATCATCAATTTCTGGGCAAGGTTCAAGGACGCGGATAACGCGCACGAGAACCTCGTGATGCTTTTGAAAAAGTCGACCTACAATAACTTGTTCGACAAGCACGCTCCCTTCCAGATCGACGGAAACTTCGGTGGCGCCGCCGGGATGGCTGAAATGCTTCTGCAATCTCACACTGGCGAAATCGAACTCTTGCCGGTGCTGCCGGAGGCATGGGCCGATGGGGCCGTGACGGGCCTTTGCGCGCGAGGCGGCTTCGAGGTGGATATGCAGTGGAAAGACGGCGAGTTGGTTTCGGGGACTTTACGTTCGAAGACCGGCCTGCCCTGCACCGTCCGCTATCGGGACCAAGTCCTCAAGCTCGCGACCGAAAAAGGCGGCAGTTATGATCTGGGGGCGTTGGCAACCGCCGGCGATGCAGTCGCCCCGCTGTGATCCGCAATCCGGCGCTTTGATTTAGAATTCGCCGTTGGGTTCTCTTGCTGTAACCCAACACTGGGCTGGTTCTCCCAGAATCTCGTGTCGTGTGGAGATAGGCTCGCTCCACCTCACCGCACCGACGTGGTGAGCTTCCCGTTGCTGTCGTCCATTTAGACGACAGACATTCTTCTTAGGGCAAATAAAATGCCTCGTATCGCGAGTACGGGGAGCCGCGGGGGCGATGCCGTGCGATGATGTGGTGATTGCCCAGAAAGCACCTCCCTGTGTTTTCAGTCGCGGTGCGCAAGTCTTCAAACCCCTAAAAACCACATGAAAATCAAATTGGCGCTCCTCATCGGTTTGCTGGTCTCGCTGGCGGGAATCGCCGACGCGGCGCCACCGCAACCCAATATCGTATTTATATTTGCTGACGATTGGGGGTATGGCGATTTGGGAATCCACGGCAGCACATTCTGTCAGACTCCGCACTTGGATCGGATGGCAAGTGAGGGGATCGATTTCTCCAACTTCACCGTCAACAGTCCGGTGTGTTCGCCGAGCCGCGTTGCGGTGATGACAGGGCAGTTTCCGGCGCGGCAATGTGTTCACCAGCATTTCCAGAGCATTGGAGCTCATATCAACCGTGGGATGCCCGATTGGCTCGATCCTCAGGCTCCGATGCTGCCACGCATGCTACAGGAAGCCGGCTACAAAACCGGCCATTTCGGCAAATGGCACTTGGGCAGTGTCGCGGACTCCCCAACCGAAGACGCGTACGGCTACGACCGCTTTGCGACGTTCAATGGTTCAGGAAAGAACGAGATCAAGAAAAGCGGTCTCGAATCGGTAGACCATGCGGTCGAGTTCATCAAAGAGTTTCACGAGCAGCCTTTCTTTGTGAATCTGTGGCTTCACGAAGCCCACCTGGCGCACTACCCGCAAGAAAAATACCTAGAGAAATTCAAATATCTGGATGAGCAGGAACGAGTTTACGCCTCCGTCATTGCCGAGGGCGACGAAGGTGTTGGTCGCATCCTGACGTTGCTCAAAGAGTTGGGCATCGACCAGAACACGCTCGTCGTGTTCTCCACCGACAACGGCCCGGAAGTGACCCGAGGAGAAGAACACAAATTCCATGACAAGACGAAAGTGGGACTTGGTGGCTACTACTCGGTCGGCGAGACCGGCGGACTCAAAGGACGGAAACGCTCATTGTTCTCAGGTGGAATCCGTGTCCCCTTTATCGTCCGTTGGCCAGGCGTCGTGCCCGCCGGTAAGACCGACACGACCTCGGTTTTGACGGCGGTTGATCTGTTGCCGACCTTCCTGGATGTCACCGGGACCCCATTGCCGGATGATTATCAGCCAGATGGCGAAAGCGTGCTGGCTGCGTTCAAAGGGGAGTCGTTTGTCCGAACCAAGCCCATCTATTGGGAGTGGAAAGGCGGCGACCGACAGGAATTCACTTGGCCCACATTGGGAATTCAGGACGGACGTTGGAAACTGCTTGTCAGTCCTGACCAACAGAAACTGGAGCTTTATGACTTGGTGAACGATTGGGCGGAAACCAAAGACGTTTCCGACTCGCATCCCGAGATCGTGCAGCAGTTGTCTGAAAAACTCAACGCTTGGAAGAGCGGACTACCGCAAGCTCCCAGCAAAAACGCCCTTTCAAAGAACCGGAAAAAGAAATGATGAAGACTTTGGCTGTATTTCTCTCAGTCGCCGTGTTGACGGGGAGCCTTCACGCGGAAGAAATGGATGCGATGTGGGGAGCGACCACGGTCAAGCTCCGGGCTGAAGACGCCCAGCGTGGAGAGCTGTTTGATGAAGGCAATTACGCGATGTTCATCCATTGGGGCCTCTATTCCCAGTTGGGAAATCAGGTCAATGGAAAGACGTATTACGGGATCGGCGAATGGATCATGGATCCGAAAATGGCCGGTATTCCTGTGGAAGAGTACAAGCAGCTCGCGGCGACGTTCAATCCGACCGAGTTTGATGCCAAGGCGATCGTTAAGTTGGCGAAAGACGCGGGCATGAAGTACATCGTCATCACGGCCAAGCATCACGATGGCTTCGCGATGTACGATTCGGCAGCGTGTGACTTCAATATCGTTGATTCGACACCTTGGAAGATCGATCCGATGAAAGAGTTGTCTTCCGCGTGCCGTGAGGCGGGCCTCGGGTTTGGTTTCTATTACTCGCACAGTCAAGATTGGACGTTCCCCGGTGGTCGAAAAGGTCCCGAGGTGGATGCCGAGGGCAAGCCTGCGACGTTTGAAGATTACTTCACCAAGAAGTGTGTGCCGCAGGTCGAAGAACTGACGACGCAGTACGGCCCGATCGAGCTGATCTGGTTCGACACGCCGGGCGGCATGCCGAAAGAATGCGTGCAGCAGCTCGTCGACATTGTCCGCAAAAACCAACCAAGGGCCCTGGTTTCCGGACGCGCCGGTCACGATCTTGGTGATTACCAAACGCTCGGCGACATGGAGGTTCCACATCACAACGTCGAAGGGATGTGGGAAAGCGTTGATACGACCAACGATTCGTGGGCCTATGCTTGGTACGACGAACGATGGAAAACCCCGCGCGAGATTTTGCGACGGTTGATCACCTGCGTTGGCCGTGGCGGAACCTACATGCTCAACATCGGCCCAAGCGGCACGGGGGCTGTTCCGCAGCGAGCCGCGTATGCATTGAGTGAAGCCGGCAAGTGGATCCATCGCTATCCGCAGGTCGTCTACGGTACCGACGCATCGCCGTGGGAGCATGCACTGCCTTGGGGTGACGTCACGATCAAAGGAAATCGGTTGTTCCTGTCCGTTTTCGATTGGCCTGAATCTGGGAAACTGTACCTTCCCGGCCTGAAGACACGCATCGAGTCCGCAAGCCTGCTCGAAGGAGACGCTGCCCGCCCCGTGGTTCATACGACTCAAGATGGATGGTCGGTTTTTGAATTGCCAGCCACCGCTCCCGAGAAACTTGTTTCGGTAATCGAAGTCAAACTCGAAGGTGAACCGGAAGTCGATCCGACGTTTGGCCTCAACCCGAATACCGCGACTGAGATTCTCGCCGAGTTCTCAACCGCGACGGGAGCCAAGATCGTCAAGCATCGTTGGATGGAAAAGTTCGGCGAATGGGTTTGCGAATATCCCGCCCGAGGCTGGCGGCCAGACGCAAAAGTTGTATGGGAAGTCGATGTCCTGACACCCGGTGATTACGACGTGGGACTTACTTATGCGGGTGAAGGCCGATTGGTTTGGGCCGTCGATGTCGTTGGCGGCGAGCACATTCAGAACCAACAGAACTCGTCGCATAACTATCAAGAATTCTCGATCGGCTGGATCCATTTTCCCCAGCCCGGCAGATACCAAGTCGCCGTGACGTGTTTAGAAGGCAATCTGGAATCGGCCAGTCTGAAGTCGATCCGGTTCGAACGGGTGCACTGAGGTCGATCTCTCCGATTACCATTACGATGACGCAATTCGCTACTGCCATGGCGTGATTTGTTCTCGACTCCGAGAAATCGTTGAAGATAATCGTTAATATTCGATGGTCAACCCCAGCTGAATAATCCCTCTGATTCCCCACGAGACGATATGTTTTTTGCCAGGCGTGCCTGTGTTTTCACCCTCCTGATATTTGCTCAGTCATTCGTCGGTGTTAAAGCGAATGCGGAATCAAAACAGTCGGAACCGGACACGCCGCCGCCTCCCAACGTCGTCTTCATCTTTGCTGACGACCTGGGGTATGGCGACTTAGGTTGTTACGGCGCGACTAAGGTGCAAACGCCGAACATCGATCGTCTTGCTACCCAGGGGAGGATGTTTTCGGATGCTCACTCAGCGTCCGCGGTTTGCACGCCCTCTCGCTACGCGTTGCTGACTGGTGAATATCCGATCCGAGCACTCAACGGCAAAGGAGTCTGGGGGCCGCTTTCGCCGTTCTCAGGGCTGATCATTGATACGGACACGCCGACAATCGGCAAGGTGTTTAAGAACCAGGGTTATTCGACGGCGTGTCTGGGAAAATGGCACCTCGGTTTTGGCGAAGGCAAAAACGACTGGAGCGTTCCGTTGACTCCGGGCCCGAACGAAGTGGGCTTTGACTACTACTTTGGAGTTCCGTTGGTGAATAGCGGAAGTCCGTTTGTGTATGTCGAGAACGACACGATTGTCGGATACGATCCGGCGGATCCCTTAAAGGCGGGCGTGCCGCCATCACCAACACCGAGGTTCCCCGAAGAAGCATCGGTGAAGGGGCCAAACAAGTTTACGGGGGCCCTAGCCGCTCACAAAATTTACGATGATGAAAAAACGGGGACGCTGCTAACCGAAAAGGCGGTGTCTTGGATTTCGCAGAATAAGGACAACCCGTTTTTCCTCTACTTCGCCACAACCAACATTCACCATCCTTTCACTCCCGCACCGCGTTTCAAGGGCACGAGCCAGTGCGGACTTTATGGAGACTACATCCACGAGTTGGATTGGATGGTCGGTGAAATCTTAGCCAGTCTCGAGCACAACGGGCTTAGTGATAACACGCTCGTGATCTTTACCAGCGACAACGGAGGCATGCTGAACTACGGCGGACGGATCGCGATGGAGGCGGGGCACCGAATCAATGGTGACTTACTGGGTTTCAAGTTCGGTGCGTGGGAGGGCGGCCATCGCGTTCCCATGATCGCGAAGTGGCCCGGAAAGATCGAGGCAGGCAGCAAATCGGACCAATTGATTTGCAACGTCGACATGCTCGCGACGTTCATGGCATTGACCGATCAAGACGCCAGTAAGTTGCAGGACAAAGACAGCATCAACATGCTGCCGGCGTTTGTCGGGAATCCTACCGAGCCACTTCGATCGGAACTGCTTCTAGCTCCCCACAAGAGCACCAACTTGTCGATTCGCAAAGGCAAGTGGATGTATATCAGTGGGCGAGGCAGCGGCGGTTTTAACGGATCGAAGCCCAACCAACACGCCTGGGGTGGACCGCCGGCGGCCGCCTTTGCTGGTAGCGTGAACAGCGACATCGAGAACGGCAAAATCAAGCCCAACGCTCCCCCAGCACAACTTTATGACTTAGAGAATGATCTCTATCAGACCAAAAATCTCTATCGTGAATATCCTGAAATCGTGCAAGAGATGGAAATGCTCTTGAAGACGTATTCCGGAAAAATCGACCCAGGCAGACCACGCAATCGTAAGGCGAAAACACGATGAGAATGTTGTTCGTTATTCTGCTGGCCTGCGTGCTGGCCCATGTCCAAAACGCTCGCGTTAGCCACGGCCAAACTCACTCACGCCCCAACGTGATCTTCTTCTTGACGGATGACCTCGGCTTTTCCGACATCAGTTGCTACGGGGCGACGAAGGTCAAGACGCCGAACATTGATGCGTTGGCCAACAAGGGGATCAAATTTACGGATTTCCATACTGGTGCCTCGATCTGCTCGCCGTCACGGGCGGCGTTCTTGACGGGAGCGTATCCCCAGCGATGCGGTCTCTACATGGGCATCAACGAGAACCGGGAGGAACACTGGTTTCTCGGCCTTCATCCGGATGAAATCACGTTGGCGGAGCAGTTCAAGAACCAGGACTACCAGACCTTCATGATTGGCAAGTGGCATCTCGGGAACGAACCGGAATTTCATCCCTTGCTGCAGGGTTTTGATCACTACTACGGAATGCCCAGTAACGTGGGGCATTCCGCGGAGTTTTTTGATGGCGAAGAACTGATTTACACGAGCACGCCGCTGGCTAAGTTAACTACGTTGTACACCGAGCGGGCGACCAAAATCATCAAAGAACACGGTGGTCAGCCCTTCTTCCTCTACTTTGCACACAACTATCCGCACACGCCCTATCAAGCCGGAAAGGACTTCGTCGGCTCGTCCATGGACGGTGTGCGGGGCGACGTGATCCAGGAACTCGACTGGGGTGTCGGCGAAATGATGAAGGCACTCGAGGATGCGGGCATTGCTGATAACACGATCGTTATCTTCACGTCAGATAACGGTCCGTTGAAGCAACAATACGCACAGCCGTATCGTGGGACCAAGTATGTCTCACTCGAAGGCGGGCATCGCGTGCCGTTCATCTTTCACTGGCCCGCCGCGATTGACCAAGGTGTCGAATCTGAAACGCCAGTCGTTGCGATGGATTTGTTTCCAACCTTGTCCGAGATCATCGGCGAGCCGCTTCCAGCCGATCGCGAGTTTGACGGGGTGAGTCTCATGCCGCTGCTCGATGGCAAAGCATTGACCCGACCGGAAACCCAGCCGTTTTTCTATTACAACTGCGAGAACCTGCAAGCGGTTCGGTACGGCGACTGGAAATTGCATCTGCCGCGCACGGGTCAGCAAATTCCTTGGTGGGACAAGAACAAAGCGCTTGTCAACGTAAAGTCACCAGTGCTCTACAACCTTCGGAATGACCTGCACGAGTCAAAAGACGTTGCATCCGAAAACCCCGAGATTGTGCAACAGATGGTTCGCATGGCTGACAATACCCGTAAAGAACTCGGGGAATACATGCAGCGGGGCAGTGGTCAGCGGCCAACGGGTTCCGCCGTTTCTGGTGCACCGATCATCAGCAACGGAAAAGACTGGCAAACGGTCGATGCGGAAACACGAGCGACCATCAAAGAAGAGCACTTAAAGCGGCACCCTGAATCGAAAAAACCGTCGCAGGGAGCAAACAGAAAAAGGAAACGTAGCCAATGAAGTATCTCATTATCGCGATAGCGTTGTTCGCCGGAACGCTGCGTTCGTTTGCGAATGGAAGTGACAGCCTCGCGGAGGGAGTTCGTGCCGACAGGCCAAACTTCATCATCATCTTCACCGACGATCAGGGCTACCAGGATCTAGGCTGTTTTGGCTCACCCGATATCAAGACGCCTCGCATCGATCGGATGGCGGAGGAGGGGATGCGGTTTACCAGCTTCTACGCCCAAACCGTGTGTGGGCCGTCGCGGGCTGCTTTGTTGACGGGATGCTACCCGCTGCGGCATGCTCGACATGCCGATCCCGATTCGATTCATCCCGAATTGCATCTCAACGAAGTGACCATTGCGGAAGTGTTGAAAGAGCAAGGCTACCAAACCGCCGCATTCGGAAAATGGGATCTCGCTGGGCACAGCCAAACAGACTACAAGCCCGAGCTGCTGCCGAAGTTTCAGGGATTTGACGAGTACTTTGGTACGCCGACTAGCAATGACCGCTTAGTCAACCTGATGCACAACACGGAGATGGTCGAGAAAAATGCGGACATGTCGACACTCACCCGTCGCTACACCGACAACGCGATCGCGTTCATCGAAAAAACCAAGGAGTCGCCGTTTTTTGTATATCTCGCGCACACCATGCCTCACGTTAAGTTGGCGGTCTCGAAGCAGTTTGCGGGGAAGTCGGCGGGCGGTCTTTACGGCGACGTGATCGAGGAAATCGATTTCAACGTCGGCCGTGTGCTCGACAAGGTCAAAGAACTCGGGCTGGACGAGAATACGTACATCATCTTCACCAGTGACAACGGTCCGTGGTGGATCAAGAAGAAAAACGGCGGGCATGCATCACCACTACGTGGAGCCAAAACCACGTGTTGGGAAGGCGGGCTGCGTGTGCCTTGCGTGATGCGGGCGCCGGGCCGGATCCCAGCGGGAAGTGAGTGCGACGCCGTGACCGCGACCATCGACATGATGCCAACAATTACCAAGCTCACGGGCGGCGAACTACCGAGTGATCGCGTGATTGACGGTGTGGATATCTCAGCCTTGATGCACGGCGAGTTGGAATCCCTGGATCGTAACTACTTCTACTACCAGCACGATTGTCTCCGCGGAGTTCGATCGGGTCGGTGGAAGCTAATGCTCCCGCACACCGAACCGACCAGCAACAGTATCGCGGTCAAATGGAAGCCGCATGCGTTGCCTGCCGACACAAGCCGTATCAAGCATGCGTTGCTGTTTGATTTGGAGGCTGACATTGGGGAAACCACCAATGTGTTCGCCGAGAATCCCGAGCGAGCGGCCGAGCTGATGAAGATCGCTGAGCATGCGAAGAATGATATCGGTGACCACGATCGATTCGGCGCCAACGCCCGATCGTTCGGTGCGACGCGCCGAACGCTTTCAACCGAGATTGAGAACGTTCCGTCTAGCGGGCAGCAAAAACGCCCGGCGAAGACGAAACGGTAAGAAAATAGGATTGATCTCGCGCCGAGGTCGCGGACGCGATCACATGGGAGTCGGTGTGCGCTCATCAACGCAGATCGATCAGCACAACTCATTTAGAAAACACAGCAATTGGACGTAAAACTATGAAAAGCCTAGTTCTCCTGTTTGCAGCCTTTGGGATTGCACTGGCTTCGACGACGCAGGCGGCGGACCGTCCTAACATTCTATTTGTCATTGTTGATGATCAATCGCCGTTCGATTTGAAGGTCTACAATCCGGATTCCACGCTCGAGACACCGGTCATCGATCGACTCGCGGCCGAAGGCATGGTGTTCGATGGAGCTCACCAGATGGGAGCTTGGGCGGGCGGCGTTTGCACTCCGTCGCGTCACATGATCATGTCGGGACGGACGTTGTGGCACATTCCCGATAAGACGACTCCTGGACGAAGCGTCTTGTCGGCTGATCCGAAATATGTCCCGACTGACTTGCCCAGCCACACGATGGCGGCGGTCTTCAACGTTGCCGGTTACGACACGATGCGGACCTGCAAGAGAGGAAACAGCTACGCGGCCGCCAATGCGCTTTTTACCGTTGTTCGTGACGCGGTGAAGCGGGGTGGGACTGACGAAACCGAGAGTGCTTGGCACGCCGAACAGGTGCTCAGTTACCTCGATGACCGCAAGGCATCGTCCGACGAAGATCCGTTTCTCATCTATTTCGGTTTCTCGCATCCGCATGATACTCGTGACGGCAAGCCCGAATTACTCGCCAAATACGGCGCGGTGAATCACAGAGATAAAAAGAAATTACCTGCATCGCATCCGAGCCAACCGGCCCTACCTCCAAACTATCTTCCCGCTCATCCGTTCGACAACACGGACATGAACGTACGTGATGAAGTGAATGTTAGTGGCGTGTGGCGCAACCGCGACGAGCGAACGATCCGCAACGAACTCGGCCGCGAGTTTGCCTGCAGCGAAAACATCGATATCCAGATCGGCCGCGTGTTGGAGCAACTCGAGGCGATGGGCGAACTGGACAACACGTACATCTTTTACACGTCCGATCACGGCATGGCGATTGGCCGGCATGGGTTGCAGGGCAAGCAGAACCTTTACGAGCATACTTGGCGAGTGCCGTTCATCGCGAAGGGCCCCGGCATCGAGCCGGGAACGCGTTCGACGGGAAACATTTACTTGCTCGACGTCCTGGCAACGCTTTGCGATCTCGCTGGGTTCGAGCCACCGAAAACAAGTGAGGGAATCAGTTTCAAACCCGTTCTCGAAGGCAAACAAGACGCTGTACGTGATGTGCTCTACGGGGCGTATTGTGGCGGCGCCAAACCCGGGATTCGCTGTGTCAAAAAAGGCAATTGGAAGTTGCTCAAGTATGAATCGAGCGAAAGCGGCGTGAGCGAAACCCAGTTGTTCAATTTGGCAGAGAATCCGCATGAACTACTGGTCGAGCACCATGCTCCCGAGGTCATCGCATTGACCGGTGTGACGCCAGCCACGACTCAGGTCGATCTCGCGGGCGATCCAAAACACGCCGACAAACTCAAGGAAATGGAGCAACTGCTACTTGAGGAGATGCGTCGTTACGACGATCCATTCCGCTTCACCGGCCAACCCGACGACGCTCCCGTTCCTCAAGTTAACTTTTGAAGGACGCGGGAAATGGAGGGCTCGCGTCGTGCGGCGAGAACACTTAGCGGAACGGCGCGAGCCGTCCGGTTTTACGTGATGTATTAGTACGCGCATTTGTGCTTTGCCACACTCAAACTTGAGGGTTGCTGGAACCGGAGGGCTCGCGCCCTGCCGCTAAAAAATCCTATCGGAACGGCGCGAGCGGTCCGGTCCCATCTGCGGCTAGAACACTTAGCGGAACGGCGCGAGCCGTCCGGTTTTACGTGATGTATTAGTGCGAGCATTTGTACTTCGCCACACTCAAACTTGAGGGTTGCTGGAACCGGAGGGCTCGCGCCCTGCCGCTAAGAAAAACCTTGCGACGTGCGGTTAGAAATCTTAGCGGAACGGCGCGAGCCGTCCGGTTTTACGTGACGTATTAGTGCGCGCATTTGTGCTTTGCCACACTCAAACTTGAGGGTTGCCGGAACCGGAGGGCTCGCGCCCTACCGCTAAGAAAGACCTTGCGGAACGGCGCGAGCCGTCCCCGTAGGGTCGCCGAGTCATCTAAATAGACGACAGACGGGCTGTGTTGGTTAGAATAGCCTGATACGCTTCCTTGCGCGGCGTTGCGGCTGGTTAAAGCCGCCTTGCGGGTCCGATCACTCCACTTGAAAAGTTACCAATATGCTCCAAGAGAACGCGTTGAAGTTAAAGCGATTGCATTTCGCACTGCTGGCGTTGGCTGTGTTTGTTTGTCGACCGGCGGTTGTGGAGGCGGATGAGCCGGTTGAGAAGCCGTCGAAACCCAACTTCGTGATCTTTGTCGCCGACGACATGGGGTGGGGAGATTCTGCGACGTATGGCAATGAATTGATCCAAACGCCGAACATGGACCGATTGGCGGCCGAAGGCGTCAAGTTCACGCAGTGTTATTCGGCATGTGGCGTGTGCTCGCCATCACGTTCAGCGATCCTGACCGGCCGTACGCCTTATCGTAACGGCGTCTGGCGACACTTGTCGGGGAGACACGAAGCTCACCTGCGAGCTAGCGAAATCACGTACCCCGAGTTGTTGAAAGAAATCGGTTACGAAACGTGTCACGTTGGTAAGTGGCACCTCAATTCGCAACAGCACTTCAACAATCCGGATTTTCCACAGCCCGGCGATCATGGCTACGACTATTGGATGTACACACACAACAATGCGAGCCCGAGTCACAAGAACCCTGACAACTTTGTCCGCAACGGTGAACCGGTTGGCGAAATTGAGGGCTATTCGGCGCAAATCGTGGCGTCGGAAGCCCAGCATTGGTTGAAAGATATTCATGATCCGAGCAAGCCGTTTGCGATGACGGTGTGGGTTCACGAACCGCATTCGCCGATCGCCACCGATTCGCGTTTTCAGGCACTCTACGATGGGCATGAGAATGCAAAGTACATGGGGAATATCACCCAAATGGACAATGCGTTGGGAATGGTCATGGATGCATTGGATGCCCAGGGAGTTGCCGACAACACGCTTTTATTCTTCACGTCCGATAATGGACCCGTGGCGGCGTTTGGAGGCACAACGGGTGGTCTGCGAGGCGGTAAACGCAGCGAGCACGAAGGCGGTATCCGAGTTCCCGGACTGGCTCGTTGGCCAGGGCATATCCCAGCGGGCACGACCAGTGATGTGCCCGTGATCGGTTCGGACATCTTTGCGACCGTCCTGGACATTGTCGGCATCCCTGTTCCGACTGACCGAACGATTGATGGTGTCAGCATGATGCCCGCGTTCTCAGGGCAACCGGTCGAACGAAGTGTTCCGCTGTTTTGGCGGACTCACGTTTCGTCGGGCGCGGATCGCGTCGCGCTGCGAATTGGTGATTGGAAGATCATCGGCAATGACACGCTGACCAAGTTCCAGCTTTACGACATCGAGAAAGATTGGAAAGAAGAAAATGACTTGGCCACCAAGATGCCGGAAAAAACGGAAGAGATGAAACGGATTCTTTTGCAAGTTTGGCATGACATCGAGGAAGAAGGACCAAACGAGTGGTGGGAGAACGAGCGTCAGGCACCCTCAAGAGGTGCGACGTTGAATTACTAATTTGTCTCCAAGGCTGATTCAGGCCGTTCGCAAAATTTCAAATCACTCCCCACAAGAAGTTCGAAGATGAAACTCGCTATCTACACGTTGTCGTTGATTGTTGTTGCCGGGATCGGTATTCCCGCGGCGGAAGGGATGGACGGCAGTCGCCCGAACATCGTTCTGGTGATGACCGATGACCAAGGCATGGGGGATCTCTCTTGCATGGGAAATGAGGTCGTTCGGACGCCGAAGATTGATCGCTTCTACGCGCAATCAACGCGGTTTACCGACTTCCAAGTGAGCCCGACCTGCGCTCCCACCCGTGCGGCGATCATGAGTGGTCGGGCTCCGTTTAAGAACGGGGTGACGCACACGATCATGCAGCGAGAGCGGATGGCGTTGAGCACGTTCACATTGCCGCAGGCTCTTCAAACCGCGGGATACAAAACGGGCATCTTTGGTAAATGGCACCTTGGTGACGAGGAGGCGTATCTGCCAGGAAACCGGGGATTCGATGAGGTCTTGATCCACGGCTCCGGCGGGATCGGTCAGGTGCCTCTCGGTGATTTTCCGCCCAACAAAGAGAATGTGTATTTCGACAACGTTCTGCTCCACAACGACACGATTGTCAAAACGGAAGGGTACTGTACCGACGTGTTTTTCCAATCGGGTTTGGCGTGGATCAATTCGCAAATTGAAGGCGGCAATCCGTACTTCGCCTACATCGCACTCAACGCCCCGCATGCCCCGCTCGTTGCTCCAGAGAAGTACACTCGACGTTTCATTGAGCTCGGCTATGACAAGGGAACGGCGGGCCGATACGGAATGATTGAGAACATCGACGACAATTTTGGTCGGTTGATGGACAAACTCACAGAGTGGAAAGCCCTCGACAACACGTTGGTCATCTTCATGACGGACAACGGCGCGACGCATTTGAGCGGAACGTTGAACGGCAAAAAGGTGCGGCACTTCAATGCCAACTTAAGAGGCGGTAAAAATTCGCCCAACGAAGGAGGCACGCACGTTCCGGCGTTCTGGCATTGGAAAGGCGTGCTGGACGAGGGTGTCGATGTTGATGCGTTGACAGCCCACGTTGATCTTTATCCAACGTTCTGCGAACTCGTTGGTGCGGAATTGCCAGCCGATGTTCAGGAATTCGACGGACGATCACTGTTGCCGCTATTGAACGATCCGAATGCGAAGTGGCCGGATCGTGAGTTGTTCGTCCATTGCGGCCGCTGGCCGGCAGGAGAACGCGATCGCTTCAAGTTCACCAAGTGTGGTGTGCGTACCCAAAGCTGGCGATTGGTCAATAATTCGGAGTTGTACGACATCGCCGCTGACCCGAGCGAGACAACGGATGTTTCGGGAGATCATCCCGAAGTCATGGATCGGCTGCGTAAAGCCTACGATCAATGGTGGGAGTCGGTGATTCCAATGATGGTCAACGAAGACTTGCCAAAAGTCCGGCCCGAAGATCAACCGTTAGCGATTCGCTATCACAAACAGAATGAAGAGCAGGGCATCCCGCTATGGGCCCCCGAGTCGATTGATAACGCCAATTGACAGTCGAGTTTTCCAAATTGCGGCCTCGTCCGGTGGCGGTGCACGCGTGTTCATCATGTGAAGGGGCGATGATGCGGGGCGTTTACCAAGAGTATGATGTTTTCCGGTAGGTCTTTCTTAGGGGAGGCATACCGCCAGAGTGGTATGCGTGATCGAAGTCACGAAGAGCCGCTCTGGCTGTTTCATCGTTTCATAGCAATTCGGTTGGGTCGTTTCATGACTAAGCTTCTCGGGCTCGCACTGGTTCTGTTTTCCTTCAGTTGGGCGGTCGCGGACGAACGGCCGGCGCAGCCGAACGTTGTCTTGCTGCTGACGGATGATCTCGGCTGGCAGGACCTGAAGTGTTACGACATTGACGAACCTTCGCCCATGGAAACGCCCAACCTGGATGCGTTCTCGAAAAAGGGTGTTCAGTTTTGGCAAGCCTATTCGCCGGCTCCCACCTGTGCGCCGAGTCGTTGTGCGATCATGAGTGGCAATCATCCGGCGCGTGCCCAAAAGACGCACGTGGTCGGCGGTGCGCCACCGTTCGCTCGCAACAAGAATACTCGTATGATGGATCCGTGGTACAGCGGACGGATGCCGGAAGACGAAATGACGCTAGCCAAGGCGTTGGGGCAAAACGGATACATGACGGGGCATGTCGGTAAGTGGCATATCGCGATCAATCATAACGCGTTTCCGCAGCCGATGGATGTCGGATTCGATTTCACGAGATCGGATCGCGGGGCGCGTTCGAGTATGAAGGACCGGTTGAGCGGTTTTGCGACTGACACACCCGATGATCCGTATCGTCTCGATAAGAACGGCTTTCCCTATCATCAGAATAACGAAGATGCGCTGGCGTTTCTCCGCGAGCACAAAGACAAGCCGTTCTTTCTTTACTACGCCACGTGGCTGGTCCATGCGCCGATCCATACCCGATCGAAAGCGTTGCTGGACAAGTACGTGGAGAAATTGGGCGTCGATCCGCGTCACACAAACACGAAGGACATCCCGGGGCAACTGAATCCGTTTTACTGCGCGATGGTGGAGGAGCTCGACTACTACGTTGGCCAGGTTTTCGACTATCTCGAACAGACCGATGATCCTCGATGGCCGGGACACAAGCTGAACGAAAATACTTACGTCATCTTCACTTCTGACAACGGCGGGATGGAAGGCGGGCCAAGTGAACGCTACACCGACAACAACCCGTTGGATCGAGGTAAAATCTCCGCGAAGGAAGGCGGCGTCCGCGTCCCGTTGTTCATTGCGGGGCCGGGAATTGCCCAAGGGGTGCAGTCAGACGTGATGATCAACGGACTGGATTTCTATCCGACCATTCTGTCGCTCACCGGCTCGACATTCCCCGACGGCAAGCCTCTCGATGGATGCGATCTATCGCAACTGTTGATCCAAGACCCGACCGACCCGACGCTCGTCAAGAACGCCGACGGGAACGTCCGTGACACGATGATGTGGCATTTCCCCCACGGCGTCGCACTCGAAAGCACGATTCGAATCGGGGACTACAAGTTGATTCGCAATTACGACTACGTGAACACGGAGACTCCAGAGTTGGAGCTATTTCGCCTCTATGATTCGAGTGGTAGCGGCCAAAAACGGGTCGATATCGAAGAGGCAAATAATCTCGCCGAGTCGATGCCCGAAAAAGTCGACGCGATGAATCAAAAGTTGACCGAGATGTTGACTGAAATGAAGGCGAGTTATCCCAGTTACAACCCTGACTACGTGGACGAACTTCCCGGAAAAGAACTTGTCTGCACCGTTACATCGCATAGCAGGGCAGGGGACACGGTCCGATTCAAGTACAGCGAAAAGGGTGCAAAGGTTGTGCGTGCCGACCTGATCTATTCCACCAACGGTGGCGATAGGTACGAGGAGTGGTTTCGTGCACCCGCAGCATTGGTCGATGGCATGGAAGTGACCGCGGAGCTTCCCCAGGGCACGACCCATTACATCATCAACCTCATCGACGAGAACGACTTTCTAGTCAGTTATCCCGCGATCCGCCAGGGTAAAGGTGGGTTTGCGTCTCAGGCGTTCTCGGTGCAAGGCGGCGCACCCGAGGTATCCGGAGCGATGCGGTCCCGTACCAATGAACCCGCCAAGTCAAAATCGGCTGCAGGCGATCCGTCAGAATCATTCGTCCAGAAAGATGCTGATAAGGATGGCCGCATCACGCAGGATGAATATGTCAATCATTTCATCGGTGGCTTCGACCGGAAGGACAAGAACGCCGACGGTGTTTTGACTTCGGACGAACACGCCCACCCGTCGTTCGCGACGGCGGATCAGGACAAGAATGGCGAGTTGACTCGCGAAGAGTTCACGTCGATTTTTACGCGGCAGTTTGGCAATCTTGACCGCGATGGCAGCGGGTTCCTCACGGTGGAGGAGTTGAAATAATGCCTGTTCATCGTGCAAGTCTATTGGCAATGTCGCTTTTGCTCGTATGCATGGCCCCTTTTTCATGGGCTGTAGAACCGACCGATCATTCGAGATCAAAAGCTGAACTCTTTCCCGGTTTCAATTGGGATCGCGTGCCGTTGAATCTTCATTTCGGGAAGCGTACCTCGGACATGACCGATCGTGAGATCGACTTCGCTGCATCGCACAGCGCTTTCATTTGTCTTGAAAAGAGCCACGGTGTCCGTCCGCACGGCAGTACCGAGGCGGGAATTGCGGACTCGGCACGTCGAATCGTGTCTCGCAATCCCGATGCGAAAGTGTTGTTTTACTTCAACGCGTTCATTAACTGGCCCGGCTACGACTCGTTTGATACCTATCGTGACGAGTGGACGTTGAGGAAACCAAACGGCGAGATTGTCACGCATCAGTCCGGTACGCCGCGTCCGGATCCCAGCAATGCGGAATTTCGTCAATGGTGGTCTGATGTGGTTGTCACGGCCAATCAATCCGCACCACTGGGAGGCGTGTTCGTCGATGCACTTCCGCAGGCGTTATCACCGAGTCTGGCGATTGCAGTGGGCAACGAAAAGGCCCGCGAGATTGTCAACGGACTGCGAGAGATGATCGCCATGACGAAACGCAAGCTCGGGCCGGATCGGATCGTCTTGGTCAATGGATTGCGTTCCACGTCCTACCGTGAAATCTTGGATTGGGAAGGCGTGGATGGGGTCATGATTGAACACTTCGACGCATTCCATTCCACTGCGCCGGAGGATTTGAAGGCGGACCTTGATTCCATTGCGATTGCTGCGGCTAAGGGGAAATTCGTGGTCCTCAAAGCGTGGCCGGGCTTCAATTGGCTTGATAAAGACATGATGCGGCGTCCTCACGCGGAGTTGGTACAGCTCGCACGAGAACGGATCACGTTTCCGTTGGCGTGTTTTCTTGTGGGGGCTCAATCGGGATCGCACTTCTGCTATTCGTGGGGATATACCAATACCGACGGGATGTTGGACGCTTATCCCGAGCTTGATCGAGAGTTGGGACCACCCCAAGGTCCGGCAATGTGGAGAGGTCTCACCGCGATTCGCAAGTTCGAGCACGCGTCGGTGTGGGTGGATCTTTCGAACAAGAAAGCTCGGATTGACTGGCGGTAGAGCGGAGCAGGGCGGTCTACTTCGAATCTCGGTAAACGCGTCCAGCTACAAGATCCGCGTTTGCTGAGCGACGTCGTTTCGGACTCGATTCTTTGGCCCATGTCGAACGCGTGGGACGCTGTCTCGCGTTCTTGGTGTTGGTCCTGTTTGGCGTTCCGTCAGGCTACGAAGGCGACGGCAAAAACGACAACGCTCGGTGAATCGCGATCCACTGATCCGGCGGCGCTCCCCGCGTCGAGATTGTCGCAAATCGGTATTCTTTCGTCGCGAAATGGGGTTGTCTCGTCACCGTAAGGGATCAGTATGGGCCGAGAAACTGCCGGCAACCGGTACGTTTGTGTTAGAATTCCGGCAGCCGCCAAACGCGGTTTTGAGCCGGCGAGTTCCTCGTGGCTATACGTACGATTTCACTCCCAAGGTGCTACCCCCATGCGACCGTTGTACTTTCTCTCGTTTCTGTTGTTAGCCGGCTTCACATCGGCTGAAAACACCAAACCGAATATCATTTTCATCTTGGCAGACGATCTCGGCTACGGTGATGTGCAATGCTTGAATCCCGAACGAGGTTTGATCGAGACGCCGGCGATTGATTCGTTGGCGGGGCAGGGGATGATTTTCACCGACGCCCATACCGCTTCGTCGGTGTGCACGCCGACTCGATATTCGATTCTGACCGGCCGTTACAACTGGCGTACGAAACTGCAGAAAAGCGTGTTGTACGGCTTCGACGAGCCGTTGATCGATCAGGATCGTTTGACGGTTGCGGGCTTCTTGCGAGACAACGGCTACACCACCGCAGCGATCGGCAAATGGCACTTGGGACTGGATCTGCCCAAGACCGACGATCAGCCGTTTCAAGGTCACAACGCACAGAATGTGGATTGGAATGGTGTGATCAAGAACGGTCCAGTGGAACGCGGATTTGATTACTTCTACGGGATATCCGCATCACTGGACATGCCACCATACATTTACATTGAGAACGATCGCTTTGTTGGCGAAGGTACCGCGACGAAAGCGTTCAATCGCAAGGGGCCTGCGGAGCCTAGCTTCGAAGCGATCGATGTGCTGCCCATGATCGGCAAGAAAACGGTTGAGTTTATCAAGAAGCAAGACAGCTCAAAGCCGTTCTTTGCCTACGTCGCTTTCACTTCGCCACACACGCCGATTCTACCGTCGAAGGAATGGCAGGGACGTAGCGATCTCGGCAAGTACGGTGATTTCGTGATGCAAACCGATGCCGTTGTTGGTGACATCGTGAACGCGATTGATGCCGCTGGTTTTGGTGAAAACACGTTGATCATCTTCACGAGCGACAATGGATGTTCGAAAGCCGCCGGTATTAAGGAGTTGCAGGAGAAGGGGCACTTCCCGAGTGCTCATTTGCGTGGTTCGAAAGCAGATCTTTGGGACGGCGGTCACCGCGTGCCGTTCATTCTGCGTTGGCCGAAGGTGGTCGAGGCGGGATCGAAGACGGATCAATTGGTGTGTCAGACCGACTTCATGGCAACCTGTGCCGATGTCATTGGAGCAAGTGTTCCGAACGGGGCAGGGGAGGACAGTGTTAGTTTCAAGCCGGCGCTCGTTGGAGAACCGATTGAGTCATCCCGTGCCGGTGTGATCCACCATTCGATCGGTGGCTTCTTTTCCTATCGTCAGGGCAAGTGGAAATTGTTGTTGTGTAAAGGCTCGGGCGGTTGGAGTGCACCGAACGAAAACCAAGCTCGCAACGCGAAGCTTCCGGCGCAGCTCTATGACCTCGAGGCGGATCCTGGCGAGCAAAACAATCTCTATGAGTCCAACCCCGAAGTCGTCGACGCGTTGTTCAAGCAGCTTACGTCGGATGTCGAGCGAGGACGCAGTACGGCGGGAGCCCCCGCGGAGAACGATGTCGACGACATCGTGATTTGGAAGGGGCGAGACCAGCAGAAATAACGGCCTTGGAAGCATTCAGTGCGGCGATGTCGTTAGCGCGATGTCGCCGTTTTTTTTTGGCGTGGCGTTATTGTTTAAGCGTCGCGAGCGTGCGGCAGACGAGGTGCGGGTGGAGGTGAACGTCGAAGTCACGTGACGTTGATCTTTCCAAGGTGGCGGCGACGCATTCGGCATCGCCTCCGGTAACGACGACACGTTTGGGGGTCCCGTAGAGTCGCACGAGACGCTCGATCCCGCCGACGACGCCCGAGAGGATGCCCAGCCGGATTGCGGCGATGGTGTTTTTTCCCGTGGTGCCGTTCGTTTCAGAACACGCGGACTGCCAGTCGATGCGGGGCAGGGCATCGGTCCCTGCGGCGAGGGCGGACGTTTGCATTTCGAGACCGGGGATGATCGCGCCGCCGCAGTACGTGCCTCCATCGTCGACGAGGTCCACGGTGACGGTGGTGCCGGCGTCAACAACCACCAGCGGCAGTGAGTAACCCGCCGCGGCGCCGACGGCTCCGACAAGGCGGTCGATGCCGACACGATCGGGATGGTCGGTCGCGACTTCGATGGGGAGATCGACGCGGGTGATTCTGCGGAACTGAGCCTTGTCGCCGGCGAGTTGCTGGGCGGCCTCGATCAGTTCGCCGGCGGCGGTGCGGTTGACACTGGCGACTCGCACGTCGAGGTGTCCATGCCGCTGCGCGTACTCGGCGAGCACTTTGGAGACGTTGGCGATCGTGTCAGGATTGGCGACCCGGAGAACTCGTACTGTTTCTTCCGAGTCGATCGCCATCTTGATCGCCGTGTTACCGACATCGATACCAACAATCACGAATGCTCGTCCGATTTGGTGTCGTCCTTCGGCGTTTCAGAAGGCGGAGTCGGCGCGAGCGTTCTGCCCGTGGGGGATTGTTTTCCCCAGATCGACGGAATATCTCGAGCTTGATGGTCGTTGGATAACGCCGCGGTAGAACCCGCTTTGTGGGGCGGCGTTCGGCGAGATTTGGTTGCCTCAGTCGGCATATCGACTTCGCGGATCGGGTTCAGATCCTCCCCCGCGTCGAGCATTTCGAGCCGACGTTTGGTAACCCGCTGCATGATTTCTTCGACGAGATCTCGCAGCCCGATTTCGGAGGCCGCACTGATCGAGAGCAAGTCCCGTTTGTGTTTGACCGGGTTTTCGGCGAAGTGCTGTTGAAGCCGTTCGAGAACTTCGCCGTCAGGATCGAGTTCGCACTTCGTCAGCACGACGAGCTCATCTCGCTCGCCGAGGGTTGCATCGTACTGGCAGAGTTCATCTCGGATCGTCGTGTAATTTTCGACCGGGTCGGAACCATCGACGGGAGTCGGTTCAACGAGGTGGACCAGTAGTCCGGCCCGCTCGACGTGTCGCAGGAACTCGTGTCCGAGTCCGAGTCCCTCGCTGGCTCCTTCGATCAATCCTGGAATATCCGCGGTGACAAATGATCGTTCGATGTCGACGTCGACGATGCCGAGATTGGGGAACTTAGTCGTGAACGGGTAGTCGGCGATTTCGGGTCGGGCGCTCGAGATTCGCGACAACAGCGTGCTTTTGCCGGCGTTTGGTTTGCCGATCAAACCGACATCCGCGATCGATTTTAGTTCCAAGATGACGTGCCGGGTTTCGCCCGGATTTCCCAGGGTTCGCTCACGGGGCGTTTGGTTGACCGACGTTTTGAAGCGGGCGTTTCCATGGCCTCCGCGTCCGCCGCGGCAGATCACAAACTCTTCACCGGGGTGGGTGAGGTCTTTGATGACGTAGCCATCGGCGGCGTCGATGACGCTGGTACCGCAGGGCACGAAAAGCCGCATCTCTTGACCTTTGCGACCGTGTCGCATGCTGCCTTCACCGTGTTTGCCTTTTTCGGCGCGAAAAAATCGTCGCGTGGCGAACAAGGCGAGCGAGTTCACACCCACGCGTGCTTCGAGGACAATGCTGCCCCCGGTGCCACCGTCGCCGCCGTCAGGACCGCCGCGGGGGACAAACTTCTCACGGCGGAAGCTCATGCAGCCATCGCCGCCTTTGCCAGCGGTGAATTCGACTTCGACGCGATCAATGAACATGAGAGTGGAGAACAGACAGGTAGGAGAGACAGTGGGGGGGTGAGCGGCATGCGAATGCGTTTGCCGAACACCAAGTCGTGTTTTGAGAGAACACTCGTAGCGTAACATAACAAAAGCGGCCCGGCGAAATGCCGAGCCGCTTTCGTCAATTCTAGATGAGCAAAAGGGACTGCGGGAGGGCGTTGCTCCTCCCAATCAGGTTCCTGTCAGCAATTAGCTGGAGATCTTGGCGACCAAGTCGAGGACTTTGCAGGAGTAGCCCCATTCGTTGTCGTACCACGACACAACCTTGACGAAGGTGTCGTCGAGTTGGATGCCAGCGCCGGCGTCGAAGACCGACGTGCGTGACTCGTCGCGGAAGTCGGTCGAAACCACGCTGTCTTCGGTGTAACCCAAGACGCCCTTCATGGCACCTTCGGATTCAGCCTTCATGGCGGCACAAATTTCTTTGTAGCTGGCTGGTTTCTCGAGTTCGACGGTCAAGTCGACGACCGAAACGTCTGAAGTTGGAACGCGGAAAGCCATGCCGGTCAACTTGCCGTTGAGGGCAGGAATGACTTTGCCGACAGCTTTCGCAGCACCGGTGCTCGAAGGGATGATGTTTTCGAGGATACCGCGTCCACCACGCCAATCTTTTGCCGAGGGACCGTCGACGGTTTTTTGAGTCGCGGTCGCTGCGTGAACGGTGGTCATCAAACCACGCTTGATGCCGAACTTGTCGTTGAGCACCTTGGCGATGGGAGCCAAGCAGTTGGTGGTGCACGATGCGTTGGAGACGAAGACTTCGCCGTTGTAAGCGTCGTCATTAACGCCCATGACGAACATCGGGGTGTCATCCTTCGAAGGTGCCGACATGACAACCTTCTTGGCACCGGCGTCGATGTGACCTTGAGCTTTTTCGGCGGTCAAGAAGATACCGGTGGATTCGACAACCACTTCGGCACCGACGTCGCCCCAAGCAAGCTTGGTAGGATCGGTTTCGGCGGAGATGCGAACCGATTTGCCGTTGACGATCAAGTTGCCGTCTTTGACCGAAACTTCACCTTGGAAGGGGCCGTGAACGGAGTCGTACTTAAGCATGTATGCTAGGTAATCGACGTCCAACAAGTCATTGATTGCCACGACGTCGATGTCGTCGCGACCGACCGATGCGCGAAACACCATCCGTCCGATACGGCCAAATCCGTTAATACCTACTTTGATAGCCACTTTGCTCAGATTCCCTGTTAATTGAAGTTCAGTTAGGACTGTGGCGCGGATTATAGAAACGTTCTCCTAAATTGAAACAGCCCCCAAGTCCCCCCTGCGACAACAAGCCATTTCTACCTGATGCCAGAATCCCCTCCTGATGCGACTGAATCCACACCTCCGGAGTCCGGGCATCGGATCGATCGAGCCAAAAAGGCGACTTGGAGGCGACCGATCGGAGTTTCGAAGGGAACATGGCGGTATGTTCATGAAGGGACGATCGCAACCCGCTATGACGAATTTGTGGCGACTACGCCACTTTGTCGAGTCGATCTCTCGATGTTGGCGGACGTTTTTCCCGACGTGCGAGCGCCAGAAGCTCCCCCGGCCGGCGCGGAACAGACCGCTGATTCGTCGGGGCAGGGCAGGGGGGCGGAGGCTCAAATCACGCCGCAAAAAAAATGGGTTTTCGATCTCGGATGTGGGACCGGTCGGGCGTCTGAGGTGCTCGCGTCGCACGGATACGACGTCGCGGCGATCGATTTATCGGTGCCGATGTTGCGCCAAGTGACTCAACGCGAGCTCAATTCCGTCGCAACCATTCAGGCGAATTTGGTGGAACTCGACGGGATCGCAAGCGGCGTCGGGTACGGCGCGGTTTGTTTGTTCAGTACCTTGGGGATGATCCAGGGACGTCAGAATCGCCGCCGGTTCTTGTCACATGTTCGCCGGATCGTCTCGCCTGGTGGGCGTTTCTTTCTGCACGTTCATCATCGCTATGCCGCGTTGTCGAACGCACCTGGAATCAAACAACTTGCCACGACCGCATTGAACTCATGGACGCGGTCTCATTGGGATTTCGGCGATGCGGTTTATGCGTACCGTGGTTTGCCGGATATGTTCCTGCATCAGTTCTCGCGTCGAGAACTGATCGCGGATTTCTCTGCCACGGGATGGCGCGTCGATCAGTGGGTGAATCTATCGCTCGACGGTTCGGCTGTTAATGAGAACCGTTGGAAATTGGCAGGCGGCTTTCTGATCGTTGTCATCTAGGCGGAGCCGTTCGCAATTCTTGACGTCCGTTTTGTAGGTTGGTTAACCGGGCCCACGAACGAGATAGATGACACCTTTGACGAGTAGGAAGATCGGGAACACGATCATCGATTCACCACCGATCGCGTACCCACGGCAACTCGGGTTGATGTTTCGGGGCTGATCGCGAGTGCGAGCCACCCGTCACGTAGTTCGAGCTGACTGATCGCGAGTCCAGACACGGCGGGATTCTCGATCAGTTTGGGGGTCGTTATCGGAATGCTTCGGCTCTCCGTTAAAATCTTGTTGAACACCGCCCGGATGGGAATCCGCTGTCGCATCGACATTCCCGGGCCGCTGATGCTGAGGTGCCCATCTCGCACCAAACGTGCGTCGAGTCCATCGATTTCGGGACGGTAAGCGGCACGCACGATGAAGCGACGCAGCGACGGGCCCTCTCCCTGTGAAAGGCTGACCACCCGGAGCGTGAGCCACAATTTGCCGTTGTCGATTTCAATCGTCACCGGGCGCGTCGGGGCAAATTCGATCATCGCCTCGGTAGGCACGTCGCTGGGCAACGGCGGTGCTTCGCGGCCGAACAGTTCCATCGTTTGGGTGTAGAACTGTTCGATGGTTTTGGATTGGCCCGTGGGCATCAATCGTTCCATCGTATTATTGAGCGCCGATTGATGAATCTGCAGACTCATCCAACTGTCGCTCCAGGCGCGTGGCCGTGGCGTGTTGGAAGCGAGTTGCCAATCACCGGCCAAACGGTATCGTGCGACGAGTCGAGTGGGCGTCGTTTGCAAATCGATCACTTTGGGATCGAGATTGAGACGGGCCAGCGGGCCGAACACGAATTCGTCGAGCTTCGTTTCCGCGACACGACTTTTTTCCGTCAGCTCGGTTTGCAGTTCCGTGCTGACTTGTTGGCGGATTTGCGATTCGCTGACACGTTCGGCGATCGGGAGTGCTTCTTGAAAACGGCTCTCCGCGATTCCTCGCACGAGTGAACCGAGCAGGGGCCAGCCGTCGTAGCGACTGCGGATCCCGCTCAAACGCTGCGAGCCGCTGACGTCGACGTGTGTTTCGCCGATCTGATACCCGCCGGGGCGAATGATTAAGGGCGTGGTTGCGCGGAAAACGTTGTGTCCGTTGCTGAGCACGGTGACGCCGGAGCGACCGCTTTGGCTGCGAGTGTCAACGTTGCCGTCGGCGGCGACAGCGAGACTCCACGAGCCCCGCGCGGGTCGCAGTTGCAAGCTCAGTTGGGAGTTCACCGTGCTCGTGCCTCGGACTTGGTTGCCCAGCAACGTCGTGTGAATCGGTTCGGTCCGCGGTTCCACGGGGGGCAGCAGGCGATCGATCAGATCGACCGAGATGGCCGTTCGCACATTGGCGTTGCGGTATGTCACGTCGATCGCTTTGGCGACGCGAGCGGCGTCGAGCTCTTTCGAAAATCGCAGTGACTGGAACGCTTCACTGACCTTAATCGCAGCGAGGTCGATCGAGTCGGTTTCACCTCGTTCGATATCGGTGAGCAGGCGAGCGTAGTCGATCGGTTGAGCGGTCCAGGTTTGCATCAGTGACGCCAGAGCGTGAATCGAATCACGTTGCAGCCACTCGCGGTGCTCGCCGTCTAGCGAGTGATGGTCTAAACGGGACAGGAATCGTTGTGCCAACAAGGAGCGGGCGTCGGCATCGTCGCTGTCCGCAGCGACCTCAATTTCGTCGAGCAGCAAGAACGTGTTCCAGCCGGCGACATCCCCCGTTTCACTGAGCTCTCGGCGCAGTCGTGTGACGGCGGAGTTGATGTGGTCACCAATCTCGGGTGCTTCATTGTGAAAGTGAACGAGCGAGTATCCGTTGGCATTGGTGAAGAGGCGTTCGCCGGGGACCGACGTGACGACTGGGTTTTGGGCCACTGGGTTTTGGGCGACAGAATTTTGGGCTACTGGGGGTTGCTCGGACGTGTTTGCGTCTGTTGATTGGCGTGCCAATTGCCAGATCGGTCCCCAAACCGCGGCGCGGCGCGAGAGGGCGTGGGAGGCTCTCAACCATCGCACTTGCTGGTCGCGTGCCGGCACTCGTTCGGCTAACTGCAATCCAGCTTCGGACAACGACGCGAGTTTGCGAATCAATTTTCCGCTGCGGGTGTCGCCGATTCGCGGCAGGGATCGCAACTCGTCGAGTGTGCTCTCGACTTGGTTCGCCCAACGGCCCATGACCACGGCGGTCGCTTGACGTTGCAGCGCCGTGGTCGTTTCGTCGGCGTCGAATTGGCGATTCCCGTCGGCTACCAATTCACGAACCGTCTCGCTGCTCGGCTTGTCGAACGACGTCAACGTCGCGATCCCGTTGTGTCGATTGAGCATGCGGAGCATGTCGGCATCCGACGCGATCAACGCGAGGTCTTGGCACAGCTGTTTGGGCTGGGGCCAGGTGACCGGGTTTCCGGCGAGCGTGGCGGGACGTAGGTTCGCCGATGCCGAACGGGTGTCGCTCGCCGTTCGCGTTTGAACGCAATGCGGCTCACGGCTCGGTTTAGCGAGAAACTCGACGTTTCTCGGGATCAACGTTTGCGACCGCTCGTCAGCACTTTCGCCCGGGGTGTCGTTTGCACTGGACTTCCAACCTGCGACCGAATTGATGCCGGCCGAGAACGTACTCCGGGTGGCGGCATAGGGATCTTCCACTCCAGGGCTGAGAATGGATGGGACGGTCGAACCGGCCGTGGGGTCGGCCTTCGATGGCATGGGCGTTGCCAATCCCGAGTATCCCGCGAGCTCCGCCACCGGGTCGAGTACCGGTGCCAACAACGTTCGAGCGATCACCTGGTTGCTCGCTTCCAGGTCCGCTGGCACTGACGAGTTTCCCTGCTCGCCATTCAAATTCCTCGCCTGGGTGGCCATTGTGTCGCCTGCCAGGTTTCCTGCCAAACGTTGCGGCATCGCAAGCCCACGCTTGCCCCGATCGGGCCGGTGGGCTGGGGCAACGTCTTGCAACGATCTCGCCATCTTGTCGCCGCCGAACTGGTCGGACAGCAGATTCTCGTGGTGCCGAGAGGTGCTGTCCGATTGCTCGCTCGGGCTCAACAGTTGATGGGCGATGCGTACCACACGTGCCAAAGTTGACGAATCGATCGTGATGGAATGCGATCGAGAAGAATGCGGTTGAGCTTCCCAGCATAGGGGCAATGTTGTGGCGGCAACGATTGCTGTTGAGCAAATCGCTGGCCACAAAATCAGTGCTCGTTTGACGTCCTTGTTCATCGTACCAATGCCCGTGGGAGCATCCATTGCAACAGGGGGAGGAGGAGGAGCGGGGCCGTTACGTCTTGCTTCGTCGGTGCAATCATTGCTCGAAGCAAAACACAACTTCATCGAGACTTGAGAAGCCGGCGTTGGACTTGCCGTAGCTTCACTGATCCCGAAAGACGACGTGCTCCTTCAACTTTGACTCGTCGTCATGGCAGGTATCGTCGGTGCACGGCCGGGCAAATCAGATTGGATTGCCGCGCCCGCTCATCGCGAACGAACGACGGATCGGGAACGACGCGAAGAACAGTTGCAAACGGTGAAGGCGGACGCACGTGAAGAACGCGCACATGCGGATCAGGTAGAACCCCTCTGGGCGTGTGCACGTGAAACATTGTGAAACCGAGAGTTGGGAGATGAGATGCGAGTTGGGAGTTGGGAGTTGGGAGAACTGAGAACTGAGAACTGAGAACTGAGAACTGAGAACTGAGAACTGAGAACTGAGAACTGAAAACTGAAAACTGAAAACTGAAAACTGAAAACTGCGGACTGCGGGCTGAAGTTGGGGCAGGGCGGTGGGCATGCTGAGCTTGTCGTTCGTCGTGCCGGGGGAAGCGCATTGAGTAGCCGTCGGCGTGAGATGCTGGTTGCGGACGCGTGATAAAAATCTGGGGCCCGGTAGAAGCAGCATCACGGGGGGGGCGAACGCGGTCGCGGCTTGCAATCGGTCCTGTGGCGTGCGCCGGTTGCGGCCGCCCACACCCGAGAATTTGGGATGCTGGCTGATGCCGTTTGTGGCCAAAGAAGGGCAGGGGAATTTCGCGTCCTGCTTGGTCTCGACCCTCGCGGCCTGCGGTGCAGGTCGGAGGGGAGAAAGATTGTTGGCCCGCGTCCGGTAGAAAGACGTGACGCGGACGTTTGGCCGAGCTTAGCCGGCGACCCGCAATTGAGGACGCGTGGCCGAGCCGAGGAGTTCACGCAGACGCTCGAACTCTTCGGCGTCGTTGAAGTGGATCGTGATCTTGCCGCGACTACGTGCCGACGCTTTGATCTCCACCTTCGTTCCGAAGACCATCCGCATCTCTTGTTGCATCGCTTCGATATGCGGCGGTACGGGTTTGCGTTTTTGACGAGACTTGTTCGTCACTTTGAGTCCGGTCTCGGAATCTTCTTCGGCACGTAACAAATCACCGACTGCGTTCTCGGTCATGCGAACACTCCAGTTCTCGGATACGATCTTGGTGGCCATTTGCATTTGAACTTCTTCTTCGCCGATCGGTAGCAACGCCCGAGCGTGGCCGGCGCTGAGTTCGCCAGCGGTCAGCATGTCTAGAATTGACTGAGGCAATTCGAGCAATCGCATCAGGTTCGCGATCGTGCTTCGGTCGATGCTCAGGCGACGAGCGAGGTCGTCTTGTTTGCATTGGTGCTCGTCGATGTAGCGTTTGAACGACATCGCTTTTTCGATCGGGTTGAGGTCCTTGCGTTGCAAGTTCTCGATGATGGCCAGTTCGGCGACCAAGCGATCGTCGGCTTCGCGGACTTCGGCGCGGATGGTTTTAAGACCCGCGTGGATGGTCGCTCGCAATCGACGCTCACCACTGATGAGCTGGTATTTGCCGTCAACGATCCGGACGAGTACCGGTTGCAATTGTTGATGGTTCTTGATGCTCTCGGCGAGCGAAGCGATTTCGTCTGGATTGAATTCGCGACGCGGTTGGAACGGGTTGGCGCCGATCTGATCGATCGGAAGCTCGAGCGTTTGCACCGAAGACTGGTTCCCGTTTTCGGTCGCGTTGCCTTCGCTTTTGGCTTGGGACGTTCCTCGCTTACCTTCCGGAGCAAAGGTGCTGCCCTCATCGATTGGCATGCCGTCCTCATCCATCGGCGTGCCGAGCAGCGCGGCGAGTCCTTTCCCGAGGCGTCGATCTTTTCCGCTGCCGGCGCGTGGTGCACCCCCGCCGCGTTGAGATGAGCCGGACGAATTCCCTTGAGTCGTTGCACTAGTCACGCTGCAGCACCTCCATGCACAGTTGAGTGTAAGCGAACGCACCGCGACTGCGCGGGGCGTATTGAAAAACAGTCTGGCCGTGACTCGGGGCTTCGCACAGGGCGACATCTCGAGGCACGACATTTTCAAAAACAATGTCACCGAAGAAGTCACGGACGTCTTCGTCGATTTCCCGAGTCAGTTCGAGTGACTCGTCATACATGGTTAACAGGATTCCGCCGAACGTGAGCCGTCCGTCGGTCGCCCCGATCACCTTCTTGATGGTTCCGATTAACTGCGCCACGCCGACCATTGCGAAGTACTCGCACTGAATCGGGATCAGCACCTCGGTGCTCGCCGTCAGTGCCGTTTCGGTCATCGCACCCGCGCTAGGCGGGCAATCGATGAGGACGTAGTCATAGTCGTCCATGACGCTGTCGAGATGGCCACGGAGTTTAGTCGTGGCGTGTTCGTCTGAGTTTGCCATCACGTCCGCATCCTGAAACCGGCGGCTGCCTGGCAGCAGGCTGAGGTTCGATGTCTCGGTGGTGATGACGGATTCGCTAAGCGGTGCGTCGCCAAGCAAAGCGTGCTTGGCCGCGGGTTCACTGCCGACCGCTCCGGTTGCATTGCATTGCGGATCGATGTCGATCAACAGCGTCCGGTTTCCAGCCAGGGCGAGAGCGGCAGAAAGGTTGACTGACGTCGTGGTCTTGCCGACGCCTCCTTTCTGGTTCACTACGCTGAAGATCCTAGCCACGATTGATGTTCCTGATCGTGTCCTTTCGGTTCGCGGGATCGCGAACATTCTCTTTCGGGCACGACCGGGAAACTAAGTGAAACAAGTGGTGGGAAACAAGATCGGTTTCATAAGAAACAGGGGTTGACACGATCGCGTGTTTCTGGAGGCCGGTTCCCCGTGGAACGCGACGGGTTTTCGGCCCGCTGGAATTCCCTGTCGGACCATGAGGGGGCTGTACGAACTCTCTTTTGCGTTTCGCTGGATCCAGTATTTCGCGAATGGTTAGTCACGGCAGTGACGAGATCCAAAAGCCACGGACGTGAGTCCGCGGTTTGGGAAAACAAAACAGGCGTAGGCCGGACCAAGGAGCCTAAGCGACGCAGTTCCGGCACGATTGAGCAAGTGGATTCCGGAACTCGCAAAGCCTCGGTCCGGCCTACAGTTCGCGGCAGTTGCGCCAGATGATTCCTGCATACCTGCGTCGCTCTCCACCGGTTGGCGGACAGTGCTCCCTTAAAA
>NZ_JAMQBK010000130.1 GCF_023701485.1 Aporhodopirellula aestuarii
GTGTGGCGCAATCGCCCTGCTCGCGCCGTTTCGCTACTTTTGAAATCCTTCAGTAATACAATCGACGTCCCAAGCCGTAGCAATGTGGCCGTTTGCTCTGCAAACGAAGCTTGCGTGAACGCTCGTTCGCGGGGGAAGTTGATTGTTTTAGTGCTTTTTTTAGCGGAACGGCGCAAGCCGTCCGGTCCCGATTTACCGGACGGCTCGCGCAGTTCCGCGACTTTTATAATCCTGCAGTAATTAAATCGATGTCCCGAGGCGAGGCGATGTGGCCGTTCGCTTTGCAAACAAACCTTACGGGAACGCTCGTTCGCGGAGCGAACGGCCACACTTAAAAACTTCACAGGCTGTTCGTGACTTATTGTTTGCCTGAGACCGCATCCAACGTGAGCTTGGACCGCTGGACCTGTCTGCCTCCTTAACAGCCGCTGTTTCATGCGGACTGGGGGCAATGATATAGGCGTTAAGCAGTTAGGCCGGAATAATTGGGCAGTATTCCATGAGCCTTTTGGGCGTTGTCCTGGACTGCTAACTGGTTGTGAAGACGTGGAAAGTCAAGCCCGCGCCAGTATTGCTTCCATTCCTAGTCGCGATAGCGACGGCAGGCGAAAGCCCCGGACGCGAGTCCGGGGGCGACGTCGCTCCCCGCTTACACCAAGTCGCGAAGCGATGACAGATGCCGCTCCCGGTGGTTCATTCGTACGCACAACCTTGTTTGGTGTCGTCGCGTTGCGACTTGCTTCGCTTTGTTTTCCCGAAACCACGGACTCACGTCCGTGGCTTTTGGATGTCGTCACTATCGTGACTAACCATTGGCGAGATACTGGATCCAGCTAAACGCAAAAAAGATAGCGACACGTCTTGTCCAGAACAAATTTTTGGCAATCCAGTGATAGCCTTGGTTGAACGTAGGAACCATGGTTGGCATCAAAGGACCGATATTCCGAAAAACTCCAGCCAACGTGCTTATCGGAATCGATTTGCCCCGGTCGCTCGTTCTTTTCACCCTGTTACCGCCTCCCGCCCATAGCTGCCATCGCGTTTTCCATTTTGTCGTAGACGGTATGATTGACCAAGCGTCGACAACAACGAAAAAGCCCTGGAAAGGTTGTGGCTTACCAGGGCTCGATTGGACTCGGAGTCGAGTTTACTGTGATTAGAACGAAGCGTCGATCACTTCTCGCGACGCCCGGGTTCCGAGGCTGCCCCACAATCCGAACGGGCTTCCTGCTCCAACATTAAACTCGCTTACAAAAGCGCCTGGCGTGGGGCTCCCCGCTTTGATTGCGTAGTAAGGAACGGTGGAGTTCTGAGTTCCGGCTTCGATCGAGTCGGTAATGAACCTGACCGCACCATCACCCATCAGGACGTGGGCACCGCCTTGATGGCGACTGCTCACTGACATCGGGCCGCCCTCGATGCTGATGTAGGCCATGTTGCAGGCTGGCGAGTTTGGCGGGGTGACGGTGAAGAAGCCCGTGAACATCGGACCGCAGTCCGCCCAGCGGTAACCGCGTCGGTCGCCTGCGCCCGTTGTATTGCTGATCAAGCTGTTGACGTTGTTGTCTCTAGGAATCGTCGAGTCCCAAAACATCGGGCGTGCGTCATCGATGGCGACATTTTGGGTGCACACTGTTGGATCGAAAACGGCCGACCCGGAACTCGGACCATTGGTAGAACCACCGGTTACCCGAAGCAAGTCTCCACGTGTATCCAGGTCACCGAGGTCTGTGATGATTTCACCGCACATGATGGTGTTGGATAGTCCATCAAGGACATCACGGAACTTCATCGAGTTACGGGGGACGAACATTCCGCGCTGCGAACCGCGTTGCCGTTCTGCGTGCGATTGCCATTCATGCCCGTTTGCCGCTGGGTTGGCGCGTTCGATACCGAAATAGCCATCGCCCATGCAAGACGCGTAGTTCGTGCGCCCGACCGCAGGCAGTCCGACACCTGGATCGCTGGGGCACCGAAAAGCAGCAACTTCGGTTGCCCAAGGAACGTACGCATCCTGGAAACCCGGGTTGGGACCCATTGGACTCCAAGAGCCCGTCATCGTGGTGGCATCTTCGATCGTGAAGACGTTTTCATTGAGAGGGTTGGAAATCTGCTCCCACAACGCCTGTTGCTCCATAAAGGGAGTGAGACCA
The DNA here is from genome assembly GCF_023701485.1 of Aporhodopirellula aestuarii. GTDB lineage: Bacteria > Planctomycetota > Planctomycetia > Pirellulales > Pirellulaceae > Rhodopirellula > Rhodopirellula aestuarii. The sequence continues at coordinate 2,154 of NZ_JAMQBK010000130.1, forward strand.
ACCAGGTAGCTCAGCCGCAAGCGATTGTAGCCACCGCCGGTGTTGATGTTACCATTCCCGTCAGTGTATGACGCACCGCCAGATGTCAAGCTTGCTGTCGTCAACGTCGTACCACCACCTTGAACAGGCAATTGGTTGTACGTGGAATGGTAGTTATGGGTTGCAAGCCCGATTTGTTTGAAGTTGTTCGAACAACTCATTCGACGTGCTGCTTCCCGCGCCGCTTGTACCGCAGGCAACAATAAGCCTACAAGTACTCCAATAATCGCGATCACCACGAGCAGTTCCACAAGCGTGAAACCGCGATCCTGTTTTTGTCTAGACATCATTCACTCTCTGTTAAATTGAAATCGGTTCGAATCAAGCAGGGATGCTTTTCTTAACGCGAGCGTCAGACTTTGTTCTTTAACCACGGTACAACTCGTGGGGCGATGTACTAGGTTGAGAGAAGACTAAGGTCGCCGTTCAACGTCTGCGGCAAAATTTAGAAAGACTCAATTAAGCAAGATTGGGTGAAATGATTATGAAATTGCGCAGATGCGCACAACAATGACGATGGCTACATTCGGGCCGTGAATGCGCGTTTAGTGATGCGTTCGCTGTCCTTCGAGATTCGCGCTCGGGTTGACTGTTTGGCTACATTGCTTGCGTGTTTGTTTGTCCGTGCAGCGGAGGATTTGTGCATCACCGCTGTTGGTAGTTATGGAGCAACGTTGCCCCCAAAAATGACTTAGTGTTTTTTGGGAAATTTCTGGCTAAAACGAGCGTGGCGAAGCTGTTCAATCGATTCCCTGCTACCCAACGGCGACGCAGATCACGTTCATAGATTCAGCGCATCATTTTCAGAAGCGATCATGCTTCAGCGCGTGTCTTCATTTAAGGAGTGGGCGGAACCAGCCAGTCGATTTCAGCCCAACGAGAGCGTTGATCCAGGCAGATGGTCAGTCTCGCTGACCGGGCGGATTGAATGCGCTCACTGTTGCGAGCCTTTTTTTGTCATCTGAATTCGAGATGCAAGGATCTCGCTGGGGACGTTTGAAAGCGGTTGGATGTCGAATTTCACAGCGAGCCACCACGTTTCTATTGCGCTTGTGCACACAATGACGGAGGGGCCCCCCTCTGCAGGGGTCTTATGTCGGTGTGTACCGCGTTGCTTTGTGAGGCCGGTATGCGCATTTTTGCGGTTCTTTAAATAGATTTTCCGATACCGGCGTATAAGATCCCGTTAAGCTGGCTTAGTGCGCCGCCGCGTGGTTCCATCCTTTCTTGGGAAGGAAGTCGTTTGGCGTTTACGCACGCTATTCAGCGCCGAAATCCTCGTTGCGAAGTGGAACCTCTCCGCTCGTCTCGGCGCGACATTTTTCTCAAAGGAATTTCAAATGATGTGGAAGCGAAATCGGCCGCAAGGCTTCACGCTAGTGGAACTACTGGTGGTGATTGCGATTATCGGTGTTCTTGTGGGGCTCCTGCTGCCGGCGGTTCAGGCGGCACGCGAGGCGGCTCGTCGGATGAGTTGCAGTAACAACTTCAAACAGATCGGTTTGGCGATTCACAACTATCATTCGGCTTACAAGCAAATGCCGATCCAGGGGAGTGGAACGAACTCAATCAATAACAGCCAAGGATTCGGCGAAGGGGGCGGCAACGTCACCAGCGGCGGTGGACGAAACTCTCGCCGATTGAGCATGTTGGTCGGCCTGACACCGTTCTTTGAGCAACAAGCTCTCTGGGAAATGATTTCGAATCCGAGTCGCCAAAACACCACCGGATCGACGATGACCGGATCGTGGGAAGCGATGGGACCGAACCCTTGGGTTCAAGACGGATACGTGCCTTGGGCGACGGAGATCGGAACGTTGCGTTGTCCGAGTGACCCCGGAACGGGTTTGCCGGCACAAGGACGTACCAACTACGCGGCCTGCTTGGGTGACGGGCACTATGTGTACCAGTTAACGAATCCGGCATCGAATGGTTCGACAACAGGGCAGTACCATGCGTCGGCCACGCTTGCGCAGGTTGCCGAGCGTAGTCGCGCCGGACACCGGGGAATGTTTAAGCCTCGACATGCGATGGCGTTCCGCGACACGTTGGATGGCCTTTCTAACACGATCATGGCCGGTGAAATCGTCACAGACTTGGGCGACAATGATTCTCGTACCAATTTGCGAATTATTGGTGGGTCGTCGTTCAATGCTCCGAGCAGTGGAGATTCTTATATCAATCCTGGCATCTGCGACGACGCGGTGGATCCCGCCCGACCTCAGTTTTGGCTCACGTCGTATGCAGGTTTCAATACGCTCAACAACGACGACGGTCGGGGTTACCGCTGGGCAGACTGGGGACCGGTCTTCTCTGGCTTCTACACGATTCATCCGCCCAATAGTGCTTCGTGCATCTTGTCGACCAATGGTGCGGCATACGGGGGACCGATGGCGTCCGGCAGTCGTCACCAAGGCGGGGCCCACGTGTTGATGGGAGATGGCGCGGTCAAGTACATCACCGATTCGATCGAAGCCGGTAATTCGGACGCAACCATTCCGTTCTTCTATGACGCATCCAATCAGAACCTCGTGGGCGGCAAGAGCCCGTATGGTTTGTGGGGCGCGTTAGGAAGTCGCGCGGCCAAAGAAGTGATCAGCGAAGACTTCTAACATTTTCAAAGTCGCTATTACTATCGATCCCTGGAAGAGGCGTTGCTTCTTCCAGGGATTTTTTTGTGTTCGTCGAGAGACGCAGTTCAATTACGTAGGGTCGACCACTTCGTCGGCTTTCGAATCGGCTTTAGCTTGAATTTCCTCCGCGGACATTTCGGGTTCGATCACTTTGGATCCATCACTGCCGCCGCAGCCGGCGAACGTCAGCGGCGTGACGCAAATCGCCAACAATGCCATGCAGCCAAACTTGGTTAACTTCTTCATGCTCAGTCTCTTCCTAAATAAAAGTGAAAGTCCGTTGATCGCCCCGGTACAAAACCCACGGGTGATCTTCAGGCGACAAGTCATTGGCTCGTCGCTCCAGCAAGCATGATAGCAGTTCTTCATCGACGCGACGATCATCTGTCACAAAGTTCACTTGGAAGCGTCCCAAAAATTGT
>NZ_JAMQBK010000131.1 GCF_023701485.1 Aporhodopirellula aestuarii
GTGTAAGTTGGATTGGTTGTGGGTATTTGTAAGGGCAATCACGCCTTGGTTTTGCTTGCGTCAGCAATGCAATGGACTTGATCGACTGTGGATGATTACGAGCGACGGATGGGTAACCAGCTCTAACATTCACGGAAGGTCGGGTATGACTGAGGTAAAAAGTTTTGGTGAAATGAATTTCGGAAACGCAGAACTTGGCGACAAGCGAAGAACGAAGCGACTGGTCAAACTGGTTGATCAGATGTGCGCGCGTCCGGGCGGAACGTTGCCACAGAAGTTTCGTTGTCCAGCTGATTTGCAAGCCTTCTATCGTTTGATGGATAAGGATGACGTCAAGCACGAATCGATCCTGAAAGCCCACCGCGAGGCGACATTCGAGCGTATCGAGCAGCTGGATGCACCCGTTCTGATACTGCATGACACCACAGAATTGGACTACACGACTCACAAATCTTTGGACGAGCTGGGGAAAATTGGCTGTGGAACCCGACGTGGTTACATCACTCACAACTCGCTGGCCGTTGACCCGGAGAATCGGGAAGTATTGGGCTTGGTCAATCAGGTGTTGCATCATCGTACAACCGTTTCGAAATCCGAGACTCGGGCACAGAGAAGTAAACGCGAAACGCGAGAAAGCCTGTTGTGGCTCAAAGGCGTGCAGGCGTTGCCAAGCAACTGGAACTTGGTCGATGTGTGTGATCGCGGTGCAGATACGGCTGAGTTTCTTGAATACGAAGTCAGTAGCGGTCGCCGCTTTGTTATTCGCTCGTCGCACAATCGTTGTATTCTTGTGGGACACGATGAGACTGGCGAGAATGCAAAACTGCATACGTACATGTTGACGTTGCCCCCAGCCGGAACGTGGACTCTGGAAGTCACTTCACGGGTCGAATTGCGGAGAGGGCGTGGCAACGAAAAGAAAAAGGTGGTGACCCGCCACGCACGCCAAGCCAACATGGCGGTAGCGTACGCTGCCGTACAAATCAAACCGTCCAAGGGGAAGAGAAGCCAGCCCGCGATGAAGGTCTGGGCAATTCGCGTCTGGGAAGTCGATCCGCCTGAGGGACAAGAACGCCTAGAATGGATTCTGATTACCAATGAGCCGGTGAATAATTTCACTGCAGCTTATCGTGTGGTTGGCTGGTATGAATGCCGCTGGGTTATCGAGGAGTATCACAAAGGCATGAAGACGGGGTGCCGCATCGAAAGCATCCAGTTCACCAGCGAAGAACGATTGCAGCCTGCGATTGCCGTGCTATCGGTTGTTACGTTGACGCTGCTGCAGCTGCGCGACGCAGCTCGCCGGCCTGATGCTAA
>NZ_JAMQBK010000132.1 GCF_023701485.1 Aporhodopirellula aestuarii
TAGCGCTGTCGGCTCACTAATTTTTGCGAAACGCCTAAAACAACAGCCCGCTCGCGCCGTTCCGCTAAGACTTTTGGCGACAAGACGCGAGCCTTCCGGTGCAGGCAACCCCCAAGCTCAGGTTTGACGAAGCACTCGCTTGACGTTGGCGAAGCGACACGAGCCGACGCCTGGTTCCACTGTGTCCCTGTCGCCGCACGGGACGTGCGGCGTCTTATTTTCCCAAACTAGGGCCTGCGTCCGTGGTGATTGCATGGCGCCACTTCGTGACCGAACAAGCGCGAAACACGGGATCAAACGCAACGCAATACGGATCGTCAAAACGCATTGTCCATAACGAGGTTTCTGCAGTTTAGCGCAGTCCGGTTAACCGTCCGAATCGCAGTTAGCGTAAATCGGCCAATCTCCTGATAGATTCCGCCTCCTTTGCGATCGATCAAGATTGTCTGCACGCATGCGCATCGCGGCTCAATCACTAGGCAACCGGCCGCCTGCTCTTCTATGGCACGCTAGTGTTCGTTCCAATCAGGATTTCTGGGTGTTACCGACGATAGCGCGAACGATGAAGTGAAGCCGCGAGAGATTCTTTCAAAACTCGCCTCTCATCGGTGCGGTGAAACATCGTCAAAAATTCTGTGACGCCGGGTGTCCAATAGAGACTTGAGACCGCCATATAGCAGCATCTATCTCATTCACCACACACAAGTGAGGTTCACCCAATGTCCCCAAAACGTCACCTTCGCAAACCCCGCGTTCTCGGAATTCAAACCTTGGACAAACGAACGATGATGGCCGCTGATCTCGGCGTCGTCGAGTTCACGGCACCCCCGCCCAGTTCCGTACCTGCACAAATCGGATCATTTTCACTGGTAGCCCCATCGCCCGCAGCCACGACGACAAACAACACCATGTCGACAGCAGTGTCCATGGGCGTTGCGAAGGGTTCAGTACTGACCCAAAACGGAAGCGTCGGCGGGTCCGATCCAGTCGACTACTTCAAGTTCACGACCGGAAGTCAGCGAACATCGGGTTCTGTCCGTACTACGATCGAATTAAGCGGACTTCGTCAGGACCTCGACATCTTCGTTTACAATTCGCAAGGCACTCAAATAGCGAGTGGACGGCGCGGCGGCACGCAATCGGAATCCGTGACGGTCAATCTCAATCAGAACCAAACCTACTTTGTTAAAGTATCGCCGTATAATTCGGCTGTCAGCACGTACACTTTAAAGGTCAGCACGCCCGATTTCGCCGCGCCTATCACTAACTCTTTTAATCGCGATCACTTCGGCGGTTACGTCACGAGCAAATCCTACGCAACATTAGAAAATGGCCGTTTAACGGTCAATTTATCTGGACGCAACTACCGCAGCGGGTTTGGGCAGTTTCAGCACAGCGTGCGAGCTGAACTTCTCGATCGCAACGGACGTGTCGTCTACTCCACTCCTCCTTTGATTGGAACAACCGGCGAAAGTTTCAATCCCTTCCAACCACGCAACATCTCACGATCAGGTAGCTATAACATCGGAAGCAACATCAACTTAAGTTCAGTCACCCAAATCCGACTGATCATGGTCTAAAAGCGAGACCTATCAACATCACCGAAAAGCTTGGCAACGACGAACACGAATGTTCGCCGTTGCGGAAAGAGTCGTGTCCGTCAACACCACGGGACACGACTCGATCTGCCGACGGCGATCAGAGCAATTCCGAGCAAAGCGAACAACTGAGCGTCGTTAAACCGGAAGACAGGCGGACGTGCTTGCAAATCCCCGGATACCCTATGAACCAGGCAGGCAGAAACCATGGGGCAGAATTCTATCTGCGGTTTGGATGTTAACCTGAGCCGATCGATGACTGCGAAGAAATGGAAACGAATGCTACGCAAGTTTCCATTCAAATCGTGATCTCGACGGCAAGGGTAGACACCGACACGGTCGTTTGGTACGCATTCCACTGTGCCCCTTTCACCGCACGGGATCTCTATTTAATCGACTGCGAGATTTCAAATAAAGCGGAGCGGCGCGAGGAATAGCACTAAAACAATCAACGTCCCGAGAAACCGAGTTACGTGAAAATTGACGCTGTGTAGCTAGCTGGTGGAACGTCTGTGACGGTCCGCAGCGTTGTCTATTTTTCGAGGTTTTCGTTTGCCGCCGCATACGCGTTGTGACCGGTGGATTCGCCGGGCAAAACTTCACTTTGTTTCTCAGGAATGAACGCGGCGTGTTTGGCGATGGTCGCGGCATACTCGGGATTGGATGCCAGATTCGTCCACTCATTGGGGTCCGTCGAGTGATCGTAGAGCTCACGCGATCCGTCGAGATATTGAATGAAACGATAGCGTGCCGTTCGGATCGCGAAGTTGCCCGGTCCGAAACTGGTGATCGCGGGATGGTTCCACTCTTGCGTCGGATCTTTCATCAGTGGCACGAGGCTCTGTCCTTCTTGACCGGCGTCCGGCGGCAGCCCGGCTAGATCCAACAGAGTCGGAAAAATATCGATCAGTTCAGCGGGCTGATTCGTGCGAACACTCTCACGCATCCCAGGAGCTGAGATCACCATCGGAACGCGTGCGCCGTCTTCCCAAATCGATCGTTTTGCCCAACGTTGTTTCTCTCCGAGGTGAAACCCATGATCGGAAAACAGCACCACGATCGTGTTGTCGGCATACTCGCTCGACTGCAGGGCATCGAGCACCATGCCGACGCAGTGGTCGGCGAAGGTTACCGATGCCAGGTACGACTGAACGGCGTGCTCCAACTGGCCGGCTTCGGTCACCCACTGATGCGTCGGCGAGACGTGCATCAGGTTGGTTAGGTCGATCGCGTACTGGCTCAGATCATCGCGGTCGTCCTCGCGGACGAGGGGCAATTGGATCTTTTCACGCGGGTGCATGTCGAACCATTTTTGAGGAACGTACATCGGGACGTGAGGGCGGTAGAATCCGACACCCATGAAGAATGGCTTGTCGTGCTTCGCATTGAGCTGCTCGGCTGCCCATTTCGCTGAGACGATGTCAGGCATCTGTTCGTCTGACTCGGGAAACGCACCCCAATCCCACAACGGATGACCATGCGGTTGCGAGAGTTTCGCGGGTGGTCGCGGGCCAAAGCCGCCCGTCCGCCGGTACTCTTGAAAGAATCGCTTATCGCCGCTGTGAAACAATTTGCCCACGGCCATGGTTTTGTAACCGTTCGCCGCGAATGCCTCAGGCATCGTTTTCACGCCCTCGAGTGCGGGGGCTTGTTTTAAGTCAGGGGACAGGAAATAGATTCCGGTTGTGTGGGGATAGCGGCCCGTCATCATGCTGGCCCGAGACGGATTGCACACCGGCGACTGGCAATGCGCGTTTTCGAACAATGTTCCCATGTCGGCGAGGCGGTCGACGTTTGGCGTGATCGCCTGGGGGTGCCCACCAAGGCAACCTACCCAATCGTTGAGGTCGTCAATGGAAATCAACAATACGTTCGGTTTGTCGGCGGCAAGCGAGGACGGGGCGGCAACGAACATTGCCACGCCAATCGTTGTGATGCCAACACAGATCAATAGAAGAAAGCGATGCATAGTCAGAGGGCTTTTCGAGGGCGGGGGGAAGGGTGGGGATGGTAGAGCACGTGAGATCGCCGGGCGGATGGCTGCCACGGATATGATTTTTAAGCTCGTGGCGGCTTCAAACGGTTTGTCATTGTTTGATTTTCTTGTTTATCTTGACTTTGGTTTTAACGTTTCGTTTGGCACCCATGTGGTCGAGCGCTTCCAATTCGGTTTGTTGTCCGCGGTCGGTGCAATGTGCCATCCATTGATCGAGCTCTCCACGCAGCTGCGTCATCACTTCGGCGTATTCAGGATTATCGGCGAGGTTGTTCATTTCCAACGGGTCATCGACGATGTTGTAAAGTTCAACCTCGGGGCGATGCGTGTAGCGATGGACGAGTTCGGCAGCACGAGCATCTCCCGCCTTCGCTTTTGCTTTCCAGCTTTGGAATTCTTTGGAGCCGGTGCATGCGTTTTGGAATTCGACCTCGGGGGTGAAGTTCCAGATGTATTTGAATTTTTCGGATCGGACAGATCGGATACCGAAATAGTCGGAGCCGTTATTGATTCCTCGCGTGGTCATCTCGCCGAACACGAATTGTTTGTGTTCCTGTTTTCCGGCGAAGACGGGCAAGAGGCTCTTGCCATCGAGAATCGCGGCGGGGGTTCCCCCGGCAGCTTCAATGAAGGTGGGCAGCAGATCGACGTACTCAATCATCGCCTCGTTGACCGATCCCGGCGTGATCTTACCAGGCCAACGTGCGATCATGGCGGACTGCAATCCGTTGTCGTAGCACGTCCATTTTGCAAAAGGCATGGAATTGCCTTGCTCACTGACCACGACGAGCAACGTGTTGTCCGTGAGCTCGTGTTTTTCGATCAGTCCCATCGCCTCACCGACTTGGCCGTCGAAGTAGGTGATTTCGGCGAGGTATCGTGACATGCCTTCTCGCGTCTCCGGTGTATCAACATGGTACTCGGGCAACTGCACTTGGTCCGGTGGGTATTGGGAGGCGTCGCCCTTGTTCCACGGGGTGTGAGGTTCGTTGGAACAGAGCAGCAGGCAGAAAGGTTCGTCGCTTTGTCGGAATTCAGCTAGGAACGAATCGACGCGGGCAAAGTCAGGGTTTTTGGGGTCGGGGATGTGTTCCCAAGCGAAGACCGATGGCGGGTTCACATGCGATTTGCCGCTGTGGGCGACACGGTACCCGAGGTCGCCTAAATACTGGACGATACTCTTGGTTCCGGCAGAGACGCGAGTGTGGTTGGGGTAGGCGCCGCTTTTGACGGGATATTGCCCGGTGTAGATGTTGTGACGTGTGGGCGAACACATCGGTGCGGATTGGAAGCATCGAGTGAATCGCATGCCTTGAGTGGCGAGTTTGTCGATGTTCGGTGTCAACGCTTGACCTCCGTAACATCCGAGATCACGAAAGGTGCAGTCGTCAGCGATGATGAAGACGATGTTCGGCTTTTCACCGGCGGAAACGGCAATCAACGGCCAATTGATTGCGAGCGCGAAAACAAAAAGAAAGGCTTTCACAGGATCGCATGTGGGGAGAGAGGTGGCGGGGGGCGAGCAGTTGCTGGCGGGGGTGAAGCAGCGCGGGCTCGGCAGTTGCCACGATTATATTCTCTATCGAGATGGTCCGTGGGGATCGGTCGCGATAGAAAATATCACGCCCCAAGACGACGGGACTGCGGATTTTGAGGAGTTTCAACCGCAGTCGTGGGTTGAATCGTACGCAGTTTGATTCGCCGAACGGGCAGTTGAATCAAAAGAGATCCGAGGTTTGACGCTCAATTCAAAACCCGGAGCGTCAGTTCGGTATTTGCGTTTGGGGCTGATACTAATTGCCAAAGCGTATGTTTGCTGTGTCCGGGGCAAACCCCCGTTGTCGCTTCGGGGGAATCAATCAACAGTCTGCTGATGGAACAACAGTAAACGAGCTCGAAGACGTAACGATGCGGTCAAAATTATCCGCATGGACGCTTCCCTGTAGGGATTGCTCAATGAGGAGGTTCAATTGCCGTCGTTGTCGCCGCCCAATCCGAGTTCGGCGAGCCAGCGACGGCCGGTCTTGGCGGGTGAGGGATTGTCACGTTTTTCTCGCTGCAACTCCTCGAGGCGTTCTTCGAGTTCTTGAGTGCGCTTGGCGAGTTCTTGGCGTTCACGCGAAAGTTTGGCTCGCTCGAGCGAGGCTTCGATTTCGGCTTGGCGGAACTTGTCTTCCCAATCATTCTTGAGTTGTTGCAGACGTTCGCGTTCTTCCATGACCAGTTCATCCGAATCAATCATGCTGGCGATGGCAGCGGCGCCGATAGCGGTTCCGTCATTTCGCGTTCCCGATTGACTTTCCAGCAACATGCGGAGTTCGCCGATTTCTTCATCACGTTTTTGGATGGTGCGTTCGGCGCGTTCGATTCGTTCAATCAGCGACTCGACAAACTCTCGCGGATCAGTGAAGTCAACGAATTCGTCGCCTTGATCGTTTGCTTGTGCGATGCCGCTTGCTTGTGCCACTCCGGTCGAGAGGGAGCTGACGAATTCATCGGCGTCGAAGGTTTCGTCCTCCATCTGCCGCATGATCAGTGCTTTGCGTTCTTCCCACGACAACGACTCATCGGTGCCTTGGGATGCGTGCACGGTTTGCCGTACGCTGGACTGGGCCACCTGAGCGGCCAGCGTTTCGTTTTGGTGCCGCAGTTCTTCGTTGGCTCGCCATGCTTCATCGAGCGTCGACTGCAGATGCAGTAGATCGTCTTGCAGTTCGGCGTTTGAAGGCGAATTGTCCGACCCGGCGGCGTTTCCAGACAGCTCGCCGTTGTTGTCGCTGCCTGGACAGGTGATCCCGTGGATGGCCCAACCGTCGAGACGACCATCGAGTTGGTCGAAACGTTGCAGCAATGTTTCCAGCGATTCGAGGATCGCGACCGAGGCATGCTTGACCATATCGGGTTCAGCCTGCGGCGGCGTTTCGCTCAACGACGTCGTGTCGGCAGCGTGTGTCAGATCGCCTGTCGTGGCGTCGCATGACGGGACGTTAGCGATTTCCGACACGGAGAGCTCGGGTGCAGACGCTGCTTCACCGTTGTTGCTCTGCGATTGGTCCAGCGTCTGGACGTCGTCGGTCGCTGCATGATTCGGCTCTGCGACGCCTTTTGATGAATTTTGGCGCGCAGCAGCTGAGGTGGTCGGTTTGTTGCGATTCCTTTTTCGACTCGAACGTGACATACCGTGCGACTAGCGTGCAAATGTTGTGTGAATGGTAGCCGGCGAGAGTTCGCCAAAATTGGTCACGAGGGCCGTCCACTCCAGTTTGCCCGGATCTGTTCGGATAGCTGGCCGCCGTGTTATAGTCCTCGCAATCCCTGTTATCCGCAGTCAAGACGCAGATAAGCGGGATAGAGCTTGAGGCCTACTAGGAAACGTAGGTCACAAAATCATTCGCAGCAAACTTCGATTTAAGACAACAGAGCGTCCGTTTGGTTAAGAAGAAAACCGCCGCTAGGCCCGATCAAAACGCCGAAGCCGCCGAGTCGGAATCCGCCGCCGAAAAGCCCGATTTTGAAGAAACGTTGTCTGAGATCGAAACGATCGTTCGCAAGCTAGAGAGCGGTGAACTTTCGCTCGACGATTCGCTGCGTCAGTATGAATCGGCGGTGGGAAAGATGCGTCAGTGTTATCGGCTGTTGGAGATTGCCGAGCGGCGGGTCAGTGTGCTGTCTGGGTTTGATGCGGACGGCAACCCGGTAACCACCCCCCTGGATGACGCTGGTGACGGACAGGGAAATGACGCCGAAACGCTGCTCGATAAACAGAAAACACGGGGCCGGCGTCGCGGAGTTGCCGCGTCAGAGCCCAGTGAAACGGACGACGAGGAATGGTCATGATCGACATCAGCGAGATATTGCGTCCGTACCGGGAGACCATCGAGGTCGCGCTGGATTCTGCTTGCCAATTTGGCGTCGGGTGTCCTGAAAAGCTTCGTGAAGCGATCCGGTACGCAGTGCTCGCTCCAGGAAAACGTCTGCGGCCTGCACTCGTGATGATGTCTGCGGAAGCGTGTGGCGGGGCGGTTGATGACGCGATCGCACCGGGGGTCGCCGTCGAAATGATTCACGCTTATTCGCTGATTCACGACGATTTGCCAGCGATGGACGACGACGATTTGCGTCGAGGGCGTCCGACCACGCATATCGCGTTCGGCCAGGCCACTGCGATTCTCGCCGGCGACGCGTTGCAGGCCCAAGCGTTCACGCATCTCTATTCCTTCGTTCCTGACCCCGTTTTGGCGGCTCGGTTGATGGGGGAATTGGCGATCGCGGCGGGCGCGACCGGATTGGTCGGTGGCCAGGAGGACGATTTGGCGGCGGAAAATATTGATGTTTCCGAATTTGAGTCACCTTATTTGGCTCAACAGCACCTCGAATCGATCCATCGGAGAAAAACCGGCGCGTTGTTTGTGGCTTGTGCGAAAATGGGTGCCATTGCCGGGGGCGGCACCGAGGAGCAGGTCGCTGCACTGGGAAGATATGCGGACGCCTTCGGTCTGGCGTTTCAGATTACCGATGATGTACTTGATTTTACCTCGAGTGCCGAACAGCTCGGTAAACGCACCGGTAAGGATAGCGGAAGGGGAAAATTCACCTTTCCGGATCTGATGGCGGCTCAGCGTATTGAAGATTCTCGATTAGAATCGGGAATGGAAGACATTCCACAAGTCGAGGGTTCGAAACCGGGAAATTCAGGATTTGACGACTCGACGATCGCAACGACGACCCAACCCGGCGTTGGCATTGACCTCGCACGACAACAGGCAGCGGCATTGATTCGTTCAGCTCAGCACGAGCTTGAGTTATTCGGAGCCCGTGGAGAACGGTTGCGTTTAATGGCGGATTACATTTTGGAGCGAACCACATGAAAACGACCGAATCAGAATCGGGGCATCCAGGCGAACTGCGGCACCCGTTGTTGGCAGCTTTGCCTGACGCGCGGCCGTTGGCGGGAATGTCATCGGAAACGCTCGAAAAAATGGGCGGCGAAATTCGCGACGTCCTCTGTAATCTGCTGGCGACCCGGACAGCCCACTTTGCTTCGAATTTGGGGGTGGTTGAATTGTGTTTGGCGCTGCACGCCGAGTTCGATTTCCAGCATGATCGATTGATCTGGGACACCGGGCATCAAATCTATCCGCACAAATTGGTCACCGGTCGCTATTCGCAGTTCGAATCGATCCGCACCCGCGGCGGTTTGATGGGATATCCCAACCCGGCCGAAAGTCCGTACGATCTGTTCATGACCGGGCATGCCGGCAGCAGCGTCAGCACCGCGGTCGGACTTCGCAGCGGCGATATCCTGACCGGGCAAGCTGATCGTCGGACGGTTGCCGTGATCGGTGATGGTGCGTTCCCGAGTGGGATTGTGTTTGAGGCACTCAACAACGCGGGAGCTTCGAAAGAGGATCTCACCGTGGTCCTAAACGACAATAAAATGTCGATTTGTCACCGCACGGGCGCGGTCGCGAGTTATCTCGATCGATTACGCAACAATCCGTTCTATACCGGATTGAAACACGAAGTCGTGCGCTTGCTCGATCACGTCCCGATGTTTGGCGACCCTGCCGAGCGATTGCTGGCGCAGATGAAAGAAGGCGTCAAAGCCGGTTTGCTCGGCGGAATGCTGTTCGAGGAACTCGACATCCGGTACATCGGCCCGATCGACGGGCATAATATTCCGTTGTTGCGGAAGTACATGAAGCTCTGCAAAGAGATCGAAGGTCCGGTGCTTTTGCATGTCGTGACCGAGAAGGGGCACGGCTACAAACCTGCCGCCGAAGATCCGGTGTTCTTCCACACGCCGCCCGCGTTTGAAGACCGCGGTGGAACCCCGGTGACTCGTGGTAGTGAAGGACGCCCTCCCTACACGACGCACGCACGCAACGCGATTGGCGAAGCGATGAAACGCGATGACCGTGTCACCGTGATCACCGCGGCGATGTGCCAGGGAAACAAACTCGAACCGGTACGCGAGCGTTTCCCCGAGCGATTCTTTGATGTCGGGATTTGTGAATCGCATGCTGTTGCGTTTGCCGCTGGTCAATGCAAAACCGGAATGCGTCCGATCGTTGACATCTACAGCACGTTTTTGCAACGCAGTTTCGATCAGATCTTCCAAGAGGTGGTCCTGCAGGATTTACCGGTCGTGTTCATGATGGACCGCGCCGGATTGACCGGCCCCGATGGTCCGACGCACCACGGTGTTTATGACATCGGATACATGCGTGTGTTCCCGAATCTCTGCTTGATGGCCCCCGGCTATGCGGCAGAAGTGCCGATGATGCTTGATGCTTGTTTGAGTCACGATCATCCGACCGGGATTCGTTATCCGAAAGCATCGGCGCTTGAACTCGATCACACGCCGGCACCGATTGTGATGGGCAAAGCCGAGTGGATTCGCGAAGGTGACGACGGCACGATCGTCGCTTATGGCGCGATGCTCGAACAAGCAATCGCAGCGGCAGAGAAACTCGAGGGCGAACTCAGTGTCGGCGTCGTGAACGCTCGGTTCGTCAAACCGATTGATCACGAAATGGTTGCTAAATCGATGGCTGATGGCCGTTTTGTCGTCACGCTCGAAGAGGGCACGATCGTCGGGGGATTCGGATCGGCGTTCTTAGAATCGGCTGCCGATCAACGCTTGGACACACGTCAAATTCATCGTTTGGCGCTTCCCGATGAATTTGTCGAGCATGGCGATCGTTCGGATTTGTTGAGTGATTCGTCGCTGTCGGCCGAAGGGATTGCGGACGCCTGCCGCAACGCGGCATCAAACGTGAGCGTGGGATGACCGGAGCGAGCCGCGACGACGATGCGATTGGCGATGAGGCTGTCTCTTCAAACCGAGATCAGAGGAACACGCCGAGCAACGATTTGGATTGGTGCAAGTGCGGCAAACCACCTCGGATCGTCGTTGTTGGTGCTCCCGAGCGGCAGCGAGTGCAGTCGGCGTGGCGACGTTTACGACCGGTGGTCGCGGGCAGTGCCAAACTCGTCGCGGAAGATTTCGCGTTCGAGTACACGTTCACCGGCGATGACGCGGACCTAGTGATCGTGCTCGGTGGCGACGGGTCGATTTTGCAATCGGCGCGACAAATGGGGGCACACCAGATTCCGGTGTTGGGAATCAATTGTGGGCGACTCGGTTTTCTCGCGGCACTGTCACCTGAAGATTTTCTCGACGCGTGGCCCAAGGTTTGTGGCGGCGATTTTGCAGTCATCGATCATTTGATGCTGCAAATCGAGATTGTTCGTGGCGACAAAGTGATCGCCGAGCAGCTCGCCTTAAACGAAGCGGCCGTTTTGTCAGGGCCCCCGTTCCAGATTCTTGATATCGATTTTTACACCGATGGCGAATTGGCGACCCAGTACCGGTGTGACGGTTTAATTATCGCCACGCCTGTCGGATCGACGGCGCACAGTTTGTCCGCTGGCGGACCGATCGTTAGGCGGCAACTGCAGGCGATCGTGATCTCGCCGATCAGCCCGCACACGCTGACCTATCGACCGGTTGTTGAATCGGCGGACACGTTCCTGGAGTTCACTGTTGTGGAGCCTCACGAAACGACGTGTGTGCTCGTCGATGGACGCATTCTCGGCACGCTTCTCGAAGGTGATCGGGTGCGGGTCCAGCGTGCTCCGGTATCGTTCCGCATGCTCCGCGTCCCAGGCCAGAACGATTATCGCACGCTGCGTGAGAAACTCGGATGGGGCGGCTCGGTGAACCTGCGACATTGATCCCGATACTTTGGCAATGCGATTCCGCGGTGGCGGTGGACAAGCCCGCGGGTCTGAGTACGACCTCGCCACCGGGGACGGAATCGCTCGAGTCTCGCATCCGCGAACAACTCGGTCGCGATGGCGGATTCTTGAGCGCCGTGCATCGGCTTGACCGAGACGTCAGTGGTGTGGTTTTGCTCGCGCTGACAAAGAAGTCCGCGAGGTTGTTTTCCGATCAGTTCGCGCTTCGCAAAGTCCACAAGAAATACCACGCGTGGGTTCAGGGACGCGTGCACGATGCGTCCTCGAATCCCATGCGATGGCGAGATCATGTGCGAAAGATCCCCGACGTGGCCAAGGGTGAAGTCTGTGACGCAGAGGCCAAAGGCGCCAAATTGGCTGAAACCGACGTCAGGGTTTTAACATATGACGAACACGCCGACTCCACGCTGCTCGAATTGTCGCCCTTGACCGGTCGGATGCATCAGTTGCGTCTGCAGACGTCGACCCGTGGGCACGCGATTCTTGGCGACCCCGTCTATGGATCTTCTGAGTTCTCCCCGCCCAATGACGATTCGTGGTCGTTTGACACGATCGCGTTGGTCGCCGTCAAGCTACAATTTCATCATCCTCGAACGGGTGTGTTAACCGAAGTCGAAATTCAGCGGTTAGGTACGGGGCGGGATTGAGATCCCGTCAAGCTTGCGCCGTCCATTGTTTTGCCGCGATTTCGGGAGTCTTGGGATTCTTGTTGAAACGAAACTTCATGCCAAACGAACATCCCGAAGCGTCGATACCCTCGCCGCATACAGCGTCGCTTCCTGATCCCGATTCACACCCGGATCGCGACGTTGTGGTGTTTGATGGGCATTGCAATGCATGTGCGTTGGCTGCCCGGCGGTTGCACCAAATGGACTTCGGTCACGGTCGATTGGCGTTCCTGTCGCTGCATGACCCGCGGGTGACGCAGCGGTACTCGGATTTGAGCTTCGATGATCTCATGTCTCAGATGTACGTGATCGACACCGAGGGCAATCGGCATGGCGGGGCCGATGCGGTGCGATATCTCTCGCGTCGTTTGCCGGTCCTGTGGATCGTGGCTCCGCTGTTGCACATTCCCGGCACTGCGGGGTTGTCGCGCCGACTGTATGGCGTTGTCGCCCGTAACCGTTACTGGATCTCACGCAAGTTCTTTGGCACCAAGGATGTGTGCGACTCGGACTCGTGTTCGATTCATTTTCGCAAGTAAGTCCGGCACTCCGACGTGATGGTTTTGCATTGCTGTCGCAGACACTCCGTCGACAGTGGCTTCCGTGCCCATTAAAACATGGGCTATGAACGAAAATACTCTTTCCGGGGAAACCGGACCGGTGCTCCCTGATGTCGAAACCGCGGCAGTGATGTTGCAGGCTGCGATTGGTCAAATCCGATTCGCCCGTGCTTACACGCTCGAATTACTCGCCGCCACACCACAAGAACGCTGGTTCGAAATTCCCGAAGGCTGTGTTACCAACATCGCTTGGCAAGTTGGGCATCTCGCCGTCAGTCAGTACGGATTGTTGATGTTCCGGATCCGAGGTCGACGTCCCGAAGATCTGGATCTGATCCCGGGGCGGTTTCGCAAGTCGTTCGGGCGCGGGAGCGTGCCGCCGAAGTCGAGCGAAGGGCAGCCCAGCCCCGAGGAATTGCTCGCGAAGTTGAACGAGGTTTATCAGACTGGGATGGGCGAGATTGCGGAGATGGACCCGGCGGTATTGCTCGACGAAGTTGAGATGCCGTATGCGGTTTATCCTTGCAAATTGGGGGCGATCCTGTTTTGCCCGATGCACGAAACCCTCCACGCCGGCCAGATCGGCGTGACCCGCCGGCATCTCGGTTTGGAGCCGGTTCGATGAAAAAACAGGCCACGCAAAACTCGTCTAAGAAGGAACGCGCCGATCAAGACAACCAAGGCGGGATGCGAACGGTCGATGAGTCGATCTACGATCATCCCAAGTATTACGATTTAGTTTTCGGCGCCGACGTTGCAGCGGAAACCAAATACATCTTGGCGTGCGAGCAGGCGTTTGGCGATGGGAAGTCAGGATGGTACTTCGAACCGGCATGCGGAACCGGGCGATTGATGTTTGCGCTGCGCCGTCGTGGGCTCGACGTTTGTGGCTTGGACCTCAATCCGAAAGCGGTCAAGTTCTGCAACGATCGGATGAAACGAAAAGGATATCTCGAGTCGGCGATCTGCGCCGACATGTGTGATTTTTCACGAGACGACTTTAAAGGGATCTTGCCTAAGTCTCGCAAGAAGACCGGACCGGTGGCGGTCGCGTTTAATACGATCAACAGTTTCCGCCACGTGGGCAGCGAGCGCGAAGCACGGGCGCACCTCGAGTGCATGGCCGATATCGTTCGTCCAGGTGGGCTGTATCTGCTCGGCTTGCACTTAACGCCGACATCGGTCCCGCCGAGTGAAACGGAAAGCTGGTCGGCCCGCCGCGGGCATCTTGCGATCAACACGCACATGTGGACGATCGATCGGGATAAGAAGAACCGGCTTGAACGGTTCGGTATCTGCTTTGACGTGCACACGCCGAGCGGCAGTTTCCGCATCAATGACGAATTGCGATTACGGAGCTACACGCCGTTGCAGATGCGGCGTCTGATCGCGGCGAGCGGAAAATGGGAATGCGTCGCCACGCATGACTTCTGCTACGACATCGACGATCCGATCGAGGTTGACTCCTCCACCGAAGACGTCATTTACGTGCTGCAGCGAAAGTAAAAACGCATTGGAAGCCCAGCGAGTTCCCGCTAGCAGAACTCCGCTGGGGGTGTTCGCCTCTGCTCAAGGACCGGTTGCATCTCGTCATCCAGGGTGCCGACTGCCAAGTCACCAGTGGCCTACGCCAACGGACGAGACCATGTCTCGACTCCGTTCCTTGCCCTCTCAGAACAAGGCAACCCGTTTCCAATCAGGAACTGGCAAACTGTCGCCCATTTGCTCCGCAAATGGAACCTTCTTCCCACCGTTCTTACACCACAGATACTCTCCGCTACAAAAATCTCAACTCAGCAAGAAATATATTCCTGCCACCCAGCCACCGTGCCAGAATACTCACGCCCAATCCCCAGTGCCGTCCCGCACCAACCTAGCTGTCGGCGTGAATAAGCAGCCCATTCGTCCACCCTCGTCGCCGTCGCCGAGTACCTTCGTACAATTGCGCACATGGCTCAACAGATTGTTTAAGATCGATCGACGGATTTGATTGCCCGGGGCCGTCGCAATTCCGATCCTTGCGGGGCATCCCCAGCAGTGATCACTTGCCCAAAAATATTGGCGACAACCCATCCCGTGTCACCGAGTCATGCAGAGGCACTTCCAGCGCTCGCACCCCCAAACCCAACCAATCTCCGTCCCAATCGTTGAAAACTGCTTGTTTATCCGGCTGAAGCATTTTTGAACGATGCTGTTTCTTCCCACCTGCAATTTGTCGACGCTACCGCTTTCTACCGCGTTGTTGGCTTATTCGATTGCAGTCGCGGAGCTTTATAGGGCATCGAAATATTTAAGACGGCGGTTGAATTGTTGATCGCGTCGGCACTTGTGTGCTTGCGAACCAGTCACGAAAATGACAATCGATTCCCCGACCCGATTCATAGCGTTGGCGTGCGGTACATTAGGTGGTGGATGCCGTACAATGCAAACTTCCGGCACCGGGGACGCGATGCCGGACGCGATTCACAACCGTCTGCAAATCCGAGTTCAGGACTCAATTGCAGATTGCCCTGTTCCTAAAAACACTGCGAATCCCCCTGCGATGACGACGGAGCGGCGGTGGTGGCCATTCACGTATCGATCGTCCACTTCGGCCGCCCACAGATCGTTGCTGCAATCCAAAATGAAGCTGCCGTGACTTACGAACTCAGGCCTGAACTACGTGCGATACTGCGTCGAAGGATAGGGCCGGCCCGGTTGTTGGCCGCGATCCTTGCGTTCACAGCCGTAACGATTGGACACGTCAGCTTGAGTTGGTTCCAACCACCATTCCCGCTTCTCTTGGCAATCGCATTTTCAGGAATATTCTTGATCGCGGATCACCGGGGAATGGTTGATGCACTTGTTTGCGTAGGTACTTCGGTACTAGGTTTCGCAGTCGGTGTTCTGTGTTTATCACCCGTGAATGTGTCTAGCCTTCTCGCTTGTACGTTCGTCGGATGGGTCGGCGGCGCTGCTTTGAACATGCATCGGCGCGGAAGTTCGCAAGACCTTCCGCAAGAATGCGGATCGGAAATAAACTCGCCGGGGTCGTGTGAAACCGTGGCATCTGTTCAATCCCCAATCGCGCCCGGGATTTGGTCACCACCTCACACCCCGCGAGTTGTCAACCACGAAGAACACGAAGTTTGAGTCGGACGTTGGGGCGTATCATGCGTTGTGCTTGACGATGCGGAACGATCTGTTTTCCGATGGATGCCCTGGAAGAGATTCGGTCTGCGTTCGGTGGTGGTAACGATGCGCGGTTGATCGAGCCACCGAGAGCACAGAGTTCACAGAGGTTTCTGTTGCGTCTCTTCTCTGTGTTCTCGGTGTCCTCTGTGGCTGACACTCTCCCGGCGACAAAGATACATGGTCGATGCGATTGAATTTGCACCGCCTACGGATGCGGCGGTATGATCAATCGCGATGGCGGTCTGCCAATGTTCCGGCCACAAGTGACAATGTGACTTCTGCATCAACCGAAACGACCGATCAGTTTTTTTGGGGGGCGGTAGAAACCGGTCGGCGGCTGCTCGGTCATGCCGTCGTTTCGTCAATGAGAAGGGTGTCGTTTGAGTCGAACTAATCGCCAACAGAAGCTTTTAGAGGCAAAACGAAGCTATCACGAGAAGCCACTTCTGCGTCGTGCGAAGGTATGCGAATCCATCCTCGGCGGTGCTGCAGTAGCGGCGTTCGTTATTTTGTCTTGCGTCGTGCAAGTAGGACGATTCGTTGAGGACGAAGTGTTTGGATGGGTGCTGGTTGCAATCGCCCTGGTTGCCTGTGCAGCATTTGTCGGCGCGGTGGTGTTTGTTTCGGCTCTGGCGCTTACGGGACCGATTTACAAACAGCAACTGGACTTCGCCAGTGGTGACCTCGAAACTTGGGGGAGCACGGACAAAGCAGCAGCCGTGGCATTGACGTTGCTTGCGATGTTCAGTGTCGGCTACATCGTATACCGATTTCTGCTTTGACACACGCGTCATTCTTTTTAAGTGAACAGGCAGGAATGGCAGAGCAATGCGATGTACCGAAGTCACGGAAGTTCCTTCTTGACATTTAATATCAACCGCCGTAAGTGCGTTGTCTGATTAAGAGCGATATCAGTGTTTTCAAAACAATTCTCGATCCGAGCGGCCTTGCTGGCGACGTTTGTCGTGGCGGTAGCTTGGTTTTTCGTTCCAACGCTCCATCGTCGCATCAAATTTGCCGATCAGTACAACGCTCTGAAAAACAATGCATGGAGGAGATCGCAGGGCACTGCGGACGGACACGAATTCTTCGCGCCCAATGGCACGCTGCTATCAGTTTGGACTACCGAGCATGAGTACGTAGAGGAAAGTGGCTATATCGAAGCAAAGCACTACACACCTGACCCGACTCGTTTTTATGTCGTACCGCCAGGCAAATGGGTCGATACGGTCGATGAAGTACTCGAAACATGGGATCTTTACGACTGATTGAATCCGCAATGTGGATACGGCTGCTAGCAATTAAGGCGTTGACATCGTGGCTCAGAAAAAAGTCGCGGACTCAATGGCGTATTTGATTCTTCGAGCCTGTTTCGGTTTTCGCTGTTGGGCGGAATCACTATTGCCCGCTCCATGTGAAGCTGCCTCCTTTCGCCAGATGCTCCATTCGGGTTTCTGATCCGTAACGGACCTTCAGCGGGTTTCCATTGAGCGATCGAATGATTGCGCGGTTAAGCTGGCCATCCTTCCAATCCATGTCGACTTCATATCCCCCGCGGGCCCTCAGGCCTTTCACGGAACCTTCTGGCCAGGCGGAAGGGAGGGCGGGTAGGAGGTGAACTTCGCCTGTGTGACTTTGCAACAGCATCTCGGCGATTGCGGCGGCGCCGCCGAAGTTCCCGTCGATCTGGAAGGGCGGGTGGTTATCGAACAAGTTGTCCAACGTCCCTTTCCGCATCAGGTTCGACAGCAGCACGTGGGCGCGATCGCCCTCGTGAAAGCGGGCCCAGAAGTTGACCTTCCACGCCATGCTCCACCCGGTGCCTCGGTCGCCACGCGACTCGAGTGATTTCCGCGCCGCCGCGAAAAGATCGGGCGTGCCGGTTTCGGTGATCTGTCGTCCAGGATGCAAGCCGAACAGGTGCGAGGTGTGGCGGTGACGAGGGTCTTTCTCTTGGTAATCTTCGACCCATTCCATCAGACGCCCGGTTTTCTCGCTGATCTGCAGTGGTTTCAGATTGGCAAGTGCGTCCTCGACACGCTGTCTGAACCCCACATCAAAACTCCCTGTCGGGTCAATCTCCGTGTTGGCTTCGATCAGCCCGGTAAACAGATCATGGATGATCTCCATGTCCATCGTGGCGGCGTACGTGAATTCGGTCTCGGTGCCGTCTTGCTTGATGAATTTGTTTTCCGGCGAATGGGATGGGTTGGTGACCAATTTGCCGGCCGCGGGAGTTCCCTCCGGTGCAACCACTAGGAAGTCCAGCAAAAACTCGGCGGCGCCTTTCATCATCGGATAGGCACGATCCTTGAGGAACTGCGTGTCGCCGTTGAAACGGTAGTGTTCCATCATATCACGTACTGACCAGGCGGCCCCCATCGGCCAGACCCCGTGAACGTCATCGGCGGGAGCCGTCATTCCGAAGAGGTCCGAAAGGTGATGCACCACCCAGCCATCAGCTCCGTAGTGCACCTTGGCCGTCTTTTCACCAAACGGGACTAAGCTTTCCAGATAGTCAAAGTACGGCAGATGGCATTCCGGCAGGTTGCATACCTGCGCGGGCCAATAGTTCATCTGGAAGTTGATGTTGAAGTGATAGTCGGAATTCCAAGGGGCATTGTACGACTGGCACCACTTGCCCTGCAGGTTGGCGGGCAGGTAACCGGGCCGTGAGCTGCCAATCAGAAGATAACGCCCGTACTGAAAATACAACGTCTCAAGCTGAGGATCGTGTTCACCGTCCTTGATCGCCTGCATCCGCTCGTCGGTCGGCTTGTTAACAGCGTCAGTTGTCCCCAAATCGAGTTCAACGCGGTTGAAGAACGACTGATGATCGGCGATGTGGTCCGCTCGGATTTTGTCATATGGCTTGTCGCCAATCGCATCGAGGTAGGCCTCGCAGCGTGCGGTGGCATCGCCTGACAGATCGGTTGCGCTGTTGTAGCTCGTCGCGCCGGCGAGCAGCAGCGTTGCTTCGTCAGCCCCGGTGACTTCGAGCTTTCCATCTTTGCAAGTGACGGTTCCGCCTTGGACCCTCGGCAGCAGCTGCGCCTCGAAGTCGACTCCAAGCTTGCCACGCAGCACCATCCGATTGTCGGATGCCGACTCAAAGGTCGCGTTTTCACGCGAGAAGTTTGCCGAGAAGTTCAGGTTCCCCTTTTTGCTGGCCGTCAGGTGGATCACGATCGCTTGGTCGATTGCACTGGCGAACACCTCACGTGTGTACTCGACCCCGTCGATCTTGTATTGAACGCGGCTGATTGCCGTTGTTAGGTCGAGATCGCGTCGGTAGCCAGCGACCGTGTCGGTATCGGGGAAATCGAACAACAGATCACCAAGCGTTTGGTAGGACTTGATCTTGTGGGGCCTGCCCAGCATTTTGCTTTTGGCAAGTCGCCTCGCCTCTTCGTTCTTGCCCTCGAACAACAGTCGTCGAACTTCGGGCAAGGCCTTGAGGGCTTCGGGATTGTTGTAGTCGGTAGGAACGCCATCCCACACCGTCTCTTCGTTGAACTGAATCCGTTCTTCGTTGACCCCGCCGAAGACCATCGCGGCCAGCCGGCCGTTACCTACAGGCAATGCTTCGACTTCCCACAGCGTCGCAGGCTTGCGATACCAGAGGGTGAGAGCCTGCTCGGGTGGCGGCGCGTTGTCGGTGTACAGGTATGACGCAGTTGGATTGTTGGGTTCGGGAGGCTGAGTGGGCCATGCCAGTACCGAATCCACCGCGCAGAACCAAACGCATAACGCCAAAATTGTGGGGAGTGGTTTATTTGTCATGATCTCGGAACACGATGGGCAAGATGAAGTTCTGTAGGGTCGCTATACGCATCTACCTTTAAACCTGAAGCATCAACGTTGGGTGAGCCAGTCTCAAGTAAGAATTTCTAGCGTAGTGTAATCGACACGCAGCAGACTCGCTGCTACCTACGGTCGTTCAAATTTGGCAACTCGCACAATCCAATATGAACTCCCCCCTCGCCGAAACCGATGCTCAGATCCTCTTCTAATTTCTTTGAGAACATGAAGGTAAAGAAGCCTTGGAGAAGGCACGCGGACTCAATTGCGCAATCTAGGCCAGGCGCCTTTTCCGGTACTTCGAACGCGGTCCTGGGGACGTTCAGTTTCCATCGATTGGACCGATCGCAAGCCGCATCGTTTCGAGCCGTGTATTTGTTGTTGCCACCGTCGCTAGACGGTGGACACGACTTGAATCATTGCATCCGCCACAGTACGGTCTTGGTTGGACCTGGAGCGTCAAACCGCCGTGCATCGGGGATGACCGACGTTAGGTACGTTAAGCAGGTCTGCAGGA
>NZ_JAMQBK010000133.1 GCF_023701485.1 Aporhodopirellula aestuarii
AACGTGCGATTGCCCTGGGGTGATTCCAGGAAACGTCCCAATCGAATTTTTCGTATACCGCCTGGTGGTCAATATGGCCTAAGACTCGTGACACCCACGTGTGGGAAATTTGTTTCTTGTGGAATCTAATAAATCCACGAGGAAATACATTATATGTTGAATGGTACGAGTTGACGGCAAGCCCGAGTTGCTTAGCGTTGTTCATGCAAGTAACGCGTCGCGCTGCCTCGCGTGCAGACTGAACGGCGGGGATCAATAGTGCAACTAAAATGGCAATGGTCGCAATAACAACCATCAACTCGAGAAGTGTGAATGCGTGGCGTTTTTTCATTTCTCATTTTCCATGGGCACAAGTTCGACCTCGAAGTCAAAACGGTCGTTTTCCAAAGTCACTTCGGCGGATAAGGTTGTTTGGGTATTGAATTTGGAGGGCACAATGCTCGCAAGCTCCTCTTCCATGGCATCTTCATCCATGACTTGTTCTTGCAGCACATCTCCCTCCCTGCTGACTAACTTAAAGATCCGAACAATGTATTTCCCTGACGGGGTTCCTGCTCCCCCGTCGTCCTGTTCCAGGGAGTAGTTCCCGTCTGAGCCGGTGACTGCGGAAGCATAGACATTCGGCTCGGCGCCATCGAAAACAATGGTTGCGCCCGCAAAGGGTTGTCCATCGGCTGTCACTCGGCCGGTGACGGGGAGCAGCGGTTGGCTCGAAGAGCATCCCAACAAACAACTGGCAAACAGAGACAAGACCGCCAACATCTGGCGGCCTGTGAGGGGGACGCACAGCGCGCTGGGGAAAAACTGGGAGAGCTGCGTCCATACCCTTAGCGTCTTCACTGGCTGGCTGCCTTCGTTATTTCTTCGTTGACTAGATCCGCCATGACCGTTATCCATGCGTCTTCGCTGAGTCTACGATATCGCATCGGTGGGCATCCTTCGACTCAAAGCTGTTTCTGGCCCATTTGTCGGGCAATTTTACCAGAGATGGCGGGCGATTCCCATTATTGGGCCAGAGCTGGTGCGATCCGTCGTTGAAAGAACCCACACCTAAAGAGCCCGCACCTTAAGAACCCGTCGAGTGAGTCGGAAACTGCTTGTATGGCGAAACGATACGACATCATTGGGGACATTCATGTACATGCGGAAGAGCTGAAGGCGTTGCTGTCTGATATGGGGTACAGCCGGCACGGGCTGGGCTTCCGGCATCCTGATCGGAAGGTCGTTTTTGTGGGTGACTCCGACGCCGCTGGCGGCCAGCGTGGCCTGCACCGACCATAGCGTGGCGAAGGACGGCAAGCTGGTAGCTTATCGCTGGGACGGCGAGTCGGTTCTCACTGCGGACAAGTTCCGTTGGGCGAGAGGAAGGGTGACGAGCGTTGAGCGCTGAGTGACGAGCGACGAGCGACGAGTTGGCCATGGATTGGCACTGGCCTGTTCGTTTGCGGTAGCGTTATACGTGTCGACTCGTCTCTCCCTTGATTTCACCGTCGGCCCGTACGACGATCTTTTTGTCTTTGGTTAGCTTGAAAACCGCGCGCTGACCGTATTTCCTCGCAAGATCCAGAATCTCGCTTTGGTCCACGCCGCTCACCAGAAAGCTGTTCTCTTTCCAGTTTCCGCAGCGTGAGCTGCCAACCACTTCGATGATTTGGCCCGCTTTGCGTTTCAACACTTTTTGCAACATCTGATTGCGATGTTCGTTGGCTTGCTCCGATTGGAAACCTTCGAAAGGGTTGGCGGCCGTGATGACGTACGCGGGGGCGGGAATCGGCAGGTCAACGCACCCCGGTCCCGCGTAAACCTCACCGTTGAGACGATCGACAATGATCGAGTCGCTGTACGCACTCCAGATTTGTGGTCGCTCCTCTAGCATCCGCATCGAGTCGTGCATCAGTTTCTGGATGTGAAGAGTACGTTCGAGGATGCTGGGGTCCTCTGATCCGACGTCGGTTAGTCGATGAGTACCCGCCAACTGATTGCGTATCGTCACCGCCCAACTTCCGATGCGTTTGAAATTTTGCTTGGAGTAGCCCGAGTCTTCAACAAATGAGTCGATCATCGCGAGGTCATTGAACAATTCCGAGAGATACGCAATTCCTCTGTTGGTTTCGTCGTGGGGCATACCAGGGTCGTTTGCCGGAGGCTCGTCGGAGATCGGTCGATTCGTGTAACTTCCAAACAGACGCCGAAGTGTCCGTTCAAGCGTGATGAGATGTGCTATCACGAAGGCACCAGCCGCGGGCTTGGCGAGGTCCTCGCGAGTGAGGATGCCCTCGACTTTGTTGTCGTGAACGAGGACGAACCAGCGTTTTTTGGCTAATTCGTGGAACGCTGAGTTCATTGACAAATCGACAGCGTGCACGTGACGCTCCGGCAACCCTTTTGAATAGTCGCCAACTCGATGGGATTCCCCGCAGTCGCGAAGGTCATCTCGTTTGGCAATCGAGATCGGGTCTGTCTTGAGGAAGGCGATATCAAAAT
The DNA here is from genome assembly GCF_023701485.1 of Aporhodopirellula aestuarii. Classification (GTDB taxonomy): domain Bacteria; phylum Planctomycetota; class Planctomycetia; order Pirellulales; family Pirellulaceae; genus Rhodopirellula; species Rhodopirellula aestuarii. The sequence goes on from NZ_JAMQBK010000133.1 coordinate 2,485, forward strand.
CATTTGCTTTCATCCAGCAAAGAGTGTCTCTCGCGTTTTCCGTCGGATCGAGCAACGTGATGTCACGGCTGGCGATATCGAGGGCGAGCAGCCAGTGTTCCGGGGAGCGGCCGTCATCGTAGATCGTCATTAGCGCACTAGTCTCTCGTGGTTTGATGATCTCAATCTTTCGTCGAGACGGTTGAAGAAAACGCGGCCATCTCCCAAACGGCTAGTAGAACGCCGAGCCGCTCACCAGTTGTTCCAGGTGATTGAGAATTGCAGGACGCTGGCGATCGTGACCCAGATGAGGTAGGGGATTTGGGCGAGGGCGATCCAGCGGTGGTGGGGCCAGATGGCTTTCATCGACCAGACGATCGTGATCCAGACGATGGTGATATCGAGGGCGGCTAGAGGGAGGTTACGCAGACCGAACTGGATCGGCGTAAAAACGATGTTGGCGATCAGGTTGATGGCGAATGGAATCGCGACGGGCCAGGGAATCTGTTTGCGGATGACTCGGTAGAAGACGTAGCCGAACGTGACCAGGATGATCGGGTAGAGGATCTGCCAGATCGTGCCGATCGTCAAAGGCTCGGGAGTCCAAGCCGGTTTCTCGAGTGCGTCGTACCAGTCTCGCCAAGTCATGTTTGGAAGTTTGGAGTTTGAAGAGTGAAGTTTGAAGGGTGAATCAGTGCTGATGTGTGGCTGAATTTTCCAAGTGTTGAGAACCGTTTCCTCCCCTCGCTCGACCCTCCCGGGGGAGATTGATTCAATTAATACGGGATTTCAAAAGTAGCGGAACGGCGCGAGCCGTCCGGTGACTCGGGACCGGACGGCTTGCACCGTTCCGTTAAAAAAAACGCTCAAACAATCAACGTCCCGAGCGATCCACGACACGAATGGGGCGGCCATTGCTGATCATCTTCGTCCCGTTCGCAGGCCACGTGTTGATATTCACTCATGACGTACTCCGTTTCGAGTAGGAATTTAACCTGGATAATCGTTCAAGTGTCATCTTCTGGTTCGCGTTTTTGCAATGCATCCCCAAGTTGAGCCATGAAGTGGCCAAGTTCGTCGGCGTTTTGCCGTGCTTGTTCCTTCCATTGCTCCTCGGTCAGTTCAAACGCTCGCTCCCCGATCCGCTCGACTTCCAATCGTGTGCTTTGAATCGAGACGCGGCCGTTCGCGTTGCTGTACCACTCCAGGTAAAGACACTTCCGCCAGGTGAACGGCGGCTTTTCGCCGGCCATTAAGCGACGAACCAATTCGTCGTTGGGAATTTCATGGTGCTTGATCATTTGATCGGCAGTGATGTCGCCAACGTGGCCGGATTGATCAAGACTGATGCCAGAAAAGTTGGGCGACGCATCAAGTTCAGGTAATTCCGGCTCGACGCGATGGATGCGAAATTTCCAACCTGCGAGATCGGGGTGGCAGTTGCCGGCTAACTTGAGTTGCAATCGCTGGTCGATCCCGTCAAGTTCGAGCCAACCGACCGTCCAACCGAGCGTAGTGTTATCGAGTTCGCCGGCATTCACAAGTCGCTCGAATCGCCATGCCATATCAGCCCCATGGGGGCAAGTGTTTCAGAATGAATCCGGCTATGATTTTAGCACAAGCAGGTTGAGTCAGGCATGCAGGTCGCGGAATGAGAACGTTAAGACGAGGTCCATCCGAACGTCATGTTCTTTGTCCGAGAATAAGGTTCGGGCTCATCTGTTCCCCGCCTATCAAATTTGCGTGTCTTCGCTGAACCTTTGGTATAGATCAATCAATGGCCCATAGTTTCGCGCATCGGCCTCTTTGATCGCAGCAATGTATTCATCGCGGATCGGACATTCGGTGTTTCGCAAGTCGGTCGCCGGCCACAGTGTTGCCGGCTGGTCGTGTTGCAACAGCCCCACATTTGCCATTCGTCGATTCCATCGACCAATCGTTAATTGTTGCACGCGTGCAACGGAAGCCACGCGGTTGGTGTGGCAGCAACGTATAGTCCTGCAAAACGCGACAAAAGCGGAAAGCTACGTGGGCGGGAAGGAAAACGGCCCGATGCTGCTCGCGTGTATACCTGCACGAACGCGAAAGCTCACACGAGGGGGTGGTGAGTCGGTTTCCGCTTGCCAAATGCTCGGCTGAGTTCATTGGCAGAGCGTACTTATTTCGACGAAAGAACCAGTCGTTCTGATTGGTCCTGATCTCCGGATCAGAACGCTTTGGATGGTCTTCCGCTATTGCTACGGTCGATAGCGCATTGAAGTGTCCTACGCCGACAAATCAATGCCTACCGTGCAATCACATCTTCACGCACCACCAGTAGTTACGCGAATCTCCTGCGAACCGAAGTCAGCTGTGCTACGAAAGCGGCTGTTTCCATTCGCGGTCATGGTTTGGTTTGGACTGGCGTTATTCAGTTATCGTCACGTCATTGGCGAATTGTTTCATCAGTGGCAAACGAACGCTGGCTATTCACATGGCCCTATCGTCCTGCCCATTGCCCCCTGGCTTTTGTGGTGCCGCAGATCAACCTTTCCCGAGGTCGCAAAGCCTTGGATAGCCGGAATTGGATTGCTATTGGTGGCTCATGTTCTGTTGTTCTTCGGCGGGTATTTCTATTTACCGGCCGTGCAGCGTTGGACCATTCCACTCTGGTTAATCGGAATGATCGGAACCATGTGGGGGCGTGCCGTGCTGGCTTGGAGTCTGCCTGGAGTTTGTTTCCTGGCATTCATGATCCCGCTGCCATTCCAGCTGGAAATGCTCGCCAATCAGTTTTTGCAATGGGCATCGGCCTGGTCCGCCTGTGTGATTCTAAGTCTGACATCGATCTTTGCAGTGACCGACGGTTACACGCTAAGGATGGCTACTGGTCAGGTAAGGATTACAGCGGATTGCAGCGGATTGCGAATGACAGTCGCGATTGCCGCGTTGTGCTACGTGATCACTTTTCTCAATCACGGACGGTCCCCCAGCGTTCGACGTCGTGGTGCAGCCGCGCTACGACTTGCATTGCATTTAAGCACGATGATGTTGCTGGTGATTGCTGCTGCTATTTTGGCGAATGCGGCACGCATCATGGTAATGGCTTTGGTGATGGACTGCTTTCGAGTGGATTCCTACACAGACTGGGCTCATGACTTTGGCGATTGGCTTGTCCTTCCCGTCTCGGCTGTTCTGTTTTTGGCATTCCGAGCGTGGCATGGTGACGTCGTTCACGTTTGTCGAACGCAAATCCGTCTACGGCGGCAACATCGCCTACGACGGCCGAGCCGGAGCAGTGCCAACACTCTGCGTCAACGGATTCTCACCAACACGCCAGTCATACGCCTGGCATCGGTGCCGGTCTTCCTTGGCTTCTTGATATTCGCTTCGATCTGGCACTATGAAAGCGAACGCGAGGAATTCACTGTTGGAATGATGGCCGCAGCTCGCAGTCACGAAACAAACCGCGATTGGGAGCATGCCGCAAAATGTTACCGAGAATTGATCGTACTGCAGTCGTCACCACTGGAGGCGAGTTACAGGCATGCCTGGGTTTCACGTCAGGCCGCGACAAGTCTAGCGGAAAAAGAGGAGGCATTTTTCCAGCTTGAGTCCGTCCTAAAACGAGCGCCTTTTCACTTGGCTGCTTTACAATCGCATCTGGATTTAGCCCTTGAGTTGGATAGGGCACCAGCAGCGATTCGCAGTGCCGAGCGACTCTATTCGATTGATCGTCGTAATGTGACCACACTGCAGATGTGCGCGGAGGTCGTGATGCGATATCCAACAGAACAGTTCGTTTTGCCATCAATCTCTAAAGAATCGTTGAGCGAATTGGTTCAGAAATTTGGGCCTGTGCCTCAGTGGCGAGATAGCTTGGTTATCGAATTCGCGAACTACTGCTGCCATCATCCCGATTCAGTAGATAGCCAGCTGACGAGTGCTGTCGGTGCGGCTATTACAACGGCGGCTGATCATATTGGTTCGGCGAAGGCTCATTTCGAATCATGGCATTTCGCACGCATCTTTGGAGAGGAGGACGCCTCGCTTGATTCTGCTCGGAGGCGAATTGACGATGAATGCCCACGAAATGTGGCCTATGAGATCTATTTGGCATCTGCCAAGGACGCCTGGCTCGGCGATAAGCCTGACGATGCAAAATCGTTTCTGACGAAGGCCATCGACATGAAGCAAAACGATTATCGTTGCTACGAGCTACTGGGGGATGTTTATCAAGCACAACAAGAATCATCTCAGTGCACTGTCGCGTATCTTCGCGCTTGGCGATTGGCTGGCGATCACCCTCTGGAACTAGGTATCAAATTAGCAGAGTCACTGGCTCACGGCGAGCGTTACTCCGCGTTGCCCCCATTGGTCAAGACACTAGAGAATGAAGTCCGAAAATCAGCAATCACTCCCGACAGAACATTGCGGATACGGCTACAACTTGTTTATGCGCGATTGGCCATGCGTCAGGCACGACACGAAGATGCATTGCAGAAGCTCGAACGTTGTCACATGTTGGCTACTCGGAACTGCTCACATTCGGATGAACTTGACGAATGGGTGCCGGCCATCGAAACATTACAGGCTCAATGCCTCGTTCGCCTTGGCAAGTATGCTGACACTGCGAGGTTGTTCGAGAATCGAGCTAGCAAAATCGACTCGCCGGCTTATCAATGGAGGGCTGCAGCACGAGCATGGCGAACAGACGGTAACGCGTTCGCTGCGGCACGCTGCTATCGCAATGCAGTGTTTAAGCAAGGGGGCTACTCCGAAATCTGGCTCGAGTATGTCAGTTTTTTAAAGGATACGCGTGGAATCGACGAGGCGGCCCGCGAGGTTACATTTCGGCACCGTCGCGCTCAACAAGGTGCAGCCATCGCCGACCAGGTTCTTGCTCAAGCCTGGGAAATGGTAGGCAGGCCTGGGCTTGCGATTCAGCACTATCGTTTAGCTGCACAACACGAGGCCAAAGATGTTGCCGCTTTGGCAATTGCCTTGGCGCGTCAAGGCCAAGTGCACGATGCGCTCGAACTCATCGCGGATGATAGTTGGTCAGTTAGCGCACCGATTCGAGCGCACACCGCAGCAATTGTGGGTGCCAACGCAGCCAATCTGTCCACCGCATCGAAGGCAACGATCATGCAGATCGTTCAGGATGGAACAACTGCAGCGAGCGACGATGCGACGTTGCTGATGGCTGCGGTGCAGTGGTACACCAGATGCCAATCAACGTCTGACGCAATGGAGTTGCTTAAACGTGTCGTCGCATTGCAGCCGGAAAATGTCATTGCAGCAAACAATCTGGCCATGATGCTGGCTGATGAAGGATGTGAGTTTGAGCGGGCGATTGAATGCATTGACAATGCTCTGAAGCAAACCGGTCCCGTTGCCGAATTTCTTGACACGAAGGGCTGGATATTGGTGCAGATGAACCGTTCGGAGGAGGCCATCCCGTGGTTGATCAAAGCAGTCGAGCAATCTTCGTCCCAAGACCCTATTACGCACTTGCATTTGGCCGCTGCGTACATGGATCATGGTGATCGAGTTCATGCGCGAGAATATTTAGCGGCGGCGAGAGCAGCCCCGATTCTCCCTGAACTGCTTAACACCAGCGAACAACGAGCCTGGGCCACGCTGCAAAAAGAATTCACACAATTGGCTTCTGCTCGGGCGGACGGTGTCGCATGGTAACTCTCACAATAACTCGATTACAAGTAGCTCTGCTTGGCTGCGTCTTGGCATTCGTCAGTTGTCTGATCACGCCCGCTTCGCACTCCGAAAACTCTCAGCCGTGTGCATTCGAGTTGCCGGAGACTCTTGGGACATGGAAACTGCTTGAAGAAGGCAGTCTTCAAGAGAGCGAGTTGGAAATCCTTCATGCGACCGATCACTGGCGACGAGTCTATCGATGCTCCCGAACCAACCACACTGTCGTTGTCACCCTGGTTGCCGGACCAAGTGGCCCTTTGGCTAGCCATCAGCCCGCAGTCTGTTACGCGAGGAACGAGTTTCGCCTGCAGAACGACGCCGTTACTTGGACCGTTCCAGATCGTGATGACATGTTTCGTTTCCAAACACTTGAACCACGTCAAATCGAGCGACCGGCAATGACGATCGCCTATGCATGGCACGACGGCGACCGCTGGCGGGCGCCTCGTGTTCCGCGAATCCGACTTGCTGGCAACGCTGCATTGCAACGTTTACAGATCACCATGCGGCACCCCAGCGGCATGGCACACGACGCACTGGGCACAATGCGACAATTCGTTCAACTGACTGTGGACGCCTCTGACGAATTGCATCGACAACTCGCCACACTGCCCCCATCCTCACAGAACTTCAAGTTGACTGAAAAAGATGAGATTTGAGGTCAAATTACGTATGGAAAGTGAAATGCGAAACCGCAGTTTTTCCTTCAGATGGGCAATCGGATTTGGCTGCTTGTTTCTGCTCGGTACATCTTCCATTCAGCCCGCCAAAGCAGGTACGATTCGCCACGATCGGCCTGATTCTAGCTACACAAGTCTGGCAGCCAGTTATCCCGCCGTGGGCGCCCTGACATGGGGTTCCTATATCTGTTCGGCCACGTTGATTGATGACAATTGGATCCTGTCGGCGGGGCATTGCCTTGATGAAGTGGGGTTATCCGCCAGCGACTGGACGTTTGACCTGAGCGACAGCGGCGGTGGCGTCCATGTAGGCGCCGAACGCTTTGTCAATCCTGGTTGGACGGGCGAACTGTCCGATGGCACCGACATTGCACTCCTACGGCTAGCAACCTCCGAGTCCACGGTTACTCCCGCGACGATCAATACCAATCCGTCCGAAGTCGGTAAAACTGCGACCCACGTCGGTTACGGAGTGACGGGTACGGGCCTGACCGGACATACGGAGCCCGCCGGTACAAAACGGGCGGGTCAAAATGTCGTCGATGTCGATGGTAATTCGGTAACGGGCTATAGCGCGAATATCTTGTTTGAAGATTTTGATAGTGGTGCCGCAGGCGACAATGTTTTTGGTTCCGCGACGCAACTTGATCTTGAATACTTAATTGCCGGCGGAGATAGTGGAGGTGCCGTGTTCATGGACTTTGGCGCTGGTGAAGTGGTCGCCGGGGTCCACTCGTTCATCGCCAGTGTGGATGGCAATCTCGATGCCGACTATGGTGACCTTGCTGGTTCAACGCGAGTTTCCTCCTACTCGTCCTGGATTACGTCCACCGTGGCGGGAAACGATCCCGTTGCGCCCGAGTTATCGTCCTGGCTGGTTTGGTTGGTCGTTGTTATCGGACTTCTCCGGACATCTTTCTTGCGGCTTGCAAATCAAAAAGGGGCAGTCCGAAAAATTTTGGGAATACAGCACGGCAATGCTGATCACCTTGCCAATTACGATGCCTGAGGAGATGCAGGCCTTTACCACCTCAGCCCATTCCATTGCGACGGCAGCTACGGTTTGGCGGTTGCACCGCGGTTAGGTTGTCCCAGTGCTCGACGATGCGGCTCTCTGTGCCAAGAGGTTCCGTTGGACGAGACGAAGTTGGAAGGGTGAAGGAGGAAACCAACTGGTGAGTTCCTTCAAGTCCGACGCTTGCATGCTGTCAATCGGCTCAGAATTGTTAAACAGGCGTAGTCTTGTTTGCTGGTACTGGCCTGCCAAACGCTCACTGGCCCCGCATCAATCAGGTCGCGTCAAGAATGGCAGCAAGTCCGCGGCTCGTTGACGTAGGTGGTGAGTGATATCCGGAAGCGTTGTCAACTTCAAGAAAACGACATCGGAATATAAACCGTCAATGTCGGCGTCGTTGACAGTATCTGATTTCACGAGTGAAGACGCTGGCGACCAAAACTTGAGAGAGCGGTGTAATTGCAGGCCATCGCAATGCCGCTGTTCCATCGCAACGAAACGGACCTGATGCCGAGCGATCAAGGTGGCACGAATCATTGGCTCACACTTCGCGAATAGACCGCGATCGCCGATATAGTGAATATGGCAATACGGCAACCGATGCCGTACGACGTGCGTGTAAACAACATAGCACTGCGTCTGGTCATCTTGGATCAACAGATGGCCGATCGAGTAGGGTTGATGGTCATCAAAGATGCGTCGTTCCGCTTCGCACAGTGCCGGACGAATTTGCTCGGGTTCCCAGATGAACTCGACTTGCGATTTCGATTTCCGGGCCGCAGTTGACTGTCCGATGGGAAGCAAAATCCGCAGTTGGGAGGACAAGTCGCGAAAACCCAATTTCCTGGCAACGGCCCGTATGCGATCGCACGGCGTGAAGTGGGTGATCGTGTAACGCTCACTTAGTTTCTTGAGTGGACGCAGCATCATCAGGCTGTGTCCTCGTTGATCTTCACGAACCCACCAAGTGTGCAGATTGCAAAATTTTCGGCTTTGGCCTTGGATGGATCGGTCACTAAACACCATCCCCATCATGCCGACCAATTCGTCATCGCGCAGCATCGCGTATCCACAATGGCCTTCTTCATTTGGCCAGGGGTAATCAAAGACGTTCCGCCAATCTTGCTCATTGGATAACGGATCGTCGTCAATGAGGAACGAATCATATAGTTTCGGGAACAGATCCGATTGTATTTTCCGCAACTCCAACATTAAACCGTTTCCTCTGCGGAAGCGGGGGCTTGGTCACGAAGAAAGTCCGCAGCGGCACCGCGTCGGCGGATCAATCTTGACTCGCCTCGGTGAACCAGCACTTCGGCAGGTGAATCGTGACTAAGAAATCCGTGCGGGCTGGATGTCCGGGCGTACGCGCCAGACTGAAATACAGCGAAGAGATCGCCCTGCTGCATTGCGGGCAACTCGGCCTTCCGCGCCAAGGTGTCCAGTGGAGTGCAAAGCGGGCCGACGACTTCGGTTGTCTGCACCGCTTGGCAACCAACGCGGTTGGCGACAACACTCGGATAGTTGCGTTTGATCGTCTGGCCCAAGTTCCCAGACGCTGCCAAGTGGTGATGCATCCCGCCGTCGATCACCGCGTAGGTCTTTCCCCGTGACTGTTTCATACGTGTGACGCTGGACAAATAGACCCCCGCTTCCCCCACCAAGAAACGCCCGGGTTCAATGATCAACTTGGCCGTTGATAGCAGCGGATCGGCGTCAATGTTTGCAATTAGGTCAGTCATGCCGCGGGCCAAATGATCCAGGTCCAGCGGCGCCTCTTTGGAGAATGTCGCAATGCCGAGTCCACCGCCAAAGTCAATTGAGCCGAGCGGGCGATTTATCTTTTCAGCCATCCGGCGAGCGATTTGGAGCCCGCGTTGATATTGATCAAGCAAGACGTCAGCACTGAGAATTTGCGTTCCCATGAACAAATGCAGGCCCTCTAAATGGAGGTTTTGCAGTGAGAGTACGCGTTCAACGACTTCGTCCAAACACTCTTCGTCGATACCGAAGGGAGAACTTTGACCACCCATTCGCATCGCTCCGCCACCACCGTCGACGGGATTGATCCGCAGCGATACATCGATCTTTTTGCCGACTGAGCTTGCGATAGCATCGAGCGAGACGGCTTCGTCGATCGATTCGAGGTGCAATTCTCCGACACCGGCTTGCACGGCAGCTTTCAGTTCCTGGATCGTCTTACCAGGGCCAGCAAAAATCAAGCGTTTCGGGGAACAGCCCGCGTGCAACGCCTGGTGCAATTCGCCACCGGAGGCAATTTCCAAGCCGCAGCCATGATCCAAAAAGCACTTCAAGATGGCTGCGTTTGGATTCGCCTTGATCGAATAGTGCAAGTCGAACCGATCCGAATAGACGTCACGTAACCGGGCGATGTTTGCTTCGATGATCGACTGATCGTATACAAAAATCGGCGTCCCATATTGCTTGGCAATCTCGGTAACGGGGATGCCGCCAATGCACAAAACGTTTCCGTCCAGACTGAAACGAGATTGCAGCAAGCGGTTGGCATGATCAATCATCATCGGCTCGCAACGTTGAGTCTTGGAAAATCTTCCGGACGACTGCGTAGTCGTGTTTCCCGTTGGGCGTCAGTGCTATCGAATCAACAAAGCGTACTTGTTTGGGAACCATATGCCGCGGCAGGGCAAGGGAAACGCGGGCGAGCAACTCTGTCGCCGAGTAGGTAGTATCACCTTCGAGCACGACGGCGGCTGCTAAGCTTTGCCCTAGCGTTTCGTCGGGCAATCCAACCACCGCTGCCGTTCGGACACCGGCAATACTGCAGAAAACATCTTCCACTTCGGTTGGGCTAATACGAAATCCGGCAGACTTGATTTGATGATCACGGCGTCCCACAAAGTATAAAAAGCCGTCTTCGTCACGACGGACGAGGTCACCGGAATAACAAACCAAGTCACCTTGGCGGCGACCTGGGGGCGGAAATGGATGTGGCCGCAATACCTGGTCAGTCAACTCAGGGTGCCCCCAGTAGCCCAGCGAAACGGTGGGGCCATGATGAACCAATTCGCCAATCTCGCCCGGGGCACACTCGTTCCCTGATTCATCGACAACCAGTATTTCGGTGTTCGGGATCGCCTTACCCATTGATCCAGGGCGGCTGTCGATCTCTGCAGGTGGAAGATAAGTGGATCGAAAGGCTTCTGTCAGTCCATACATCAAGAACACATCGGTACGCGGCAACTGTTGCCGCAATTGATCGACGATTGATGCCGGTAGTGCGCCGCCCGTATTGGTAACGTAACGCAGGTCTTGCGGGGAATGTTTTTCGAGTCCTGAACTCGGGCGTGTCAACAGAGTCCACAGCGAGGGAACGCCAGCAAGTCCGGTGATCTTCTCTTGGACGAGCGTTTTCACGATGTCGCGACCGAATCGGAATTGAATCATGACTGTTGTTCCTCCGACCAACATGGCCGTGGTCAATTGATTCAATCCGGCATCAAAGCTGAGCGGCAGCGCAGCCAGCAAGCGATCCTTGGCGGTCAGGTTGAGGTATTCCGCAACGATCTCGGCACCAGCGACCACATTCGCATGACTGAGCATGACGCCTTTCGGACGCCCGGTTGAACCCGAGGTGTAGAGAATCCCAGCGAGTTCTTTTTCAGTGCATGAAACTTCGTTCGCCGTCGTCGAATTGGACGCAACAACGGTGTCAAAATCGAGCAGCGTCCAATCGCACCGAATATCCTGATCACCCTGCACGATGACGGTGTTTAAGGTGGGTGCAACGATCGATGCGGACGGCGTTTCGGTTTGACCGGCCAGTTGTGTTAATCGGTGATCGTCGGTGATGAGTAATTTGGCACCACTATCATTCAGAATGTGCGATACCTGAGGCGGAAACAGGCTGTGATGAATGGGGACAAACACGCCGCCGCATTTAGAAGCGGCGAAGATTGCCAAAGGCAGCGAAGCGGTCGGCGGTAGAAAAATCGCGACTCGGTCACCACGCCGGATTCCCGCGGATTGCAATCCTGCGGCCAACGAGTCGACGCGTTGGGAGAAGCTCTGGTAATCCCACCTTCGTGTTCCATCAACAATCGCTTCACGATCTGGAGCCCGGTTGGCACTGTCGTCCAATAAGTGGTGCAGCAGATATCTCATCACTCCGATGTCACCGTCGAATCATCCATCGGGTTGTGGGGGATCCCGAGCTGTGTGCAGGCGTACTTCGCAATCGAGGAAACGGACTCGAAATGATCCGCGACCATGTCGTCATCGGAGACTTCGACGCCGAGTTCATCTTCCAGGTACTCAACGATCTCGAGGGTTCCCATCGAGTCGACAATGCCACTGTCAAGCAGCGAATCGTCGATCGAGATGTTCTGCTGGGCTGCTGCAGGGAAGTGGGCGATCACCCATTGCTGGATGCGTTGAGCGACGGATTGATACGTATCCAAAGTCCGGTCCATGTTGTGGTTGTTGTTTCAACAATTTCTCTGAACGCTAATTTAACTGAAGCGATGAGTTTAACAACAATTCAGTGGCGATCGATTCGGGTATCAGATCGAAGTGAGCCGGTCGCAATCGGCAAAGCGTTAGGCCTTTGCCATTGATAACGAATACGAGGGTCATCACGATTATGAGGGGGGCAAGACCTTTCGCCACGGATCACACTCAAGCAACCAGCAACTCGGCAGTCATCCCCAATTGGTTTAATTGCGATCGGATTTCTTCTTGATACAAGGCATTCGTCACGATCACGACATCTGCCGGTTGGGCAGCCAAGGTCTCTGGAGAAACAATTTCGTGTCCTGAAAGCGGTATGAATCGTCCCTGGCGGTTCGGATTGACATCGATCACGGATCTGACGATTTCTGATCCCTCGACGGCGTTCAGAAAGCTGATTCCCTTTCCGCCGGATCCCCAGACCACCACGTCGCTTTGGTCCGCTTTCCACTGGCTCATTCGTTTTCGCCACATCCCTGCTCGCTCGAAATAGTCCTTTTGAAAACGTTCCGTACACCGCACCATTTCTTGGACTGAATCCGAAGCCGACTCTGCAAGTGCTTCGATGGGTCGTGCTTCCGCTGGAACGGCCTCCACAAAAAGGTATTGGTCTCCCTGGTAGCAGGTGCCGGATCGCGTGACGTCAAATCCAGCGGCTTGAAACAGTCCGGTCAGACTTTGCAATCCGAAGTAATTGCATTGCTCGTAATGAATGCTCCACACCTCGCTTTGTTGAATCGAACGAAATCCGTTGAAGACTTCGAAGTAAATGGGGACATCGCGGTCGCCAATGCAGCGTCGCAAAGTTCTCAAGAACTCAAGTGAGGCAGGAACCGCTTCAAAAACAGACAGGCAACAAACGAAGTCACCAATCAGTTCTGCGTGCTCGTCGGTGAAGTAGCCAGGGATCAATGTAACCTGCCCGTCACCAACCGCCTCAACATGCCGAGCCGGGACAGTTGGGTCGACTCCGATACCTTGATTGCCCCCGAGCTCGCACAGAAGTTTTAGAAAGTCGCCACCGCCGCATCCGATTTCAAGGACTCGCTTTGCATGCAGGTCGTGCCTCCGGATCAATTGCTCGCACACGCCTTGAATGAACTCACGAAACACTTTGGTGTGAAACAACGAGACTTCATACCCCGGTTCGAAGCCGACCTGAGAAACATCAAAGCGGCGATTATGAATCAATCCACAGCCGCGACAAATCACCAAATCAATGGAGCCACTCGGAGCCTGGAGGGCTTGTTCCCGCGTCTGCGGCAGCGTTCCGACATTCGCTGCGACGGAGTCGACCTGAAAGAATGGACTCAGTTCCGACGCCTCGCAGCCGGGGCAAGTGCTACTCTTGATTTTCGTATCGGACATAGAGTTTGATTTGACTGGATTCAATGTAGTTGAGTAACGCAAAAATGAATGTGACAACGCCCAGCATTTCCAAGGCTTCTTCGATCGACTGGGAAATCACGTGAGCGATATTCTGTTGGGCAGCGAGCTCGTCTTCGGCAGCTGAAAAAATGACACCGGCCACACTTTCCATTCCGATCGCGCCGGTGACAAAGATAACACCCGAAAGCAGGATCAGGCGTTTTGTTCGCGGTGGCAAATTCAAAATGAACCGTAAGTTCAAGAGTCCAACCACGATGACAAACAGTCCGGCTGGAATGATCCATGAAAAGTAGAGTAAATCACCCATCGGGGTCATCCGCATGAGGGCATCGCCCATCTCGTGGAACATCACCGCTTCGTCGATCGCCAAGGCGGTCATCACGATCGCCATGAATCTCCAGTAACGTAGACGGCGGCCTTGATCCGATTTGTCATACACACCCAGGAAGCCAAGGATACCTCCCGATGCGAGCAGCAGCGTGGCCGAGTAGAACGCCGGGATGCTCGGCTCGTGCCCTAGGTCGAATCGCTTGAGGACGTCACCAATTTGAGATTCAGGCGTGCCAATTACGCAATAAATCACAAAGTTCGCAATCGTCCCGCAGGCCCAAACAACCAACGTCGTGATCAGCAGAATGCGAAGCGTCTTGCGAGCTGAAGGATTGGACACAGTGTTTTCGACCGGAGACCTAGGGGGTGGAAATGTGACGCGAGAAGATCGCGAATCATCGAGCTTGTTCAATTCGAAAGCCAGGACGTCTCCAAGATTCTAATTGGACGGAGCGACCCAGTGCCAGCGTTTCAGCTTGAAAACAAAAACAGCGATGAGGGCGAGCGATTCCGCAGCGGTGCCGATTACCAGCGCGATCGCTGCCCCTCGGATTCCGTCCATGCGAATGAGTGGGAATGCGATCGCAACGGTGGCAACCACTCCCGCGATGCTGACCAATGCACTGCCTCGAGGCGATTCCATCGCAATCACTGCATGATCAGCCGCAATCGTTGTCGCCGAGCACATCATCCGCAGCGCCAATAACGCCACGACGGGACCATACGCGGCGTCGATGCTGCCGTCGTAGAGGATGCGGAGCAGATGACCGCCAAATAGGAACAGCACCACTGTGAACAGCAGCACCACCGACACCAGTCCAGCGGTGCATCGCCAATAGAGTTTCATCGTTTTTTGGCGTGATCCTGCAGAGACCGTCTCGGCAATTTTGGGCGAAAGGTAATTGCCAACGCCCATCAGGAACGGGTTCGCGAGCGCTGCAATCGAAAGGCAAGCAGCAAAAACGCCGGCCGCTTCGGTGCCAATCATTGCCGTCAGCATCCAGTGCATCGCGTACAACTGAGTGATGCACACCAAATTATCGGCAAGCAACCAGCGACCGAATCGCCAGTCGTGACGGATCGTTGCGGAAACCTGTTCGGCCTGGAAGTCAAACTGGTCGAGGCGAAGCAGCAGCCAAAAAACACTGGTCAAAACACTAACGATCGCAATCATCAGGATCGTCATCGATCCAGTCAGGTATTCGTTGGTTGCTAGCCAAAACAGGACGGCTAACTGGGCAGCTGAAACCGTCGCATCAAATACCAGTGCTCCCTTCATGTGCAGTCGAGCGAAGTCGAATCGACGGGCAAAATCGCGAGCAAGAAATCCGGGCAAAGAAAGCGTCAATACCCATGCGGCGGCAATCGTTGTTGCTGATTCCGACGCAAGGGTGATGCCCACGGACCCCACGATGCTGATTCCCAGCAGGATCATGGCCAGGATCACGGCGCCGGTGGCGGCGCTGGCAGCACGGTTCTCCGGTGATTGATCCGCTCCACCGCGGAGCCGAAACACTGTCAGTGGGCCGCAGACCAAGCTGAGCTGCGCCGCATTGCCCAACAACAGCAAGCTCAATACCAGCGAATAGAATCCGAGTTCATCTGCGCCGCAGTAACGCCCGACCATGATTGCGGTGACGAAGCTCGTGCCACTGACGATCGCTTGATCCATCAAGGCGATTATGGGCTTGGATTTTAACCACACCGGGCGGTCCTTCGAGTTTGCATCCGAGGTTTCCGGTGCCAGAGATTGAGAGATAGATTATAGAATGGGGGCGACAGACGAGAGTTCAATTATCATATTGTTCGCATGAATGATCACAGACTCTAAGCTGCAAGGTACCGTATTGCGAAGGCGGGGAGATTTCATCCAAACTTTCCGCGACAATGGTAGTTTGGTTTCACCTTTGTTTCGAGCATACGAATAGACATGAATTTCGCAAACGATCAAACATTCCGAGGCAAACGTGTCTTCCTTACCGGTCATACCGGTTTTAAGGGTTCATGGCTGGCATTGTGGCTGACGCGAATGGGTGCGGAGGTCACAGGGTACGCTTGGGCACCGCCGACGCAGCCGAATCACTTTGCATTGGCCGAGATTGAAGCTCGTTTGCATCGGCATTACGAAGCCGATATTCGTGACGCGGAGAGATTGCAAGCCGCGATGCAAGAGTCTTGCCCTGATTTGGTCATGCATTTAGCAGCCCAGAGCGTCGTGAGGACGAGCTATCAGAGTCCGCGGGAGACGTTCGATATCAATGTGATGGGTAGTATTAGCGTGTTAGACGCTGTCGCTGCACTCGAGTCGCCCCCGGCCGTCGTGATGGTGACTAGCGACAAATGCTACGAAAACGTCGAGCAGGTTTGGGGCTACCGTGAATCGGACGCTCTCGGTGAACACGATCCCTACGGCGGCAGCAAGGGAGCCGCCGAGATCGCGATTCGCAGCTACCGACATTCCTTCTTTCCCGTCGATCAAATTTCGCGACACGGTGTACGTTTGGCGAGCGCGAGAGCGGGTAACGTCATCGGTGGCGGTGACTGGACGAAAGATGCTTTGATCGTGGATGTCTTCAAAGCACTTGCCAGCAACCAGCCGGTCGAGATTCGCAGTCCGACAGCATTGCGGCCTTGGCAACACGTACTGCAATGTTTGTCAGGATACCTCACACTTGCATCCAAACTGCTGTCCAATGACGCGGCCAACTATTGCTCGGGATGGAATATTGGTCCCTTGCCAGGAAACGAGATTCCGGTCATGCAAGTGGTCAGGCAATTCATCGAACATTGGGGTGGCGGGGAGGTCGTGGATGCTTCGCGCCCAGGCCAGCCCAACGAAGCCAATATTCTGCGTTTGGCAATCGACAAAGCGATTTGGGAGTTGGCTTGGCGACCATGCTGGGACGTTGATCAAGCGATCGAAAAAACAGCGACCTGGTACCAACACTACCTCCACCAAGATCAGGATATTGCCGAACTGAGTTTGGGGCAGATTGCCGAATATGAAGCAGCCATGCAAACGATGCAAATCAGTCTCGATCGATCACCGGTGAAAATCTAATGTCACCCGAGCCAGAGAACGCTTACGACCGATACGAGCAATCCCGCAAGCTGCAATGTCGAGCGCATCAGCAGATCCCCGGCGGCTGTCACACCTATGCCAAAGGAGATGATCAGTTTCCGATGCTTTCACCGGGCTTCATCGCTCGTGGAAAAGGGTGCCATGTTTGGGACGTCGATGGCAATGAATTCATCGAGTATGGCATGGGGTGCCGTGCGGTCACACTGGGCCACGCATTTGAACCCGTCGTTTCGGCAGTCGCTGAATCACTGACTCTGGGTACGAATTTCACACGTCCAGCGGCGATCGAAGTTGAGTGCGCCGAGATGTTGCTATCGATGATTCCCACAGCGGAAATGTGCAAGTTCGCCAAAGATGGTTCCACTGTAACGACCGCTGCATTGAAACTCGCCCGTGCACACACCGGTCGCGACAAAATTGCTCTGTGCCAAGATCATCCTTTTTTTGCGATCCACGATTGGTTCATCGGAACAACGGGAATCCCCGCGGGCATTCCCGACGCCGTGCGAGACCAGAGTCTTATGTTCCGGTATAACGACCCGGAGAGCATCGAATATCTGTTCAAGAAATTCCCTGGCCAGATCGCCGCGATCATCTTGGAACCGGCCAAGTACAGCGATCCCGAAGACCATTTTCTGCATAGGGCCCGGGAGATTTGTCACCAAAATGGTGCTCTCTTCATCCTGGACGAAATGATCACCGGGTTTCGTTGGCACAATGGCGGTGCGCAGACGAGCTACGACATCGAGCCGGACTTATCGACGTTCGGAAAGGCACTCGCCAACGGTTTCTCGGCGTCGGCATTGGTTGGCAAACGCGAGTTCATGCAAGCCGCTGGGCTGTATCATGATCGCCAACGTGTTTTTGCTCTTTCGACAACCCACGGTGCGGAAACCCCGGGGTTGGCTGCCGCAATCGCGACTATGCGTTTCTATCAAGAAAATCCGGTGATTGAAGTGCTCCAGCGGCAAGGTGCCAAGCTTGCCGCCAGCCTGCGTGAGATTGTTTCCAGTCACGGTCTGGAAGACTCGATCCAAATCATCGGCAAGCCCTGCAATCTGATCTTCACGAGCACAGATGGCGATGGACAGCGTTCGCAATTTTTCCGCGCGTTGCTGATGCAGGAACTCATTCGCGGCGGCGTGTTAGGGCCATCTTTGGTGATCAGTTATTCGCATTCGGATGAGGACATTGCGCAGACATCCGTTGCGTTCGACAAAGCATTGGTAGTGTACAAGGCTGCCCTGGCCGAAGGTGTCGAAAAATACTTGCTGGGTCCGCCGACGCAGATTGTTTATCAAGACCGTAATGATGTGGCGTTTCAGTCGCCGCCACGTGCATTTCATCCGGCACAATGAGTGGTCAAGTGATGCTCGATCTAGCGGCCCGCTTGTTTCATCTGCACCGCTCCCAAACCGGTGAGGGCGTTCGCGAAACGTTTCGTATTCTCAGCGAATATATCCCGCTAGAAGTCCAGGAGATTCCTTCAGGGACACGCGTGCTTGATTGGCAGATTCCCGATGAGTGGCGGATCCGAGATGCCTCTATCGCCACGGCTGATGGCAAGCGGATCGTTGATTACGCCGATTCCAATCTGCACGTCGTCAACGGCAGCCGTGGCGTCAAGCAAACGATGACCTGGAGCGATCTTGAATCGCATGTTTTTGTGGCGGACGATCATCCCGATTGGATACCCTATCGGACGTGCTTCTTTCGCGATGAGTGGGGGTTCTGTGTCACACACTCGCAGCGAGATCGGATGCGAGAGTCAGACGCCCCACTGCACGTGACGATTGATGCCGAGTACTTTCCCGGATCGATGAGTCTCGCCGAATGCCGGCTTGATTCGACGGTCGATTCGGCGGCGGAGCATTGTGTCTTGATTCACTGCCACACTTGCCACCCGTCGTTGGCCAACGACAATCTTTCCTCGCTAGTCGTCGCTTGTCAGCTGATCGACCATTTACGGAATCAGCCGCGACGATACACCTATCGATTTTTGTTCGCGCCGGCCACGATTGGGCCGATTGCTTGGTTGGCTCAACAAACGCAGACGCAAATCGATGCGATCGACCACGGCTTGGTGCTCACCCTGCTGGGCGATTCGGCACCGCTGACTTATAAGCAGACACGTTGCGGTGACGCGCCGATCGATGCGATTGTATCGTCGGCAATCAAACGCCAGGGGCGTAGTTTGCGTCTCTGTCCATTCGATCCGTTTGGTTACGACGAGCGACAATTCAGTTCGCCGGGGTTCGACCTTCCGATGGGCCGATTGTCGCGAGCAATCCATGGCGAATTTCCCGAATACCACATGTCCGCTGACAATCTTGAGTTTATCCAGCAGGAGTCACTCGAAGACTCCTTGGACGCCTTGATCGGGATCACACAGGGCATCGAGTCGAGTCGCTACCCGCTCAATCTCCATCCCCACGCTGAACCTCAACTGGGCCGGTACGGGATATTCAGGGCATTCGGTCAGCGCGACGACCGGGGCGATTTCCAGGCGGCTATGATGTGGCTGCTAAATTTGGCCGATGGTTCTCACGAAATATCGGGAATTGCCCATCGTAGCGGCCTTCCAGACGAACTCGTCAAGGAAGTGGCCGACAAATTGGCGGAGTTCGAATTGATCGAATGGATCGATTATCCGAGTTGTCGCCGCCCTAGCCGACAGATCTGAGCCGGATTTTGGTATCCAAGTGATCCTCCGGCACTCACACTGGAGGCCGCGAAAACGCACCTCCCGTTCACGATTCATGAATTCCTCACCGTATGATGAACCACCTAAGCAAAGTAAAAACATCCGCAGAGATGAGCAACGATGTCCGCGGATGCCGATTTTGTGGCCATCCGCTTGAACACACGATGTTGGATCTCGGGTTGTCACCGCTCTGCCAGAGCATTGTCAGCAGAGACGACCTGAATCGCGGCCAAATGTTCTATCCCCTACGGGCGTTCGTTTGCGACCAGTGCTGGCTCATTCAGGTGCACGAACTCGTCAGTGGCGAGGAAATCTACAGCCACTACGCATATTTTTCGTCCTACTCTGATTCGTGGTTAAAACACGCTCGCGATTACTGCGACATGATTACCGAGCGTTTGGGGCTGAGTGAGAAAGATCAGGTAATCGAAATCGCCAGCAACGATGGCTACCTGCTCAAAAACTTTAAAGCCGCCAACATCCCCGCCCTTGGAATCGAACCGGCTGCGAATGTTGCTCAGGTCGCGATCGAGGACGGCATCGATTGCGTGGTCGAGTTTTTCGGAGTTGCGACGGCAAAGAAACTTGTCGCACAGGGAACGCAGGCGGATTTGTTGTTGGGCAACAACGTTATCGGGCACGTCCCAGATCTCAACGATTTCGTTGCTGGAATGAAAATATTACTGGCACCCAATGGCACCATCACGATTGAAATTCCGCACGCGATCAATTTGATCGAGGGCCGGCAGTTCGATACGATTTATCAAGAACACTACTCGTATTTCCTGCTGACGGCGATGCGCCGCGTCATGCGGCGACACGGTTTGGAACTATTCGACGTCGACGAAATCGGGACGCATGGAGGGTCACTTCGCTACTACGCTCGTCACGCCGAAGAATCGGGTCGAGAAATCGCACCGATTGTCGACCAGATTGAGCAACGTGAGATAGACGCCGGGCTCACTAACCTCGACACTTATCACGACTACGCTCGCGTGGTGATGGAAACCAAATGGAATTTGCTCGAATTTTTGATTCGGGCCAGACGTGAGGGAAAGCAGGTCGTCGGTTATGGGGCTCCCGGCAAAGCGTCTACCCTTTTGAACTACTGCGGGATTCGCGAGGACTTGATTCGCTATACCGTCGATCGCAACGAAATGAAACAAAATACGTTTATGGTCGGCACATCGATTCCGATCCACGCGCCAGATATGATCAGCGAGACCAAGCCCGATTACATCGTAATTTTGCCTTGGAATTTGAAAGAAGAGATCATGCAACAGCTGGATCATGTTCGCGAATGGGGGGCGAAATTTGTGATCCCGATCCCTGAATTAATGGTGTTGTAGAGAGTAGAATCTGGGAATCAATTGCCCGCCCAGGCAGAATTACGACCGCATTTCGGTCGGTTCTTACCACCGCCATTTCCACGTTCCATCTTTGGTTTTGTCATGCAACATCGTCCTTTCATGCTAGACGACGCGATCCGCGGGGTCATGCGTCGCAAAACGAAAGTTGCCTTGTTCTTCTTCTCGACGGTCGCGCTCGTCGGGTGCGTGACGTTGATGACACCGAAGACGTACACTTCCGACGCACGGCTTTTCTTGCGTCTAGGACGCGAAAACGCGGCGTTGGATGCGACAGCCACCTTAGGGGAACATCCCGTCGTGATGATGCCGCAATCCAGGCAGGCTGAAATCAACTCGGTGGTTGAGCTGCTGAAGTCGAAACAGCTCTATCAGGCGGTCGTGGAGGAAGTCGGTGCAGAGCCGATTTTAGAACGAGACTATGTCCCGCCGGGTGAAAGTTCCGGTGAAGTCGAGGAGGAAACATGGATTGCGGGGGCAATCGGATCGACCATGTCGCTGCTGACATCGTGGGGTGTTCTCAACGATCTGCCTCGCGAAGAGAGGGCCGTCATTGAGCTCCAGAAAGATGTGGATGTGGAAGCGTTCGAGGAATCCAATGTGATTACTCTCAGCTTCGAAAGTTATTCACCCGAACTGGCTCAAAGCGTTGTCGACTCTTTGGTTCGCAATTACATCCACGAACACGTTCGGCTTCACCGCTCTGTGGGAACGCACCGGTTTTTGGCAGAACAAACGGAAGTGATTCATTCCGAGCTAGTCGATCGGCAAGAAGAATTGGAAAGCCTTAAAAACAAGACCCGTGTGCTCTCATCGGATTTGCACCGCGGCAAAATGGTTGAACGTATTGCCGAGCTTGAATCGCAATTGCTTCACGCCGAGGCTGAGGCGACTTCGCTGAAAACGGAAGTCGACCATCTTGCTAGAGGTTTGTCATCGCTTTCGTCGACTCAAACGGTTTCGGAAACTGTCGGTGCCGGAAATGAAGGTGCCGATGGAATGCGTCAAGAGTTGTTTCGCCTTGAAATGGCGTATCAGGATTTGCTTGCGACCTACAAGGAACCACATCCTAAAGTTCAGCAGATGAATGAGCGACTTGAACAATCGCGAAAAGTCTTAGCTGCTGCGGAACTGGGACGCCGCGAGATGGTCAGTGGCCCCAATCAGGTCTACCAAGAAACGAGTGTCGCTTTGATGCTTAAGCGGCCCGCATTGGCTGCTGCTGAAGCGAGAGTTGCCAAGCTGAAGGAACAAATTGAAGCTTTCCAAGTTGACTTGGATCACTTCATTTCAGATGAGTTGCAATTTGCTCGCTTGGATCGAGAAATCTCGATCTTGGACGGAAATTACCGTAAGTACGCGGTGAATCTTCAGCGTGCACGCATTGACGAGATGATGAAGGCGGAAGAGTTGTCGAATGTGAGTGTCGCTCAGGCGGCCTCATTGAATCTCAAACCGGCAAAACCGAATAAAGCGATCAACCTTCTTTTGGCAATTTTTCTGGGTGCCGCGGGCGGGATCGCGATGGCCGTTTTGCTGGAATACCGGCATCCGACTCTTTCATCAAGCAATGACATTGAAATGGTGCTGGGGCTTCCGGTCATATCGTCAGTGCCCAAATTAGCCGCAGCGGAGCGTCTACCGGAACTGGGGCCACCCCAGTGGACAAAGAGCGCCGTTGCTGAGCACGACGAAGCGTCCCCCGAGCTAGTTGGTTAGATAATCGAATGAGTCATTGGCACAATACGTTGCTCAAGATGGGCTGGCCTACCCGCGACGGTGAGCTTCCGTTGCGGTCGATCGCGTTGACATCCTGTTCGGCGGGGCATGGCGTGTCGACGGTCGCGATCAATGTTGCTGCCGCCGCAGCGCAGACGGCGGATGTCCTCTTGCTGGACGCCAATTTCGAAAGACCTAGCCTTGCCCAATCATTGAGTTTGGAGCCGTCGCCGGGGCTTTCGGATGTGCTATGCGAGAAAGCAGACACGTCTGAGGCGGTCCGATCGACGAGTTTGCAAGGGCTTTCGGTGGTCCCGTTTGGGAGCACACCTAATCTCCAAGAATCCCATCGCGAGTTGTTTCCATTGCTCGTCCGCTGCTTGTCAGCTGATCACGATTTGCTGATCTGCGATTTTCCTCCGATCACGCCGGATGCTGATTTCCTTAAATGCCTGATGCCCATGGATCGCATCTTTCTCGTCGTCAAAGACGGGGAAACTAGATCAGACGCCGCCCAGCTTGCGACCAGTCGCCTCCGACGCATGGGGATGGAGATTTCTGGTGTCATCATCAATCAGCAACACCATTCGGGATTCGGATATTGATGACGATCTCGCAAGAGCATGCCATAATCGAACACCTCAGTCATGCTGATCAAGCGGGCGAGAAAAACGCCTGGGTAGGCAGTCTTCCTATCGCAGCCTGGATCTCACCGATCTTGATTTGCATGTGGATGTTGATGTACAGCACGTTTTCGCCACCGGAAGATTACAAGGCCAGCCAATACGGGACGAAATCAATTCTGCCCGCCAGTGTCTTATCGCTGAACAAGCTCACGACGCGTGTCACCGCGATTGGCATCCTCTCGTTCGCCGTACTCAGTCTGTGGAAACACCCCAGGCGCGATCGCGTTCTGCGGCGAATGTTTCCATTGATCCTTTTCACGATGTATGGTTTTGCCTCCGTGGCATGGTCTGCCGACCGCGGTATCTCGTTGAAACAGGTAATCAGTTTCGCGATTCTAATCGTGTTGGGCTACATCATTGCATTGGTGTGGAGAAGTGACCGTGACAGCGAACGAATGTTTTTTCATTTGTCCATGGGCCTATTCCTGTTGGCACTCCTGTTGCTAATCATTCATTTTGCCATTCCCAGTGTCGGTGCCTTGACGAAGAGGTCATCGGGAATATTCCACTCAACCAGTGCGTCATCCGCGTCCGGATTAGGCGTCATGGTGACGTTGGGATTGAGATTGCTTTGGAACTCGCGATGGAGTCGCTTTTGGCCATTGATACTGGCGACCCACTTGGCCGTGTTGCTGGTGGCGGGAAATCGTCTATCGGTGCTGATCACTGGATTGGTAGCGCTGGCGATGATCGCTTGCTACGCGCACCGAGGGTTTCTGGCAGGTGCAGTACTCGCCGTCTCGATTATTGTGACCGGCTATCTCGTGGTGGACGCTCGTCTGGACGGTTTCTATGAAGTTGCGGACTCCGTGGGCATTTATGCCAAGCAGGGGCAATCGAAGAAGGAGCTCTCTAGTCTTTCAGGGCGAGAAGAAATGTGGACCAAAATGTGGAAGTCCTATTGGGATTCTCCGCTTCTCGGACACGGCTACTTTGTGACCTCGAAAACGGGGCGAATGTATGTTTGGTATGAATGGGGTAATTGGACGGCGCACAATTTCTGGTTGCAGGCGTTGACGACAACCGGAGCTATTGGCTTGTCGTTGCTGGTGACGGGGATCGGCTGGATCGGCTTGGGCCTATATCGCGGCTATCGGCAGGTAGCGAATTCGTCGCGTTCGACCGCGATGATTGGCTTCATCTCGCTGTGGTACTTTGGATGGGGATTTTTGAATTCCTCCTTCATCGGACCACTGGCGCCGGAATCGGTGGTGTTTTCGGTGCTCATTGGAGTGGCTACTTCAATCGCGTGTCAGGCGGCGGTCCAGAATCAGGCATGGACGTTGGACGGCGCACGCCCGAACCGGGGGCCAGTGACGCTATGAAAGCACTGATGTGTCACTTGTACTATAAGTACCCAGGCGGCGAAGACGTCGTTTACGAAGATGAATGCTGGTTGTTGCAGGAATACGGTCACGAAGTCGTTCGATACGAGGCTCAAAACAGCCAAATTGACACGATGGGTAAGATCGATTTGGCACGCAAGAGCTTTTGGAACCCTGAAACATACCGCGACATTCGGGAACTGATTCAACGTGAGTCACCGGACGTTGTTCACTGTGCTAATACGTTCCCGCTGTTTTCGCCTTCGCTCTATCAAGCTGCCAAAGACGAGGGCGTGCCGACTGTTCAAACGTTGCACAACTTTCGCTTAGCCTGCGTCGGTGGGACACTCCTTCGAAACGGAGAGGTCTGCCATAAGTGTCTCGGGAAGGCGATGCCGTTATCGGGGATCATCCACCGTTGCTACCAGGGCAGTCTGACTGCCTCGACCGTCTCGGCCTTAATGCATTCCTATCATCGGCGGCGTGGAACATGGTCGCGACTGATTGATCAATATATTTTATTGACGCCGCATTCCAAAGAGATCTTCACCGCTGCTGGGCTGCCGCCAGAACGCATGACGGTCAAGCCTAATTTTGTTCGCCCTGATCCGGGATTCCACGATTCGCGTAGCAAAAAAAATTACGCCGTCTTTGTCGGTCGTCTTTCCAAGGAGAAAGGGCTCGATGTCTTGATGGACGCTTGGAGTGAACTGAGCGAGTTTCCGGACTTAGAGTTGCTGATCGTCGGTGAGGGGCCGCTCCGGGGTTTAGTGGAAAGTGCCGCTCAGCGTGATCCACGTATTCGCCTGGCAGGGCAACTTCCGCGAGACCAAACCATGCAATGCATCGGCGCTGCGAAGTTTCTCGTATTCCCTTCCGTTTGGTATGAAACATTCGGTCGTACGATAATCGAAGCCCAGGCCTGCGGCACGCCTGTCATCGCGTCGAATATGGGCGCAATGGCCACTCTCATTCAACACGATCAAACCGGCCTCTTGTTCGAGCCCGGAAACGCCATGCAATTGGCTGAGCGTTGTCGCAACCTGCTTGCCGATGAACAACTTCAAAAGCGGTTGTCAGTCGAGGGGCGAGCCCATTACGAACGCGAATTCTCCGCCGAGACCAATCTGCTCCAACTACTCAATGTTTACAACAAAGCTGGCGTGAATCTAGCCGATCCATCTGAATCGAATGTCGGCGTCAGTTCTGAAAAATTACCGTCATGAGTCGACGAACATCACTCCCTCCAACGACAATCAACAATCCATTGACTAACTTCGTGCCTCATTGGCCGGTCAAGCAAAACTTGTTCGGATTACACGTCAGCTGTGTCGAATATGACGAGGCTGTGCGGTGTGTGATCGCATCGGCTGCACAGCGGCAAGCGGCCATCGTCTCCTGCCATGCGGTCCATGCTATCACGACCATCTCGGGCGAGGAATGTTTACGCAAGCAAGCTAATGACTTTGCGATGATTACGCCGGATGGTCAACCAGTTCGCTGGGCATTGAACCTACTGTACAAAGCCAAATTGAAGGAACGGGTTTATGGACCCGAATTGATGCAACGAGTGATAAAATCAGCGGTCGAAAACGACTTGCCGATTTATCTATACGGTGGAACGCCTGACAGTCTGCAGCAATTGGAGACGAATCTTCTGGCAAATCATCCTGGGTTGAAAATTGCCGGTAGCGAGTCCCCACCGTTTCGACCGTTATCTGAACAGGAAATGATCGAAACTGCGGAAAGAATTAACTCGAGCGAGTCGCGAATTGTGTTTATTGGACTAGGCTGTCCTAAGCAAGACAAATTCGCCGCAGCACAGGCTCACCGTATTCAGGCCGTTCAAGTCTGCGTCGGTGCCGCCTTCGATTTCCACGCGGGAATCAAGCCCATGGCGCCCGAATGGATGCAACGGTACGGTTTGGAATGGTTATTCCGTCTCAAATGTGAGCCGCATCGATTATGGAAACGCTACCTCGTTACCAACTCAGTATTCTGTATGCGTTTACTAGTTGCCTATTTTTCATCTCGACAAGATATCGCTAAAAACAACTCCTAGACAAAGGTGACTTGCAATGACAATTTCTTCGCTCTCATCAAATAGCACGATGGATCGACAACGTCCAATTTTGGTTGCTGGCGGTGGCGGATTTATCGGTGGTCATCTCGTTGCCGACCTGTTCCGCCGCGGCTATCAGAACGTGCGTAGCGTCGATATCAAGCCCATCGACCAATGGTATCACGTTGATAAACGGGCAGAGAATACCGTCGCCGATTTGAGCGTGCTGGAAAATTGTCGCGGTGCCTGTGAGGACGTGGGGATAGTTTACAATTTGGCCTGCGATATGGGAGGCATGGGGTTCATCGAAAACAACAAAGCCTTGTGCATGTTGTCGGTGCTGATCAATACGCACTTGCTGATGGCCGCCCATGAAGCACGGGCTCAGCGTTATTTTTATGCGAGTTCGGCCTGTGTTTACAACGCAGAGAAGCAAGTCAACGAAGACGTTGTCCCGCTCAAGGAAAGTGATGCCTATCCCGCGATGCCGGAAGATGGATACGGCTGGGAAAAACTATTTTCAGAGCGAATGTGTCGACATTATTACGAAGACTTCGGTTTAGAAACGCGGATCGCACGTTTTCATAATGTCTACGGGCCCCACGGAACTTGGCAAGGCGGTCGTGAAAAGGCTCCCGCTGCTGTGTGTCGTAAAGTCATTCATGCCAAAGCGACCAATAATCTAGAGATCGAAATTTGGGGTGATGGAAAACAAACTCGCAGTTTCACCTACATTGACGATTGCCTGCACGGCATTCATCTGATCACCAACAGCGAATTTCGCGATCCATTAAACTTGGGGTCCAACGAACTAGTCACGATCAATGGGCTCGTTGACATCGTCGAGAAGATCGCAGGCGTCCAATTGAAGCGAACTTACAACCTCGACGCCCCTAAAGGCGTCAACGGAAGAAACAGTGATAATACGCTGATTCAAGAGTCACTTGGGTGGTCGCCTTCCGTTCGTCTGGCTGACGGTATGGCGAAAACCTTTGCATGGATCGAGTCGGAGTATCTTGCCGCCCAAAAGCCTATGCAAGTCGTTTAGGAATGCCGCGGAACCATTCCATTATGAGTTCATCGCCTCAAGTTAGTATCGGTCTGCCCGTTCGCAATGGAGAACGCTTTCTTGTCGAAGCGCTCGATTGTTTGGTCAATCAATCGTATGGCGACTTCGAGTTACTTATCTCTGACAATGATTCCACCGACCAAACGGAAGCGATCTGCCGCGAGTATGCGTCTAAGGATTCGCGAATACGGTACCATCGGCAAACAAAAAACGTGGGCGCGATTGGTAACTTCAACTACGTCTTCCACCACACCAAAGGCAAGTATTTCAAATGGGCGTCATCGGATGATTTGTGTCATCCTGAGTTTGTTTCTCGTTGCGTTGATATTTTGGAAACAACCCCTGACGTGATCTGGTGCCATGCAAAATCTGACATGGTCGATTCGAATGGAGAGTCATGGCTCGACCGTTTGCCGAGAGACGACGAAGAAGTCGAATTAGACGAATTTGGCAATAGGCGATGGAAAGGCCACCCAAGGGTCGATCTCAATCATGATCGCCCCTCGCGTCGTTACGCTGGCGTACTGCTTGGGACGCGTTGGTCGGTGGATTCGTATGGCCTATTTCGCCGTGACGCCCTTAACAAGACACGGATGCTGGTTGATATTTATGGATCTGAAAAAGTATTGATTGGTGAATTAAGTCTCATCGGCAAGATGCACTGGATTGACGAGCTATTGTTCAGTCAAAGGATTCACGCCGGCGCGTCAAGCTATATTGACTCTGCCAATGCACAGGCTGAATTCATATCGGCACGAAATAGGAAGCCATTTGTTTCGACGAGATGGTCCATTTTTCGGGCGCATTACGGAGCGATAGCGCATGCGGAATTGCCCACAATGGAGCGACTCGCCTGCCACGCTGTGCTGGCGCGATATCTTTTACAGATCGGTAAATGGAAGAGAGTGGTCACTACCACGTTGAGTGGCCAGAGTGTTGGCGGCGGTGGAAAACGTATTATTGAAAACGCAGCAGGTTAATAAACTCATGACAAACATACACTTCGACAGTGATCATGATGACGTCAAGCGACGTGAGCGTTTGTACGACGGTGATATCTATGTGTACTCTCCAACGCCGGGCAGTCAGCGGTTGTGTGAACTGGCGCGTCAGATGTGCGAAACCGCGTTTGCGCCCTATCACCCACCTTCGGCACAGGATCACCTGAGCGTCGAGCAGTACATTGAGATTCTGAAGGAACTCAAGCCAGGCTTTATCCATCATCCAGACTGCAAGCAGTTTATTCCGCAGCTCCTCGCGGACTTAGGATGCGATTTAACTGATACCTATTTTGATGTGCCTCGATTGAGGAGTGCTTGTTCGGGAGACTTTCTGAAGACCGGGCTGGCATATGCTTTCAAGCCCCATCGCGATACTTGGTATTCGCCGCCGCAGTCGCAATTGAATTGGTGGATGCCGGTTTACCCGATCGAAGCGGGCAATACGATGGCGTTTCACCCAAATTACTGGCACACGCCCGTGGCAAACAGTTCCTGTCAATTCAACTATCAGGATTGGAATCAAACTGGGCGGAAGCAAGCAGCGAATCAATCGACGACCAAGGATACGAGAGTGCAGTCGGAAGCATTGGAGCCGTTGCAGCTTGAACCGGACATTCGTATCACGTGTCCACCGGGCGGAGTGGTTGTCTTTTCGGCCGCCCAGTTGCACTCAACGGTTCCAAACCTAACCGGCGTGACTCGGTTCAGTATCGATTTCCGAACCGTCAATCAATGCGACTTTCAAGCTGACCGCGGAGCACCCAATCTTGATAATCTATCCACCGGTACAACGATGATGGATTATCGGAGAGGGACTGATTTAGAATCGTTTTCCGAGGAAGAAATTCAGCTCGACGCAAATCGGATCCCGACAGCAATTCATCCTACCCCCAAACGTTTGGTCGACGCTGCGACCAAGTCGTCCAGCGATTGAGCAAGAGCTTATCATGAAAGTTGTTCTTTTCTGCGGTGGAATGGGCATGCGAATGCGTGAGTATTCCGAGTCCGTGCCCAAGCCGATGGTGAAAATTGGTTATCGTCCCATCCTATGGCATGTGATGAAGTACTACGCGCATTACGGCTACAAGGAATTCATTCTTTGTCTTGGCTGGAAAGGGAACGTGATTAAAGACTACTTTCTCAACTACCAGGAATCGTTGTCAAACGATTTCGTGCTAAGCAACGGTGGTGGCACGATTGACCTACTCAGTAGCGATATCGAAGATTGGAAGATCACATTTTGCGACACAGGTATCTCATCGAGTATCGGCCAAAGGCTCAAGGCTGTCGAACGCCATCTTGAAGGCGAGGAAAATTTCCTGGCGAATTACACCGATGGGTTGTGCGATGTGGAATTGCCGGTCTTGGTCGATTTCCATTTGCAGCAACAATCTGTAGCAACTTTTTTGTCGGTCAGGCCATCCCAGTCGTTTCATACGGTGGTTACTGACGTCGACGGAAAAGTCGAAAAGATCAGCGAAGTACGAAAAGGTGACGTGTGGATGAACGGAGGCTACTTCGTTTTCTCAAATCGTATTTTCGACTATTTGAACAATGGGAAAGACATCGTTGATGATGCTCTCTCAGATCTAGTGGAAGTCGGTGGAGTCCATTCCATCAAATACGAAGGCTTTTGGGGGTGCATGGACACCTATAAAGAATTCCAACAATTGCAAGATCTGCACGATCGCGGTGAAACTCCCTGGACGGTGTGGCAGGCGTCGCAGATTGCCAACGAGAGGCCGAGCATTCAATCACCATGAATTTCCAACTCAGCGATAACGTTGAATCCGTGCTTTGCCTAGGAGCACACGCTGATGATATTGAAATCGGTTGTGGAGCGACGCTTGCTTCATTAGTCGATGCTCGGCCCAACCTGCATGTCGATTGGGTCGTTCTATCGGGTGACTCCACGCGTCGAGAGGAAGCGGAACAGAGCGCTCACTGCTACCTGGAGAAACTAGAAAGTTCCAACGTCGAAGTGCACGCGTTTCGCGACAGCTATTTCCCGGGTCAGTATGTTGAAATTAAGGAGTTTCTGCATTCACTGGCCAAACGCACTCAACCGGATTTGATTTTCACGCATCGCATCGAAGACAGGCATCAGGACCATCGCACCATTGGTGAGTTGACATGGAATGTTTTTCGGGGCCCAACGATTCTTGAATATGAGATCCCAAAGTTTGAGGGCGACCTCTTAGGTGCAAACGTGATTGTTCCGTGTAGTGAAGAAGATTGCCAACGGAAAGTGTCACGGTTAATGGAGCATTTCGATTCGCAAAAACAGCGGTCTTGGTTTGACGTCGATGTCTTCCGTGGCCACATGCGTTTGCGCGGCATCGAAGGTGCCTGCGATTTGCAGTTTGCAGAGGCCTTTTGGTTGCGAAAAGCGACCTTCAGTCTCACCTGAGTGCGGAACGTGAGATCAAGAACATCGAACGAATAGTTCAGCCGGTAATAGACGCTGATGTCTCGAAGAATATTCGATCATCATCAACGCTTGGTTCCTGAGATAGTCGCATTTCAATCTCTGCTTCCATGGACTAGAGCATTTTGCTTTTCATTGTGCGACGTAGATGAGATTTGAGAAGATTTGCTCAATTTGCGTCGATGGCGTGCGTATTCATTGGGCATGACGCGGAGCCCTCCCCTCGCTGCGCTCGACCCTCCCAAGGGGAGGGTGAAGTCTTGTGGATGTGATTTCGACGCGTCTCACAAGTTGAACGAACGGCTTTTGAATGTAACCGTCCACCAGCACC
>NZ_JAMQBK010000134.1 GCF_023701485.1 Aporhodopirellula aestuarii
CTAAAACAACAGCCCGCTCGCGCCGTGCCGCTAGAAAGAACGCTAAAACAATCAGTGTCCCTCGCGGCTTGGGTTGCGTGGTGCCTGCCGTCGCGATCGCGACTACGAATCGACGCAAAACAAAGAATGCCCAAACCCTCACCTGATTGAACCGGTGAACGATCCTTTCATCATCCGAAGCGTTACTTTTGGTCGGCGCGGAGCACTGACACGAACGCTTTCTGCGGAATATTGACGCTGCCGAATTGTTTCATCTTGGCTTTGCCCTTCTTCTGCTTCTCGAGCAGTTTTTTCTTCCGCGAAATATCGCCGCCGTAGCATTTCGCCGTCACGTCTTTGCGTACCGCGGGGATGGTCGAACGGGCGATGACGGTACCGCCGATCGCGCCTTGGATCGGGATTTTGAATTGGTGGCGTGGGATTTCTTCGGCGAGTTGTTCGCAGTAGTGCAACGCCCGGGCGCGAGATTTGTCACGGTGGACCAAATACGCCAGCGCGTCGACGGGTTCTTTGTTGACGAGAATGTCGACTTTGACGATATCCGTTTTGCGATATTCGATCGGCACGTAGTCGAACGAGCCATAGCCACGGGTGATCATCTTGAGTTTGCCGTAGAAGTCGAACAGGACTTCGCCGAGCGGCATTTCGCTGACCACCTCGACGCGGCCGGCGGAGAGGTAGTTCATCGTTTGGCTCTCGCTGCGATGGTCGCGGCAGAGTTCCATGACCGGGCCGACAAATTCTTCTGGGGTGAGGATTTGGGCGCGGATGTACGGTTCGCTCGCCGAGTCGATCGTCGACGGGTCGGGCCAGTAACTCGGGTTGTCGATGTCGATGATTGAACCGTCTTTGAGCGTCAGTTTGTATTTGACCGAAGGGGCCGAGATGACCAAGCCGATGTCGAATTCACGTTGCAGACGTTCTTGGATCACGTCGAGGTGCAATAGCCCGAGGAAGCCGCAGCGGAAGCCAAAACCGAGAGCCGCTGACGAGTCTTTTTCGAACGTCAGTGCGGCGTCGTTGATGGAGAGTTTCTCGAGCGCTTTGGTGAGGTCTTGGTACTCGTCGGTGCTCATCGGGTAGACCGACGAAAAGACGACTTGCCGCGCCGGTTGGTAGCCCGGAATCGGTTCGGTGGCGGGGCGAGAGGCTAAGGTGATCGTGTCGCCGATCTCGATATCTTGGACGCTCTTCACGCCGGCGACGATGTAACCGACTTCGCCCGCGGTGAGTTGTTTTTTGGGGACGAGCTTGAATTGGTTGTAGCCGAGTTCGTCGACGAGGAAGTCGCGATCGGTGTGCATGAAGTGGATCGTGTCTTTGGGCTTGAGCGTTCCGTCCATCACGCGGCACTGCAGGATCACGCCGCGGTACTTGTCAAAAAACGCGTCGAAAATGAGCGCCTTCAGCGGAGCGTTGGGGTCGCCTTTGGGCGGCGGCAGGTGTTGAGTGATCCCTTCGAGGACATCTTCGATGCCCTGGCCGGTTTTGGCGGAAACGGGGATCGCCGCGAACGGGTCGAGCCCCAGGTCGGCGTCGATTTCCTCTCGCACCCGCTCGACATCCGCGGCCGGGAGATCAATTTTGTTGATCACCGGCAACAGTTCGAGGTCGTACTCGAGGGCCAGGTACAAGTTCGCAACCGTCTGGGCTTCGACGCCTTGCGAGGCATCGACGACCATCAACGCCCCTTCGCAGGCCATCAGCGAGCGGCGGACTTCGTGGGAGAAGTCGACGTGGCCGGGCGTGTCGATCAGGTTGAGTTGGTACTCCTGCCCGTCTCGGGCGGTGTACGAGAGTGTGACCGTGTTGCTCTTAATCGTGATCCCACGTTCACGCTCGATATCCATCGAATCGAGCATCTGATCGTGGAATTCACGTTGGGAGATGCCCTCACAGGCTTGGATCAGGCGATCCGCCAGCGTGGATTTGCCGTGGTCGATGTGGGCGATGATGCAGAAGTTCCGAATTTGTTTCATACGTCGGGGGTTTGATGAAGAGGTGGAGAACGATGCCGGGGGTAATCGCCAGGTGAATCGTATCGAATCCGGTTTGCGGTGGCCATTGGCTGGGAGTTGGGAGTTGGGAGTTGGGAGTTGGGAGTTGGGAGTTGGGAGTTGGGAGCTAGAGGCTAGAGGCTCGAGGCTCGACGCTCGTCGCTCGTCGCGGCCTCCTAATCGTTCCTTGCCGCGGTTTGATAATGGCATTACCGCTCTTTACGGGCTCGGCAGCCCTTGAACTCAATGGCATCTGTCGCGTACTATCTGCGGTTCGAAATACCGATCACTCCGCGTTCTCTAGTGAGTGACGCGCCCCTATCAGCCCATTTTTTTGTGTAAACAGCCATGAAAGACGGCATCCACCCGAAATATCAAGAAACCACCGTTACGTGTGGTTGTGGAAACAGCTTCCAAACGCGGAGCGTTCGGCCTGAGCTCAAAATCGACATTTGCAGCGAATGTCACCCGTTCTATACCGGCAAACTGAAATATGTCGACACGGCGGGCCGGATCGATAAGTTCCAGAAGAAATTCGCCGCTGGAACTTACGGCAGTCTGCAGAAGCCTAAAAAGGCTAAGAAAGCCACGAAATGAGCGGCTCGATCCGCGACAATCTCGAAGAAAAGTTAGCGCGATTTCTGAAACTCGAATCCGACATGTCCGATCCGGACGTGCTCGGTGATGGTGCTCGCATGAGTGCGGTCGCCCGTGAACACGGCGGTCTGGCAAAGGTCGTTGGCAAATATCGCGAGTTCAAGCGACTCAGCGAAGAGATCCAAGACTGCCTGGAAATGGCAGAGTCGGCGGACGACTTCGAAGAACGCGAAATGGCCGAAGCTGAGATGAAGTCGCTTCGTGCGCAGCGTGAAGCCCTGTGGGAGGATCTCCTTACCTACACCGTTGGGGGAGACGATTCGCACCGCACCCGCTGCGTGATGGAAATCCGCGCCGGCACCGGTGGTGACGAAGCGGCGTTGTTCGCCCGCGATCTCTATGAAATGTACCGCCGCCACGCCGAACAGGTGGGGTGGAAGACGGAAGTCATGGACGCCAGCCCGACGGAAATGGGCGGGTTTAAAGAAATCATGCTGACCGTCGAAGGCGAAAACGTATTCCGCGACCTGCAATACGAATCCGGAGGACACCGCGTCCAACGTGTTCCGGAAACGGAAACGCAGGGGCGTGTCCATACTTCAGCGGCGACGGTCGCGGTGATGGCGGAACCGGAAGACGTCGAAGTGAACCTGAAGTCGGATGATTACCGCATCGATAAGTTTTGCGCGAGCGGTCCGGGTGGACAGCACGTCAACAAAACCGAATCGGCGATCCGGTTGACTCACTACGAGACCGGGATCGTTGTGCAGTGCCAAGACGAAAAAAGCCAGCACAAAAATTTGGCCAAAGCCCTCCGGGTTCTCAAAGCTCGCATCTATGAAAAGAAACGCGAAGAAGAGAGTGCCAAGCAAGCTGAGACTCGAAAGGGACTGATCGGTTCGGGCGATCGTAGCCAACGGATCCGCACCTACAACTTCCCGCAGAACCGATTGACCGATCACCGCATTAACCTGACTTTGTACAAGCTCGATCAAATCATCGGTGGGGATCTCTCTCCCGTCACCGACGCCCTCATTGAATATGATCGCGATCAGCTTCGCGGTGATATGATCGACTGAGACGGATCGAGGGAATTTCTTTATTTCGGCAACGGATGCGCTCCCATGACTACGCCCAGCACTGAACCGTGGACCGTGCTGCGGTTGTTACAGTGGACCTCGGATTTCTTTAAATCACGCGGCAGTGAATCGCCGCGATTGGACGCTGAAATCTTGCTCGCCCACGCACGTGATTGTGAGCGGATCGAACTGTACACCGCCTTCGCAGAAGTTCCCACCGACGAGCAACGCATCGCGTTTCGCGAGCTTGTTCGCCGTCGCGGTGAAGGCGCGCCGGTGGCTCAGTTGGTCGGTTTTCGCGAGTTCTATTCGATCCCGATTCGCGTCGATGAAAACGTGCTCGTGCCCCGCCCCGAGACCGAGCATCTCGTCGTCGAAGCGATTGATCAGGCCAAACGGATTGCGACGTCGATCCAGGATCGTCCGTTACGGATCCTGGATATCGGTACCGGCAGCGGTGCGATCGCGATCGCCATCGCGAAGAACCTTCCCGAAGTAGAAGTCACGGCTGTCGACGTGTCTTTGCCCGCCCTCGACATCGCGAGGTGGAATGTCGAAAAGCTCGGCCTCGCCGATCGCGTCACGTTGCTGCAGAGCGACCTGTTTGATTCGCTCGATGAGGGCGTCAAGTTTGATGTGATCTGTAGCAACCCGCCCTACATCAGCCAGGCTGAGTATGACGAGTTGCCCGCGACCGTCCGAGAGCATGAACCTCGCGGTGCGCTGTTGTCGGGAGAAAAGGGGACAGAGATTATCGAACGGATTCTCGCCCAGGCTCCCGAGCGGCTTTATCCCGGCGGCCGATTGATCATCGAGTACAGCCCGATGATCTCGGACGCTTGCAAATCGATCGCGGAAGCCAGCGGCCTTTACGGCGAGATCAAACGCATCCGCGATCTCGCGGGGCTGCAGCGTACGATCTCGCTCGGCCTCAAGGACTGAGTCGTTCGGTTACCGTTCTGGTGCCGGGTTAACGGCCTCTGGCGATCCCAACGCCATTCAAACCGCGACCATCGCGGGCGTTTCGGACGTTTGCTGTTGGGCCACACCGGAGAGCAGGTGGCGGACGACGTCGGGGGCCGAGTACTCGGTGGCGTCGGGAGTCGCGAGGAATTGCACGATCGATTGGACGTCGTCGCCACACGTGACCAACGCGGGTTCGACGCTGCCATCACGGCGGCGTTGGGCCAAGCCGATGTTGGCGACCAATCCGTTGCAAACGCATTTGCGTCCGGCACAGTTGGCGATGTCGCCGCCCTTGGCGACATAGCTGCCGGTGGGTTCGCCCGGACACCGCCATCCTGTCGCGCCATCTGGTTTGCGGTAGGCCTGTCGCAAGAAGCCCAGGTCGCAAAGTCGCCTGCGTTCTTGGTAAATGGACTCCTCTGAAACGGTGCCTTCCATTTGTAGAACTTTGAAGGGGAATCCGGTCGGCGATGCCAGCGGATCGGTGAGGACGTCGAGCGATCCCGATTTGCAATCCTTGATGACGCGATGCTTGATTGACGACAGCAGCCCCGACTCGTTACTAAATGCGAACGCGGTACCAACTTGAACACCGGAGGCACCGGTCGCGAGAGCTTGCCGGACGGCATCGGGTGATCCGTACGAACCGGCTAGCCAGAACGGAAGTCCGATCGCGGCGATCGCGTCGAGGTCGACGGCATCACGTTTGCCATAGATCGGTTCGCCACATTTATTGAGTTGCATCTTGCCACGCGGGGGTGCGTTGTGGCCGCCCGCGGAAGCGCCTTCGACGATAAACCCATCAACGCGTCCGTCGGAGCGTTTGGCCAGCATGCTCGCGAGTGTTGCCGAGCTGACGATGGCGAGGAAT
This sequence comes from Aporhodopirellula aestuarii, assembly GCF_023701485.1. Lineage (GTDB taxonomy): Bacteria > Planctomycetota > Planctomycetia > Pirellulales > Pirellulaceae > Rhodopirellula > Rhodopirellula aestuarii. The sequence continues at coordinate 5,511 of NZ_JAMQBK010000134.1, forward strand.
TTAGGGCGATTGAGCCAAGGGATTTCGCCGTTGCCAAAATCCATCGGGTCGAATCGGGTCATGACCGGTTCGTCAGCGGGTGTGTCGAGAACATACAGCGGGTATTCGACAGCGAGCCCTTCGGCGAGTTTGTCGAGCACGCCGGGAATGTGACGCGGGATGCCCGCGCCCATCAACACATAATCGACGCCCGCGAGCATCGCGCCAAAGAGTGACGGCAAAGTCGGCGTTTGGATTTTTTCGAGAAAGTTGACTCCTACGAGCCCGTCATGATCCTCTTTGGCCAAGAAGACTTCGACAAAGTTCGCTGCAACGACGAGTTCGAGTTGCGCCCGCGTCGGATTGACTGACACGACCGGCGTGGCCGCGAACGGTGCGTCGTCTGCTTTGCCGCCGTTGATGAAGTAGCGTTCGATGATCCGCTTGGCCATTTCGGGATACGGGAATTCCGACAACGCGTGCCGCATTTGGCCGTCGGGGTCTCCGAGTTGCAAGCGTCGAACAAGAACGGTGTCCATCGCTGTTCCCGATACGACTCCCAATTGACCCGCCAACGAGACCGAGCGGGCGAGTCGCCAGTCCGACACCGCCACCCCCATGCCACCTTGGATAATGACAGGTTCTTTTTTGGGGGAGGAAGCGGCGGTTGCTGAAGTTTCCGTGTGTGACATCGTGCAAAGATCCTTGCGATTGGGGAAAGCGATACAACGTCTGCGCTCACAAAGCCGACAATCCTCCGGACGCGGCCCCTCGTTGTGCCTGCCCCGCCGGTCTCTTGAGAGACGTTCTTTGGTAAGTCTACGGATGGTGTCCCGTCTGTTTTGTCCGTCACGTCAACGCCGTGTAAATGTTCTGTGACGGGGTGAGGGCGTGGTTTGAAAGTACCCGTTTTTACGCGTTTTTTGGGGCGGTTTCAGATGGGATGAGACAATTGACCGCGTCCTTTCTTGGGCAAAGAGAACCGTGCCAGATCTGAGGGTTTTCCTTCCGCTGCGACATTATTTCGCTAGAATCGGGGGAGTCGGAATCGGCCGAGCACGGGCCAGAGGATTTGACGAGCGTGGGGGATTTAGGTGATGTGGAAATGGTTTTTGTACGCCAGTTTCGTTTGGGCAATCGTTCTGGGCCAAGCTCAGACTTTTGCGGTCGAAACTGCGTCTCAGCGACGGATGTTGCGGTTGTTGACCGGGCGGAGCGAGCCTGCGCGAGCGAAAGCGGTGACGCTGCTACAGTATCAGCCCGATCTGTTCCACGAGAATTTGGATATCGTTATCCAAGCAACCCGTGAACTGTTGAAGCAGTATGTCAACGAGGATGACGGGAAAGCGAAGGCTACCAAACCGGCCGAGCGGGATGCGGTGCCTGAGAGCGTCACGCAGTTGATCAATCTGCTCGGCAGCAGTCCGCGCGAGGACGCTCACTCCGTCGTTATCGAAACGCTGGGGCATCCGGACGTGCGCATCGCGATGGTCGGGATGGATGCGATCGGTCAGTCTGGTATCGATGAAGCGGTTGACGAATTAGCAGCACAAATCAAGCGGCCCGAGTTTGAGGAGCTGTACGCGTTTCGCTTTGCGCTTGTCCGCGCGATCGCGCAGCTACATTGCCCCCAGGGCATCGAGTTGTTGCACAAGCTGCATGCTCAACTCCGCGGTCAACTTCGACATGAGATCGGCTTGCGATTGCAAAAGGTTGACTTATTGGATTTCGACGGTGATCGAGAGAGTTATGCACGGTACTGCGAAGAACATCCGCCTGAATCTCTCATCAGTCGCGTCAGTTTTGAAGCTGATAATGTCAAGCCCCAAGGAACCGGCTTGCAGTTGCATGACGTCTCGTCAGAGTCCACCGGAGGGCTGAAGCTGAGTAAGAGTCACTACTACGGCATCGATCTTAATGCCGGGCGGATGCTGTTTGTGATCGATCGCTCAGGCAGCATGAAGAAACCCGCTTACTACACGACGCGTTTGCAGAGTGCCAAGCAAGAGTTGGTTCGGGTGATTACTGAACTGCCGCCTGAAGCCGAGTTTTCGATCATGTTGTTTGATACCTACATTCAGTCGTGGAAGGACGAGTTGTTGCCGGCCACGGAAGAAAACAAGCTTGATGCGATCGCGTTCACCAACCGGATCCTGCCCGGTGATAAAACGAACACGCATGGGGTGCTCTCAAGTGCGTTGGAGTTTGATGATCAGCTCGAAGCTGTCTTTGTGCTCACCGATGGCCAACCGACAACCGGAAAGATCTTTCGTCCCGACGCGATCATCCGCGACATTGTCGGGCGCAATCGAAACCGTCACTTGAAATTTCACACGATCGGGTTTGGCGTCGAGGGGATTACGAGCGAGTTCCTCGCTACACTGGCCGACCAAACCGGCGGCGAATTCCGCGAGGTGAAGTGATCCGGTGCATGGGTGAGCCGAGACGCGTGAGCGTCGGGACGCCGGTGAGCTGCCCAGGGGCTTTGCAGCAGCAGTCGGCTTAGGCGAGCGCCATTTGCTGCGTGTAGAGTTCGAGCATTTGGCTTTGAACTTTCACCGCTCGCAGCAACGTCCACAATTGGTCGGGCCGGAACTGGACGGGTTCGTCGCCGAAGAGCTGATCGAGTTCTTCGACCACGGCCGCGTACTGGTCGGTAGCCGCCTCGCAACGGAAGCTCGCGTGCTGCCAAGCTTCCATTCGTTTCTCGGTGTCGCTGAGTTGGGTGGCGTCTTCCTCAGTGTTGAGCAAGATCAGACACAGGCGCGCAACTTCCACCGGCGGTAAATCCGGGCGTTCGCGACTGAGGCGTTCGGCGAGCTCGTGACATTTCATACCCAATCGTAGGTTGCAAATTGAACTGTGTGAGTTGAGCGGATTGGATTTTCGGGGATTCACCCGTCGCCTGCGATCTCGGCCGAACCGTCATTGAGGAGCGGTTCGATGGTGCCGGTAAAACCGGCTGTGACCAAGTGGTTTTTGACTTCGGTGAGCCAGTGGCGATGATCAGGATCGTCGGTTTGGAATTCGATCTCGCGGAACGACAGGTCGCTGCCGGTATCGCTGTGATTTGCGGGCGCGTGATCGGTGGTATCGGTGGCTCGGATCCGAATCCAGATGGTGTCCAAAGGCATCGACTCGGGGAATCGATCGGCCCACTCAATCAGTGTCCAATCGCCTGGGGTTTCCCAGAGCTCATCAAGGCCGAGTTGCCAGAGTTCGTCCTCGTCCGTGATCCGGTACCAGTCGAGGTGATGAAGACGCTGCGGTGCGGCGGAAGAATCCGCATGATCGGCACAGTCGTAGCTTTTGAGCAGCGTGAACGTGGGGCTGGTTACTTCGGCAGGATCGATGCCGCATGCCCGGGCGATCTCTTGGCAGAACCGGGTCTTGCCCGCGCCGAGAGTGCCCACCAGAGCGAAGCATCGTGGTGGGGCTGGTCGCTGCGTCGATGTGACGCAGCGTTCGGCCGCAATCATGGCGTCGGCCAACTGAACGATCTGCTCGATGCCAACGCCAGACAAACGCATGTTCAGCAAACTACGGGGTTTCGGCGCCCGTGGTCAAGTTGTCCGAAGGAACTTCGGTCGTGGCAGTGGTGTTGTCACTGACTTCAACTGCAGTATCTGTGCTGGTGTCCACGTCGCCCGTCGGTGCCGCTGGTGGTGGGCAACCAACCGTTGTGGTCAATAGAGCCAGTGCGAATACTGTGTAGGTGATTCTCTTGGTCATGGGATTCTCTCGTCGTTCAAAAAGGGTTTGAGTTTGAGGAAGTGCGGGGCAAAGGACAACGCCATCGAGCCAAGCATCCACGTTTGGATATTAAGATTAGCAGAGTCTGCTAATTTTGCACCCATACGTCGAATTTTCTTTTGCCTTTCCGCGGCAGCGCGCCCGCAAAGTCAACGTGGTAAGCGCGACTGGAACGCAGAGGCCCGTGGGCATCGGAAAATAGGCGGTGTCTCTCCACCGCTACGAAGTGGTCAGACGATACGTCGTACGTACCGCACTTCTACAAACGAGTCCTTGTGATGCAAAAACATCTCCGCCTACGTCGTCACGCCCAGCTCATGGTTGGTGCCGTTGTGATTACCTGCTGCTCGTTTTCGGGAGCGTCTGGCGTGACTGCACAGGGACTCGATGATCTGTTCGCCCGCCCCGTCGATGCTCAGTACGAGATTTTCGGTGAAGACGCCAGCGACGTGGAAGCCGAGCGTGCTGGATATCGAAGTCGTCCCGCAACTATTCCCGCATCGTCTCGCTCAGGCGCGTCGTCGCGTGCGGTGAGCGGTGACCGCGCGGTGCAAAGCCCATCGGATTTGCGGCTTGAGCATTCATCGGGATCGCGGATCGAATCGAGAGCTCTGACCGCAATGGAAATTCGCCAAGCCCGGGCGCTCGAGGAAACACGAGCCCGGATCGCTCGCTTGGAAGCGGCTCGTTGGGGCCTTCGCCCGACACTACGGCCGAGTTGGGTTTCCGACCCGATGACGTCAAGCCGTTATCCCAACGCACACAGCTACATCGTTCCCATCTATGTGCTCGTTCCCTAATGCTTGGTTAGCATCCAAAGTCGGGTGAGACCAGACGGCTCGCGGGCTGTTGAGATCCTCATCCGACGCATGTGTTTTGCAGTTGTCGATCGTAGTCAGGGGCCACGCCGCTCTCACGCGTAGATGCGCTGTTTGATCCACCGTGACAGCAGCAACATGCCGCCAAGCAGGCCGAGTAACGTGATCCCCAACCACGGCAAGATGTCGCCCATCAAGGCGACCGTCATTCTTAACCGGTCGTTGTAGACTTCGTCCCAAAAGATCAGCGTCAGAACGGTACCTGCACAGAGGTAAGGCCCGAAAGGGGTTGCCCGGTCTCGCGTCGTTGCGAATTGCACGATGACAATCAGGATCGCGGCCAGCGGCGCGAGGAAGAACGCGGCGATGGAAGCTTGCCATCCGATGAAACTGCCGATCATGGCCATCAGCGTTACGTCACCAAATCCCATCGCTTCCATCTGCATCGCCCAACTGCCGACCAATCGGATCGACCACACGATCCCGCCACCGACGGCGAGTCCGAGTAGTGAACTCGCCAGTCCGAGCCATGCGAATCCGCCGATTTTGTAGACGACCGAAATCGCAATCATGCCGACGATCCAGATCCCCGCGAGAATCTTCCAGCTCGAGTGCCGCGTCAATCTCGCGAAGAAGTACTCAACTGCTTTGGAGAGACCACGACGCATGATCACCCGTCGATCAGCCAATGCGAAACACCACGTCGTCCAGATCGCCAAGCATGTGAGTAAACCACCGGCTGTCATCCAACTCGAGTTGAGTCCCAGAGGATGCTGCAGCGTCACCGGAGAGATCCCTGCGGCCATTTGACCAGGCGGAAAAACGTAGGGCGTGATGGACGCGAGGACCAAGCCCAAGATGGTGCCAGGGATCGTGATCGCGTCAGGAATCGTACGCTCATCAAAGTCGATGAATGTGGCAGCCACCATCATGGCCAACAGAATCGCGTGAACGAAAAACAATAAAGTCATCCACGGCGCAAACGTTGCGATGACCGGCGCGGGCATGCTTTGTGGTAACAGTTGCCCCTCGATCCAGCAGTGATGCATGACAGGAATCGTGATCGCGAGTCCGAGTTCGATTAACAACGGACGCACCCAGAATCCGGTTCCGTGTAATGACGTTTCCCTGCGCAACCGCAGCCATCCGATGAGGGGCATGCGGTCCCAGAACGACCGGGGCGGCAATCCTTCGGCGATCGCACGGTGTTCGTCATCCCATTTCCACTCACTCAGTCGTACCCAGGGCGAAATCGGACGCGGGTACCAGCACCATGTTGTGATCACATGGTTTGCGGCCGCACCAATTGCAATGCCGCCAATCGCGAGCAAAGCCAGCATCAGCGGTTGGGGAAGACTCAGCCAGACGGCTATCGGGGAGTTAAAAGGGCCGAGGTTCATGGGGGCAAACGCAGCGTTGTGAAGAAGGGACGAGCGATGCCGGCGCGTCCGCTCACGGTCAAGATTAACCGATCACGAAGGATCGAGAAACAACAGTCCGTTGTGCCGCTTCCTGGCCTTGTGAATGCTCAAGCAGGTAGGCAGGAATAATTCCGTAGGGACGTCGATTGTATCACTGAAGGATTTCAAAAGTAGCGGAACGGCGCGAGCCGTCCGGTCCCGCGTTACCGGACGGATCGCGCTGTTCCGCTATCAACGTCACGAAAACAATCGATGTCCCCTGCGGAATTCGGGCGTTCGCCAGGACTGCTCAATCATAGCGAAGATGGGCAAATACAAGGCCACGCCAGTATTGCTTCCATTCCAAGTCGCGATAGCGATGTCGATTTAATTACTGCGGGATTTCAAAAGTAGCGGAACGGCGCAAGCCGTCCGGTAACGCGGGACCGGACGGTTCGCGCCGTTCCGTTAAAAAGTGCACTAAAACAATCGACGTCCGATAGCGACGGCATGCGAAGGCCCCGGACGCGAGTCCGGGGGAGACCTCTGGAGGCGAAACGATCCACCTCGGGCCACGCGGGATTGCCTATCGCAAGATCACTTCTTCACCATCCGATACACCGGAGACGAGTATGATATCGGACTGGATGGGCGAGGGAGCTGGCTCGGTGGATTGGTTGGCGATCTCCGCGTTCTTGGCAGGCAAGGCAAGGAGCAAACGCATCATTTCTTCCGCCGCACCGCTGGCGACTTGTTTGATCATGTCGCGATCTGTTTCGTCGCCGAACTCGTAAGTCACGGCGGTGACACCGAGGGTTCGATCCACCCACGCTTTGCTGGTGCTGCGGTGTGCGTTGTGGTTGTCGTCCACGGAAACGTTGTATCCCGGGAACCGATCTTGGATCGATGCGAACCATTGTTTGGTGAATCCGGCCGGAAAGATGCGAGCGTTATAGGCGGGAATGTAAAACACGTCGTCGTAGGTGCTGTGGAAGTCGACGAACAAGCACAGCCGATTGTTTCCGGCGCGGCGACACTCGAGCAATTGTTCACGAACCGCGCGAGTTTCAGGTTGTGTGAAGTGAGACCAGTCGCGATTGAGGTCAACGCCGTTCGCGTTGCATCGCCAGTGGCCCTGGTGCACCCCGTCAGGGTTCACCGTCGGGACAACCAAAGCGGCAAAGCGTTTGCGAAATTGTTTGGCCAGATTCGATTCACCAGCGAGTGTGTCGACAAATTGCACCATGCCGATGGCGCCGGTGACTTCCGGTGGATGTTGGCGAGCGATCAGGTAAACGTAATCGGGGTTTTCGCTTTGCGTGATCGTCAATTGCTCAACGGGACGTCCTTGGACGGATCGCCCGATTCGTTTTTTGGAAACGTAGGGCAGAGCGGTGAGTTGGTTGGACCACTGTGAAATCTCATCCGTCGAAAGGAGTTCTTGGCCGGCGATCCATAGCGGTTTGGTATCCACCGGGATTCGCAGTTCGACGTCTTGGCCGGAGTTGCTCGCACCGGAGATCAGATGCGTTGCCGATTGCCAGGTTTCTCCATCGCGACTGATCTTGGGTTCGTATCGGTGTGAGCCGCCGACGTAATGCAACAGGATGCGAATCGTACGTTCTTCCTCGGCTTGTACCCGAAATGCATACCAGGCGCTATCGTTGATCGGGTCGGATTCTGGCGCGATGGTGATCGCGAATGTGTCACCGCTGATTTGAGTGCACTGGTTCATCCGGCCGCCAGGGAAATCGCTGGTGATCGAGACTTCGCCGTTGTTGCTGCGGAAATCGACATCACCGCGTCGCTGAAAACCTTCGGCTGATACGGATGCTTGCAGTGTGACGGCGACGGAAATCAGGGTCGTAGCGAGCAACACACCGTTAGTGAGCTGGGCAACAACAGACTGGGGTCGGCTTTGGGATCTCATGCTCGGCACTCCTTGCCAGTGAATGTCAATTCAGGGATCGATCGGCGGGACCGACCAACACGTGATGATTATGCATGTGACCGACACAAGGTCTCCGACGGTGGGGAACCGACGACCGTGCGCAGAGCATGCTCCTTGGCCAATCGGTCCACCGATCGCGCCAAGAAAAAACCGACCACCGCAGGGCCAACGCTCATCGTTGGAGTGGGTCGGTTAGACATCGTCACACCGCCATCCGGGTGGATTTCGATGTGACTGTGGTGAGTTTACGGAATCCGGCTCGTCCGTGGCAAGATCAACCGGCCGGATGCTGATAGGGCTCGCGGTACGTTCGTTTTAATGCCGCGGTTGCTTCGGGATCCCCGGGAATCGTGTGCGTGGCGGGGTCGAAGGCGAGAGTGCGGCCGAGTTGCATGGCGTTATTGGCCATGAAACACGAGGCGCTGCTGATGTGGCCCTGCTCGATGTCCGCGATCGGTCGGCTGCGGTTGTCGATTGCGTGGAGGAAATCACGCATGTGGCCGCGAATCGCCGAGGCGACGTGCAGTTCCATCTTCCAGTTCTTGGCGTCGGTTTCGTCGGTGGGGTATTCGTCGAGTTCGAGCAGTGCTTCGCCGCTGATTTTCTTTCCGCTGCCCCGTGGCTCAAAGTCGAACCGCTGGACGCTGAGTTTGAGTGTTCCGCGTTCGCCGTAGAGAATCGCCGCCCAAGGATATTGCGGGTCCGGGGGACTTCCCCAACTCCGGTGCGTCCAAACCACATCCAAATCATCGAAGTCGAAGGTGGCGGTTTGGGTGTCGGAGATGTTGGCAATCGATTCCGTTTGAACCTTGATCCCCCCGACGCTGCTGATCGTCCGCGGCCAACCGAGTCCGAGTTGCCAGCGAACGAGGTCGAGCATGTGAACGCACATGTCACCGACGATACCGTTGCCATACTCCATAAACGCCCGCCACGAGCGAGGATGGATGACTTCGTTGTATCCACGCAGGGGCGCCGGGCCGGTCCAGCGATCGAAATCGAGGTTAGCCGGCGGTTCAATGATCGGTGGGTTTTTGTTCGCCCGCATGTGGTAGTAACAGCACACTTCGGCAAACGCGACTTTGCCGAGCAGTCCTTCATCGACGACGCGTCGTTTGGCGTCAATCAAGTGAGGTGTGCTCCGGCGCTGGGTGCCGACTTGCACGACCCGGCCGTGCGCACTCGCCGCGTCGAGCATCGCTTTACTTTCGAGAGTGTCCACGCCGGTTGGTTTCTGAACGTAGACGTCCGCCCCCGCCTCGACCGCTGCGATCATCGCCAACGCATGCCAATGATCTGGGGTCGCGATTAAGACGATGTCGAGATCTTTTTCGGCCAACATCTCCTCGAAACGTGCGTACGTCCGTGGACGATTTCCCGATTTCTGCCGCGACTGCATCAAGTCGGCGCATTCCTCGAGGAGTTTCGAATCGACGTCACATAGCGACACGACTTCGACCGGTTCGACATTGAGTAGTTGCAACAAATCACACTTGCCGTACCACCCACAGCCGATCAGTCCGACGCGGCGAGGTTTCGATGACGGGGCCGCGTACGCGTGGTTCGCAATGGCGGTGGCGGTGGTGGCAGCTAGCGTGGATCGCGAAAGAAACGTGCGTCGGTCCATGGCGTTGCAATCATTCACAATGAGAAAGGGAGGCATGGGGAGGCGTCGCGGCAGGTGCTCTGCGATTCCGCGGTAACGGATCGCTCACGCCGGAAACGTGACGACGGATTCATTTTCTCAGCAGTGCGAACGAGCCTCTCGATTCGGACGCACCCTTGGTAACGCAGTTTACCTCAAATGCAGCCCCGGTTGGTTTGGTGACTGCTCGCATGCCAGACTCGTGATTTCAAACGCTTTCGCACAGCGGATGAATCGGGCTCGTTGATTCGACCAGGGCTCGGATCGTGACTCCCGCAAACGCCGCCTCCGTCGCCGCGTACGCTTTGTCGAGTTCCGCGTGCAGCGGGCACAGTGCCGTGTGTGATTTCAATCCGAGAGGGCAGGACCTGATTCGCTCGATCGGTGCCACTGTATTGACCACATCGAGAATGGTCAGTTTGTCGATGCTTTGACACAATTCATAACCGCCGCCCGGCCCGGGACGCGAGGTCACCAATCCAGCGGCGGCCAAGTCCTGAAGGACGCGGGTCAGATAGCGTCGAGGCACCTTGGTTTGCACCGCGAGTTGGTCCGCCGAAATCGGTTGCCCCACCTGGCTGCCCATGCAGGCAACCGCCCGTAAGGCGTATTCAGCAGTTTTGGAAAGCATCTTGATTCTTCGAAAACGAATGGATGGCTAAAATGTGTACGTTGACATGCAGGTATTTATTCTATACCATGTCGTGTACTTATGCAGAGTAGCTTCAGAGATTGTTTTGCGCGATTTCGCACGTCTCGTCTATGCTACTACTCAGTCCAGCCCCGCCTCACCCCACTGGAATGCCTGCCGATGAACCGCCCTGGTCTCCGAAACACGTCGATTTGGCTTGTATTCGCCATTCTCACATGGGGGGGCTCCCGCGTTAGTGCTCAACAGACCAGTTTTGAGCGGCCTCCGATCGACTATCTCAACGCCCCGGTTTATGATCCCGTGGCTCGGTTGGCCGAGCGGGTGGAGTCAGGGGAGACGGTATTGGACTACGATCCTACGTACGGATATCTCAAATCGGTTTTGGCGGAGCTCGCGATTCCGGTCAGTTCCCAGACGCTCGTGTTTTCGAAGACGAGCCTGCAGCTGAGCCGCATTTCTCCCCGGCGGCCACGCTCGTTGTACTTCGCCGATGACGTTTACGTGGGGTACTGCCAACGCGGTGACGTTCTCGAGTTTGCGGCGACGGATGCCCAACAAGGGGCGATCTTTTACACGCTCGAACAAACCGACCAGGAACAACCCAAATTCGTCCGCGACCGAGGTGGGTGTTTGTCGTGCCACGCATCGAGTCGAACGCAGAACGTTCCCGGCTACCTCGTGCGAAGCGTTTTTGCCGATGCCGCCGGTCGTCCAAAATTCGGCAGCGGCACGTTCACGACTGACCAGACGAGTGATTTTCACGACCGTTGGGGCGGGTGGTACGTCACGGGAAAACACGGTTCGATGCGACACATGGGCAACACAATCTGCGCCGAAGATGAAACGACGTTTGATCGTGAATCGGGAGCCAATGTCGACGAATTAAGTGACTATTTCCAAACCGAAACTTACCTGTCGCCGCACAGTGACATCGTGGCGTTGATGGTGCTCGAACATCAGACTCAAATGCACAACGCGATCGCGTCGGCCAACTACGAAACACGTCTGGCGTTGCATCAGTCGTACCAAATGAACGAGTTGCTCGAACGACCCAAAGATTACATCAGTGAGAGTGCGGAACGCCGGATTGCGGCCTCGTCCAAACGTGTGCTGCAGCACTTGTTGATGTGCGATGAGTTTCAATTAACCGACCGCGTGGCCGGCTCGACTTCGTTTGCCAAAGACTTTCAAGAACGAGGCCGGCGTGATTCTGCCGGGCGATCCCTTCGCGATTTCGATCTTGAGACTCGGTTGTTCAAATATCCATGCAGCTATTTGATTCACTCCGAGGCATTTGCCGGATTGCCTGACGAAGTCCGCACACAGGTGCTCGGTGGGTTGTTGGAGATTCTGGAGAACCGCGATGACTCGCAAGAGTACGCTCATCTGACCCCACCCATGCGAGCGGAGATTCTCGGCATTCTGCGAGAGACGATGCCCGAACTGCGGCAGATGACACTCGCGAAAAACTAGGAATCGAGAAGCCTATTTTGTTGCCAGCGGACTGCACCGGGGAGGCCTCGTCTGGACAGCGCCACTTTTCACGTAGCTCGCTTTCTCGGGACATTGATTTAATTACTGCGGAATTTCAATCTTAGCGGAACGGCGAAAGCCGTCCGGTAACGCGGGACCAGACGGCTTTCGCCAAACTGCTAAAAATAGCGTTAAGCAGGTGTGCAGGAATCATCTGGCGAAAGTGCCGCGAACTGTAGGCCG
>NZ_JAMQBK010000135.1 GCF_023701485.1 Aporhodopirellula aestuarii
GCATTGGTATCTACACAAGTTCCTTGATTTTGTAGACTGTCCTGGATGGAATCAATCTTCCGCGGATGGAACCGCGTCTACAACGTCGTTATCTGCAATTGGTGCAGGAACATATGAAATCGGCCAACCGGAACGCTGCCGGTCCATCGCTTCTGCCGGGTGAGAACCAAGCGTTTTCGGCGACTCAGGCCACTTGGCGATTTCTCTCCAACCCAAACGTTTCGCTGCTCGATTTGATCGAACCGCTCCGCGAGGTCGGACGCCAAGCGGCCAGTCAGAGCGAGTCGGCGTACATGTTGCTCGCTCACGATTGGTGCAAGATCGACTACAAGAGTCACACCGCCAAGAAAGATCTCCGCCAGATCACTCACGAGCATGACATCGGCTACGAGATGTCTACCTCACTGCTGATTGATGGTGCCAGCGGTGATTCTATCGCTCCGATGCAAATGCATCTCAAGACGGGCGACGCGGTTCATTCGACTTCTCTGAATCCACCGGCAATCGACGTTCACCGCTTGGACGAACTACCCCCCACGATGGCTCAGTCGCAGCAATGGGGACTCGATCGCAAGCTTGTTCATGTCATTGATCGCGAAGCCGACTCGCTCGGGCGGATGCGTCAGTGGGATGAGCTTGGACACCTGTTTTTGGTTCGCTGCGACGATCGCCGAGTGAAGTGGAACGGCCAGAGTGTTCTGCTTTCAGAGATCGCAGATCATTTCGACCGCGAGATCCTCTTTGAACCCTGTGGCGAGGCTCTCTATCACGGCAAACGCGTCACGCAGGAAGTCGCTGAAACAGAAGTCGTTTTGCATCGCCAGCACAGTGAAGTTGTCGACGGGAAGAAGTGTCTCAAGAGCGGCAAACCGCTCTCGGTACGTCTGGTCGTGACACGGTTGCTGGACGAAGACGATTATGTCCTGGCCCAGTGGACGCTTCTTTGTAATGTTCGCGACGCGTCGATTAACAGTTACCAGGTCGCGCTTTGGTACTACTGGCGTTGGCTGATCGAGACGTATTTCAAACTACTCAAAAGCCATGGGCAAGAGCTCGAGCAATGGCAGCAGCAAGGCGGTGGAGCGATCGCTCGTCGCATCCTGGTCGCTTCGATGGCATGCGTCGCGGTGGTCGGGCTACAGAACGACCAGAGCGAGGAAGCAAAAAAAACGAAAAAGATTCTGATCCGTCTGAGCGGACGCCAAATGAAATACGGAGTCGAGTCCACGCCACCGGCGCTGTTGGCCGGTTACATGATCCTGCTCTCGATGACCGATCTGCTAGAATCACCCGACATCGACATAGGTCAGCTAAAGCAAATCGCTGCCAATGCCCTCCCGTTCAGACTTGTGTAGATACCAATGC
>NZ_JAMQBK010000136.1 GCF_023701485.1 Aporhodopirellula aestuarii
AGCGAGTTTGTGTTGCGGGTACTCGCTGAGAAACTCTTTCCAGTTGTCGATGGCCAGTTCAACGGCGCCGTTGGTTTGAAAATTCGCCGCGTCCGCATAAAGCGCCATTGCGGCGGAATTGGCGGGAGCGTCGGCGTCTTGACCATTGAGCGTCGTCGATGTCGAAAGGAACAGCAAAAACAGGGCTGCCACCAAGGGCGTGATGCCACGACGAGAAAACAACATGCTGGATCAATTCTGAGTAGAAAGGTTTGCAGAAGAACGCACGCGGGGCCTCACCATCGGATGAACAACGACGGGGGTGAATCGCTTACGAGTTCGCGTCTGAGTTTACCAAGTATTGCCTCAGCGAGTTCGACCGCGGAAATACCGTGATTGGTCCGCGGCACGATGGTTTTCGATACGTGGGTGGATCACGCAGTGGCTAATTTTTTCCTCACGCGGCCGCAAAACCACCTCTCGCCGCATAGACTGCCACGTTGCCCATCCCTTCGTCCGACGAATCAATCGCGCACGCTGACGTAGGTCATCCGCAATGCGTGCAATGCCTCGCTGAGCATTTTTGATTCGTGTTCGGAGAGATTGCCCTTGGTTTTCTCGGTCAGCATGTCAAGCATGTCGATGGAGTGTTTCGCCATCCGCTTGTCGACGCTGGTCTCGCCGCTGACCGGGTTGGGCATTTGGCCGAGTGCACTAATTGCTTGCGTGAACAGCATCGAAACCAGCACTTCGAAGCTCGGCGCGGGCAGTGCCTGACCTTCGCTTTTTTCCTGTGCGGGCGTCTCCTCGGGCTTCGATTCGCCTACTTTGGATTCGGCTGATTTCGATTCCACGTCCACGGCTGCGCTCGGCGGGCTCGTTTCGGGTGTCGATTCAGCGGTCTCGTCGGTCGTATCGGTTGGCTCAGACGCCGCAGCCGCAGCCGCTTCTTTTTCTTTGGCGACCTGCTCTTTCCAATCCGAATCGACGATGATTTTGGGAGACGATTGAGACGATTCTGAGTCTTCGTGTGTGTTTGACATCTTAGCTTGACGCTTCTGCTGCTTGGACTTCGATTTCTTCAGTGACACGTTTCTTCCGCCGCTGGATTGCCGCAGCAATAAAGTCTGCGAACAACGGATGGGCGGCTAACGGTTTACTCTTGAATTCGGGGTGGAACTGCGCCGCGACGAACCACGGATGGGACTCGATCTCAACGATCTCTATCAACGCTCCATCAGGACTACGTCCGGAGAAGTGCATTCCGGCTTTCTCGAACACGTCGCGGTATTCATTATTGAATTCGTAACGGTGACGGTGTCGTTCGGCAATCGCCTCGACGCCGTACGCATTGTACGCCTTCGAACCCGGGGTCAAGCGAGCCGGTTGGCTGCCCAAACGCATCGTTCCGCCGAGTTGGGTGACGTTGCGTTGCTCGTCGAGCAAACAGATCACAGGATAAGGGGTGTCTTTGTCGAATTCGGTTGAATGGGCACCGGTGTACCCCATCACGTTTCGAGCGTATTCGATTACGGCGAGTTGCATACCGAGGCAAATACCGAAAAACGGGACCCCGCGTTTGCGAGCGAATTCAATCGCTTGAACTTTGCCTTCGACCCCACGTTCGCCGAATCCGCCAGGCACCAGCACGCCGTGGTATCCCGATAGCAAACGCTCGGCACCTTCACGCTCGATGTCGCTGCTCTGAATTCGGCCGATTCGAATTTGAGCATCGTGGTGCATCCCCGCATGGTCGATCGATTCGTAGATCGATTTGTACGCGTCTTTGTGTTCGGCGTACTTGCCCACTACGGCGATCGATAGCTCGTGACGCGGATTGCGGAGCCGGTGCAACAAATCTGTCCAAGGCGTCATGTCGAGATTGCCCGCGGACAACCCGAGTTTTTGGACGACGAGCTCGTCCATTTTGTTGTCGACCAGCGAAAGCGGTACTTCGTAGATTGAAAAGTCCTTGTCCTTTTCTTCGATCACTGCCTCGGTTTTGACGTTGCAGAACAACGCGATCTTTTCGCGATCGTCGCGGCTGATGCTGCGTTCACAACGACAAACCAAAATATCTGGTTGGATACCGATCTCGCGGAGTTGTCCGACCGAGTGCTGAGTCGGTTTGGTTTTGAGTTCGTCAGCGGCCTTCAAATACGGCACCAGGGTAAGGTGCATGTAGAGGCAGTTCTCGCGGCCGACGTCTAGGGAAAATTGCCGGATTGCTTCGAGGAACGGCAGACTTTCGATGTCACCGACGGTTCCGCCGATTTCAGTGATCACGACATCGACGTCGTCGCCACCCATCCGTTTGATCACCCGTTTGATTTCGTTGGTGACGTGTGGGATGACTTGGACGGTCTTGCCGAGGAATTGGCCCTTGCGTTCTTTCTCAATGACCGAGAGGTAGATCTGGCCGGTGGTGTAGTTGCAGTCGCGGTCGAGCTTGCCCGACGTGAATCGTTCGTAGTGCCCCAGGTCGAGGTCGGTTTCCGAACCGTCATCGAGGACGTAGACCTCGCCGTGCTGGTACGGGCTCATCGTCCCGGGGTCCACGTTGATGTAAGGGTCGAGCTTTTGCATCCGGACGCGGAGCCCCCGTCGCTCGAGCAACATGCCGATCGAGGCACTGGTTAGCCCCTTGCCGAGAGAACTAACGACGCCGCCGGTAACGAATATATGTTTGGTCATGGACGCTGATGATACCGGAGAGCGGGAAACGCGAAAGTCTCATTTTCCCCCATACCACACCCCCCGCAACCACTGGTGCCGTCGCAACCGTTGCAATGCCTCTGGTGTGAAATCAGGGAGCCCCGCGGCGGCCACGTTTTTGCCGACTTGTTCTGGATTTCTCATCCCGACGATCACCGTGCTGACGGCGGGATGCGACTGAGAAAATTTTATTGCCGCATCGGCCAACGAGTAGTCGTCGGCAAGCCCCAAGTCTTCGAGGTCTGCGGAAATTTCCACCACCCGAGCCGCAGTACGCTCCATTCGGTCGCCGCCAAAATAGGTGCTGCGGAAATCGTCATCCGGGAATGTGTGCTTAGCCCCGTATTTGCCGGTCAAACCACCCTCGTCGAGTGAAACTCGCACGATCACGCCCGTTCCGGTTTCCTCGGCGACGGGCAGCAACTGAGCGGCCGGTTCCTGTTCGAAAAGATTGAAAATGACCTGCACGACGTCAACCAGCCCGTCCCGCATCAACTGCACGACACAGTTCTGGTCTTGTTCGGGCGTGCAGACGCCGATTTTGCGAATCTTGCCCTCCTCCCGCAATTTCTGTAACACCAACAGTGGCTGCGGGTCGTCGTTCCAGGCACGCGTCCAAGTGTGCAGTTGCAGCAGATCGAGGCTGTCGGTCCTGAGATTCTTCAGCCGCTCTTCGACGTTGGAACGGATGTAGGCAGCGGAGTAGCGATCTTGCCAGCGGCAATACGGGCTCGGCGGCCAAGGTCCAGGCGAGGGAGGCGTCTTGGTCGCGACATGAATGGTCTCACGAACCAGCGGCGGCAAGTTGTTTAGCATGTCGGCGATCACATGCTCACTGCGGCCGTCCCCATACCCCGGCGCCGTATCAATGAAATTGACCCCCGAGGCGATCGCCTTTTCCAACGCCGCCACGGATTGCGAATCGTCCTGAACGCCCCATTGTCCACCCAACGCCCATCCGCCAAATCCCAAGGCTGATACAGGAAACCCGTCACGACCGAGCATGTTCTGTTTGATTTTGGAGGTCGGTCGCACGTCGGACATAATGGATCGGGTGTGTGGGGAGAGCAGATTGAAATGACGATCGGACCGAGCCCGAAAGCTCTGCCCTGCGATCAACTCGCTAAAATACCGCTTCGCCCCCAACCCTTCCAGCGGTACGAACGGGGCAATGAAACGCTCACGAATCACGGCCGGCGCCGCGCGACTGCCCCCGCACCGTGATTGGTGAGCGAGCGTTCAGCGTCACACGGCATCAAACACCCGTCCGAGCGTGGTTGGATGTCATCCTGGACGCGCACGCCTACTCGGCATCGTTTGCTTCCGGCGACCGTGGGCCGTCCTCGACAAGGCGAATCCACCGATAAACGTTTGGCTTCTGCAAGTAGTTGCGGTATCGGCTTCCCTGCAACATCCCAGGGATGTCGTAGAACACGTCGCCTTCGATCTTGTAGATGTATGAAAATCCGTTTTCGGCAGTTCCGCCGGGAGTGTAGAACGTCAGGGCACGGACGCTGCCCGTTTCGCTGAGCTCGAATTCGACGCTGTGCTCATGCGTCAATTTCCCCGTCGCGAGGTTGTATCGCCGAAGCGTCTCGGTGTTACCCGTGATCGTCTTGACGCTCC
The DNA here is from genome assembly GCF_023701485.1 of Aporhodopirellula aestuarii. GTDB lineage: Bacteria > Planctomycetota > Planctomycetia > Pirellulales > Pirellulaceae > Rhodopirellula > Rhodopirellula aestuarii. The sequence goes on from NZ_JAMQBK010000136.1 coordinate 4,321, forward strand.
GCGTGTTGGGTTTCTTCTCGGCATTTTGGCCATGCAGCAGTTCCCAGGAACCTTGCATGGCTTCCAAGTCTGCCGCGAGACTGGGCTCGGCCTCACCTCCAGCGTCATCACCGTGCACAGCAGGTAGAGAACAGTTAATCAGTAACAACAACGCCATCACGGAAGCGATTGTCTTGCTCATGATTGAATCCTAGAACAATGTGGGAGCGTTCGGGGCGATCAAGTCGACGTGGTGAGTTTCAGGCCGATGATGCCGATGATGATAAGAGAAACAAAGAGGACTCGGACCAGGCTCGCCGATTCTCCAAATAGTACGATCCCCAAGATCACCGTGCCAACGGTTCCGATCCCGACCCACACGCCGTATGCCGTTCCGACGGGAAGAGACCTTAACGAGATGCCGAGAAGGGTCATGCTGATCACCATCGCGGCGATCGTCCCGATCGTGGGGATCAGTTTTGTAAAGCCCTCGGTGTATTTGAGTCCAATCGCCCATCCGATCTCGAACAAACCGGCGATGAATAAGATGACCCAAGCCATGTGTCGTATCCCTATCAGGCAGGGCCGTCCCTGATCGAGTTTGGAGCGGTGGGGTCGTCCCCACTTCCTGTGAAAGCATTCTATCGAGCTGCAGATCTCTCCAAGCGACCATCAGGCAACGACGTCGCACGTATTGGTCAAAGAACGCAGCCCACGTTTCCTCACGGAATCGTTCGGGACATTGATTGTTT
>NZ_JAMQBK010000137.1 GCF_023701485.1 Aporhodopirellula aestuarii
ACAACAAATGGGACATCCCCGTTGCTGCCCGAAGGTAGGAATAGCAAGGTCATGTCCAGCAAGCGTTGTGTGGACGGCGTCTTCAACATCGAAAATTTCGAAGCCGCGATCTTCTTTTGCTGTGGTGGACTCAAGCTCTACCCACGATAATTACGGACGAACCCTTTGCTTTAGCGGAACGAACTGCATGGGCAGGGCAATCCAGAACGGCGAAGCACTCTCACATAAGGCGTTTTTTTGAAATCATCAATTTTAAACTACGTGATGCGGGAGCTGCCTCTTTGGTTAATTGGGTTGACCACGAATTGGCTTCCAGAAAATATCTGGACCTGCCGTATTCGGGGCGTGTTAGCTCGGCCATTCTTTCGGTCTTGTGGACGCGGGTTTCAGTATGGAGCACGGGTCCGATTCATACATCCTGAGCTAATATCTATCGGCAGGTCCGTTTACATTGCTCAAGACGGATGGGTAAATGGCAAAGGGGGGCTGACACTCGAGGACGGCGTAATTATAGGGCCCCGCTGCTCAATCGTAACTACATTTCATAATTTTCACGGTGAGCGTGTTCAGTACGGCACTCGAAGTGGCGGATCCAACGCCATTCGAATTTGCGAAGGCTCGTGGCTGGCGACTGGAGTAGTCGTTACTGATGGTGTCAATATTGGTCGAGGATGCGTTATAGCAGCCAACGCAGTGGTGACAAAAGATACTCCCAAAAATGCCGTGATGGGCGGAGTTCCGGCACGCGTCATTAGATCCAGCACTCAGTTGGATCAAAAGTTGGACGAGTAGGCTCAAAAGGACAGCAATGTGGCGAAATTTAGCGAGCTCGAATTGTTCAATTCGAAGAGCCAAAACCAAGAGCGAAATATAGATCAGGCTAAGGCGCAACTTCCGCACTTGGTGTATGTAGTAACTTCGCCTATGTCCGCAAAGTTCTTGCTGGGGGATCAGCTCACATTTATGCGAGATGCTGGTTTTCGGGTGACGTTAATTGCATCACCGGGGGCGCTGCTTGAGCAAGTGCGTAACGACCAACAAATTGAAATTGTCCCCGTCGCAATTGAACGAGAAATTAGTCTAATTAGGGACGCAAAATCTCTGTTCTTCCTTATTCGAGCGATACGGAAACTCAGGCCAGATATCGTCAATGCCAGTACGCCGAAAGCGGGTTTGCTAGGGATGATGGCCGCATGGATTACTCGCGTTCCCATCCGGATCTACCTCCTAAGAGGCTTGCGACTTGAGACCACCAAAGGGATTAAGAAATCGGTTCTCGCAATCACCGAACGCATTGCCTCAGCGTGCGCTAATCACGTTGTTTGCATTAGTGACAGCCTCAGGGGCATCTACGTCGAGCATAAATTGGCCAGCAAACAAAAGACAGTCGTTCTAGGAGCGGGGTCCTCGAATGGGATCGACATGAGGAGGTTTTCGAAAGATGCGATCGGCGCAACGACGCGTCTTGTTTTCCAAGAAGGTACTAAAGGCCCTGTGATCGGTTTTGTTGGAAGGCTAACGCATGACAAGGGAATCCTGGATCTCATCAATATCTACCAATGTGTGCTTTTGATAATTCCCTCAGCGCGATTGTTGCTCGTCGGCGATTTCGAGATCGGTGATCCCATCCCGGATACAGCTAAATCATGGCTTCAACGCCATCCCCAAGTGTCGATAACAGGATTCGTGGATGATGTTCGATATCTATTAAGAGAAATCGATGTCTTGGCAATGACCAGTCATCGCGAAGGTTTCGGGAACGCTGTAATTGAAGCAGCAGCAATGGAAATTCCAATTGTAGGCTTTAGGGTTACAGGCGTTGTTGATGCCGCAAGCGACGGCGAGTGTAGCGTGTTAGTTCCGCTCGGTGACGTCGGTGCCTTTTCCGCCGCCATAGTCCGCTATTTGACGGATCAATCGCTACGCGACGAGCACGTTGTGAAGGCCAAGCAACGAGTGCATAAACTATTTAGGCAAGAAAAAGTCTGGGAATCTTGGTTGCAATACTACCATGGTCTCATTTCCGCTGCTAAACGATGAGTCATCCGGTATATTGTCACTAATCAACAATAGGGATCACATGCGTCACCTGCCTAGAGATCACACTCAGACAATGGACCAACAGCCCACTCTCATTATATTGGTGTGTTACTTTGGGCGGTTGCCATCTCTGTTTAATGTCTTCCTGAAGTCGTGTGGCTATAACCCGTCCATTTGCTGGCGGATTATCACAGACGATCGCACTCCCTACGATTTCCCTTCCAATGTGCAGCCTGTGTACATAGAATTCGGTGACGTCCAAAAGCGGTTTCAGCGTCACTTCGACTTCAGGATTTCATTGAATTACCCATATAAGTTATGCGACTTTCGGCCAGCGTTCGGATTGGCGTTCGATGATTTGGTAGAAGGGTTTGACTTTTGGGGGCATTCGGATATCGACATGATCAATGGCGATATTCGCAAGTTCCTTACCCGGGAAATCTTCGAGCTGCACGATAAGGTACTGGGTTTTGGGCACATGGCATTCTATCGAAATACGGATGAAGTCAATTCTGCCTTTGCCGCTAACTGCAGATTCGGTCGTAAGTCGAGCAGTTACCGGCTGGATCAATTAGGGGTACTTGGTCAAAAATGGCATTCGGAATGGGCAAATAGTGCTGCAGCATATGAGCGTTCCACGCAACCAGTTCATCAGATCATTTTTTCAAATGATAAGTATTGCCACTTCGACGAATGGAACGTCCGGGCGTACGGCATCAACGACCTGTTGCTGGACATCGGCAAACGAGTGTACGACGGCAGGGAATTCGCAAATCTGCATATTCCCGTGGGGCACTTTGAATTGTCGAGGCTAACCAGCGTTGCGTCGCAACGTCCAGGCACCCCCTGCGTTTTTCTCTTTAAGCAGGGGCAGCTGCTGCGCATCATCGCAGAGAACGAAGAACTCACATTTGACGAGTTTCTTTATCTGCACATTCAAAAAAGGCCAATGAAAAACAATCTTGTTGGCGAATTGCCGGACTCGTATCTGATAATTCCGAACTGCTTTATTCCAGTGCCCAAAGAGTTGACTTTCAAGCGTGTTAAGCAACTTGGAAAGAGATGTCGTTTTTACCCTGAATATGTCAAATTTAAGATCAGAAACATCAAGGCTAAACTGCTTGAGAAGTTTTCTTGATGGGCTCCAATTAGGCAACGCCAAGTCGAAACTTCCGTTTTACTGTAAGTTGCTTGCCTGTCTGGCTTTATCAGTATTGACAACAGTTGGAAAAGGTGCTTCCAGCCGTGTGCTTTTTTGTTTCAGGATGAAACCGCGGAAGGTAACTCAGTATTGCATGGCCATCGCATCAAATGACTGATGTAGTATTCTCGTGTGGGTTGCCCTATTGAAGCCCTCTTGCGAAAGATTGCAGCAATTCGTTTGACGCACGCCCTGCAATGGAGATGGTAATGCTGCATTGCCCAGGGTATCCGGGGCGTCATTTGGAGTGCGGACGAGTTGTGTGTTCGCGACGCGGAGTTGCTCGGCGTCTTGCGTGAGCACGGCATGGCTTAGGTTTTGGTCCAGCTGGGAAGATCGTGGGTTCAGTAGAATTTTCCGCAAAGGAGAATTGCCATGCAAGATAAAGAACTGTATCAGCAAATCCTGGGACTCAGCTTGCCCTGGACTGTGGGCGACTTTGAGCTTGACCACGAGGCATCTGAGATTGGAGTGAAGGTTGGCCATCCGCGAGACGCCAAGTTTTGCTGCACCGACTGCGACGCTCAATTCAGTTGTCACGATTACACCGAGGAACGCCGTTGGAGGCACCCGCATTCCTGCCAGTTCAAGGCGATTCTGATTGCTCGGATACCTCAAATGAGGTTCCTGGCACACGGAGTCGAGACAGATGTCCCATGGGCCGAGAAGCATAGCCGCTTCACAATCCACTTCGAACGATTCGCAATCGATGTGCTGTTGGCGACGCAAACCGTCAAAGGAGCGATGAGCATCCTTGGCACGAAATGGGATCAGGCATGGAACATTGTTGCGCGAGCCGTTCGCCGTGGTAAACAGCGAAAGCAGGTCACAGCGATGTCTCGGATTGGGATCGACGAGAAGGCTTTCAAGAAGGGGCGCAGCTATATCACGTTGCTCTAGGACTTGGACAACAGCGCGGTCGAAGTGATTAGCGAAGGAAACGAAGCTGACGCCGCAGAAGCCTGTTTTTCAGAGCTTTCGGAGGATCAGTTCGAGGCCGTCGAAGCGATCGCGATGGACATGAGTGCCGCTTACGTCAAACCGACCAAGGAGACCACTCCACTGGCAGAAAATAAGATTGTCCATGATCGATTCGACGTGATGCAAATGGCAACCAAGGCAGTTGACCAAGTTCGACGAAGCGAAGACCTTGTCCTTCGAAGTCTTCACATAACGGCCATTCGCGGGCGACGGCCGGATGCGAGGCTGGTCCATCACAGCGATCGGGGTGGGCAGTATGCAGGTAAAGGATTCCGAGCAACGCTTGGTCGAGCGTCCATGCGACAGAGCATGAGCCGTGCGGCTGACTGCTACGACAACGCATTCATGGAATCTTGCTTCGGAACCATCAAGACGGAGCTTGGAATGATCGAGTGCGAAAGCATGCCCAAAGCGGACCAAGAGTTGAGCAGTTGCTTCGCTTGCTGCAACCGCGAAAGAAAACACTCCAGTATCGGGTACCAAACGCCACACCAATTCGAAACAAACCACGCTGGTCGAAAATAAGACTCGCGTGCCCCAGGTTTCGGCACCACCTCACCATGTGATGGCTCCGAAGCGAAATGCATCCCCCCCATTTGCTAGCCAAGAAAGGGCTCGCAGCGACGCCTTCCTGAACCTCGCGAACGATTCGTTGTGGCGCAATTTCCCTGCTCGGCTCCAATGCCTTGTCGTCAACGGTTTCTCGTTTCCTTGCTCTGTGATTGCGTAGTGACCCACATTTAGTCGACAGCGCGGTGGCGAAAAGCAATTATGCAGAAACGATGAACATGCAAGAACGTTCAATGAAGATAAACTTCGTCTGGATGCTGCTTGGCAACGGAGTTCATACAGCGTGCCAATGGGGTGTGCTGGCCTCCCTCAATAAGATGGGGGGGCCAGGTGCTGCGGGGCTTTTTCTGTTTGCGTATGCCGTCGTGCTTCCGTTGTCAACGCTATCAAATTTCAACTTTAGGATCGTTTACATTACTAACGCTGTCCCAGATATTTCGTTTCGATACTATATCGGAGCTAGGTATTTCTGGAATGTCGTCCTTGTTATGCTTGTTGGTATCGTTGCGATTTCGTTGGATTATGGAAATGCCACAACAGCATTAGCATTTGTCGGAATGGCGTTGGCGGCAAGCATGCAGTCCGCTGGAGACCTATTTGCAGGCTTCTTTCAGAAGCTTGAGAGGCTAGACATAGCAGCTCTGTCAAATGCCCTGAAAGGTGTGTTCAACTTTGCGTCTGTTTTTGTCGTCTTCTTTTTTTCTCATAGTGTCGTCCTGTCAATCATCGCGTTAGCGTTGAGCAGGTGCTTGTGCTATTGCTTGTATGACGTACCAATGGCGAATCGCCTAATCACAGGGCGCTATCGCCTCGTTGCTGTGAAGGAGCTGTCGTGGTTGTTTACTGGAAAGACGCTGAGAGAGTTGACGTGGGCAGGACTACCTCTTGGGATCAACGGAATTCTCGGTACTTTGTCCCCTCAACTCCCTAGGCTATTTCTCGGGCAGGAAGAAGGCCTTTCAGCTCTTGGTATATTTGGGTCGATCGCTCAGGTAGTAGTGGGTGGCTCAATGCTGATTACTGCGCTGGGAGCAGTGATCACGCCGCGTCTTGCTAGAGCGTACTCGGAGAGTCGGACTAAGGAGTTCTGGAGGATTTCAAGATACGCACTAAGCTTCGCTCTTTTCTTAGGGCTAGCTGGGATCTGCTTGGCTCTCCTCGTCGGTCGCGAGTTGCTCGTTCTGTTGTACACCCCTGAATTTGCGGGCTATGAAAATATATTGGTATTGTGCATGATTAGTGCCACTGCGGCATACGTCGGCTGTCTTCTGACGATGATGCTCGCCTCTGTTCGGCGATTTCGTTTCATACTTGTTGCCGCTGTATGCCAATGTGCCACTACGTTGCTTGGAACTTTGGCGTTAGTTCCGACGCTAGGTGTTACTGGAGCAGCGTACTCATTGATAGTTGCAAACTCCTTCCACCTTGTGCTTGCCGCAGTTTTTCTCTTTGTTGGCACTCGGGACATGTCGTTAAAAAGTGCAGGAGCAACTGGGCCAGATGAAAGTGTTCGGAGTTGTTAATGCTGGATGTCATTAAATGCGACTTAAAGAAACGTCGCGAGAAATATGCGAGTCGATTTCCGATGCTATCGGCGCTTCGTTTGGCGGTTGCGGTTGCGCTGCTTCCGCAGCTTCGCACTGTAGTTATATATCGAATGTCGCGGTGGTTCCGGATGCACCATGTTGGCCTAGTTGCTAGGATGCTCGATGTTCTGAATATTCAGGTTTGCCATTGCGAAATAAGCTCGATGGCGGAAATCGGCCCTGGTTTAGAAATTGCGCATGTGGGAGGTGTCGTCATTGGCGGTGGGACTCGAATCGGAAGCAATTGCCTCATATTTCAGGGGGTGACACTTGGCAATGCCTATGGGCCTCGAGGTATTAAGGCAGCAAGCGATAAAAGAATTCAACCGACGATTGGAAACGATGTCACTATCGGTGCAGGTGCAATGGTCCTTGGTCCGGTCATTGTTGGCAACAACGCTTCTGTTGGAGCCAATGCCGTAGTAGTGGATGATATCCCAGAAGGTTTTGTCGCCATTGGTGTCCCAGCTGTGTCTCGACCTGCTGTTAAGGCATGAGTTTTTCGTTCGGCTCGTTTTTGAAATCGTAATTTATGGTCTCAGTGTCAACCATTAGGAAGAGTCAGGACTCGAGCAATGTGTACAACGCATCAGTAATTATTTGTTGCCTCGTAACTCTCTTTGTTGCAGCGCTCGCACCCCAGTGTCGTCATTGGTATCTCGTCCCCATTGCCTTGTGCGGGGTCGTGGTAATGCCCGAGGGGCTCCGCTGGCTAACAAGCAAGGGGGACGCTTTAGATCTCTATGGGCTCATGGGGCTATTTGCCATTGTTTTCTTCTTCTTTGTTCCCCTGCTCTATGTTCCGCTCGGGCCTCGGCTTTCACATGTGCCTTCGCAGCCAAGCGACTACCGCCCGTGGTTGGGAACAGCAGCAAGTTTTAACTTCATCGGCCTGCTTTGTTTCTTCGCAGTAAGGACATGGGCGGATGGTGTCGTTGCCTGTCCGCGTCGCATTTGGGTGTTCTCGCCTCGTCGTTTTTATTCAGTCGCAGCCATTGCTTTGGCTGTGTCTTTCCTTGCACAGGTCTACTTTGTCGTCAGGATCGGAGGAGTGTCCAATTTGATGTCCCGTGAAACGGACTTGTCCGGAATGGGGATCTTCTTTCTCTTCTCCGAAAGTTTTCCAGCGCTGCTGTTTTGCATCGTGCTAATTCATTTGCGAATTAACAAGCAATTGCATCGATCAACTGCTTTGATGCTATTTCTAGTCTGCGTATCATTAGCGTTTGTTTTCGCTGGACTGCGTGGTAGCCGTAGTAACTTTTTGAATTCTGTCATGATCATGGCGGTTGTGCTAAATTACCAAGGATTCTGGATCAGTAAACGATCGCTGATTATTGCTTTAATCCCACTGTCAATGTTTCTTGTTGTTTACGCCCTGTTCAAGCAGCTGCGAAACGATTTTGGAAAGATAAACTCAGTCGAGAGTTATGTAGCGTTATCCGAAAAAACGGGGCGTGATTGGAAAGGCGTGTTATTGGGTGATATTGGACGGGCAAATATAGAGGCTCTTACGTGCTACAGATTGGAGAACAAATACGGATATAAGTTTGCCTATGGAAGCACCTACCTAGGAGCAGCGTGCGTGCTTTTGCCTCGAGTTATTCGTCCCGAAATTCGAACCACAAAAGTTGCTTCATCCGACCTGCTGTATGGAATGGGGGCATATTCGGCAGCTGGCGATTCCAGGCGGGAGTCAACGCGGATTTTCGGGTTGGCTGGTGAGGCAATGCTGAACTTTGGTTACTGGGGCATACCAGTCGTGTTTAGTATCGCGGGCTACGCTGTATCGAAAACGCGATCGTTTTTCATGAATCTCCCAGTCTCAGACATGAGGGTTTTCCTGTACCCGATGTTTTTGCGTGTAATCATTACGATATGGCACCTGGACGTGGTCAATATGGTGTTTGCAATAGTAAAAAACAGCGGATTTATTTTTATCGTCATTTTCTTGATTTCGGACAGAGTTACGCTTCGTTCCAGGAAATGAGAAGATCCACGCGTTTTTAATCTGGACCAGATGTTGATGGCTGCGTGTGGTGAGCTCCCAGGAAGACGCTAGTGCTGGAATTGCTAATTGACGCTGAGTGAAGGCGGCACGTGACGCGTCACTATCGCCGAGAATGACGTGCAGGCGATGAGAGCAAGTGAACCCGCGATTCATAATTCAGCCCATTAAGCTCGACTTTTTCCACTTTCGTGGAATTTGAGCTGGCGGATTGGTATAGGTAAAAGCAGCTTTCTTGCGCAAGAATTACGATTCCTCGCAGTTGCAAACCCGAGCAAGGAAGCTGCCATGGTTCGCGTGCCCCCGTGAATTTAAGCCATTGATGGATCAATTGTTTTCGGCAACTCGTCATCGCGAGACGGCCAATCAATTGGTTATTTTCTTTGTTGCCGCCGCACTGGTGATCGGAGATCGCACCGTTTCGGCGGTGCTTCGACTGTTGAGCATCATCGAACCGCTCAACCCATCCGCTTATCGTCGGCTGTTCTCGCATCGCAGGTGGTGCTCCCGACGGTTTACTCGAATCATCGCCCGCTTCGTTCTCGATCGGTTCTTCCTCGAAGGGGTGATCAGGCTTGTCGGAGACGAAACGGTCGATGGTCACCGAGGCAAGAAGGTCTATGGCAAGGCCCATCTTCGATCCAGTTCACGCTTCTCTTCACTGCGGCTTCTAATGTGGGCCGTGTATTGGTAGACCGAGACAACCATGTCTGAATGGCACGGGCGTAAGCCTTCACGATCAATATGCTGTGGGTTTTGCTCCAGCAGGCAACAACCGGTAGTGCTAGCAAATATGAGGCGATAGTGCTCTGCATCTCGAGTGCCGATTTGGATTTGAAATTACGGCGAAGCTCCTTTGAAA
>NZ_JAMQBK010000138.1:0-4631 GCF_023701485.1 Aporhodopirellula aestuarii
TCGCGCCGTTCCGCTATGATGTTTTGCGGTAGGACGCGAGCCCCCTGTTCAAGCACCTCGCAAGTCATCGTTAGCCAAAGCACCAAGTTGGTTGATTTGCGATCAACAGGATCGGCTAATCGTGAGCGGAAGAATGCCTCCTCCGATGAACCTCTGCCGCTTCATTGGGAGGTTTGGAATCGAACGCGGTGAGGAATCTTGAAATTGTGGGGGCGGCTGAATCGCTAGGTGGTCCGGAATGGTGTTTGGGTTGGCCTGGCATCTCGAAAGGCGGATTGCCGGCGCGCTGCCGCAGCCAGTTCAATGATTTGAACACGGGAGGTCGGGTGACGAGATATCTTTCGAGCCGGTATTTCCCTGGAAAGTCCAATAGCGACAACCCGATCAGTATCGTCAAGAGTCCTTGGCCAGGCAGAACCAACATGCTGATTCCGATGACCAGCAGGAACACACCGAGTGTGTTTTTCAATGCAAGCAGGGTGAGATGGAGAATCATCGTTGCCTTCGTTCTTGGCTTGACATTGCCGCGACGCGAGGATTCGAAATAGTCCGCCGGCAGTCGCACTATGACCCAGGGGATGACGGCCAGCGACGCCACGAAAAACACGAACGAGGCGATCGCCAACGACCACATTGTCGAATGAGAAACTGAGATGATTGATTCCTTCACGGTCAATAAACAGAGAACTCGTGTAATGGACGAAGCACGGCCTGACGCGATTCACGCTTGATCCGAGTCTTGTTGATTAGGGTTCCGTCGTAGCGAAATGTTTCGATTTACATGTGTTTTTTGGAACAGGATTCGGGGCTGCTCCATCACCGACGCGGCGGTTTATCAAATCGACAAGTCGCGGACGAGTTCCGCTGCCGGCGATTCTCAATACCGTCCCTGGAAATCAGCAAGGATGTCTCGGCAAGCCTTGGCGGGTGATGCAAGTAACGTGCCGGTTTTCTGGGATTAAACGCGTTGGCACGAGAATCGCATCGACGTTTTGTTTCTGCGAACGCGTCTGATCCTGGTAGGGCGTTCGCAATGCTCCACCTGTGATGAACGAGCCCGCGATGCAAACTGCCAATGAGTCTTTCCTGAAAACAACGTGGTCATTTCTGTGGAGGGTGAGTCATTGGCCCGCGAAGGCCTCGGGATGGTTTTGGAGGACTGTGTTCTGGCCCGTTCGTTTTGCTTATCGCAAAAGCGAGACGCTGACCCGAATGGTCGCGTGGATGCGTCTGCATCGAAAGCGATTGACTGCGGCCTTTCTGATGATTGCCCACCTGCTCGGGATGATTGCATCGGTGAACGTGCTTTCCGAATCGCGGACGCCACAAGGGGCGATTGCCTGGATTGTGTCGCTTAACACATTCCCTTACGTCGCGGTACCGCTTTACTGGACCATCGGCGAAACCGACTACGGCGAGCACGCTTTGACGTACCGTGCGAGTCGCTCAAGCGGAACGCATATCGTCGAGCAGCTTTACGATGACCTCCGCGAAGCGAAGCTGGCGGTTCCGGTCGAGGACAGCACCCAGAGACTTCTCACCCGGTTGGTACAGTTCCCGGTAACACGTGGCAACCGAGCAAAATTGTTGGTCGACGGGCCAGAAACCTTCGACGCGATGCTGCAGTCGATTGAGTCAGCCAAGACTTACATCTTGGTCGAGTTTTACATCATCCACGATGACCAATTGGGCGGACGGTTGAAAGAACTCTTGATTGCCAAAGCATCCGAAGGCGTCCGCGTGAGACTTCTCTACGATGAGTACGGCAGTCGCGATCTGCCTGATGAGTATATCGAGGAGCTGCGTGCCAACGGTATCAAGGTACACGGATTTAATTCACCGTTTGGTGGCGGATCGACGACGCGTTTGAACTTTCGTAATCACCGCAAACTGGTGATTGTTGATGGGATCACGGCTTTCGCGGGCGGTCACAATGTCGGCGATGAATACTTAGTTGGTGTCGATGAGTTGGGGCCTTATCGAGACACCAGCGTTCAAGTGGAAGGGCCTTTGGTCCAGTGTTGTCAGGTCGCGTTTGCCGAGGATTGGCACGCGGTAAGCAAAGAATTACTCGACGATTTGAATTGGACACCGGTCGCCAGTGAAGAGCCTGGCGTCGAAGGCATTTGTGTTCCGAGCGGACCGGCCGACGAGTTTGAGACGGCATCGCTGTTTTTCATGCAATCGATTCTGTCGGCAAAGAAACGGATTTGGATCGCGAGCCCGTATTTTGTTCCTGATGAAAAGATGGCGACGACGTTGCAACTCGCCGCGATGCGAGGGGTGGATGTGCGAATCCTGATTCCGCAAAACTCAGACTCGACCTTGGTTTGGCTCTCGTCGTTTTCGTATTTCGGCGAGATGAATGCGGCGGGAGTTCGTGTTTACCGCTATCAGGGCCGTTTCATGCATCAAAAAGTACTACTCGTGGACGACACGATGGCTGCGGTCGGCACGGCAAACTTTGACAATCGATCCTTTCGTCTCAACTTCGAGATCATGCTTGCGTTCTTTGACGAAAGTTTTTCCCAAGAAGTGGCGGAAATGTTCGAGGACGATCTCCGTTATTGCACGCTCAGCGATGGGAGTGAATTGGAGGAAAAGTCGTACGCGTTTCAGTTACTTGTCCGCGCAGCCCGACTTTTGGCCCCGATTCAGTAAAGTGCAACCAGTATGGAAAGTGCGTTGGTAGCATTCAAACTTGGCGGTGATACCGGACGGCTCGCGCCGTTCCGCTAGGATTTGTAGCGGGCGCAAGTCCGCTGGATACCAGTGCGTGTTCGCCGACAGACGGTTTCCGCGAGTCGATAATATTGGCGCGAGTTGAGCGTGACGTTTCCCGTGTGATTGAAGCAAGTTTTTTTTGAGTCCAAGGTTTTCCTAAGAGTGTGTGGATGTTTTTGCTCGTTTTTCCTAATCAATTGTTTTGCAAACACCCCGGGCTGAAGCGTTCGCCGTCACGCGTTCTGTTGATCGAAGACTCGTTGTTTTTTGGGGACAGCCGATACCCGATGCCGTTTCACAAACAAAAGCTTTGGCTCCACCGCGCATCGATGAAGCGGTACGAGGTCGATTTACGTCAGAAGGGGCACGAGGTCCAGTACGTCGAGTATCACGCCGAACATCCGAATCTGGACGACCAGTTGCATTGCACGATCAAACCAAACGAACGTGACGGAGAGACGATCTGTTGTGTCGATCCGACCGATTTCATCTTGGAAAAACGAATCCGACGCACCTGCGCTAAGCTGGAGATGGAAGTCGAATTTCTGCCCAATCCAGGGTTCCTCAATACGCCCGAGGAGAACCAAGAGTATCGAGCGGGTAAGAATCGCTGGTTCATGGCAGATTTTTACAAATGGCAGCGTCAGCGACTCGACGTGTTGATGGATGGCGATGAACCTGCCGGAGGTCAGTGGAGTTTCGACGAGGACAACCGAAAGAAGATCCCCAAGAAGCAGCTCGCTTCGATCCCGGATCTTTCATTCCCCAAACGCGATCAGGTCGACCTCGATGCCCGGGAATATGTCGAACGCGAGTTTCCTAGTCACCCTGGAGGGTTGGAGACGTTGTATTACCCGACCTCGCACGCTTCTGCTCGTCGATGGTTAAAACAGTTTTTGAAACAGCGGTTCGAGTATTTTGGTGCGTATGAAGATGCGATCGTCGAAGGAGAATCGTGGCTTTGGCACAGCGTCCTTACGCCGGTTCTGAACATTGGTTTGTTAACGCCCGATGAGATCATCAAGGAGACCCTGCGTTACACAGGGGGCAACGAAGTTCCCTTGAATTCCGTCGAGGGTTTTGTCCGGCAAATCATCGGTTGGCGCGAGTTCATGCGTGCGACCTATGAAGATTTGGGCGTCCCCATGCGGACCACGAATCACTGGCAACATCACCGCGCGATGCCCAGCAGTTTCTACGACGCAACGACCGGCATCATACCAATCGACGATACGATTTCGCGAATTCTTAAAACGGGATATTGCCATCACATCGAGCGTCTGATGGTGTTGGGTGGTTTTATGTTTTTATGCGAGATCGACCCGGACGACATCTATCGCTGGTTCATGGAAATGTTCATCGACAGCTATGACTGGGTGATGGTTCCCAACGTCTATGCGATGAGCCAAAACGCCGATGGCGGGGCGATCACGACGAAGCCGTATTTTTCTGGATCGTCGTACATTCGCAAGATGAGCCACTATCCCCGCCAACCTTGGTGTGATACTTGGGATGGGTTGTATTGGCGATGGATCTGGAACCACGTCGACGAACTCGGCAAGAACCCACGATGGGCGATGATGTGCAGCATGGCGAAAAAGATGGAGCCGGAAAAGCGTGAGCAGCACCTAGCCAACGCCGAGGCTTTTTTGGAAAGCTTGGGTTAAGCACGTAGGCTGGAGGATTTCGGTATATCTGGCATTTGATGCTAACCGTGGTTCCTACGTCCAACCAAAGCTATCACTGGACTGCCAAAAATTTGTTATGGACAAGATGTGTCGCTATCCCTTTTGCGTTTAGCTGGATCCGGTAATTCGCGAATGGTTAGTCACGATCGTGACGAGATCCAAAAGGCACAGACGTGAGTCCGTGGTTTGCGAAAACGGGCGTAGGCCGGACCAAGGAGC
>NZ_JAMQBK010000138.1:4657-7754 GCF_023701485.1 Aporhodopirellula aestuarii
TTTCGCCAGATGATTCCTGTATACCTGCTTAGTCACGATCGTGACGAGATCCAAAAGCCACGGACGTGAGTCCGTGGTTTGGGCAAACCAAGCGAAGCAAGTCGCAACGCGACGACACAAAACCCGTGCGTGCGCACGAATGAACCACCGGGAGCGGCATCTGTCATCGCTTGGGACGTTGATTGTTTTAGTGCCTTTTTTAGCGGAACGGCGCAAGCCGTCCGGTCCCGAGTCACCGGACGGCTCGCGCCGTTCCGCTACATTTGAAATCCTTCAGTAATACAATCGACGTCCCTCGCGACTTGGGATATGTGGAGGCGACGTTGATCCCGGACTCGCGTCCGGCACTTTCGCCTGCCGTCGCTATCGCGACTTGAAATGGAAGCAATACTGGCGTGGCCTTGTATTTCCACACCTTCGCAGAGATTTAGCAGTCCAGAGATTTCGCGGTGCAGAGACTCTTAGCAATCCAGGCTAATGCCCAAATGGCTTATGGGATTTTGCCCAATTATTTCTGCCTACCTGCTCTTAGTAAACGTATGTGCCGCAGTGGTCGGTGAGTAGTTCTTCGACAGAGAAGACACTTCTTGGTGTCACGAAGGGACGACGGGAAGGAGTTGCGATGATGCCTGATATGTCATTGGAACTCACGTGGTATGTTCAATGTAACTTTTGCATCCTCACCACAGCGGCTACCTGCAGATCCGACGCAGGTTCGGGCGTGGCGGGCAACTCAGGGCAAATGATGAAAAACCAACGTTTTGCAACCATTGTTGTTTGGATCACCGCGGCGGCGTATGCGGGCTTCGCCGTCTGGCTGGGCATTTCTCCGAATGCGTTGTTGGAAGCCTTCGGTATTGATCAACGAACTCCGCAGATGGCGACTGAGATCCGTGCGTTTTACGGCGGGGTGGAGATGGGTATTGCAGCGGTAATGTTGCTACTTTGGAAACAAAAACAGGTTGCCTCCGCATTGCTGGTCGGTGCCCTTCCGCTACTCGGGTCTGCATCGGGACGTTGCCTCGGCATCGTTGTCGATGGCTTCTCCGCCCTCCACGCAACATTTGCGATTTTTGAGTTCGTCGGATTCCTATTCTGCGTGGCGGGCGTCTTTTCGCTGAAGAATTCCGTCGGCGATGCGACTTGAAGGCCGCAGTGGCGATGCGTTTGCATTGCGTTCGATGAGCACTTGCGCCGATGGATGCTGATTGCGAGGCACCGCTGTGTTCTCATCACGTGGGTTAGGTTACAGGTGTGAGTTAAGCAGGTAGGCGATCACGTTCCGATGATCCCTTTAGCATGAGGGCAGTTCCAGGCTGTTGTGAATGGCTAGTCTTGTGTGACGTCGATTTCATTGCTGCTGGATTTCAATAGTAGCGGCACGGCGCAAGCCGTCCGGTAACGCGGGACCGGACGGCTTGCGCCGTGCCGCTAAGAAGAGCAGCATAACATTCATCTCCGTAGTGACGGCACGCAACCGCCAGGGTTGGTGTGAGTCCGTGGTTGGGAAAACCGAGACGAAGCAATTCGCAGTGCGACGCCGGGAAACATTCCACCTCTTTGTTTGAATGCCGTTCAGCGTGTCCCGCATAATTGGTTCGTCGCAACGCGACGTCTACCAAATTTCGGGGACGAAGGTCTGGTCTTCGAGCGGTGGACGAACATACGCTCCCGCTTCGGGACGCGCCATCAGCGTGGGTGGCGTCGGCGTCAAATCTTTATACTTGATCTTGCTCAACAAGTGCGAGATGCAATTGAGTCTCGCACATTTCTTGTTGTCCGCTTTGACGACGTACCACGGGGCTTGTTTGATGTCGGTGTGTGCGAACATCACGTCTTTGGCTTTGGAGTATTCCAGCCATCGCGACCGTGACTCAACATCCATCGGACTTAGCTTCCAACTCCGTGTCGGATCTTCCATCCGTTTCTGAAATCTTCGTTCCTGTTCCTCATCGCTCACCGAAAACCAATACTTGATCAGGATCATGCCAGATCGTACGAGCATGCGTTCGAATTCCGGGCACGAACGTAAGAATTCCTTGTATTCGACGTCGGTGCAGAATCCCATCACTCGCTCGACACCTGCTCGGTTGTACCAACTACGATCGAACAACACGATCTCACCGGCGGCTGGAAGGTGCGGTACGTATCGCTGGAAATACCAGCTTGATTTTTCCCTTTCGGTCGGTCTTCCGAGCGCAACGACGCGACAGATCCGTGGGTTGAGGCATTCAGTTATTCGCTTAATGACGCCCCCTTTCCCTGCCGCGTCACGGCCTTCAAAGAGAACACAAACTCGCAAGCCTTCGTGTTTCACCCATTCTTGCAGTTTCACCAGTTCGATGTGCAAACGGGCAAGTTCTTTCTCGTAAACTTGCGCTTTGATTTTGTGCCGTTTGGCCTTTACATCACCGTGATCCCCCGCGAACACTTCCGCGGTTACTGACGTTTCGGTTTCGCTTTGTCGTTGTGGATCTTGCGACATGTTGATCTCCCAGAGTTTGAATCCTTAGTCGGGACATGACAAAGCGAGGATGTTCCCGGCATCAAACCGTGTGGTCGCGTTCGTCGATGACATGACATCACGCTCGTTGTGGCGAATTCACGCAGCGCAGCCTGTTTGTTCGCAGTGTAGCAGCTGTGCCGTCGACGTTGTTGGTGACTGGCGGCCGGCATCACAAACCTACCTCGATTCTGCCTGTCTTGATTGGTGCCAAATTGTCGCACGCGAATCGATCGCTTCGCCGGACCGCACCGTTTCACTTTTCGTTGGTGCTTTATCGGCATTGAAAATGAGCGTAAGACCGGACGACTCGTGCCGTTACGCTAAAAAGTGTGCTAAGCAGGTAGATAGAAGAGATTCTGTATAACGACAATTCCGCTGATCGTGATCGGTTCGGCGTAGGCCGGGCCAAGGAGCCTTAAGCGACGCAGTTCCGGCACGACTGAGCAAGTGAATGCCGGAACTCGCAAAGCCTCGGTCCGGCCTTCAGTTCGCGGCAGTTTCGCCAGATGATTCCTGCATACCTGCTTAGTATTTGGATTCGGTTGCTTCGCCAGGGCAGGGGACACGATCGTTGGCGGGAGACATTCAGAC
>NZ_JAMQBK010000139.1 GCF_023701485.1 Aporhodopirellula aestuarii
CTCACTATCTCGGCGTTTGCTACATGCAAACCGATCCGCCGGATTTGATGGAGGCGGCAAGATCCTTCGGCATCGCATTGCAGACGGCTAAGTACGAACTGCGTGAAGAAAGCCTGTCTAACCGCGGATGGTGTTTCTATGCCCTCGCGATCTCAAAACCGAACGCTGACAAAGGTCTGCTCGGCGAATCGCTGAGTGCTTACAAACAGTTGCTCTTGGAAAACCCCAAATCGCAGTACCGTGACCGGGCGTATTTCTACGCGGGTGAAGCCGCTTACTCGATGGGGGATCTAAAGCAGGCGATCGAGTACTACAGCAAATTGCTGCAGATGGAAGATATCGAAAAATCGCCATTGCGTTGCGACGCCTTGTACGCACGCGGGATCGCCCAAGAAGAAAGTGATGACTTTGAGGCGGCCACCAAATCTTACGAACAGTTATTGGATGCCTGTATCGAGACCGACCTCGTCGTCGACGTGCAGTTGCGACTCGGGGACATTCATCTCTTCGCGGACCGTTTCGATCGTGCCATCGAGATGTTCCAAAAGGTCATCGACGACACCACCGGACTTGCCAATGACGACGATCGGGCACACGCGTTGTTCCGCCAAGCGTTCTCGTTTGCGAAGCTGAAGAAATCAAATGAAGCGGCCAAACGATACGAACAATTGGTCAAGGATTTTCCGAACTCGCAGTATACGAGCGCCGCGATGTTGGCAGCCGCGCAAACGCATTATCAATCCGGCCAAATGGAAGCCGCGGCCGATGGGTTCCAGCAATTGCTCGGCAGTGATGACGCCGGCGCCGCGACCGAAGCCGCCCACTGGCTCGCCCGAATCGACTTAGCAAGAGCGGCGGCTTCACCAGCGGGTTCACCGGAGGTGACACAGGCGGCGGAATCGGCGTACAAGGTGGCCTCGTCTCAATTGGACGCCGGTGCCGAAGGCGAGTATGCAGTCTCCCTGCGTCTCGACGCGGCCGAGGCACTCTCGTTTCAAAACGACAAACTCGCCGATGCACTCGCGGCGTTCGAAGAGATCGCGAACAACTATCCCACCTCACCGCTCGCGCCTCGTGCGATCTACAACGGTGCCTTTACCGCCTTGCAACTCGGCCGCCACGACCGGGCCATTCGGCTGGCGGATGATTTCACCAAACGGTACTCGGACCACACTTTGGCCTCCGACGCTGCGTTTATTAGTGCAGAAGCAAGACTGTTGTCGGGCGACGCGGAAGAAGCAGCGGAGCTGTATCAAAAGTTGATCGACGATCCGTCGCAACGAGACAACAGCCAACGGGTGCAATGGATTTTGCGAGGCGCCACCGCGTACAACTCGTCGGACCAACCCGCACGCACCGCCGATTTGATTTCCTCGGAACTGGATAACATCAGCGATCGCAGCTTACGCGCCGAGGCCCTTCTGTTGGCCGGGCAAGCTCAGTTGAAAAATGGAGATGCAAACGCCGCCGCCGAAGCGTTTAAGGCGAGCCGCGAAGCTGACCCGCAATGGGCGCGCAGCGACGAGGCGTTCTTACTCGCCGGTGAAGCTCATTTGAAGGCCGATAACCGCGAGGCAGCGATCGGCATTTGGCGTGAACTGATCGCCAGCAGTCCCGATTCCAAAATGGCGGACCAGGCTCGCTTCAAGCTTGGACAACTCGCGAGCGATAGTGGGGATTACGTCGAAGCGATCGAGCAATTCACGCCAGTGATTGAGTCCAAACGCGACCCAGCCCTGTTGCCGTTCGCACTCTACGGCAAAGGATGGGCGCAAATGTCCCTCGGCAACTACGCCGCTGCCGTCAAAACGCTTGGCGAAACGATCGATCAATTTCCTGATCACGCGATCGTCGACGACGCGTTGCTCGCCCGGGGGATCTCGTTCCGTAACCTTAGCGACTACGAAGATTCCGCGATCGATCTGAACCGTTTTCTCGAAACGCAACCGAGCGGAATTTTGCTTGGACATGGGTTGTACGAACTGGCACTCGTTCGACAAAACCAGGGTCGGCCCGAACAAGCGGCGGAACGACTCAGCGAACTGGTCGCCGAAGTGCCAGACTATCCAGGAATGGACAAAGTCATCTACGAACTCGGCTGGTCGCTCAAGGAAGCCGGTGACGAAGAAAAAGCGATTGAGCAATTCCAAACACTGATTTCAAAGTATCCTGACAACGCGATGGTCAGCGAAGCGGCTTACTTCGTCGGACAGAAACACTACGGCGACGAACAGTGGCTGGAGGCGGCGAAATCATTTGAAGTCGCTGCGAAACCCGACGCGGACGGCTCAAGCGAGCGTAATGAATTGCTCGAGAAGTCTCTCTATCGGCTCGGTTGGTCGTATTTCAAAGCTGAAAACTACCTCGCTGCGGAAGCCGCATTCGTCCGGCAATTCCGCGAAGCCAATAACGGGCCGCTGATCCTCGACGCCATGATGATGGTTGGTGAATCGAGATTCAAACAAAACAAATTTGATACCGCGCTGCGGGCCTACTCGATGGCTCGCGACAAAATCGAGGCCGATAACGACACCGCTCAAACGCTCCGTGACGATGCCGAGCGACAAGTCCGAGAATTGACCCTTCTTCATGGCGGTCAAAGCGCCGCGCAGATGAAAGATTGGGAAACGGCAATCGATTGGTATGACGAATTGCGAAGCCGATTCCCCGCCACCACGTATCTCCCTCAAGTCTTCTACGAAACCGGATTCGCGCACCAACAGTCGGGCAACGAAGCCCAGGCATTGAAACTGTATAGCCAGGTCGCAGACAACTACCGTAACGAACTCGCCGCCCGGGCCCGCTTCATGATGGGTGAAATTCATTTTGCCAATAAGTCATACGCGGAGGCCATCCCCGAATTTCAGCGAGTAATGTACGGATTCGGTGCAGATAAAGCCCCCGACGCGATCAAAAACTGGCAGGCGAAAAGCGGTTTCGAGGCCGGCCGATGTGCTGAATCCTTATACGATGTCGCAAAAACAGAGTCTGCAAAGCAGAAAGCCCGTGGTTATGCTGTTAGGTTTTACGAATACGTAGTGGACAAACATTCTGAGCATGAGCTGGCGAAACAGTCCCGCGAGCGGCTCAAGACCCTCAAGGGCCAGTAAGGGGAGTTGTCGCCCCTCTAGGCCGGTTTGCTTGTGGAAGTCTCGCTACCCTGGAGAGCTCATACGGGAATTCCCCGTTCGACAATTTGGCCTTTGCGTTGGTAAGATTGTTTCGTCAAACCGTCCGCGTTGAAACTGAAAGTTCTGGTATGCGTTGTATTCCGCCCACAGACAAATTGTCGGGTCGTTCTCAAGCGACTTGCTCTCCTTCGGACCGATCCGGATTGGCACGACGATGGGTGCACGTACTGACATTAGCTTTGGTTGGTTGGTTCGTATGCGCATGGGCAATGCCTACGATGCCGTCGCCAATCTCGGCGGCTTATGCCCAAGACACGGAGGCTGCACAGAACATCGAAATTGTTGACGCGGCCGATATCGAAGACGTCATGAACGAAGCTCCCATGAGTGCGATCGGAGACGGTTCGGACGCTCCCTCGGGCATCGACCTGTTGTCGCTGATCACGCGTGGTGGATGGTTCATGGCGCCGATCGGTTTGATGAGCATGCTGGTGGTGACTCTCGCAATCGAACGCACTTTGTCACTGCGAACGAACAAGATCATGCCGCGTGCTTTGATGGAAGAATTGTCGGACCTCGCTATTTCGCAAGATCATTTCCCGCCCTCCACGGCATGGGAAGTCTGTCACGAACATCGTTCGCCAGCGGCACGTGTGATCGTGTCGATGTTGATGCGAACGGGACAACCTCTCGGTGAGATCGAGCGAACCGGCAGCGAAACGATCCAAAGGGAGGCCGACCGTTACGCAGCACCTGTTCGCTGGCTGACGCTTGCCGCGGCCGCAACGCCACTGATGGGTTTGCTCGGTACGGTCTGGGGGATGATCGTCGCGTTTCATGAATCGAGCACCTTGACCGCCGACCGCAGCCGCAGCGAACAATTGTCTGAAGGGATTTACACGGCATTGGTGACAACGCTTGCCGGTCTAGTCGTGGCGATTCCCGCTGCGATTTTCGCACAGTACCTGGAAAACCGCATTACGAAACTCTTTCATCGTATTGAAGAACTGGCGTTCGGTATCGCGCCCGGGTTAACCAAATTTGTCGGTCGTTCGAAATTGGATAACGAAGGTCAACTGCGTCCAATGGAAGCGTCACCGCCACCACTGAGCCCAAACGCTCCGCCGCTTGAAAAACCACACGCCAACGGAGTTTCCGCCACTCCACCACCAGTCGCCTCATCGACCTAAACCGTCACCTCCGCCGAGATGCAAAACGCTCGGCACAAAACGTCTCGGATTCATGATACAGGCGGCGGGCTGCCGTCAATACGCGAATCCGAGAACACTTCCACCTCGTTGCCAACCGTCGCGTCGCGTCATCCTCTCTGGGGGATCAATCGAACGTGACCGGTCATCTCAAGTTCAACCAAGCATGGCTATCGAACTCAAAAAATCGAACGTCGCCGGAACGCTCAGCCTGACACCCCTGATCGATGTCGTGTTTTTGTTGCTGATCTTCTTTCTCGTCACGAGCGAGTTCGAAGACGAAGAGCGACGACTCGACATCGTGTTGCCGTCGGCCACCAGCGCCGTGCCGATGACCAGCAAACCACGCGAAGTCGTCGTCGATGTCGATGCTTCTGGAAAAATCTACTTGCGTGGCAAAGTCACGCCGCTCGAAGAACTCGAAGAGCTACTCAAGAAAGCCGTCGCGAGTAACCCGACTAACCAAACCGTCGTGATCCGCGCCGATCAGTCGACCAGTTTTCAACCCGTTGTGAACGTGATGGACGTTTGCAACCGAACGGGCGTGAGTGATTATTCGGTCACGACCAAAGATGGGCCCGCAGGTTAAACGTCAACGTGTCTTCCTCTGACCCCAAATTGCCGCGATCCTCGAACAAGCCACCCCGGCCTGTCAAATCGAGTCTCGTTCCGCCAGGTAAGATGCATTCAACCGATGCACCTCCTCCGGTGCACTCGTCGGCTGCGCATGGGTCTGCAGGTAATCCGTTGTTCCCGATCGACGATGTCGATGACG